>JAZGFI010000083.1:0-9137 GCA_036479435.1 Planctomycetota bacterium | reverse complement strand
ATCGAAACCAGCCAACGCCGCCCGCATCTCAACTTCCACGCTCTTCATTGCGATCACTCCTCAGGAACAAAAGAGGAGGTATCTTGTGCCATGGTAGCGCGACAAAAAGATGGGGTTCACCGGACAGTTACGCTCAAGCTTGTTTTTTTGGCGAGCTCTAACGTGGGAAGGTTCGAGCTTGCGCGGAAAAGCGCCAAGATCTTTTTGGCACGTGGGGTCAACTTGTCGGGCTTCATCAAAAACTCCTTTTTGGGGAGTGATGTTCTAGCCAGGAAAACTGGGCACGATCAGATGGGGTTCACCGGGCGCACACGTTCTTGAAAGAGGCATCTCGAAGTTCCGAGTGCCCAAGAAATTTTCTCCCCACTCAGTGTGCGGAGGGGTGTTCACCCCCATCAGGTTTCTTTTGCGCCGGAGTGGATGTCGGTGGCGGCCCGCCCCGACATGTCGACGGGGCCTTCGCTCCACTCTCGGTGCCAAGCCAGAGCTTCCGGGGTTGAGCAAGCCAGCGATTTGCCACGCGGAACGGTGGCTAATGCGCTGGCTCCTGCGGCCCGACCGCGAACAAAGCGTTCTTCGAACAACTCGCGCATCCAGAGCATTTCGGGACTGGCCGGGGCATCATCGCCGAAACGCGCCACGGATTCTTCGAAGTCTTGGCCCCCGAGCCTCGTTTCGGCATGGGCCTTCAAAGAGTCGACCCAGTCGTAGCCGACGCCGTCGGAGAATTGTTCTTTTTGCCGCCACAAGGTGGACTGGGGCAACCAGGGCGATGTGATCTCGTCGAAAGCGCTGCGCAAGAGGTGTTTTTCGATGACGGGTCCCCTCGAAGCCGCCCCCACCATCTTCAGTCGCGGATCGAGTTCCATGACCCAGTCAACGAGTCGGCGATCTAAGAAAGGAAATCGTAGTTCCAAGCCGAAGGCCATTGGAGCCTTGTTGGCACGCATCACATCAAACTGATGCAAGCGCCGCAGCTTACGAACTGTCTCTTCGTGGAATGCTTGCGCATCCGGTGCGCGGTGAAAATAGAGATAACCGCCGAATATCTCATCCGCACCTTCGCCCGAGAGGACCATCTTGATGCCGAGCGCTTTTACTTTTTGCGCCAACAATAATGTTGGCACCGCGGTGCGGATCTGCTCGAAACTCTCCAGGTGGTACACCACTTTGGGCACCACTGCGAGTGCCTCTTCGCTGGTGAATTCGAACTCGTGGTGGTCACTGCCGATGAACCGAGCCACCTTGCGTGCCGCAGCAAGATCTGGCGAGCCTTTCATGCCGATGGAAAAGGTCGCGATCATCTGGGAGCCCTTGGGATGACCGGGGAAGCGCTCGGCGTGACGGGCTGCGATCGCTGCCACTAACGACGAGTCAAGGCCGCCGGACAAAAGCACGCCGCTGGGGACATCGGACATCAGGCGATCGACGACCGCGTCGATCATGAGCTGACGAAGCTTCGCCTCATCTGCGGGCTGATCGAGCTCGGAAGCCGCCGCCTGCTCCCAGCGCGGTGCGTACCAGACCTTGGATTCCGCCCGAATGCCGCGACCGGAAACTAACGTTCCAGGCGCCACGCTTTCGATTTCTTCGCAGTCGTCGATGAGGGCTTTCATTTCAGAGGCGAACCATATCGACCCGTCGGCGCAACGGCCCCGATAAAGCGGACAAATTCCCATCGCGTCGCGCGCAGCCATCCACTCGCCGCTGACTTCGTCGACCAGCACCAAGGCGAACGGCCCCAGTAGCCGATCGGGGAGATCTTCGCCCCAGAGCTTCCACAACGGGCCCAAGACGGCGCAATCACCGCGGGGATGCTCGCCCTGGATGTCAGCGCGAAGCTGGACATGGTTGTAGATCTCAGCGTTTGCAACCCATGCTACGCGCTCTTTGGTGAAGGGCTGCGGCGAACCTTCAGGATCGACGATGGCGAGACGGCGATGGCCAAGCCAAAAAGCGGGCCCCTTGTTCCCAGGCCTTGAAAAGTCACCGGCGTGAACGCCACGCGCGTCGGGCCCGCGGTGCGCCATGCGGTCCAATAGTATCTGGGCGCGCGCTGCCGGTATCGACGCGGCATCATCGGAGAAGATGGCAAGAATTCCACACATGATAGGACTCCCATGTTTCTGGCGGAAACGGGGAGTTGCCAAGCCGGCAAACAAAAAAAGCCCCGTCCCGCAGGACGAGGCTTTGAATGATTATTTGGATCGAGTCCCTAACAACCACCAGTCGCCGCGTCGCTGCTAAGCGCCGTATTGCGATTGGTATTGAGATTGACGGAGACTGGGATGAGGCCCCTAAGGGACGTGTGCTTGTCGGACAACAACGTAAATCCGGCGGCTAGGGCCACGGTATTGTCGAGTTGTAGACTAAGTCCGGTCACGTTTTCTCTCACTAAAGACCCTGTGCCCAAGGGACACCCTCGCAACATACATCGACCACCAATAGGCGAGCAAGCACGCTTGAATTTTCTTTGCCTGCCGGCGCCTTCGAGCAAAAAATTTGCAGGGCGACAGGCACATAAGCTGGATGGAAACCCCACTCTCGCTGTTCTTGATGCAAAAAAATTCAAGAGTTTCTTGAGTGCAGCCGATGATTTGCCAGCATGGCCCGTCGGCAAAGGTGTCGGCCACCCCAACAGGAACTCTCCATGACGGCTCGAACGTTCAAAATGATGATGATGGCGATGCCCGGCCCGCGCCGGTTCATGCTGTTGCCCGTTTGAACTAATCTTCGAGCTGGCTCGCAGCAAACCGCCGCGGGCGCCCTTCTCCGACAACTCGAAATAGACTGAGCCCGCACTCGGGGTTTTTGGTCTGAGGCAGATCGCATCTTGCTCTAAGACCGGTCGGTCTACTGTTTCGCTTCTTTTGTCGGCTCCCATCACAACTGAATAAAACCATCTTCGGCGATAGCAAAGTCGCCGGCCGCGCGGTTTCGAAGGCTCAAAGGTTGACACTCCTTTGAGTGATTCCTTTGGCCGCGTCAAGGAGGCTCTTAGATCATGCAGTCAGATTTTAGTTCCAAAGATCAACTCGATCAGTTCGAGACCCGCAGTATTCACGCTGGCCACTCGCCACTCGAAGGAGACCCCGCGATACTGCCAGGCATTTGTCAGTCGACGACTTTCGCCCAAGGAGGACTGGGGGCCGAGTGCGATCACACTTATAGCCGAGCTAGCAACCCCACGGTCAAGCTTTTAGAAGATCGATTTTCCTCCCTCGAAGGAGGCGGCGAAGCGATTGCCTTTGGCAGTGGCATGGGCGCCATCTCGGGGCTTTGTCTGTGCCTGCTATCCGCAGGTGACGAAGTTTTGGTCGGTGAAGTGGTTTACGGCGGAACTCGCCGACTTCTGGCCGACTTCTTGGAGCGTTTCGGCATTAGCCACAAGGTCTTTGATTCCAGTCAACCCGAAGCCCTAACCGCAGCCATCACCGCTAAGACCAAATTGGTCTTGGTGGAGACTCCCGCCAATCCGACGCTCGCGGTTTGCGATGTTCGCGCCTTGTCTGCGATCACTCGCGGCCATGGGATTACCCTGGCACTAGACAACACTTTTCTAACGCCCCTCCTTCAAGACGGATTCAGCCTCGGCGCAGATATCCTCGTCTACTCGACCACCAAATTCGTCGAAGGACATAACGCCACAGTGGGCGGCATGGTCGTGACGCGCGACGCGGAACTCGCAGAGCGTATTCGCTTGACCCGAAAGTCGCTGGGCCTGATTCAGAAACCCTTCGAAGCCTGGCTCACCTTGCAAGGGATCAAGACCTTAAGCCTGCGCCTCGAACGCCATTGTCGCAACGCGGAGATTCTTGCAAATCTCTTGGAGAATTCGGAGCAGGTCAGCTCCGTGCACTACCCCTTCCTAAAGAGTGATCCCGGCTTTGAGATCGCCAAACTCCAGCAGATCGCCGGTGGCGGCGTCTTGGCCTTTGAACTCAAGGGCGGTATTGCGGCCACCAGGCTATTCCTGGCTCACCTGAACCACATCAAGTTAGCTGAGAATCTGGGCGCAACAGAGAGCCTGATCACGCACCCCGCCACCATGACTCACGGTGATCTTTCGGCCGCGGAACGCCATCGCATCGGAATCTCAGATGGCCTCCTTCGGCTGTCCGCAGGGCTTGAGTCCTCCGTTGACCTAGAACGAGAAATCCTCGTTGCTCTGAGGGCATTATCTGATGCCAATGGCGATTCGCCTCGTACCTCGGATGGCAGCCAGCAGGAGAAGACGAACCGTGCTTAATTCGAACCCGACCATTGTTCTCAAATTCGGTAGCTCGGTTCTTGGCGATGCAGCAGATCTCGACGCCGTCGTGGCTGAATGCTATCGCTATCGCCGCGACGGATACCAAGTCATCGCGGTCGTATCGGCCTTTGGAGAAACCACAGACGACCTCTTTCAAGCGGCATTGGCCCACACCCCCGAACCGGATGAAGAAGCGTTGGCGGAGCTACTGGCCACAGGTGAGATCGCTTCGGCATCCTGGCTAACCCTGGCGCTTCGCAACGCGGGCCTCACCGCCCGTAGTTGGATGCCCGGAGAACTCAATTTTGTCGCGGAAGGCTCGCGGCTTTCCGGGCGCCCAGTCGATTTGGAAGTGGACACTCTGAGGTCCCATCTCGAGGCCGGTGAGATCGCAGTCGTGCCCGGGTTTTTCGCCAAGGACCGCGAAGGACAGACGATTCTTCTCGGCCGCGGCGGTTCGGATCTCTCCGCCGTATTCTTGGCCAAGAAGATTGGCGCCCAAAGATGCCGGCTCATCAAAGACACCGATGGTGTCTACGAAAGCGATCCCAACGTCGCCGATGCCAATCCTCGTCGTTTTGCCCAGATTAGCTTCGCGGATGCTCTGAAGCTCGGCGCTGAGGTCCTGCAGGCGCGAGCCCTCGAATTCGCGGAAGCTGCTGACTATTCCTTTGAAGTGGCAGCTCTTCACGGCGAGCATTTCACGCGGGTCGGCTCGCCCTTGACCCAGTTGGTCGGTGATAAGATTCGTCCTGCCGCCAAGCTAAATCTCCTCATCGCCGGTGGTGGCGTCGTGGGCTCGGCCCTCATCAAAGAGCTTGCAAAGTACCCCGATCTCTTTGAGATATTGGGGGTTTTGGTCCGTGATCGCCATCGAACAAGAGACTGGGGCGCAACCCCACCCTTAGCATTTGACCAAATGGAGGTCTTTTTGGCGCGTCCCGCAGACGTCGTCGTCGAATTACTCGGCGGTGAAGACCTTGCTCCAGAATTGATCGACCAGGCCCGCCAGCAGGGACGTGCAGTGGTTTCTGCCAACAAGGCCTGGTTCGCCCGCGAGGAAGCGCCAGTCCTGGATTTCAAAAAGATCTTCGCAAGTGCGGCTGTCGGCGGCGCACTTCCGGTGTTGGAGTGCTTAGGAGCTCTCTCACGTCGCGGAGAGTCGCCACTGAGAATCCGAGGGCTGCTCAATGGAACTTCAAACTTCATCCTTAATCGTCTCGCCGAAGGCGAACATTTCCAAGCCACCCTTTTAGTCGCTCAAGAGCGAGGCTTCGCGGAATCCGATCCGACTCGCGACCTCGACGGGCGAGATGCCGAGGACAAGTTGAAACTCATCGCGCGTCTCTTGGGAAAAGAGATCGTCGAGAAAGTCGCGGCAGTTCCCATCAATGAGGCCACGGCCGCTCGGGCCATCGAGGCCGCGAAGCGAGGTCAGAGAATCCGACAGGTTGCGACGCTCACCATCTTAGACGATGGCGCCACCCTTGAAGTCGAACTCCAAGAAGTGGGTGTTGGTGATCCTCTTTATTGCGCGCCCGGTGCTCTAAACTTGGTCACGATTGAATGCGCGAGTGGCCTGCGGGAGCGGCTTGGAGGCCTGGGCGCAGGGGGGCGGCCGACGGCTGAGTCCGTACTCGGCGATCTCCTACAAATCCACCGCGATCGCCACTCCATCGATTGCCATGACAAGGAAACCAACTGCGAGGAGATCACAGCATGAAACTCGCGAAAGTCAATGATCCGTCCTCTCGGTCAGAACGCCAGCACTACGGCGCGAGTTCTCCCCCGATCTACCAGACCGCAACCTTCGCTGGAGTTCCCGGCGAAGAGGGTCCCTACGACTACTCACGCAGCGGGAATCCCTCGCGCAATGCCGTGGAAGATGCTTACGCGAAGTTAGAGTCCGCGCGACACGCCCTAGCATTCGGCAGTGGAATGGCAGCCATTCGTGCGATCTTGGATACCGTTCCCATAGGTGGGCGCGTCGTCGCAGCCACGCAACTTTACGGAGGCACTGCGAGGCTGCTTGGCCACCGGGCGGAGCGCGGCGAATTTGACTTGACCCTCGTCGATGCCACGCGACCAGAAGAGGTGAAGGCGGCGTTGGGTAAAAAGGCCCATCTGCTCTTTTTGGAGAGTCCGAGTAACCCCGGGCTCGGAATCCTCGAGCTGAGGACGCTTTCGGAAATCGGACGAAAAGCCGGCGCCCTGGTCGTGGTAGATGGCTCCTTGTTGCCACCCCCTTATCAACGTCCCCTAGATCTTGGTGCCGACGTCGTCATTCATTCGGCGACGAAGTTTTTGGCGGGCCACGCGGATCTCACGGCTGGCGTCGTCGCGACCCAAGACGACGCCATCGCCGAGAAACTTGCCTTCATTCGGAACGCTGAAGGCACGGCCCTCGCTCCCTTTGAGAGTTGGCTTTTGCAACGTGGCATGGAGACCCTAAAAATCCGATTTGCACAGCAAAGCCAAACGGCCTTGAAGCTCGCAGTCTGGCTTCGAAATCGCGATGAGCTGAAGTCGATTCACTTTCCGGGCCTTCCGGACGACCCCGGTCACGAGATTCAAGCCGCCCAATCGGGATCTTTTGGGTCGGTGTTCTCGCTTGAACTACGCGATGACCTTTCCCCCATTGGTTTTCTGAAAGCGCTTCAAGTCTTTCGCTCTACGGTTAGCTTTGGATCGATCAAGAGCAGCGCCAGTCTGCCTTGCCAAATGTCGCACGCTTCTGTACCCCCAGCGCTCGCCGATCGGATGGCTCCGCCAGCCGGCCTGTTGAGGATTTCGGTAGGAATCGAGGAGTTTGATGACCTAGTTGAGGACTTGGAGAGAGCTTTAGAATCCTTGGTCGCATAGTCTTGGATTACTTAAATTCGAACTCAAGGGTGATTTCAGCCGGGAGGTTGTTGGGATCAAGAACGACTTTGGGGCCACTGGCAATCGTCTCCAATATCTGCCCCCCGGAGTTGTATATAGAGATGCGAAGTCGTTGGCGCTCCACGACGGCAATCGTGAAGCAATTGTTCTTGATCTTTGGACGTTCGATGTAGATACGATCGTTGTCCTCCTCGTAAATCCATGCCTCCAAACCATCGAGATCTCGAGGTGGCCTTTTGTTGCCCTTGCTTCGAATCCGAACGAGAACCCTTGGTGCGGCTTGCAGCGATATCGCTTGCGTCGGAATGCCGTCCGGATAGTGCTGCGATTGAAAGCCGCTTGCGAAAATCGAACAGGCGTTGTTCAAAAAATCGCCGGGGATTGTCAACGGGAGATGCTTGTAGTCGTAACGGGCAAATTGAATCCTGGCCCTGATGGGGTCGCCCGATTCATCGGTGGCGCTGATTTCGAAGAGTTCAAGTGTCTCTTTCAGGTCTATCGTCTCGCGTCCGCTTTTGATGATGGTCGAAGTGCGTTCGAAGAGAACCAACTCCCGTCCTTTGTAAGGGGCTTTGAGCGTGACTTTTAGGGTGAGGCTTCCCGGTTGTAGGCGTTTTTGCTGGTAGCGGTATCTAGGTTGGGGAGCGGAATCGAAGCCAGCGCGGACTTGGCCTCCTTCCTCGACGATGTTCGCTGCCGCTGGTCCGCTGACGTTGACGTTGATGAGACTCTTGTCGATCTTCGAGTCGAATAGGAATGCCCACTCGTACTCGATTGCCGGAGACAAGATGAAGTCAACGGGCCCGCTTTCGGCGAAACGGAAGGGCTGCTTTTGCACGGCAAAGCCCGGGGCCCAAGCCCACATGACGGATTGTGCCAGTTGGCTCTCTTTGGTCGGGAACTCGCGTTGATGTTTATCCGCCTTGCGACACTCGTAGTCCCCGTCCGGGTTGCTAAATGCATGCGGGGCTTCGAGGTAGAGAGCGTCCCAGCCGTCATCGAAGGCTTCCGCAATACCAATTCGGGCTCCTATGATCGCTTTGCCCTGAGAGTCGGTGACGCGCCCAGTGGCCCAGATCGTTGGCTTTTTGAGCTGGCACTCGCCGATATCAATCGCTGGACCGACGGTATCCAGATCGATCTTAATTGTTGCTTGATAACCTTCGTAGCCAGGCAGAAGATGTTCTTCTGCAAGCTTGATATCCAACAAAGCGGAGGTTTTCTGTCCGCCTGTATCGGCGAGGAGTTGCTCATGGCTGAGATAGTTGTTGATGGTGGGATCAAGGGGGAGATGCAGAAAAGAGCGTGAGTCGAGAGTCACAGAACTGTAGTCTTCGATGGCGCTCTGTAGCGTGCCTTCAAATCCATACCTGATCTTCGCGCCTGGAATGGGCTGTCCGTTCCAGTCCAGAATCTTGCCTAGGATCTTGCGCTTGCTTCGAAACGCTTTGAGTTGGTGAACGTGAATTTTGTCGAGCTTCGCGATCTTTGGACCTTGAAAAACTTCGTGGACGATGCGTTGCGGAGCCGAGTGAGACATTGGCGCTTTGCTAGGCGGGGTCGTCACCGTGAACTCGAGACCAATGCCAACCCATCCAAAGGATGCTCGCGCACTTATGTCCGCAAACTCGGTCGTTCCGACGGTGCAATAGGGATAAACAAAAGGTGTCTTCTCATCGAAGTTCGCCCAGACTTTGAAACGCGGCGGTCGAAGACCGGGCATCAACCGCCGGTCGGATTCCGCGAGATCTAGTGCCAATTGTCTTGAAGGCGGCATCTTGAGGGAGCCCAGGTTGCGATTTGGGAGGCTCGGGTCGAATGGCAGCCGAACTGGATCGGTGCAGGGAAAGGCAAAGCTCACTTCGAGGTCCCAGGTTCGCCATTCACCCTGCTCATTCCGAAGCGAAGGGCAGGGGATCAATGCCACACCGTCGGAGTTGCTGAAGGCGCGGGAAAGCAAGCGATGCGGGAGGGCGTGCCATCGTGACTTCCGAAAAGAGAA
>JAZGFI010000082.1:0-8287 GCA_036479435.1 Planctomycetota bacterium | reverse complement strand
GGTTCCAGCTGGTGGTCGACCTTGGCCGGATGGGATTGGGTACCCATAGGGTTTCGAGCAAAGTTTCAGATCTGACTAAGTCATTTCGTCCTCCTTGACTGAGCTTTCCCAGCGCACTGACGCCGTATAACGGGAGAAAAGTGTCTGACGCCGTATAACCGCTTAGCGCCTTTTACTTTCCCGCCGGTCGAAGCCGAATCACCCGCCGCATCGTCCCACCCTTTTGCGACGCCACTTCCAAGCGCAACTCTGCCTTCTCTGTTTGCGGCTGCACCACAAAAACCAATCGCCTGAACGACCCCCTTCTTCCCGCTCGTCCAAGATCGCGCCCGCCCAACAAATGCCCCAGCTCCACCCGTTTCTCACCGACGAGTAAGCTGGCATCGACCATCGAGACCATCGCCCGCACCGGCACTGCCGTCTTGTTCTGAATCGCTCGCCGCGTGATATTTGTCGGAAAGTAACCAGCGTTGCGCACCGTCAACGAAACTCGCAGTGGGCTCAGCCCACCTGTCTTACTCGTCCCCAAAGCCAGAACCTCAACGTCCTCAACCACAACCCGCGGCGTCGTCTCGGCCAACCACAGCATCCAGGGTAAGTAAAGCTCGCACTCATCTTGCAACAGCCGCCGATCCTTCATCCCCGGAAAGCGATCCGGCGTTGGCGGGTTCCTGCTCGTAAAGCGCCGCCGCCAGCCCCCGATCTCAACCCGGCCCAGAGTTGGATGCTCAAAACTCTTCCACTCGGCAAAGCCTAAGCCCCCGAGTTTGTCTTTGTTGTATTGAAACCTCTCCGCCGAGCTGATTCGCCCGTCCTTGTTCAAATCATCCCCAATGCCGCGCCAAAACTCAGGGACAAATGCGACGACGCCATAATTCCAGTAGGCCCAAGAAATCAGCGTCCCGTGACGATGCGAACGCGGATCGGTAAAGCTAGCACGAACTTTCTGCCCGGTGGTCTTGGCGTAAAACGACGCGATGTGTTGGATCAGCCTTTGGTCTGCGACATCGAAGTTGTCCCAAGAGGTCGTTGACGGCAGCCGGTACAAAAACCCGCCGTTGGTGTGGCCATGGAACAGCCCTCCGATGTTGCGATGCTTGTTCAAAAACTCAATCGTACACCGTGTCTCTGGCTCCGACAGCGGATAGGGCCCCGCGCCTTTCTGCTCAAACTCCTGTCCCCAGTTGCGCGGAAAGTTGCGATTCATGTCGATGCCACCAACACCGTCTTCGTTGTACTTGCCATCCCCGTCATCGTCGAGGCCTTCGCTATAGACGTCGTAAGCCTTCCCCAGTGTTGGCCAGCCCGCGCGCCGAATCATGACCCGGGGTTCTTTGGGATCAACGATCCACTGCCCATCCGGATTCTCGACCCGCATGGCGGTAATAGCGCCGTCGCCATCGAGATCATTGTCGGGATCTTCGTCCAGCCGCCCGTCGAAGTCTTCATCGTATGGATGAGGTGTGCTGCGCGGGTCGTGGTAGCTATGTAAAGTGACATCGGCCCCGTCTGGATTGAACTTGGGCCGGACGTAAAGCGTATGGCGGCGGAGCAGCCTCTGGATGCGCTCACTCTTTCCATGTTGACTGAGGATGGACCAAGCAAAATGCAGCGCAACCTCGGCACTCGTCAGCTCCGAGGAGTGAATGTTGCCGTCGTAGTAATAGGCCGGCTTTTCCTCAGCCTTACCACTGGCTTGATCCGTAATCTCCAGCACCCACATCGGCGACCCCAAGCGCGTCTTTCCGATCAGATGCAATTTCGTAAATCCCGGCCACTCCCGGTGCCATGCTGTAAGCAGAGCATCTGATTCGGCGGAAGAGTGGTAGCGATTCCAATTCGGACTAAGCGCCTCTTCTTGCTGCGCAAAACCAAACCGGGAACAAGCCAGCACAACCAATGTCACGACGAGGGTCAATCCGCGATGCATCCAATTTCTCCTTTGACGAAGCAGTCCTGCTTACGTTTTGGGCACGCCCGTGGGCTCATTCTGAGTTACTTACAGCCATCCTGACCGGCCAGCTGAATGCTGTCCAGCCACCTTTTCGCTTGCAGTTATCACCTCAAATCAGTACTTTATCTACGGTAAATAATATACAACTTCCGACATAGGCAGTCGGGGACAAGAACATGGCATCGTCGACAAATTCAGGTCCAAGGCCCGGCAAGGTCTACCGCACTCGAGAGTTCCGACACTGGAGCGCGAATCCTGCGCGATTCGCGAAGTGTCTAGTTCAAGAAGGCAAACTGCGGAGGGTTGCGCACGGGCTCTTCTACGTCCCGAAACTCAGCCGATTTGGTGAGGCACCACCTGACAAGATTGAGGTCCTTCGTGCGTTTCTTGACGGCAGCCCTTTTCTCATCAGCGGTCCGTCGAAGTGGAACCCCCTCGGCTTGGGCTCCACGGCGATGTTCGCATCGACGCTCGTCTACAACACTAAGCGCAGCGGCGAATTCACCTTCGACGGTCAGCGCTACCTGCTTCGTCGCGTGCTCTTTCCCGCGAAACCCACGCCAGAGTTTTTCGCAATCGACCTGATCCAGCATCACCACATGGCGGGCGTAGCACTCACAGATCTGGAGAAGGGACTCGCCGCCGCATTGAGCCGCGGCCGCTCTGATACGACTCGCCTCATCAAGATGGCCGAAGACTTCGGGACCAAGGCGACTCTTGAGCTGGTGAAACGCGCCATCGAAACGGCGGGACTGGCAGCATGAGTTTTGTCCACGAGGACAGGGACTTTGGGCAGCTCCTGGCAATAGTTGCTCGCCAAGCTGGGATCTCTGAGGCCCTAGTGGAGAAGGACTACTGGGTAACTCACACCTTGTGGGCGCTGCACGAGACCGGCCTCGACATTTGGTTCAAGGGCGGAACCTCTCTTTCGAAGGGCTTTGGGATCATCCAGCGATTCTCGGAGGATCTTGATCTGTTGATACTGCCTGGAGCGACGGTGGGGCTGCCGAAAGTCGCAAATTGGGCCAGTTTCAATAAGGGCCCGACGGCACAGCGTCGGGCCTTCTTTGATGAGCTCCAAGGGGCACTGATTGTTCCCTCAATGAGGATCGAGCGCGACAAGAGCCGCGTCGACGAACGCGCCCGAGGAGCGGACTATCTTGGCCACTATCCCGGCACCCGAATGGAGGGCCTTGCACCTACCATGAGCCCGTTTGTTCGTCTTGAAGTTGGACACGCGAGGGTCGTGCCGCAGGTCGAACTGGCGCTGAGCTCCTTCGTGCACGACTACCTGGAAGCTCAGGGCATGCTAGATGGATACGAAAGGAATCGGCCACTATCGGTGCGGTGTGTCCATCCAATGGTGACACTAATCGAGAAACTCGACGCCATGTCGCGGCGTTTCGAGCGGGATGTCTTCGAAGCCGACGCTTTCGTACGACACTATGAAGACGCAGCCCAGATCGTGCGATCTGTTAGCAGGCTTCCAAAACTAGAGATGACCACTTCTGAACTCGCAGGTGACATGCTGGCAAACAAGGACATTCGAGCGCTTCCCAGCTCAGGCGAACCAGCCTTGAGGCTTGATGATGTCCAAAAACGCGCAGCGGTCGAAAAGTCCTACGCTGAGATCGCGCCGATGTTCTGGGGCGAGCGCGCGAGCTTGAACGAGGTGTGTGAGATCATTCGCGGCTGGCTCGCGCAGCAGGGGTGGGACTGAGCAGCAAGAGCCGGAACCTTCAGAAGACTCCGCCCCAGACATTCCGCCGTGCCACCGGGTGACTCGGGACTTAACCGCCCATCATCTCGTCCACTCGCTTCTTCAATTCTGCTGACGTCAACTCTTCGATTCGCGTCGCCAAGCACCAGTGATTTCCGAACTTGTCGCTCAGAGCGCAGGATCGATCCCCATAAAACTGAGTCGCGGGTTCATTGACCCCTGTGGCTCCAAGGTCGATGGCCTTTTGGTACATCGCATCTACATCTTCGACGTAGATGTAGAGCATGGCGGGGAAGGCCGGTACGCCTTCGCGTGTCGCACCCATCATGATCACAGAGTCTCCGATGCGCGTCTCCGCGTGCATGATGGTCCCGCCGGGGCCTTCGATGGTCTCCAGGCGCTTGGCATCAAAGAGCGTTTCAATGAACTTCAGGCACTCCGCCGGATCTTCGACCATGAGGTAGGGCGAGATGCGCGGGTAATCTTTGGGAATTGCATCAACCATGACCGAGTTCTCCGTTCCTAAACGCGCAACTAGTAAAGGTGGTCACCTTGCGGCTCAATGCCCTCGGCGATTGAAGCCGGAGGCGAAACTCAGGTGTACTCAATCGCCACTGCGATGGCCATGACCACCGAACCCAGCACGAGCACCTTCAAGATGAAGGGACCCACGAACCTGAACCAACGGTCATAAGGAATCCCCGCCAATCCCAAGATCCCGATCAGCACCGGATTCGTGGGCACGATGATGTTCGTAAAGCCATCGCCGAACTGATAAGCCAGAACCGCCGTCTGCGCGGTGATATCCAATTCACGCGCCAGCGGCGCCATGATCGGCATCGTCACGTAGGCCTGACCACTGCCCGAGGGGATAAACAGATTGCAGAGGCTCTGCATTAAGAACATCCCTATGGCCGCAAAGGTTGAACCCAGTTCCTGCAGAGGTTGTGCCACGAGGTAGACGATCGAGTCCACGACTTGCCCGTCGTCCAAAACGATCTTGATCGTGTTCGCAAAACCAACTAGCAAGGCCGTCGTCGTCAATTCCGCCGCTCCCGCGCAAAAAGTCTTGGCGGTGTTGTCGACGCCCAATCTCCCGATCAGCCCCAGGGCCACCGTAAGCCCCAAAAAGATCGCGCCCATCTCGACTAAGTACCAACCGTGAACCTGGATGCCCCAGACCACCAAACCCAAAGCCGCCCCGACCAACGACAACGAAGCCAAACGGCTCCCGCTGAGTTTCAAATCCGGTGCCGTCGCCGTCTCGCCCGCAAACTCAACTCCGTGGACTAAGCTCTTCGTTGGATCGGCCTTCACCTTCTGCGCATAGCGCCAAACATGATGAAACCCGACCGCCAAAAAGATCGGGAAGATCGCCGCCCGCAACCAAACGCCCGACGTCGGTTCCAAGCCCGCAATCTCTTGGGCAATCACCACCGTAAAGGGATTCACCATCGCGGTGCCGTAGCCCACGCCATAGCCGACACACAAAATCCCAATCGCGGTGACGCGGTCAAATCCCAGACCTACACAAAGCGCCAACAACAGTGGAACAAAGGGGATGTACTCCTCCGCCATCCCAATCATGCTCGACCCGATCGCAAACACGAACATCGCCGCAAACACCAACAAGGCGGGCCGATCACCGAACTTCCTCAGCATCGTTCCAATTGTGGCGTCCGCCGCTCCGGTCGCCCGAAACACCGCAAAGGCACCACCGATAATGAAGATGAAAAAGATGATGTCCTTGGCCTTTTCAAACCCCCGCGGGATCGCCATGAAAACTGTCTCGGGACCCAAGCGCTTTCTTTGATCATCCGGTAGCTCGGCATAAGAGTTGGGAATGACCAGCTGCCGGATGTGATCGTCGTGATGTTCTTCCATCCGATACCGACCCGCCGCAATCGCACCGGCATTCGGATCCAAGGCCAACCTGACGCCTTTCCCCTCGCTCATCGTCTCCGCATCCAGCGGAAAAAACCGATAGGGCACCGACCCGCCATCCTCCGAAGACGTCCGGTAGGCTCCCTGGGGCAAGACCCAAGTAAGCCCCCAGGCCACCACAATCATCCCAAACAACAACACCAGCGTATGAGGCACACGAAAACGACTCGTCGACATAACGCCCGGGCTCCCGTCCAAACCATGACTCGATCTCTCCGGCCTTGCGCCAAAGATCCATCCAGCACGACCCGCAGTATATCGTCCACGCTCTCAGCGCGGGGCCCTCGCTGCCGGCTTTCCTCCAAGCACCCCTTTCCTTGCTATCCCGCCCGCCATTTCCAAGAGCCAACGGCTTGGTCCAGTCGTCTGGTCGTTCGCGCCCAGCTACAGCCAACCGGCCGTTCCGGCTCCTCAATGTCGGCTTACCCTGTCGCATCTTTCGCTGGACAAGGTGTTGCCACTTCGGCATTCTCTTCGTTGTTGGCGTAGTCCTTTTTCGAGTCGATGTTACGGCCGTGGTCAACGCACAATAGCTCAATGCAGCGGATGGTCCGCTACGCGGCCCGCAGCTGAATGAGAACTCGTTAGACCTATTTAAGGAGAAAGCAGGCGTGCCATCACAGGTTGTCAGCACAATCGTTGCGGCTTTCGCGGGCGTCTTGGTCGGCGCATTCGTCGTGTGGGGCGTGCTGGGCTCATCCGTCGAGGGCGACCCCAATGTGATTCGCAGCCATGAACTCTCTCAACAGCGAGCTCAGCTGTCACAGATTTCAGATGATCTTCGCGAAACCGTTAAGCACATCGGGTCGATATTGGCGAGACGGTCAACCGCACCAATTCCTGAAGACCAGAGAATTGCCAACCGTGACGCGGTTACGAGTCTCGATGAACAATCCGAAACGTTGATCAAGGCGATTCAGGAGTTGACAAAGACCATTCGGGGATTGACCGAATTTGGGCCAATGCTATCGCCGCCCATTTCGATGTGGTCACTTCCTCAGAACAAGAACGCCTTGCACAGCGCTTCCAAGAAACCTGAAGTAGACGTGACACTCTCGTCACTGGGGGCGACCTACCAACAGCTGCTCGATAGATTCGGAAAACCAGATCGTGTCGTGTCCGACATGAGAGCTGGCTATGAAAGCGTGTGGTACTACGACGTGGAGCCCCAGTCGATAGCCTTCTCCTTCAGAAATGGGCGAGTCATCAGGTTCTCGAAACACTGATCCAAGAGTTCGGAAAGGAGTAACACTCATCCCAGCGGACGGTCCGCCGTAACCCTACCCCGATCCTGTTGACACCTTCGTATACTGAAACGAAGGAGTTTAGCATGGCCAAGAAGAACTGCTGCAAGTACACCGCTGAGGAGAAGGCCGAGGCCGTTTGCCTCGATGAGGATAAGCGCACCGAGGACGAACACGGGCGCTTGACCTACAGGATTCACGCTCAGAGCATCTGTGCGGAGTTCCGCGAATTGCTGGAGCGCTCTATTGAAGATGATCTGCTGAGCAAGGTGGTCATGCGCCATCGGCAGAGCATCACGACCATGAATCGCCTGGGGAAACTCAGTTGCATTAGTGCAGAGGACTGCAAGTTCTTCGATGAATTGATGACGAAGTATTCCTGTTACGAGCACAGCCAATCGCAGGAAGCACCGAGCTTCCTGCCCGGCGAGCCAGAGCTGCGAGGTGACCTCGAATCACTGAAGGCATGGCGTGAGGGCTTCAAAAAACGCCTCAAGGAGGCCAGCGCATGAACGAAGACCAGCACACCGAATGGAAGGCGTCCTGGCGCGACGAGTACCTGAAGTGGCTGTGCGGCTTCGCCAACGCGCAGGGCGGCGTGCTGGACATTGGCCGGAACGACAAGGGGCAAGTGGTGGGTCTCGAGGACGCTGCACGGCTGATGGAGGAGTTGCCGAACAAGGTGCGGGACCTGCTCGGCATCGTCGCGGACATCAACCTGCTGGAGGAAGACGGCAAGCCGTTTCTGCGGATCGTGGTCGAGCCCTATCCGGTTCCGATCAGCTACCGCGGCGAGTACCACTATCGCAGCGGCAGCACCAAGCAGATGCTCAAGGGCGCGGCCCTCGACCGTTTTCTCTTGGGCAAGACCGGCAAGCGCTGGGACGGAGTTCCGCTGCCCGGCGTAGCGATTGGCGACCTGGATGCGGCAACTCTGGCCAAGTTCCGCGAGCGAGCACTGCGCAGCCAACGTCTCGGCGTTGAAGCCCTCAAAGAAGACGACGCGAGTTTGATTCGGAAGCTGAGGCTAACGGAAGGCAGCTACGTCAAGCGGGCGGCCGTCTTGCTGTTTCACCCCGACCCTGAGTGTTTCTTCACGGGCGCTGCGATCAAGATCGGTTACTTCGCGAGTGGGTCCGATTTGCGCTATCAGGATGAAGTGCAGGGCAATCTGGGTGGTGTAACTTCTCTTCTGTACTTTCCACTTCGGCCTCTCTTCTCAGCTGCGGGGCCCCGAGTGATGGCGAAGCCATCGCTTGGGCGCAGCCTGCGTTTGCCGGTCTCGGCAGGCCCCCAGTTCCATGCCCGTTTCGGGCATGGCGAGAAGTTTGAGTTGAAAGAGCGAGCCATTTCCTGTCTCTTGTAAGCACTTCTACTTCAAGGAACACGAAAATGACTCGACCCGAAAATGATCCTACGGTGATG
>JAZGFI010000081.1:0-3562 GCA_036479435.1 Planctomycetota bacterium | reverse complement strand
GTAAGCGTTCGGCGGGGGCATACATTCAGGATTCGCTAGGCTGGTAGGATTCCATCCTCACCCCTGGAGTCGCCTATGTCCCGTTCGCCGAACCCTCAGCTTTTGTCCGTTTGGCAAGAGCGTTTCACGCGTTTTGCCAGCACGGGTTTGACCGTCGCGGAGTTCTGCCGGAGTGAAGGCGTCTCGACGCCTAGCTTCTATCGTTGGAAGAAGCTCGCCAGCCCAATGAGCAGCCCATCTCCTCGGTTTGTTCCACTGAGACTGGACACCGTCCAGGTGGCGACACTCACGTTACCCGGCGGCGCGTCGATCGATTTGCCCGTCGACCTCTCTCGCTCGCGACTGACCGTCATTTTCTCTGCGGTGATCGAAGCAACCCACTCGGAGGCTAGCCCGTGCTGACTCTCTCCTCGACCAGTCGGGTTTTTGTCTATACCGGTGTGACCGATATGCGTAAAAGCTTCAATGGCTTAAGTGGCTTGGTCGCCACGCATTTTCGCGATGTCGAGTTGCTCTCGGGGCATCTATTTCTGTTCTTTAATCGTCGCCGCGACAGCGTGAAGCTCTTGTTGTGGGATCGGGATGGCTTGGTGATTTGGTACAAGCGTCTCGAAAAGGGTACGTTTCAGGTTTCTGCCTTGAGCGAAACGGAAAACTCTCTGGAGATCGATTCGACGCAGTTGTCGCTACTCCTCTCGGGCATCGACTTGGCTTCAGCCAAACGACGTAAACGTTATCGCGGGACGACAAAACATTCGAGTGAAAATGTTTCTGCTTAGGAGTATTGCCCTAGCATAGCAATAGCGTCTGTGTAAAATCGGAGGCATGATCAAACTGCCCGACTCTCTCGAAGCGTGCCACACTCTGATTGAACAAACCAACGACACGAATGAGAGCTTGGCCAAAGACCTGGAGCGAATCAAGTTCGAGTACGAACAGCTCAAACGCTATATTTACGGTCGGCGAAGCGAGCGGCACGTCGAAGACGACTCGCAGCTCTCACTCTTTGATGAGAGCGAGGAAGTTGCCAACTCAGATGCTGACGCCAACGAAAAGGTGATCGAAATCACTTACGAGCGTCGCCAGCGAAGCAAGAAAGCCCGTTTTCCAGAGAGCCTTCCGCGCGAAGTCGAGGTCATCGACGTTTCCGAAGCGGAGCGTCTTTGTACTTGCTGCGGCGACGAGATGCCGATCATCGCGACTGACATTCGCGAGCGGCTGGAATATGTCCCTGCGCAGATGCTCGTCCACGAGCTGCACTATCCCAAACGTGCTTGCAGCAAGTGCAAAACGGGCGTGACGGTCGCCCCACCGCCGCAATCCAACGAAAAGAATGCCGCCTTGACGGCCGGTTCGCGTTACGGTTTTGGGGTGACCTCGCAGATTATTCTCGGAAAATATGCAGATCACCTGCCACTGTACCGCCTGGAAGACGTTTTTGCTCGTGCGGGCGTGGTGATTCCTCGCAGTACGCAAGTCGACTTGCTCAGCGCCGCTGCCGACTTACTTCGTCCGCTCATCGACACGATTAAAAAACGGCTCCTGCAAAGCAATGTGTTAGGCATGGACGACACGCCCGTGCGTCTGCAAGACACGAGCCTCCCCGGAAGAATGCGGACCGCGCGGATGTGGCTGGCCAGGGGACGCGATGCGGCTCCCTACAACATGTTTTTCTTTCACGAAAGTCGCGAGCGGGATGGCCCGGCAAAGTTTTTAGCTGATTACCATGGCTGGGTCACGGTCGATGCGTACGGCGTCAACGACGGTGTTTATTTGGGAAGCGGCGATCGCATTCTTGCTTCGTGCTGCCATGCGCATGCGCGTCGTAAATTTGAGACGGCCAAAAGCAACGATCCGACACGTGCTTCGCGTGCGCTAGCCTTTTATCGGCAGTTGTACGATATCGAAGACCGTGCCTGGGATTATTCCGCCACGGAGCGACTGGCGCTTCGCCAAAGTGAATCGGTGCCGATCCTCGGTGAATTCAAATCTTGGCTCGACCAGCAAGCTCCAGAACTACTTCCCAAGAGCGCGATCGGAGGAGCCGTTCGTTACGCGCTCAACCAATGGCAGCCGCTACAGGCATTTAACAAGAACGAAAATTTACCGATCGACAACAATGACACCGAGCGTGACTTGCGACGTCTAACGATCGGTCGAAAGAATTGGATGTTTTTCGGTTCTGCGGCAGGCGGCGAAGTGGCAGCAACGATGTACACGCTCATTGCCTCCGCCGCACGCCACCAACTGGACCTATGGGCCTACGTCGATGATGTCCTGCGCTGCTTGGCCTCCGGCCAACCCGACCTCGAAGAGTTGCTACCCGACCGTTGGGCAAAAACGCATCCCGAATCAATAAGAACCTACCGAAAAAACGAGCAAGAAGCACGCCAAGCCAAGAAAAGAGACCGACGGGCCCTGCGAAGAAATCTTGCCGAGCGACGCTAGTTGTATCGGACGCTTACCGCGTTTCCAAGTTTATTGGGCGTTGGCATAGCCGCGCCGCTCGTCGGTCTGTCACCTTAACCTGGGCGGGGAACATGCTCAATTTGCAAAATCGTGTCGGTGCTAGAGCTACCAGCGACAATAACGCCGAGCCATAATCATTTTCTACTTTTGGGCTGGAGGACAGGGGTAGGGTGTATACCCTATTTTCGATCGATCTCGCCCTAACCCAAGGCCCATCATAGAAAGGACTATCAAGCCCAAAGAGGTTGGCTCGGGAACAAACTCCACTAGCGACTCGCCGCCAGCTTCGACAATAGATCGAATCGTTCTGAGATGAGAGGGTAAAAACGCGTCGTCCCTCACCCCCCAGTGCGTTGAAATCAATGCCAACTGGTTACCCTCCAGGATAAAGGAAGGGGCACCTGAGTCTCCGGTAACTACTCCTGCTTCGTCGGGAGAGAACCCTGAACTCGGGTCAAAACTATGCTTCAGTGAAAATTCATTGAACCTAGAGATCGAAGAAACGGAATTGATCGAATTGCGACCGATAGCAACATCAAACTGAGTCTGCGAGGGTTGGGTGAAAGGGGATCTTCCGACGAGATAAATTTCTTTATTTCGATAGTCAGAGAGATTATCCAAGAGAGGGTAGATCGCGTATTTGGCGACTTTGTCTGAGACTGGAGTGGACAACTTGCCCAACAAAGTATCGGTGCCACCAAACAGTCGTACCGATTTTCGTGCGTGCTGTTCCGAAGGCCCATTCGGGTCGTTGGTATGGTTGAAAATGATCGGTTCTCCGAAGTCCGGAGCAAAGTGTGCTGACGAAATAAAATAGCTTGGCGAGATCATCGTTAGCCAAGGAGTTCTTCCAGGCCCCACACTTCGGCCGACTCCCGACCAGTCAAGCTGTGACGCGAGGAAATCTTTATCAGCCCCTTGATAAAATCGCTCGTGGCGTTGGCGTGTGCCACCAGAAATCTGTAATGCTTCACAGTCAGGCGTTATCAATAACACTCCTGACAATATAAACAGAAGGGAGTAAAATTCTTTAAAGACGCGCAGTGATAGCGAAGTATTGTTTTTCAAAACAGTAATTCCTAAATACGTGTAC
>JAZGFI010000080.1:0-15145 GCA_036479435.1 Planctomycetota bacterium | reverse complement strand
ATCGGCAGGAAAGTGACCGGCATTTGTCACGAAGGTCTTCATCAATTTGAAACAAGATTGGCCAAAGGCTGGATTTGGGCGGCAGCGTTTGTGACAAGACTTTGTCTCCGGGGTTTAGATATCGGAGGCATTGGCCTTCTCAGATCGCTTGTCAAGAGCGGCTTGGGGAGGCCTCTTTTTTTGGGGTGGGGGCGCCTACGGCGCTTGAAGAGGAAAAACCTCCGAGGTTTTCGAAGGCATGGCTCGGATGCCGACCACCAGGATGAATGAGGCTCAGAACCCAATGAGCCTCAAAGAGCGTGGCGATAAATCGCCGAATTGCCCTCAACGAAGTTGGCTGCTGACACCTTGGCGCTTGCGGCCCTCCCCTTGAACAGAAATGGGAGTTCCATTCTGTTTCTCCTCTCCCGGATGGTTCCGGCTTTCTGTTTACCCATCGCGAGTCTTCGCTCATACGTCATCGAACTGACTTCATGAATGAGACCTTGGACTACAAAAAGGACATCTGGCGTTTGGGCCGCTACGACTTCGGCACGAAGCGCGTCCGGATTATCGAACATTTGAATCTCAGAAACCGAGGACAAGGCGGCGGGACTTTCAAGCTGGGGTGGACTTGCGGTGATTTGGTCTTGGTACACAAGCGAACTAGACTCAAGGCGGACGCCATGGTCGAGGTCATGAATTTGAAGACCGGAACTCGTGAGCTGCTTCCGTACCGAAAAGAACTTGCAAATCTATGTTTGCGAGCCGAAGAACCTCCGAGGCTGATCTCAGCCAAGGGCTCGGTCTTCTTGACCGCACGTCGCGCTGCCGCCGATCGCTACTCCCAAGAACCCATGCGAATCATGTTGCGCTCTCCGCGGGGAAACTGGCGCGAAGTCGGGCGGTCGATCTACCATCCGAACCGGGGGAAGGATGGTCGCATCTACTTCTATTCGGGAGAAAAGGGTCCATACCTGAGTGCAGGTCATACCGACCGCGAACTACGGCCCGCCACCAAAACCGAGATGCAGGCAGCGACTCGCCTTCCGCGCGGCCACATGCAAGTCGGCGTGCCCTGGACGTGGCCCCGCGATCATGTCATCCATCAACACGAAGTCGACGGAAAATGGCAAGTCGACAAGATCTACATTCCGAAAAACAGGATGTGACCTCCTGCGGCTTGATGGCGCTTCAGCCTGGTTCTCATGACAATCACTCGGCCCTTGTTGGCTTCGAAAAACCTTGCCCCTGCACCGCTGTGAGAGCCGCACCGACGAGGCGTCTAGATTTGACCCTGCGATCGATGCGGCATCAAACTGCACACCTAATGCCTTTTGAAAGAGCCGCCATTTGATGAAAACTTGACATTGAACTTCGAGATTTCATCAATTAAGAGGGCTGCAAGTTCCCCTGGTGCCGGGGTCGTTGCCGGACCGGCCTAGAGGCGAATTTCGACTGCGTGTCAGATTTGGGTACACTTTCGGCTGAAACCGAACCGTTTTGATGATTGGAGACCCGATGGATTGCCGACTGACGAGGTGCTTGGTGTTGCTTTGCCTAATGGGAGGGCTGTCTGCTTGTCAGATGCAGTACGATCCGGCGGCCGAGCGCGACGCCATGATGCGTGAAGATGGGTTGTCGATGGAGCCGCGGTCGAGTGACGGGGTACTGGAATCGATGCGCTGGACAATCGAGGGGGCTCACCACGATGCCAAAATGATCCACAGCAAGGATCACTCGGTAGCACCGCCTTTTGGCCACGAAGTCCAGCACAAAACGAAGCCCCAGCATGAGGGGCACTTCGCCACCTTTAAGGGTCGCGGCGACTTCCTTTCTGATGACTATCCCCAGGGCACTCATCACGTCAACTGAGGTAGGTCGCTTCGACGGAAAACAAGAAAGCCGCAGGGTCGCGTTGCTGCGACGCTGCGGTTTTGTCGTTGTCGTGTCAGGCAGCGTTAACCGGGAGGAAAACGACTGACCCTTTAAGAGCGCTCACTGAATGATGTAGCCCGAGGTTGGTGGGATCAGCGACGGGTCGGGTATGAGTGCGAAGCCCGGTCCTACCGCGTTACCGGTGTCGAGTCCGATCAGGTCGAGAGGATTCGTAACGGAGATGAAAGATCCGTGATCGAACAATTCGAAAACAGAACGTCCGGCACCGAAACTCTGGCCCATACCGATCCCCGCGCTTAGGTCGCGGCCGGTGTCGAGGGAGAAGCCGGGACCGGTCTGGACGGATAGCGCCATCCCCGACGAAATACCCACCATCGTGTTGAGGTCCGGAAAGGCGTTGCTCCCGTCCACGAGAATCGCAATCTCACCACTTTCGACAAGCGTGATTTGGCCTCCGTGGGGGCCAGTCTGATCAGCGAACTCTTGAAGATTCTCGAACACGAACTTGACCTTTCGATCGCCGTTCTCGATGAAATGCTCGGCGTAGATTCTCGGTGAAGCGCCGCCTGACGGCGCCACAACCAAGTCATCAAAAAAGCACATGATGCGTGGCGGCGCACCCAAGACACTCGCCACGATGAGATTCGGAAAAGTGCTGAGTTGGCTTGCGCTTCCGAACTGAATGTAGCCGTTTTCAGAAACGAAGGCGTCGGTGTAGGTCGTGCCGTAGAAGTTGAAGGTGAAACCATCTCGAAAGGCAATGTTCGAGAACTGCTCGTTCATGGAAGGAACAAGCGGGAGTTCTTCGAACCCGTCGACGACCTCCAAGGTCCCCGCGCCGGTCGATTCGAGACTGAAAGGCGGATTGGTGGCGTCAACCACCACGGCCTGCACCGAGATCTCGCTGAAGGCTTGGGTCGTGCAAATCTCGGCCAAGGGGTCCTGCTCACAAGTGGGCAGGGCAACCGTCAACGAGTAGAGCCCGTTGCTGTCGGTTGATCCGAAAGCGGGATCACTGAACCCATTTACGATGATCTGGTCTTGGTAGCCGACGTTGCCGATATCGACGAGGTCCAGCCGTACACCGCCACCAAAAAACGCCTCCGGCGAAATCGTCGTGCCGGCCGTGTTGGAAGCTGAATAGAGCAAGACCAAGGGCTGCGCCGCGTTGCCGCCCGCATCCGTGCCGCCTTGGATGTTGATGGTCACTGGCGTACCCGTGAAGGTCCGCAGTGTTACCGGAACTGCTGATCCGATTGCGGTCGCAGCCGCTGCGTCAAATTGTAGCGCGTGAGTCGCCCCGTTGGTCTGCAAAGCTTGGGCCCCTGCTGGTGCCGCAACGATCGTTGCAATAAAGATCGCCAACATGATGTACTTCAAAAGAGTTCTCCTAGTCAAACTGACTTGGTCGCCGCGCCGGCAGGTACACGACGGCAAGTCTCCGGTTTAGTCGGAGATCGGAATTGTGGTACCGATCTTCCTCAAGTCGGCCTTTGCTGACCGAGGCAAGTAAGTTGGGCTGGGTGAATCGCCGCTGAATTTCTGGGATTGATGAGTGTCAGTCGAAGAAATCCCCTGAGCCCCGCCTAGGACTCCGAGCGCGTCAGGGTTGATCTTACAGATCGCCACGAGGCCGATCAACAAAGAGAAAGTTTGCGCGTTGCCGCCAGGACAAGAAGAAGACCGCCTTCAATGAAGGCGGCCTCGATTGCTAGTGATTGAGTTGCGAACTAAGGACTTGTCTTAGGGCAAACCCACCGTGACGGTGATGGCATCCGACAAGCAGACGCCGAGCGGAGCTGCAGGATCGGGTGCAGCAAACTGACAACTGAACTGCAGTCCGGCCGGTACGGGAACCCAAGAGAGGGGGAAGACTGCCGTACCCGCAGCGTCGGTCAAGGCTCCACCGATAGCGAAGGTCGGCGACAAGGGACTGATCCACAGAGTTTCGCCAGACCCAAGCAAGGCACCGCCGGGAATCGGGCAAAGGTCGGCGACCAAGACGACGGTCGACAGTGGCGGAGCGCCGGTGAGGGTCAGGCCGTTGAAGGCGCCTGGTCCGTTGTAGTTCGGCATCGTGGAGCCAGCGACCATGGGTCCGGCACCCGTCGTGGGGCAACCCGCAAAACCGGGAAGGATTTGCGGATCGGAGCTGTAGGCGAGGCCCACGGTTCCCAGCCCAGAGCCCCCTAAGATGGGCATGGGCGGGGCAATTCCCGGCACGGCATCGTAAATGAAGACCCCATCGGTGATGACAACGTGTTGTGATCCAGTTTGCGCTGAGCAGGGCGGGGCACCGAGGGCCCCCGGTCCGTTCGTGGTGTTGACGGTGATACCGTTAAAGAGGAAGCCAACGGCGGAGGGAATGACCACTACGGGTTGCGGTCCGACGGGAACACCAGCGATAGTGAAGTTGAAGACGGCACCGCCAGCGTCGACCGACCACAGGGTCCCGGTCGAGCTCTCATAACCAAGGCCTACCATCGGAACGACGCCCACCGCAGGTGAGGGGATGAGGATGGGCGCGGCCAAGGGCACAAAGGGCGGTACGAGCGGATAGGGCGCGAAAGATCCGAAGGGATCGCCAGCCCACAGAACGCCGCCAACACTGTCCACGGCGAGACCGGAAATTCCCGCCCAAAACGGCGGCAGCACGATGGGAGCGAGGGGCGTGGGCGGGCCAGGAGCCACAAAGGGGACGTAGCTGAAGTTGAGATCCATGGCCATCGCGAAGCCGTCCGTCGAGTAGATGGTGGTCGTGGTATCGTCACTGGCCATCGCGCCTAGCGGAAAAACGGCCAGGCCGAGCGCACCCGCCGAGGGTGCCGGGTACAGCCCCACCGGCGATGGCGTTCCATCGGGATAGGCGGCAGAATCGAGGTAGTGCTGCTCAAAAGCTCCGAAGCTTGTGACATCGTAAACGTAGGTCGCTTGCCCGAAGCCAACGCTGGCCAGCAGTGCTATGGCAACAAAAACGAGAGAGTGGTTGGTGGTCGAATGCATGGTACTTCTCCTGAATGAAGAACGCCTGAAGAGAGTTCTCTTCGCCGGCACGCGCTTGGTTGCGATGCCGGCCGTATGGCGCTCAATAGCCACACGCATTCCGTGGCCGTTTCGATCATGTGAAGCCAGAAACGCCGTCGAAGACAGCAGTTGCCTCAGATTGAAATACGAGGGAGAGTCATGACTGAGGCCAACCAGTCTTTTGGCAAAGTGGCGGTGCGGCGTTACGGCGAGGTGTCGAGCCGAAGGCCTATGGTGGTCTTGCACGGCGGCCCCGGCCCCGGCGCCGCCGGTGACGTCGCGGATCTCGCGTGCTTGCTCAACGCTCTGCGAGAATTTCTTAACAGGTCCGAATAGGCGGTTTGGGCCATGTGCCGAGTCGTCTCAACCCGGCTCATTTGCCGGCGAGTTTCTTGGCGAAGGCCCGCGCTCTATTTCCAGCTTCCTCCGGGCTGAATCCGAAGACATTCTCAAAATTCATGGCCTTGCCTTTGACGCCCCCTTCGTAGTCCGCGAGGTAGTGGAGGAGTTTTTGGCGGTACTTGCCGTCTTCGGCGGCGAAAAGGTAGCGCGATAGGGCGGTGGCTTGCTGGTAAAACAAACCAGTGGGGCTCATCGAGAACCTAAGCCCCAAGGTCTGGTTGGTATGGATGAGCAATGCTGGATGAGGTCCCTTGGGCAGCTGCGAAAAGTGCCCTTGGCCGTAGGCCAGCAGGTTTCTCCAGGGTATGGACTGCTTTTCGGTCGCGTTTGAGACAACATCGGTACTCGCGTTTGAGCCGTGGATGGGTTCGAATATCTTTCGCCGGGGATCGATCCTTGCTTCTCCGATCAGTGACGCGAAGCCCTCGACAATCCAATAGCCCGGAGTCGCTTGTCTCGTGGCGGGGTGACCGTTTTTGAAGTAGGGACAGCGCACGTCGATCCAATGGTGCGTCAACTCGTGGGCAAAAGTACTCAAGTTCCGTTCGAAGGCTCCTTCTTTGTCTTCGATGAACAGTCGAGACTTGCGATCGAAAGGCGAGTAGTGGCCGGCGGTCCAACCCAGGTGACTGCCGCCGCGACTGTTGGCGAGGTATTCTTTCTTGTCGGCATGAACGATGAGTAGCAGAGGATTGCGCGTGCCCCGCTTATTTTCGTCCTTCGAAAACATCTTCTCCAAGACTTCGCAGACAAACTCTCCGGTCTCGACACACTTGATGAGCCGACCGGGAGCGTCCGCCGGACCGATAACCAAAAGCCGTTGGCTCTGAATGGCGATGATGTTCTTAGGGTTTTTGGGCTTCCATTGGTGCAGTACGGTGAAGTATTCGCGCGAAGCAAACGAAGGATGTACCTCGTTGGGTTCTGGAAGCTCTACAAACTTGAAGGGGAACTCTAAGGCGGCATCGGCGAAGTCGAGAACCCGTGCGATCTTGGTGCTGGCCTTGACGATAATCTGCTTAGGCATCTGTGCGATGGCTCGCTTGCGAACCTCTGCATTCTCGGGATCTAACTTCAAGACCGCTCGTAAGAGGGCATTGCGAGCTCGCGTTGAGACCTCTTTCGGCAGCTTGGCGTCACGCTTCCAAATAGCCTTCAGAGCCTTGGCACTAAGGGCTGATTCCTCAGCGAGGATCTTTGCCACAGACTTGGCCTTCACTTTTGGCTGGCGTGACTCCATCCTCGTGAGTTGCTTAACGATCTTCGCTATGCCGCTACCGTCGCTTCCGCGCGCCGTTGCTTCATTCAATAACCTGCGAATGAGAGTCGGATCGTTCGTTGACAGGGGTTTTCTCGCGAGGGCGTGATAGCTTTTGGCCACGAGGTGGTGGAAAAGCGCCACCATGGCCTCTTCGAGCGCATCCGGATGGGCCCAGTATTCGGGCTGGCCAGTGCGGTCTTCGATGTAGGCGATGGACGCGAGGCTCCGCGTCCCTTTGTTGCGCGCAGGTTTGGTTTGTTCGACGCTCCTTTTTGCGGGATCAAAACTGAAGCTGCCGTTTTCCACGTGACCCCCGCGCAACATGACAAGTGCTTTAGCCAGGTCGACAGCTTCTTTCGAGCGCGTCCATTCGCCTTTGTTCGCAACTTTCGTTTTCGCCGTCCATGCCACCAAGGTTTTGCGTTTGTCACGGACACTCAAGTAGCCGTTGCGGGTGGGGATGATGCGGCTCCCTTGTTCCACGGGAAGTCGCCAAAAGACCTTGTTGGACGAAAGGTCGAAGGCGCAGCCATTGATGATGCCCATATTGTCGGCGATGGTGGCAGGCTGTTGAGCCTTGAGAAGCTCGGAGAAAGCATCCTTGGTGGCGAGCACTCGATAAGAAGAATCGTCGGAAAGCTGGCCCCACAATTCCTGGTGCTTGTTATCGAGCGTGCGGACAACAACCTTGTCGCCCCTCATTACGGGCGCAGCGTTGTAACGGTGAAGCCCTAAGTCTGAAACGCTAAAGGGCCGGGGCAACCCGCGCCTGGCCATAGAGGCGTTGGGCAATTGATGCGATTTGAGCGGGGCGCCATAACTAAGGGGACGTACATTCAAAGTGTGGCCAAAAAGTGCAAAGACGTACTTCTCACCGGCGTGTACCGAGCGCATCGTCGCGGGTTTGGGCACTCCATTTTGAGGGCCCGCGTGTGCGCTCGACGCGGTTTTTCCCGTGAGGTGGTCGATCACGACAAGCGAAACGTTGTCCCCTGAGTAGCGAATGAAGTAAAGCCAGTCGCCGCGGCGGCAAGGAGCTCCGCGAATCGTCATGCGTTGCCGCCATGTAGGTTTTCGCTGACCGACGTCCAAACGCAAGAGGGAGCTTGCGGTGGCGACGTAAACTTCGTTTTGAACCAAAAGTGGTTCCATGAAATCGGCATCGGCGTTCTTGTAGCGCCAAATTGAAGAGACGCTTCTTGAGTTAATTCGAAACAACTCAAGGGTTCGGGCCTGAGTTCTCAAGAGCAAGCGGCGGTTCCAAATAGACGGTGCTAAGGGTAGGCTTGTCTTGAAGGACTTGGTCGCAAGGCGTCGGCCGTCGTCGAGATCGATGATCTTGAGGACGCGCTTATTGTCATTGACTTTCTCACAGATAACGACGAGGTCATTCCAAACTAGGGGCTCGCCTTCGATGGTGCCCTCGCTGGGAAAAGTCCAAGACTCCACTAGCGGTCCCTTCACCGCTTTGGTCAAAGTCGCGCCGGTGCGAGCGGCACAACCGCCTTTGACGTACCAGCAGTTTTTGGGCGCGATGGCTCCGAGTTCGCTGGATTGGGCGGGGGCGAGGCTCGCCATCAGGCCCGCAAGGGCCCATGCCAGTAGCGAGTATGTGCCGCAGAGAGCGGCTTTGGTTCGATCTGTCGTCATGAGTTGATCCGGAACGGAAAATAGACCCATAGGGGCCAGCTTGTGCCTGCGTCAACGCGAGCTTACCAGAGGTTTACGCTCGAAAGCGGCTCGAAGGCGTTGAACTTGCGTCTGCCGGGCGCTCTTGGCAAGCTTATCGCGACGGGGTTTCGCCAAAAGAAGCCCTGTGCGGCGTGAAGGCGCCGCTGGCGCGTGTCGCCTGTCTGCGGTTGGGTGGTCTTAGATCACCTGTGAGGGCTGCGGATCAAGCGCGCCCCTTAACCAATCAATTGCGGCCTCGCCTCCGGCGACGCTCGGCCGCCGCGCGCAAACAAGCGCGCTCAAAAGCACAACTAGATCGCGTTCACCCGAATTCGGGCCCGCGGATCGTGCAGAAGGCAATCATGTCAGACAATCCATTTCAGTCCTTTGGGCTTCATCCACAGCTAGAAAAAGCGGTGATCGCTCTGGGCTACAAGACGCCTACACCCATTCAGAAACAAGCCATCCCCTTTGCCATCAAGGGCCGCGACGTCTTGGCCTGCGCCGCGACTGGAAGCGGCAAGACCGCGGCATTCTTGTTGCCGACGCTCGACTATCTCCTCGACGAGAATAGGCCGGGACCGCGAGTATTGGTCGTGACGCCGACTCGCGAGTTGGCGGCCCAGGTCGCCGACGATATGAAGGACTTGGCCCGCTACACGAAACTGCGGGGGGCCGCGATCTACGGCGGCGTGGGCATGGGTGCCCAAGCAGACGCCTTTCGAAATGGCGTCGATGTGCTCGTGGCCACGCCCGGGCGCTTGCTCGATCACTTGACTCGTCCCTACGCTAGTTTGAGCCGAGTCGAGGTGTTGATCCTCGACGAGGCAGATCGCATGCTGGACATGGGATTTTTGCCCGACGTTCGCCGCATCTTGTTGCAGGTTCCAGAAGACCGGCAAACGCTGTTGTTCTCGGCCACCATGCCGCCGCAGATTGCCAAGCTCGCCAAGGAAATGCTCTACGAGCCAGAGCGCATCGCTGTCGAGCGCAAGCAAGCTCCCGCCAAAGGCGTGCGGCAAAAGATGATCTCGGTGTCGCAGCCCGACAAGCAAACCCTGCTCTTGGACATCCTCGATGACCGCAATGACGATTCGGTCTTGGTGTTCACTCGCACGAAGAGCCGAGCCAACCGCTTGACTCTGTTTTTGACCACCAACGGGATCAACGCCGAACGCATCCACGGCAATCGCAGTCAATCCCAGCGCGAAAAAGCACTCAGTGGCTTCAAGACGGGTCGTATCCGAGTCTTGGTGGCGACGGATATCGCCGCCCGCGGCATCGATGTCGATAACCTCTCATTGGTCGTCAACTTCGATTGCCCGAATCTCGCGGAGGATTACATCCACCGCGTGGGCCGCACTGCGCGAGCTGAAAAGCAAGGTGACGCGATCACCTTCGTTTCCTCCGACGAACGCAGTCATTTGGCAACGATCGAAAAAGCCCTGGGGAACCGCATCGAACAATCAAATCCCCCCGCTACAAAGCGTCGCTCCGTTAAAACTGCGCCGAGACGACAACGTCAACGGGCTGGAGGAGAGCGCTCCGGGGGACGCTCTCGGTCACCGGGGCAGGGTGAAGACTCCAGGTCAGGCTCGCGACGCGGCACCAGGGACTCGAAAGCGCCATCCAAGGGACGTTCGAAGGTGTCGAAACGAGGCAAGGCCAACGCCAGGCGCCGCTCGCGCTCCTAGGCTTCGATCAAGCCTGAGTTTTTAGATCTGCCGTTCTTTGAAGAGCGTGCGAGCTTCCCCATAACCACAGGTCGGCTCGCACGCTCTTTGCGTTCGCGGTCATCTCGACGCGTGCTCACACCTTCCTTACACCCTTCGCATCCAAAGCCCAAGCTCGGCTCCTATCGTGAGTCTGTAGACGCCAAGGACTCGTGCGACGAGTTACCACCCTCGGAGGATCTCTGTGGGGCGTTTACAGCAATTTTACATCGCGGACATCTGGGGCACTAGTGAGCTCCACATTATGACCGCAGCGCGAAACTCTTTCGATAGGAGATTTGTACCATGCCTAAGCTTGCCACTTTTGCCCTGGCCTTCGCCTTAATAGCGGGGGTCCTTGGTGCCCAACAGTCAGTTGATGAAAACCTCCCCAGCTACAAACCGACTCGAGGTATCTCGGGCTCGATCAAGAGTGTCGGCTCTGACACCATGAACAACTTGATGACGCTTTGGGCCGAGACCTTCAAAAAGCACTACCCCAACGTAAGGGTCGAAATCGAAGGAAAAGGGTCATCCACGGCACCTCCCGCCCTTATCGCCGGCACCTCGAACTTCGGTCCGATGAGCCGCAAGATGAAGACTAAGGAGATGGACCGCTTTTCGAAGAAGTTCGGCTACAAAGCCGTCCAGCTTCCGACTTCGATCGACATGCTCGCGGTCTATGTCAACAAAGACAACCCGATTAAGGGTCTGAGCCTTCAACAAGTTGACGCTATTTTCTCCAAGAACCGCAAGCTCGGACACCCGAGCGATACTCGCACTTGGGGCCAGCTTGGCCTGAAGGGGGAGTGGGCTAATAAGCCCATCAGCATCTACGGCCGCAACGCAGCTTCTGGGACCTACGGCTACTTTCAAAAGCATGCGCTCGGAAAAGGCGACTACAAAGACTCGGTAAAAGAGCAGCCGGGTTCGAGCTCGGTGGTGCAGGGTGTTGCCAGCGATCGCTACGCCATCGGATACAGCGGGATCGGCTACAAGACCGCCGATGTGCGCGCCATCGCGCTTTGCCGTAAGACCGGCGACAAGATGATCGCTGCTGAGCCCAAAAACGCCTACACGGGTGACTATCCCTTGGCGCGTTTTCTGTGGCTCGCCGTTAACTACAAGCCCGGTTCCAAACTCGATCCCCTGCGCCGTGAGTTTCTGAAACTCATCTACAGCAAGGGTGGTCAAGAAGCGGTCTTAAAGGACGGCTATTTTCCCATCACGGCACCGATCGCCATCGAGGCGCTCAAAGAAGTCGGACTCTCCTTGCCGAAGATCACGCCCAAGAACTAAGTGTTGACGGTTAGCCCAGCGAGATGAGAACGTGAAGAAGAACGCGAGCAAGACAGCGCAGGATGCCAGGGCCTTCAGCGGTCGTACCCGAGATCGCAAGACGAAGTCTATCGTCAAGTTGGGCGACAAACTCTCTCGGATCGTCATCACGGTCGGGGGCATCGGCACGATTGTGGCGGTGCTCGGGGTCTGTGTTTTTCTTCTAAGTGTGGCCCTGCCCCTGTTCTTCGACGCCGAGGTCGAAAGCGAGACGTCATTTGCGGTCCAGACCGCAATAGTGGTTCCGGTCAGAGTCAAGTTGGATGAACAGATCCAACTGGCTTGGGCTCTCGACCAAGACGGGTTCTTGGAGACTTGGCGACTCGACAACGGAGCTTCCTTAGGCCGCCGCCGTGTGGCGGCGGCGGGCAAGGTCAGCGCGGTCATGGCTGATCCTGCGTCGCCGGATATCGCGTTTGGCTTTGATGATGGTCGGCTGCAAGTCGGCAAGATTGAGATTGAGACCAAGTACCTCGCAGAAGAGGAGATTCCCGAAGAGCTGTCGGGAATCGAACCCGGGGGTATCCAACCCTACGACGGCGGCATCGCGAGCCTCACTCCGCTTGGTCAGTTCCGTCTGGACCGCGTAAAGATCTCTATCGACGATCCCTTCAACTCCGGCGGATCGGCCCCTATTCATCGACTCGATTATGTCGTGACGATCCAGGGACCGCGCCTCTGCTCTCTCGGCGAAGATGGCGCGCTGCGCTATCTGTCGATCGAGCGGCGACGCAATCTTTTGACTGGCAAGTATCGTATCCGCAGCGAGGAGTTCGACCTTGGGGCGCTGGATACGGCCGGTGGCTTGCCCGACTTCATGTTGCTCTCGACGCTCGGGGACCAGCTTTATCTGGCCTGGAAGAATGGGAAGCTCCTCAGAATCAACGTCCTCGACCCCGAGCAGAGTTTTCATGCTGAGGAGTTGACCCTTGTCGATGACGACGAATCGCTCACGCATCTCGACTATCTACTCGGTCGCACCACCCTGATCGTCGGCAGCTCGTCGGGCCGAACCAGCGCATGGTTCGGCGTGAAACCCAAATCTGCATCGACGAAAGACGGCATCGTGACGCGTCGCGCGCACGAGCTTGCAGGCGGCGGCAGCGCGATGACCGCGTCGGGAGTGTCGACACGGTCGCGGCTGCTTCTTAGTGGCTATGCTGACGGCGGGATCTCAGTGCAGGATGTCACCGCTGAAGCCGAGGTGTTGCGCCTCGAGGTCGCCGTTAAGTCTTCACAAAGCACCGCCATCGAAGCTCTCGCCATATCACCACGCGAGGATGCCGTCCTCGCCATCACCAACGGCAAGATCGCGCTTTGGCGCGTTGACCTGAAACACCCGACGGCGCGTCTGGGCACTCTATTCGGCCGCGTGTGGTACGAGGGCTCGGAGGAGCCCAGTCACACCTGGCAAACCACGGGTGGCTCGGATGATTTCGAGCCGAAACTCGGCTTTCTGCCCATGGTCTTCGGCACCCTGAAAGCAACGTTCTATTCGCTCTTGTTCGGCGTGCCGATTGCTTTGTTGGCCGCGATCTACACCAGCGAGTTCATGAGCCCCAAAGCAAAGGGGCGTGTCAAGCCCGCCATTGAGTTCATGGCGAGCTTGCCCAGCGTCGTCCTCGGATTTCTCGCCGCTTTGGTTTTCGCACCCTTCATCGAAAATGTCATCCCAGTTGTGATTGCGTCCTTTTTTCTGATGCCTTTGGCTTTCGTCTTGGGAGCTTATTTGTGGCAACTCATGCCACAGGAACGGGCCCTCAGATTCAGGTCTTGGCGGCTTGCCACGATGGGATTGTGCTTGCCCGCAGGTCTGCTGCTGGCTTGGCTTATGGGCCCGCTCGTCGAGCGACTCTTCTTCGAGTCTGATATTCGAAGCTGGCTGGACGGTCAGGTCGGATCTGCCATTGGCGGCTGGCTACTACTCGTGCTTCCGTTGACGGCGGGAGTTGCCATCACGATCTCGGGGCGCCTCAGCCATCCTTGGATTCGGAAACTCAGCGCGGATTGGTCGCGCCGTCGCTTTGCGACCTTCGAACTGCTGCGCTTTGCGGCGCTTTGCGCCCTGGTCTTTGCCGTCGCGGTTGGCATCGCATGGATGATCTCCGCGATGGGCTTTGATGCCCGGGGATCGTTTCTGGGGACCTACATTCAACGCAACGCTTTCGTTGTTGGATTTGCCATGGGATTCGCGATCATCCCCATCATCTACACCATCGCCGAAGACGCACTGGCCGCCGTTCCGACGCACCTTCGGGCCGCATCCTTGGGAGCGGGGGCGACCGAGTGGCAAACGGCGACTCGCATCATCATTCCCACCGCGGCAAGTGGTTTGTTCTCGGCGGTCATGATCGGGCTCGGCCGCGCGGTTGGAGAGACCATGATCGTGCTGATGGCCGCGGGAAACACCGCCATCATGGACGCGAACATCTTTAATGGCTTCCGCACTTTGGCAGCGACCATTGCCGTCGAGATACCGGAAGCCGTTCGAGACGGCACCCACTACCGAACTCTCTACCTCGCCGCGCTGGTGCTCTTTTCTTTGACATTCGTCATCAACGCCTTGGCGGAGACCATTCGTCAGCGATTCCGCAAGAGGGCTTTCCAACTATGACGACGACTAGCCCAAAGACGATGTCGAAACGCGATCCCAAAAGCCCTGTCAACGGGGGTCGAAGACGCCCGGTGGCGATCGCGGTCATCGCGCGCGGCGAGCCCTACGTTTGGCTTACCGGCGGCGCATTGGTTTTAGCGGTGGCGATGATCGCGGGCCTCTTGGGCTTGATCTTCGTGCAGGGATTTTCGACTTTTTGGCCCGGCGAGATTGTCCTCGTTACCTCCCACGACGGCAAGATGACCATGGGCGAGGTCGCACGATCGGCGTCCTACGAGTTGACGCCGGAGCAGTCAGAGGCCCTGACGGCGAAGCAACGATCTGCACTTGGTGGCGAGGCATCCTCTCGTCGCCGCCTCATCCGTTCTGGGAACTTCGATCTTACGAGCACCCACTTCACTTGGATTTCGGATTTCGAAGTCGCGGCCGAGGAGCGCCCCGAATGGGCCCTGCTGTTGGAGCGCAGAGAGTGGGGGCGATTCTACGGCCTCCCTACGAAGTTCATCATCGACGATCAGGTCGCGGCGACCGGCGCCGAGGAATCCTGGCGACGCTATGAGGAGTTTGGCGACGACGTTCGGGATCGATTTGCTGAGGCCGAAGGCCTCAAGAAACATGAATTGGGCCGCATCAGCGCGGATCGCGAAGAGGCACGACTCGACCTGCGGCGGGCCGAGCTCGCGGATGGCAAGGACTCCGAAAACTATCGGAATGCCAGCTCGAGTCTCGCAAGTGTTGAGGAGGGTGCGATTGAGCAAGAGGCTGAAATCTTCAAGAAGATCGAGCAGCTTGAGCTGGAGAATACACGCTATCGTTTGGTCTTGACGACCGCCTCCGGTGAGCAACAAGAAATCCCGCTGTCGCAGATCGTCCGCGCCGTGCCGGCAAACCGACTGAGCTTTTTCGGAAAAGTCTCTAGCTATGTTTCGCGATGGCGCGAGTTTCTGTTTGACGATCCGCGCGAGGCGAACAGTGAGGGTGGCGTTTTTCCCGCGATCTTCGGCACCATCATCATGACTCTGCTGATGACTTTGGTCGTCGTGCCTTTCGGCGTGTTGGCGGCACTCTACATGCGGGAGTACGCGAAAGCGGGCTTTTTGACTTCCGCGGTGCGGATCGCCGTGAACAACCTCGCCGGCGTACCGAGCATTGTCTTCGGCGTCTTTGGGCTGGGGTTTTTCTGCTACATCGTGGGGGCCTCGATCGATGACATCTTCTACCCCGAGTACGCACCGAATCCGAAGT
>JAZGFI010000079.1:0-3556 GCA_036479435.1 Planctomycetota bacterium | reverse complement strand
CTCCGTATCGGTACGTGCATCGCGGATGCCCCTCCGTATCGTACAACGTCACATTCCCGACCCAGGACATGCGCCAGTTGGTCGTATACGGCTCGGGGGGCGTGCGCGCGTACGCTTCCTTGGCGCGGCGCTTCGACAGCTTCTTCTCCCGCTCCGGGCCCTCTGGCAACACTTCGTCCATACGGGTAGCGAATCGGTCCAGACCACAAGAGACGACTCCGACTGCAAAGTCGTGGTCCTCCAGTTCTCGGCACTCCGATTCGAGCTCTCGCACGCACACCGCCATCGACGAGAACAGTCCTCCAACACGCTTTTCGAGTGTCGCACGACTCGGGGGCCGGAAGCCAAGTCGTGCGAGAACGGTTTCCATATTGCGGCTTGTCATGCTCGCCATCAAGTCACCCGCCGCATCCGCAAGGTCGGGCAGCAGCGACCCTTCCAGGATGCCAAGTCGGCACGCCAGCGGCTTGATGGTCGGCCCGTTGCGCATGCCAGCCAATCTGTAAAGGGGTGCCTCGATGCGATGCGCGCCCCACAGTCCATGGTAGATGGTCTCAGGGTGCCGCTCTTGTTCGACTCGGCAGTACCGCTCTCCGCCGACCTCGACCAAGGGTGCGTGCGTCCTCGCGTCCTCGAGTTGCTGTTCCTCGCCGAGCCAAAGGATATCGCCCACCACGTCGCGCATCGTTCTGCCTCGTCCCATGAAGTCAGGCGAGTCACCCCCTCGGCGATCCGCAAGGGACGAGATCAACCGAAACGCTCGCATAAGGTCGTCATCTGCTTTGTCAACGTTTGGGACTCTGGCTGCTCTTGGCATCGTCTTTCATCCTTTCCAACAAAAGCGACTGGCGAGTTGACCCAAGATCCCGCGGAACATCATGGACCGTGTGGCGAAATCCTCGGTCCCGTCACAGTATCTATCGACGATTCCCGCAATGATCTTGTGAGCCTGTACGATTTCTTCGTCCGGCTGTCCGCGTTTGGTGGGTCGGGTCTTGTTGGGCAAGCGGGCCATCGATCCGGGGATAATGATCCTCTTCCTGCTGTTTTGCCAGTAGAGAGCGCGCCTGGAGGCGCTCACGCCATGCGCGCAAAAACAACGCCGCATCGGGTCTGGTGTGCGTCGCGCCGGGCTCCACACGACGTCCGCGTAGGGGGTTCAGGTGTCGCGCTTGGGCGTGTTGGATGTGGGATGATTCCTCACCAGGATATTTGACCAGCTGATCTCCGGCTCAGGGAGCGATCCAGGCCCCTTGAGGGAATGGGCCGACGGGGGATGTAGTATCTACGTCGACGACGTATCTGGGTCCATGACTGCCAAACAACAGCACACCATCGTGGTGAAGGGGCATATGAATCCCAGGATCCATCACCCGTTGTGGTACCAGGTGACCGGGATTCTGGCGGAGGACCAGGTGCAGACCTCACTAGTAGCGAACGCCAAACTCCTGATGATGCCGCAGCTGACGCAGTTCGCAACACCGGGACTCCATGTGCAATGCATGCCTGATCAGTGGCTTGCAACGAGTTCACCCAACACCGGGTCTGAATCCGTGCTTGCACTCGCTTGCGGGACGTTTGAGCGGCTCGCGGATACACCGGTCACCGCGTTCGGACTAAACGTGACCACAGCGACCGACGTCGATCCCGCCCGGCTCGCAGCGATCACGGAGGACTTCGCACGACTTCCGTTTCAAGCCCCTATCTCGGGCACTCAGCCGGAACCTGAGCAAGTCGTATTTTCCTACAAGCTGCCGCCCCTGAAGCTGGCGGAGGATGAGCACGTCAGCCGCCGCTTTCGTGTGACCGTCACGGTGAAATCGGATCCGTCGCCAGCCCTCTCAGTGGCGATCAACGTCCACCACGATATCCACGTCACCACGCGCCGGAACTTCGATCTGGCGCGCATGCTCACTGCCGCTGCCCCAGTGTTCCAACTAGCCGAGAACCAAACATCTCAGGTGCTCGGAGACAGGATCGCGGACTAGATGGCAGTGTTTTTGGCTGAGATCGGTGCTGAGCTGCAACAACACAGTGCACATGAGCGTCCGATGGCTATGTGCGTTACCACTGCTGGTGTCGTGTTTGCTCTTACCGGAGCCCCGTTGGCCACCGACGGGCTGAACTCCATAGAGGCTCCCAACCGCCGGGACCCCGCCGATCTCGTCACTGGAGCTGACACCTGAACCAGAGAAGCCCACAGCCACGCCGCCCTCCTCCGAGCCCCCGGGAAGCGAGGTGAAGAGTGAAGCGCTCGGACTCGCGGCCGTGTCAGCTGCTTTTGAAAGACTATTTCGCGCAAGAGGACCCGACCGACAAGAACGGTTTGACACCCTCGCTCGATGTCCGGCCCGACTGATCTCCCGCGCGGCGATGGATGGATACCGACAGTTCGGAAACGCCGATCGCCTTGATCTCGCAATCCAGCTGTTCGGTCATGTCGGCCACGACAGCGCGCAAGCACTGCTGGAACTTGCCCACACTCCGGAGCCCGGGCAGGAGGCCTTCGTCGAACTTGCAGCGGGCGCCACCTTCCTAGCCGCCACTGAGCGGAGTCAGCTCCTAGAGGCGTTCGGCCGGAGCAGCGCGCTTGACACTCGGGCACGGGTACTCGAGCTTATCGAAATCTTGGACCCCGAAAGCCAAAAGCCGCTCCTGGCATTGTTGGCCCGAGATCAGAATGAGATCCTCGCTGAGGACGCCGCAGAGGCTCTCGCCACCCTAACGACGTAGCCGATCGTGGGATGCCGTCAGCACAATCAATCCGACCCTGCGAGGGTCTCGAATCATCGTGCCTCGTCCGGGTTCTGACCACCTGCGACAAGCTCTGGAGCACAGGCCAAGTGCGCGATGACACAGTCGCGACACGATCCATCACACCAAGGACGACGGCCGAGCTCGCCGCCACGACATTTACCAGAGCAGACGATGAGCCTGTGTCCGTATACAGATGCGATGATCACTATTCCGAGGCCGCGGTTGCTGCGGCTCTGACAACGACACGTGCCCAGGTGAAGCCGAAGGATCCCGTTCTAATCCTCAGGATCCCAGCATGGCTCCCGCCCCGATTTGGGCTCACTCTCGATGCACAGAGCACTGGTACCATCGGCATCGCCGCGATCGATGCGAGACATCGTGATCTCCTGGGCCCAGCATCAAAGTATGAACGGATGACCCGATGGTTATTCGAGCACCGATGTGCCGGGCTCGATCTCGTGCGCGCCGTCCAACCCGCGACGCTGAGCTACCACTACCGACTGATGGCTAGAATGTCAGAGAACGAGATAGAGAGTAACGCATCGAAACGCGCGAATGCCCACCTCCGCAGAGTGACTGACCAGGAGGACCAATATTTTTCTAAATGAAGTTCGCGGGCCTCAGACTCAGGTTTCGCCTTTTTAACAGCGTATTGCCGCGGCAGAATGTGCAGTACTTTTTGCCACGAATAAGTACACAATGTGTTAACGGTAGGCCATCCCTCCGAGGGATAAAAGGTGTTGATCGCACCCGTCCAAAGGAACTCAAACATGGCCCGCCCCCTGCTTCGCTCATTTCT
>JAZGFI010000078.1:0-5513 GCA_036479435.1 Planctomycetota bacterium | reverse complement strand
AATCAACGCGCCGATGATCTGGCCCAGCGTCGTCTCGGCGACGAAGAGCGTTGGTGGTTAGCAGCCCGCGACACCTTAAGCCGTCGCATCAACCAAAGAGCCGACGAGTTGATGGCCTGGCCTTTGGATGCGCAGGCGACAAAAAAGGCGCGTTTGCGCGAGCTTGAAGACGGTTTCGGCCGTCCTGACGACGCACAAAGTTGGCGCGGCACCGTGGCGACGGTCTACGACCGGCAAGGCCAACGCCTGTTTCCGCAGCTATCACTCCTGAGCCGTGTGGATGACACCCTTGGCAAACTCGAACTCAAAGATCGCCAGGGCATTCGTCGCTCCTGGGGGCGCCTTGAGGCCGGTGAGTTCAAGCTGGACGCGAATCTGAGTCGGATTTTCCTCGATGCTGAATCCAAAAATGATCTCGTCGCCCTCACGAGCTACTTTCGCTGCCTCGGGCGACGAGTTGGGAAACCACAAGATCCCAAGCTGGCCCTAGATGAGTGGACGCTTCTTCAAGAGAGTGGCCATCGTCTCCCCACCACGCTCAGGTTGAACCTCATGGACCGTGTCGCCTCCGACCGCAAAGATGCTAGGAGTCAGCGCGTTAGCGCCCAACTGATCCTAGAGATCGAAGGACTTGGCGAAGCTGACCCGGTGTTGGCGAAGGCCTGGCTGCGGTCGCGCACCGCATCTGAGGATGACCCATCCCGACGCTTACAGAGCGCCCTCGTGGCGGCCTTGGCGCGAGCCAGTTTCCGCCTTCGACACCGATCTCAAACGCAGCGTCGTCAGCTCCAGGTCAATGATGGGGCGAGCCGATCGAGCGAGTTGATCGATGGCTTCGCCGGATTCATTGAGAGCGATGGTCAAAGGACCAACTACCTCTTCCATCTTAGTGCCCTGGATTCGGATCTTCCAACGGCCCCGAGCGGTCTCGCAGTTCGAGCCATCGGGTTGCAAGACGCCGTGAACGGCAAGCTCGTGGAGCCCGGAGGCGTTTTTGGCGCGCGCCGTTTTGATCTGGTGTGGGCAGAAGTAGAGGAGCCCACTCCATGGGCGACCCTCTCGATCATCGTGGTCTCGGCTTTGGCGCTGATCGGTCTTGGCCTGGGATCATTGGTCGCCTTGCGCAGCATGGAGCGCGAGCGCGATTTGTTGGACACCCGCGCGGAGTTTCTGGCGGCGGTCTCGCACCAACTCAAAACGCCGGTGGCCAACCTGAGGCTCTTCGCCGAGACGCTGGGTACGCAAGGCGAAGGCGCCCCAAAGGGCCGGGACAAAGAACGCATGCTGTCGATCCTCAAAACCGAGTCAGAGAAACTCGGTCATCAGCTAACTCGCATCATGGGTGTGGCTCGCTTGGACGCACCCGCCAACTCTGCCGAGGATTCCGCTCATGTGCCCATTCGAGACTTGGTCGCCGAAGTTGTCGATCGTTGACGAGATCGCGTGGCCCTGCATGGCGGGCGCATCGAGGCTCTTCATATCCCCGTGGAGGATGGAGTCGTGGGCAACCGCGATCTGCTGCTTGAAGCTCTCGACAACTTGGTGGGCAATGCCGTTGAGCACGGTGATCCAAACGGGGTGGTGGAGATTCGCGTCGAGCGGCGCGGGAAGTACCATAGCTTGTTGGTGAAGGACGAGGGCGGCGGCATCGCCGATGCCGACCGCGAAAAGGTCTTTGACCGTTTTCACCGGGGTGAGGGAAGTCGCAAGCGGCGGGGCGAGGGCACGGGCTTGGGGCTTTGGATCGCGCGGCGAATCGCCAAGCGCTACGGTGGACGCTTGCAGATCGAAGACACCTCCCCGGCCGGCACCACGATGCGGCTCGATCTGTTGCCAGGATCAGAGGGAAGAAAACCATGACGAAAATCCTGGTCGTAGAAGACGACGAAAACCTCCGTTTCGGAATTTCCTTCAACCTCAAAAAAGAGGGTTGGGAAGTCGTCGCCGTCGAAAGCGCGGAAGCGGGCGCGGAGGCCCTTCGCGAAGAGCGTCCCGATTTAGTCTTGCTCGACGTCATGCTGCCCGGCATGAATGGCTTTGAGTGGTTGGAGTCTATTCGCCACGCCGGCAACGACACCCCCGTGGTCATGCTGACGGCGCGTTCCGACGAATCAGATGCCGTCACCGCTTTGACTTTGGGGGCCGATGACTACGTCCGAAAACCCTTTGGTCCTAGCGAACTCATCGCCCGCCTCGCCGCGATCTTACGTCGATCCAAACCGCGACAAACTCCGTCTGGCGTCGAAGCCAGTTTGACTTTGGGGCCCTGGTCAATCGATCTCAAAAGTCATCGCGCCGTTTCTAGCGATGACCGCGAAAATCTCACCATGACGAATCTCGAAGTTGAGATTCTGAGCGTCCTGAACGCGGCCGGCAACGAAGCGGTGACGCGCGAAGACTTGCTGGAGAGAATCTGGGGACTCAACTCCGGGGCTGCCACGCGGACGCTCGACAATCACGTCGCGCGCTTGCGTCGAAAACTCGAAGTCGATCCCCAAAACCCGGAGTTAATCGTGACGATCTACGGCGTCGGTTATCGGCTCAATTCGCGATCCTGAGCGACGCGCCTTCGCCCCTAATCCTCGCCTGAGCGCGTTCCTGGCCCTCCGTTACAAGCTGGTACAAGTCTGATACATCTTCGGGACGGTATTGCCGTCATCATATTGGTCGAATGATTCTGAGCGGAACCTCGATTCTCTTGGGAGATGACCATGCGACTTTCATCACTGGCGGGCAGCTTAGTCCTCGCGATCTTGATTTCATTGTTTCTACAAGCGAGCCTTGCCGCGCAGCAAAGCGCGGAAGAGCGTTTGGGCGCAGCCTTAATCGCCGAAGAGTCCAAAGCCGATCCGGCTAAGGCTCTCGCGGTTTTCGATGCGGTTTTGGCCGACAAGGCGGCCTCGGAGCCGACGCGCTTTCGCGCGGGGCTTGGCAAGGTGAGGTGTCTGATTCGTTTGCAACGAAAAGAGGACGTCGATGAGGCCATGGCGAAACTCGAGGCCTTGGTTGGGCAAAACGCCGCCCGCCGAACTCAATTCAACGATCTGCAAGTCCGGCGCCAAGAACTTGATGGCAGCGATGTCGAAATCACCGAGCAGGAATTCAAGACGCTCCAACACGATTTAGGTATGAACAATTTTTCTAAGATTGATTCCCTGGGTACTCGCGCAGCTCCGGCCATCGTCAAGGTCTTTTTGACGCCGAGGGACTCCAATACTCAGTCCGGTGCGATCAAGTACTTCGCTCGGCGCAACGATCAGGCGGCCATGAATGCGCTGGCAACAATCTGGGACCGGCTCCGACCTTCATTCCGCAAAAACACTTCCCGTCAAATCTCCCATCGGCAGATGTTCAACAACTCCGGAAACCGCGATCGCCTCATTAGGACGATCTTGGCGGATATGGAACCTCAAGTTCGTGTCAATGCACCCCATCTGATTCGATTTCTAAGGGACCCGAAAATTGCGGATTTCGAGGTTTTTCTCAAGAGCGATGTGTTCCCCGTGCGCAAAGCAGCTTTTAGGGCTCTCGCTGGCGACGGCAGCCGCATCCTCAGCGCTACGGATAAAGAGAAGATCGCGCTGCGCGCCCTCGGAGATCCGCACGAAGATCTGCGCGCCTGGATTCTTGGTCGTCCAGAACTTCTGTCGCAGGCCATTAGTGCTCAACTCGGAATCTTGATGGGCGCCACGAAAGACCCATCGCCGAAAGTCCGCGAGGCGGCGTATCGCTATGCGGGGTCCAATCTATCGCAACAAGATGCGCGCGAAGTCCTCCTGCAGGGCTTAGCTGATCACGACGACTCGGTCAGGATCTCGGTTCTCCATCTTCTTTCCGCGAGGACCGGTGAACAGGACATAGCAGTCTTGCGTCCCTTGTTGGTGGACCCCTCGACGAGAGTTTGCTCTGTCGTTGTGCAGATGCTGAGGAAGTCGGCGGCCAAGGAACTCCTCGACACTCCGGAACGTGAGCTGTTCTTTCGTCAACTTGTCGACTCCAACAACGAGGAAGTTCGGTATCTCGCAGCATCGGTGTTGGCGAGGGCTGGATCGGATCAACTCGACGAGATCATGGCGACACTTTTCGATGAGGGGTCTCAGGAAATGAAGGCCGCGGCATTCTTCTATACCCTTCGCCACGACAAAATCGATTTCTTGCCGCGCATCCTCGGTGATCTTCCCTTCTTTGGAAACTCGGTGCTCTCGTACACTCCGGCCAAGTACCAGCGGCCTCCGGCCTTACAGGGAGAAGGGTTCGCTCGGATCTTCGACTGGCTGCGGATGGGAAACCGCGTTGACGGCTTGATGTCCATGCTGCGGAACTTCGGCGAGGTTACCGACTCGAGCAGTCACATCGGCCAGTCCGTCGCCGAGGCCATCAAGATCTTGGTGCCAGCGGATCGCAAGCAAGAGGCTTTTCGCTTGATGAGCGCGACCAAGTGGCCGGTTAGCAGCACTCTCTTAGAGGTGTTGGCGGAATATTGGGGTTCAGAAAGTTACGCTTTGGACTACTACTTCTCGCGCTTTGCTCTTCCGAAGGAACATAACCGAAACCAAATCAGCGCCCTGATTGGCACCTACGCTGAGCCCGAGTATCTCGTTCAACTGATTTCCCTCCTCGCGACCGCGAACAACTACGAGTTACGCGTCCTTTTACCCGCGATTGTGCGCCACGCGGATTCTGAGAGCATTGAGTCTCTCGATGCGGCCTTCGATTCACGCCCTACCACCGGCCATGAACTCAATCTCATCAAGACCTTGGGCGCCATCCCGATGGCTGAGGCGGTGAATCGACTCTTAGCTCGCTTGGAAGCAGATCATTTCAAGACTTCGGAGAAACGCGCCGCGGCGATGCTCGCGCTGACGAAATCCGCAACCCAGATGGGCGAGGATCGATCCTTATTCATCAAGAAGGCCAGATCTGTGCTCCTGGCGACGATGAAGTTGCACCGGGACACAGTCCTTGGACACTCAAGCGAGATGATTAGTTATCGACTGCACTCTTCTACCGGCGATGCTCGTATCCCGTCGGCGACAACGGCAGGAGTTGTCGCGATATTTCGCATGGACCCCGTTGGCTACGCCGCCTATGCCATCGAGGAGATCAACCAAGACGAATGGAGTCCGAAGATCAAAAGAGACTTTTTGCACTTTCTGGTCTTCTCGCACGGGAGTGGCGTCGACCTAACCGAGCTCCTAAGGCCCCTGCTCCAACACCCCGAATTTCTCATTCGCAGGAAGGCAATCGAAGTCGCGGCCCACATCCTCACAAGCGGCTTGATGGAACCAATCAAAGACCTGTTAAAGGACCCCAAAGTGCATAGCACCGCCAATAACGCCCTACGGCGTTTCGCCAACTTCGGTTACCGAATCTTCTAGTGACTAGGCGGTGCCAGATGAGATGAGAGGGCCGGCCTCCGTCGTCGAGCTCACCTAAAATGGGGCTCAGTGTTTTTCTCAAAACAAAAACGGAGACCGGCCATGAGTAACGATAGTGAATTTGTAATGGGCGTG
>JAZGFI010000077.1:0-12552 GCA_036479435.1 Planctomycetota bacterium | reverse complement strand
CCCGAGGTTTTCGAAGGCATGGCTCGGATGCCGACCACCAGGATGAATGAGGCTCAGAATCCAACGAGCCTCAAAGAGCGTGGCGATAAATCGCCGAATCGCCCTCGACTAAGTTGGCTGCTGACATCTAGGCATTCTTCGACGAGGTCTCGGCTTTCTCGCGGGCTTTGCGACGGATCTCAGCAAAGTCCAACTCACCAGCGTCGCCGCTTTCTTCTCCTTCGATCAAGGCTTGCCGCAACGCTGCTACCTTTTGTTCGTGCTCTTCCAGAAGTCGCAGACCCGATCTAATCACCTCGCTGGCATTGTTGTAGCGCCCGGCGTCGATTTGGCCGGCGATGAAGTCTTCAAAATGGTCTCCGATGGTGATGCTGGTGTTCTTTGCCACGACAATCCTCCTTTGAGTTGCAGCGCTACCATACCACTTATTGGTATCGGCAGATAACGCCATCAGAAAGTCGGGATTCGGTGACGATCAACCGCAAGCACAAGGGAATATGCACTGAGATGAGATCTCGGGCCCAGTTCCTATTCGCACCGCCGTTTCAGTTGCCTAAGGGGGCTCACGAGTACGGACCGAAAAGACCGAGTTTGCCTTCATGGTCGCTTGGTGGACACGGCCGTGCGGTAGGCGTGAGTGCTCAAGGCCTCTCAGCTGGCGTTCTCGCTGGCTGAAAGGCCTCGTGTGTGGTGACTTAGAAGTTGTCGATGGCGACGGCGTTGGTGACTCTGAAGTCGAGGTTGTCGATGATGACACCCTGGAGGGAGATCGTGAAGGGGAAGTTCAGACCTGGGATGGTGAGTTGCCAAGGCGCCGGAGTTGAGGGCAATAGGGAGGGGCAAGAAGGGTTGCCGGTCAGGTTGTCGGCGAGCATGAACAGGGCCGGATCGGTCGGGTTGGCGATGCAGGGGGTGAAGCAGAGAGTTCCCTGGAAGAGACCCAAGGGAAAGGCTTCGCCCGGAAACGGGATGCCGGATCGACCCGCAATCGCGAATTGACCCACGGTCGTGCTACCCGGAACCGCGGTCATTTCGAAGGTGATGGCCTGCCCCATCGGGACTTCGACCACGCGGCGGACGCCGCCGGCGCTACTGTTCACCAGCAACACGTCGAAGGGGCTGCCCGATCCGTTGAAAGCGCCCGCGAGTCCCACGCCACAGGGGCCGAAGACAGAACGCTCGCAGACTTCGCACAAAAAGGCGTCGACGCCGGCCTCGACCACCGAGCCGTTGAAGAGGTCATCCGCGATGAAGCGTAACTGCACGTTCGCGGTGAGGTTGACGAATTCGCTGATGCGGACTTCGCGCTCGATCCACTGGTTGATGCTGGCGTTGTAGGTCTCGATGCGGACCCAATTCACCCCGTCGTCGCTGATTTCGATCTTGAAGGAGTCTTCGTTGGGGTTGCCACCGAAGTCGTTGTCGTACCAAAAGGCAAAACTGAAGATCGCGTCCAATTCAAAGGAGAGGTCGAAGACCGGTGAGGTCAAGATCGTGGCACCGTTGTCGACGTCCGAGTTACCGGATGCGTTGTCAGTCAGGTAGCAGGTGTTGTCGGCGTCAAGACCGATTGCCGGGTCGCCACGGGCGCCGCCGCCTACCGGCGTGCCGCGATTCCAGGCGCCGTCAGTGAGGCCACCTTGGTTCGTGACCGTCCAGCCTTCGTTGTTGGTAAAACTGTCGGCGAAGAAGGTCGTCGGGTTGCCGCCGTCACCACTGGTGGTGTTGCGAATTCCCGGTGCTCCGTTTGGCGAAGCTTGAGAAACTCCCAGCGTGGAGTTGAAGATGACATACCAATCTAAGCGTTCGAAGCAGTCCAACCCGGGCAATTCCGCTTGAAAAGATCCCCCACCGTTGTGAATGAGAGAGGCCGTTTGCTCGGGCTGTCCGTCGATTGAATAGACCAAGGAAGTGTTGTTGGGATCAAGAACTTGGCCCGGCAGAGTGAAGACGAAAATGTCGACCAAGTTAGTTTGGCCGGTCACGACTTCGGCGGGGATGCCGCTCGGGTAGCTAATAGTGAAAGGAGGCGTCCCGATCGTCTGCAAGCCAAAATCAAGCTCGTAAAGCTGCACGCTGTTGGTGTTGTCGGGTACGACGCGAACGTAGAAGGTCCCGCTGCCTGGCAGCGTGAAGTTCGTGATGGTTTCAGACTGGCCGATGCCGCCGGAATCAACGGCTAGCAGCACGGTCGAGCCGTCGCTATCGATGAGCTCAAGCGCAAGGTTGCTCACGTTCAGCGAATCAAAAGAAGAGCCACCTCCTGAACAGGGACTTACTTGGGAGCCGGTCAAGTAGGTCGCGCCGATCGGACGCACAGTGGCAGAGACCGATTTTGATCCGAATACCGTGAATTTGAACCAATCGTCGTCGCTGTTGTCGTCCGTACTGAGGTCAACGAGCGTGAAGGTGCCATCGGCCGGGGAGCCGAGATCGGTCGCCTGAGCGGCCGTGTCGTTTTGCTCAAAACGGTCGCCGTAGTGACGTTGACCGCCTTGGATTTCGTCGAGCTGGGGACCGAGAAAGTTGGTGTTGATGAAGGGCTCCATCAGTTTCGTGCCGTTGCCCGGGCACACATGAAACAAGCCCAATCCGTGCCCGTGCTCGTGGCTGATCACGTTCCGCAAACGGCGCGAGTTATTCGACGTGGTGTTGTAAAAGCTGTCGGCGCTGTCGAGCACCATATCGCCGCCGTTCGGGAAGAAGTTATAGGCCAAAGTACCGCTGTTGCCGTCGATCGCCTTGGCGCTGATGCGCACGTCGCCACGGACGTTGAGAATGCCGGAGGCTCCGAAGAAACTGGCGCCATCGTCGTTGGTTTCGTGGACGTAAGTAACGCCGGTCAAGTCACTCCAACGATCAAACTCTTCGTGGAAAATGTTTTGCCAAACGCTGGCACTAGTGTAGATGCCATTCAACCAAGCAAAAAGGTTGCTCGTACCAGAGCCTTCGCCAACGCCGGAAGGGACCGTGGTGCCATCGGGGGCAAAACTGTAGGTCAAGGTCATCGGGTCGCCCTGACCGAGCCCGCCTCCGTTAGTAGCCGTGTTGCTCCAACGACTCCCCAATTGAAAGTCGGCACCCAACTGCGAAAGTCCGCCGGTGATCGCGGCGTTGAAGGCCTCGACGACGGCGTTGTTTTGAGGATCTGTTTGCCAACAGGTCGCCGCGAAGGGCGCGTTGCGTTTGACGGTTTCCTCGACGATTTGGGCCAACATGCGACGATGGATGGGCTTCATGCTGGCGTAAGTCTCGCGATCCACGACCGCGGACACCCGCTGGTACTCAGCCGACTCAAGACCGGCGTCTGACGTCTGCCTTGACCACAAAAAGCCGAGGGCCAACAAACCACAAAGCGTCAAGCTCAATACCTGGAAACGGCCATTCGGGCCGCGAGTAGGCGATACGGACATCGTCGATTCCTCACTGCTTTGTTCTTTATCGCTAGTATTGTCGGATCTCGCGGCTTCGGCGCCGAAATCCTGCGGCAAACGTTGGGACAAACCGAAGACCAATGCGTGGCTCTAGCTCGATGTAGAACATGTTAGGGCTGGAGGACCCCAGCGGAAGATGATTCCCTTTTATTCAGGGCAGGGATGACCCCTTAGTGGCGATCGTCGGGTTCCTTCGCGCGCAAGCCAAGATCAGAAGAAATCTTGAGCATGACGGCTCAAGGGATCTTGAGGATAACGGCATTCGTGGCGCGGAAGTTATTGCCGTCCACGATGACACCTTGCATCGTCGCCTCGGTCGCGAAGGGCAGGCCCGTGGGGATCGTATAGCTCCAAGGCGCTGGCGCCGACGGCAACACTCGAAAACAGTCAAAGTTACCCGTCAGGTTGTCGGCCAAAGTGAACAGGAAGGGATTGGAGTTTTCGAGAATACAGGGCGTGAACGCCAGCGCGCCGATGTTCGGATCAATCAGAATGCGCTCTTCCAAACTCGGGACGCCCGAGCGGCCAAACACCACGAAGGGCACCCCCGGGTTACTGCCGGGCGGCGGAACGACGGAGAAGGTAAAGGCCTGGTTTTGTCCGACGACGACCGTGCGCGAACTACCGCCAGTTTGCCCGTTGATGAATAAGACATCGACGGGAGCGCCGGTTTGCGTAATGCCCACCAAGCCGTCCGCCCAAGGGCCGAGGCGATCGAAGGCGATTCGCTGCACGGAGACCGCGTCAACACCCGCTTCGACGATGGAGCCCGCGCCCGGGTCCGACGCGCGAAAACGCAATTGCACGGTCGCGGTCGGTTCGAAGAAGTCACGCACACTGATGGAGCGCGTGACCCAAGCATCGACGCTCAATCCGTAGCTCTCCACCAATTGCCAAGTGTTGCCGTCCGAAGTGATCTCGATCTCGAAAGTCTGAGTGTTGGGGTTCTGCCCAAAGTCGTTGTCAAACCACATCGCCCACGAAAGCAAAGCGTCCACCGATTCGCTGAGGTCGAAAACGGGCGAAGTCAAGGTGGTCGATCCCCCATCGACATCGCTGTTGCCGGGAACGTTGTCGGTCAAGTAACACCAACCGTCGCCGTCGAAATCGGCGGGAGGATCGCCGCGAGTACCGCCCCCGGCGGGGATGCCGCGTCCCCAACTACCGTCGGCAAGAGCGGCATCGTTGAAAACACTCCACCCGAGGTCCGTCGCGAAACCGTCGCTGAAGACCAAAGACAGATCAGCCGGGTCGGGATCGCCGTGGGTGGTGAACACATCGACGGGTGCGGTTGCCGGTAAGCGGGCGGTGCCGACGCCTCCGACGGCATCTATCTCAAGATACCAGCGCAACTCTTCGTAGCCGCGTAGCGGCGGTAAAGTCGCCACGAAATTGCCAAAGGAAGGCGAGGTCATGCGATAGCTCTTGAAAGGCTCGCCACTTACTGAGTACAGCAAGCGCCCGCCCATAGAGTCGGGAACGGTGCCACCGTTTAGAACCGTACTCACCGCGATATCGAGAGGACGATCTGAAGGGATGGTGGTGGGTGCCGCGCTAATCAAGCCGACGCCGAACAAAGACCCCACGATCGTCGTGATCGTGATATCGACTTCGTAGAGCTGAATGTCATCCGCCGCATCTGGGATGACGGCCAGATAAAAGTCACCGCCAAAGATCGGCATGACGAAATTCGCCAAGGAGTCGACCGCCCCGATCCCACCGTTGTCAACGGCCATCAACAGGCCATTCGTCGTGAGGTCGCGCAGCTCGAATCGAAGATTGGAAATACTGTCGGCGTTCACCACCGTGGTAGCCAGGCAATTGCCGTTGCTGTCTTGGCCGCTCTCAAGATAGGAATTGCCGACCGGACGCAGCACAATGCTGACCGCACGGTTCGGATCGAGCGTAAAAGCGATGTGGTCGATGTCGGCGTTGTCATCGCTGCTGCGGTCGGTAACGAAATGGCTGCCGTTAGTGAGCAAACCCAGATCTTGGGCGGTCGCGGGCGTGTCGTCAGGTTCGAAGGGATCGCCGTAGAGACGATGAATACCGCGGATGTCGTCAAGCTGCGGGCCCAAGAACGAGGTGACGATCAAGGGCTCCATGATCTTGGTGGCGGTAATGGGGCAAACGTGCAAGAGGCCGAAACCGTGACCGCTTTCGTGAGTAATCAGATTTCGCAAGATCCGCGAGTCGTTGCTGGTGTTCGCCAAGATGTTGTCATTTGAATCAAGAACCATCTCGCCACCGGAGTTGGGCAACAAGTTGAATCCAATGACGCCAGCGTTGCCGTCGATGGGCTTGGCGCCAATCCGAATATCGCCGCGAGTACCGGCAATGCCAGAACCGCTGTACATCGGAACGCCGTCGTCGTTGGGCTCGTACTGGTAGGTGATCCCAGACAGTGAACTCCATTCGGCGAACTGATCGTGGAAAATCTGCTGCCAGATCACCGGGCTTCCGTAGACGAAGTTGAATCGTGAGAAGAGTTCGCTGGTAGCGGCGGCTTCTCCCATGGCCGAAGGAATCGAAGTGCCATCGGGCGCGAAGCTGTACGTCAAGATCGTCGGATCGCCCTGGGCTAAACCACCGCCGGACAAAGCCGTAGACGACCAACGTGTCGTCGTCTGAAAATCGCCGGGAGCCTGAGCCTGGAATCCGAAGGCTGCGTCGAACTGCGCGCGCGCCGCAGGCCCTGGGTCGGTTGCGAAGCAGGCGGCAACCTGATGGCCGCAATACTGAGGCTCGAAACGATACTGAGCTAGCGTGACGTTGGGAGGAGACTGAGCCGAGTCAGCGCTGGCGAGTATCGCCAACGAGAGAACCAACACTAGTAATCCACCAGTTCTTGAAAGGCTGGGGAACGACGAAACCATCGAAGACATGGGCTAATTCCTTCGTCTGCGCGAACGATCTCGCCCCAGTCTACCTCAGCTGAGCCCTATTCAGTGTGTTTTTTGGGCAGCCGAGCGAGCGCGGTCTTAACGAGCATCGCGGCCGCATCTCGCATATTGTGATCGGCGGCTCGCCCACCGTGCGGCGACGACACCGCCAATTGCAGGTCATTGCAGTCGAAGCTCCAAACGACGACGCCTTTGATGCTGCGCAATCTAAATTTGCCGCCCGCGTAGATGACCCCGCGCGCGTGTAATCGGGAGCTATCCCACTGCGAAAGCTCGAACTCAAGAACGGCATCGGTGTCGATGGCTGAGGCTTTTTGGGCGTCAACCCAGCCCGCCGTCGGCACGGCGTAATCTTTTTCGTCGATCAAAAAGCGCCGCATGAAGTGTCGCGCTTCGACTTCGGGAAAGGTGAAGGCCTTGTCGGCGGGAAGGTCTTCTTCGGGCACTCGGTTCTCGACGGCTAAAACGGCAATGTCGCGAATGCTGGCGCTGCGATACTGATTGGAGGTCTTCCCTGCTTCGGAGGGATCACGAGGAGCGGCGCTCTCGCAGGCCGTGGAGACGCCCAGGAGCAAAATCAGCATCAACGCGGCAGCTCGGCCAAGAGCAATGCCGGGACCGACTTGAAGGGGATGTGCGACTTGCCGATGACTCTGGATTGTTGCTTGTTGACTCATGTTCATCTTTCGTCTCGGCACCTAGGCTTTCGGCTTCGATTTACTTGAAGACCGCCGTGCTTCCAACCATTGTCTTGCCCCGGCTCCGGCTTCATCAATAGCTCGTTCAAAACGAAGGCAAGACTCGCAACGGCCGCAAGGTTTGCGGTCACTTTGCTCATCGTGGTAACACGACCACACCCACTCCAGCGGCCAATCCTCGCGCATCGCTCGCGCGACGATCTCAGACTTCGACCAAGTTAGGGTAGGCGCTTCCACGCGAACGTGGTTGCGCGTCGAATAGGCGAGAGCCGCATTCGTGGTGGCTACGAATTCGGCACTATTGTCCGGAAAAGTCGCCGCCTCCTCGGCATTGAAGCCGACGACGAGGACAGCCGCGGGGGCCGCTTCCGCAAAGGCCGCTCCCACGGCAATCATCGCACCGTTGCGATTGGGCACCCAGACCGCCTCAGCCGTCTTTTGGGCCGCCACCGGGTCGTCGAGAGCCTCCAGAGTCGGCGTGGGCAAATCACCCCTCACCTCGGTCAGGGCTCCGGCATCCATTTGGCGAAAAAAGGGCAAAAACACGGTGCGATGCGGTATTTCGAGCGAGTTTGCCAGACGATAGGCCGCCCCGAGCTCGCGGCGCGATGCGCGTTGGCCGTAGTCAAAACTCAGGGCCTGGATGCAGTCGTAGCGCTCAGCGGCGATAAAGGCCGCCACCGTGGAGTCCAGCCCTCCCGAAAGCAACAGGATCGCCTTTTCGCGGCTTTCCATCGGCTCGAATTCCCCAATTTGACCTCAATGAACCATCGTACGAGGGGATCTAAGATCGAGAAAGGTCCAACAAGCGAGGGTTTTCTCGGCCCTAGCACGTTGATCTCGTCTCCCGGGGCCTTCATAATCTGGAAAAGCGGCGGGATTCCAGATGTACATTCGAGCGATCACCAACCAAAAAGGCGGCGTCGGCAAAACGACAACGTCCGTCAACGTCGGTGCCGCCATGGCCGAGGCGGGACTGAAGGTCTTATTGATCGACCTCGATCCCCAGGGCAACCTGTCCACTCATGTCGGCCTGGATATCTACAACCTAGAACTCACGCTCTACGACGTCTTGACGCAAGACCGGCCGCTGGTGGACGTTTTGCTCCCTACCGGTCACGAAAACCTCTACTGCGCCCCGAGCAACATCGACCTTTCCAGCGCCGAGATGGAGATCGTGACCACCGTGGGGCGCGAGACGATCTTAAAAGAAGCCTTGGAAACTCTGGCGAATGACCCGAAGTGTCCGCTCGACTTCGACACTGTGCTCATCGACTGCCCGCCGTCTTTGGGCTTGTTGAGTATCAACGCGCTGGTCGCCGCCGACGAGCTCATCGTTCCGATGCAAACCGAGTTCTTTGCGCTCCAGGGCATGAGCAAGCTCATGGAAACTTACGAACTCGTCAAAAAGCGTCTCAACGCCAAACTGAGAATTGGCGGCATTGTCGCTTGTCGTATGGACACGCGGACCCGGCTGAGCGCTGAAGTCCTGGATGACATCGCCGGGCACTTTCCGGAATTGTTGTTTAAGACGCGGATTCGACAAAACGTCAAACTCGCCGAGGCCCCATCTTTTGGACAAACCGTCATCCAATACGCGCCCGATTCCAACGGGGCGGAGGACTATCGCAATCTGACCGCTGAGATCATGGGGATCACGCGCGAGATTCCAGAGGAGCCGCTGGCCGGTTTAGGCGAGGATGAAGAAGAGGAACTTGAGGAAGTCGCGCCGGAAGCTGCTGCGGATGAGATCGAGTTAGACAGCCCCATTCCCCGTCTTGATCCAGACATCAATGGCCACCGTGAGCGCAAGCCCGACAGCTCTGCCGCGGAAGGCAAGCCCCAAAACGCCATCGTCGAGGTCAAGCCCGAGGCTCCGAAAGCCGCAAATCCCGCCGATGACGGCGAGGTCACAAACTTTCAGACCGTCGCGCCAAAAGAAAACGACGGTGGCACTGAGTCCACCGTCGTCGAAACTAATTCATAGGTCTAAGTCCCTACTTTTTGTTCTTCTTGAGACGTTTGGCGCGTCTTAGCTGAGCGAGCACGTCTCCTCGTGAACCACGTGACAAGAGTTCGATGGCCTCGTCGTATCGTTTGTTCTCGATGTGGATCTTGCCCCAATTCAAAAGGCTGTCGTCGAGATTGTCGACGTAACTCAGGGCCTTTTCGTAGTGGCTCACTGCCGTATCGTAGTCTCTCAAGTCGTAGTACTGATACATGAGACCGCAGTCGTTGTGCAGCGCAGCCCTAAGGTCAACGCTAATCTGGTTCCCCGCTTCTGGGATCAAGTCGATGGCATTGTTGTAGTACATCCTCGACTTCTTAAACATCGCTTGAGACTTCTTGGATCGCCCGGAGGCGTCGATCGAAGCCGCGTAGTCTCTGAGGAAAAAGCCGAGGTCTTGTTGGACGACGCAACGATCTCGTGGCAACTTGCTGGCGGGCAAAAGCCACTTTTCAGAGACGTCAATGGCCTCTTTGAGGGCTCCACCTCCAAACTTGGCACCGACGATCGACTGCATTTCGAACACGGGGCCCTTGCCCGGTTCCGTCCAGCTTGCCTGCGGATGGAGAGCAGCCTTAGAGAAAGCCTCTAAAGCCTCGTCGATCTTGCCCAGTTTTTTGAGCGCTTGGCCCTGCTGCATGAGAGCCTTAGGTGCAATCCAGCCGCCAATTTTTTCGCCGCGTTTTGCCGCTTCAAGAGCGCCCTTGTAGTTCTCGATCTTCAGCTGCGAGAACGCAACCCACCAATGCGCGTGAGCCGAGGCGGGCCGAGCTTTCACCCAATCTTTGATGTGGTCGGCAAAACCCTTCCAGTCGCCTTTGGCTTCGTGGACGCGATAAAGCCCCTGCGCAGAGTTGCTCGTAGCGGTATCGTTGTTCATTTTTGAGCTAAGGGCCGCAACGTAGAACTTGGTGGCCCCCTTCAGGTCTTCAGCCTTTTCGCGAAGCTGGGCCTTGGACGTCAGCAAGGTCGCGTCCGTGGGTGCGAGACCCAAAGCGCGGTCGATGACTTTCTCAGCCTTTTTGATCTTGCCCGCGGAACCGTAGTTGTCGGCGGCGAGTTGAAGATATTTGGTTTCCTTCGGCGTGAGAGCCGCGGCCCGTAGGTAAGCCTCGGCGGCTAGTTCGTTGCGTCCCAACTGAACTTGGAGCCAGCCGACAAAGTTGGGAAAACGCTGCGCTTTGGGGTCGAGTTTCGCGGCGCGATTAAAGGAGTTGATGGCTTCCTCAAATTCTGCCGCAGGGTCCACCTGGTTGTTGGCTTTTTCGTTTCCCGCCCGGCTGAAAGCGTTGCCGAGCATCTCATTGAGTTCGAGGTTGTCGGGCTCGATTTTCTCGGCCTTCACAAGGTGGAACACGGCGCTGGAAGCGGCACCGGAGTCATAAAACGCCTTGGCGATCCCCATGCGAGCTGCGAACAGTTTGGGAGTTCTCTCGAGGATCGCCTCGAACTTCTCGATCGCCGCTTCGTAGTTTTTCTCGGCCAAAAAGGCCTGAGCTTCGGCCAGCTCGTCTTGGTCGACGGCGCTCAGCGTCTCAGCCCTGGCCGCGCTGAGTTCAGATTCGCCCGTCGCCGCGTTAGCGGCGAGGTTTTGGCTCGAAAGCCCCCACATCGCGAAAGAGCCCAAGGCTAAAGCCGCCAGCAAAAAAAGTGATCTCACCTCGAATCTCCGATCGGGTCGTGGTCATGGTCATGGACATCTAGTTCCGCGCGGACGGCAGGGGTGTTCGCTCGGGCCAGCTCATCGCCAGCACGAGAATTATAGATTGGGAGTCGCCCGAGCCCAACGTTGCTCTTTACGATCCTAATCACCTCTCGCCTAGAGGATCTTTAGCCTTGGCCCTTCGCTGCTATACTCCGCGCTCAGACCAGCTTAGAAGCGAATTAGGGGAGAAAGCCCATGTCCGGTGGTTCCGACAATGAATACCGTCGCGTGCGTATCGACAAAACCAATCGCCTCCGCGAACAGGGGATAAACCCCTATCCGGAGCGATTTGAGCGCAGTCACCGCCTCGCCGAGGCGCGGGCCATGCCCGAGGGCAGCGAGGATGTCGCGATCGCCGGTCGCGTGCTCACCGCGCGCATCATGGGCAAACTGTCCTTTTTGACCCTGCAGGACGAAAGCGGCCGTTGCCAGGTTTCCGTTCGTCAGGACGAAGTTGGTCCGGATCTCTACAAAATCATCAAGAAGTTGGTCGACATTGGCGACTTTTTGGGCGTCAAGGGCAAAACTTATGTCACCAAGACGGGCGAACCGACGGTCGCGGCGGTCACGATCACACACCTCGGCAAGACCCTGCGCCCCCTGCCCGAAAAATGGCACGGAATCAGCGATCGCGAGTTGCTCTACCGCCAACGCTACCTCGACTTGATCATGAATACGGAGTCGATGGATCGCTTCAAGATGCGCAGCCGGCTCATTCAGGTCATGCGCCGCTACCTTGAGGATCAGCAGTTTATTGAAGTCGAGACGCCAATCTTGACGACCAAAGCTTCCGGCGCCGCCGCCCGTCCCTTCAACTCTCATCACCACGCCCTCGATATGGAGGTGTTTTTGAGGATTGCGCCCGAGACCTACTTGAAGCGCCTCATCGTGGGCGGTTTCGATCGGGTGTTTGAGTTTGCGCGCTGCTTCCGCAACGAGGGCATGGACCCCTCTCACCTGCAAGACTTCACGATGCTGGAGTATTACGGCGCCTACTGGAACTACGAAGACAACATGGACTTCACCGAAAAGCTGGTGCAGCACACCCTGCAGGAGCTCTTCGGCACCCTAAAGATCAAGATCGGCGACAACGAGATCGACTTTTCCGGCAACTGGCCGCGTAAGCCTTTCCGCGATCTCATCCTCGGCGACATCGACCTCGACATCGACGCTTTCAGCGATGCCGATTCGCTCCGTGCGGCCATCGCTGCCAAGGGAATTACGCTCGAAGGCGTCGAGAACATGGGCCGCGGCAACCTCATCGACCAGCTCTACAAAAAGGTCAGTCGCCCAAAACTCATCCAGCCAATCTTCGTCACGCAGCACCCAATCGACCTGTCGCCGCTTGCGCGCCGCAACGACGACAACCCGAAAGTCGCAGATCGCTTCCAACTCGTCATCCGCGGTTGGGAAGTGGTCAACGCCTACTCAGAGCTTGTCGACCCGCTCGACCAACGCAGTCGCTTGGAGGATCAGGCGAGTCTCAAGGAAAGCGGCGACGACGACGCCATGCCCATGGACGAGGACTACCTCCTCGCGATGGAGCACGGCATGCCCCCCATGTCCGGCTTCGGCATGGGCATCGACCGCTTCTGCGCCCTCATCTCCGACCAGGACAACCTCAAAGACGTCGTCCTCTTCCCACTCCTAAAACCCGAGTAGGGTGCCAGGGTGCCAGGGTGCCAGATGAGATGAGAGGGCCGGCCTCCGTCGTCGAGCTCACCTAAAATGGGGCTCAGTGTTTTTCTCAAAACAAAAGCGGAGACCGGCCATGAGTGACGATAGCGAATTTGTAATGGGCGTG
>JAZGFI010000076.1:0-4702 GCA_036479435.1 Planctomycetota bacterium | reverse complement strand
TTCCATTTATAAGTAGGGGAGAAATGCTGTGTTCCCATGTTGCTATTATTAGCCATTACCCGTTATACCAATAACTGTATAACTGTGCACCGTTTGCACAGCGACTACGAGGCACTTCCGTTGCGCGCCAATAAACACATTGTTCAGTTTCATTCGACAGTCTTTATTATCATCGATATAAGCACTTTAGACACAACATCTGGCGACGAGGTACCAACGAACACATCGTGCAGAAGTCCTGCATACGAAATGTCGTTGCCGCAGTTCCCTGCGTTCAGTCTGAGCGAGGGAAATCTCAATTTGGGACCGCGCTGGGCCAAATGGCTGAGCCGCTTCAACCGTTTGATGGTGGCAATGGAGATCGCTGACCCTCCACGCAAGCAAGCGCTGCTTCTACACTACGCCGGCCCAGAGATTGATGAAATCTACGACACGCTGCCAATCGAAGCCGCCGCCGCCGACGGAAGTCCGATCGACACGTACGAGTCAACCGCAAACGCGCTAACACGGTATTTCACACCGAAGACGAATGCAGCATTCGAAATCTACAACTTTCGTCAGGCGAAACAGGAAGCCACCGAGACAATAGACGCATTTGTCACACGTCTACGAAAGCTTGCAAAGACATGCAACTTCTCGAACACCGATGGCGAGGTAACTAACCAGATCATATTCGCCTGTCACTCGCAGTCCCTGCGCCGTCGAGCGCTAAGGGACGACCTGTCATTGGACAAGCTCGTTGCAGCTGCCCGCGCCCTCGAACTCAGTGAGACGCAGGCCGCAACCGTCGAGGGTAGAGACCGGCACGTCAACGCCGTCCGTCCTCACACTCCTGCCGACAGAGGGAGACAGCGATCACACGGCCATGGTCGATCCCAGAGCCGCAGACCCGCTCCGTCACGCCAGCTGACCGGAGACAACGTGAAACGCAACACCTGCGACAACTGTGGATATGAACTACCCCACAAATCGAAAGAATGTCCCGCCAGAGGAAAATCGTGCACGTCATGCAACAAGGTTGGACACTTTGCGTCAGTTTGTCGTTCCAGTCAACAGCGTTCGTCACATCACACGCCACGTGACTCACGTCACACGTCAACGTCGACGTCACGTGCCAACGTCGTCACAACGGATCGAGAACCGACTGACGATCACTATGTGTTCTCCAACACGTCCGATGACTCCACAATACCAACACGACAGGTATTCATAGAGGGCGAGCAGGTCGAGGTCATTATCGACACGGGAGCATCAGTCAATGTACTAGAATCGTCCACGTACTTTGCGCTACCCAACAGGCCGTCACTGCGGCCGACGCACACACGCGTATTCCCATACGGTGAGAGGTCGCCGCTACCTGTCCTAGGCATGGCGAAGTTCGAGCTTGCATACAATAGCGAGCGTCTCCAGGTGACGTTCCACGTCGTTGAAGGAAAAGGGGGCAACCTACTCGGCTACACGGCCGCTGAGAAGCTGCGAATCCTGTCATTGGCTGCTCACGTCACCACCACGAAGGCCGGCGACGGTGAGAACTTTTTCGTAAACGCATATCATGACCTGTTCACAGGAAATGGGAAGTTCACAGACACATGCGTCAAGCTCCACATCGACGAGACAGTCACTCCAAAAAGACAACCTCACCGCAGAATACCGTACCACATCCGGAAAGATGTCGAAATTGAGTTGAAACGACTAGAAGACGACGACATCATCGAGAAAACCGATGGGCCCACGCCGTGGATAAGCCCGATCGTCGTCGTCCCCAAGAAGTCGGGCGCCGTCCGCATATGCGTCGACATGCGAGAGGCGAACAAGGCGGTCATGCGAGAGAAACATCTAATGCCGACGTTAGACGACCTGATTACAGATCTCAACGGCGCGACTACGTTCAGCACGCTCGATCTCCGAAACGGGTATCACCAGCTGGAATTGCATCCCTCGAGTCGATACATCACCACGTTCAGTACACACGTGGCTCTCTACAGATACAAACGTCTGATGTTTGGAATCAACTCGGCGAGCGAAATCTTCCAGAATACCGTGGCCGAGCTGCTGCGTGACCTGCCCGGATGTCGTAACATATCAGACGACATCATCGTCTACGGGAAAACAGTCGCTGAACACAACACAAACCTGACTGCCGTCTTGGACAGACTGAGAACGAACAACGTGCGTCTGAACCGAGAAAAGTGCAAGATATCCCGAAAAACCGTCACGTTTTACGGTCACGTTTTCGGCGCACATGGACTGCGTGCCGATCCCGCGAAGATATCATCGATCACCGAAGCAGCTCGACCAGCCAACGCGTCAGACGTTCGCTCGCTGCTCGGCATGGCGCAGTATGTGGCGCGATTTATCCCCAAGTTCGCAACGATCGTCAGTCCGCTACGTGAACTGACGAAACAAGACGTCAACTGGTGCTGGGACCAACGCTGCGAAACGGCTTACCAGGCACTGAAAGACGCGCTGACGAACACGTCAACGATGACGTACTTTGACCCCAACGTACCATCAGTGGTACTAGCAGACGCCAGCCCATGCGGTTTGGGTGCGATCCTGACGCAGAACGGCAAGGTGGTGAGCTACGCCAGCCGTGCCCTATCTGACGTCGAACAGCGGTATTCGCAGACGGAACGCGAAATGCTCGCTGTCGTCTGGTGCGCAGAACACTTCCACCTGTACTTGTATGGTGAGAGTTTCACGATCTGCAGCGACCATCAACCTCTTCTTGGCATCATCAAGAGTCAACGACCCGCATCAGCCCGTATCGAGAGATGGCGAATTCGTCTACTGCCGTACGTGTTCGAGCTGAAGTACCGTCCAGGGAAAGACGACAAAAACCCTGCTGACTACATGAGCCGACATCCGACAGATGACTCAACTGAAACGGAAGAGACAAACTCGGCGAGACGAACGGAAGAGACAGACGACTCGACGACAAAAACGGAAGAGACAGATAACTCGACAGAAAACTACGTCAGGTACATTTGCAACGCAGCAGTACCGAAAGCGATGACGACTGACGAAGTAAAACAGTCAACAGCAAATGATCAGACACTGCAAGCTGTCATCAACGCGATCAACACCGAACGCTGGGACGACGTGCTCGTGCAGTCCTACAAGCGACTACGCGACGAACTGTCCGTGTACGACGGCATCGTTCTACGAGGTACACGAATCATCATTCCTACAGAACTACAATCGAAGGCGGTCGACCTCGCACACGTTGGCCACCAGGGGATCGTCAAGACCAAACGACTACTCCGCGAGAAGATTTGGTTTCCTGCTATAGACAGTCTGGCCGAACGACGCGTCAGAAGCTGTCTAGCTTGTCAAGCGACAACTAGCACACCGATCACGCCAGAGCCGATCATATCGACTCCACTACCAGCCGTTCCGTGGAAAACGCTATCAGCCGATTTTCTGGGACCACTGCCGACCGGCGAGCTACTTCTGGTCGTCATGGACGATTTCAGCCGTTTTCCTGAAGTCGAGATCGTCAGTTCGACGGCGTCGACAACGGTCATCCCCAAACTCGACTCCATCTTTGCACGACAAGGCATTCCGGAAATACTGAAGACGGACAACGGTCCGCCCTTCAACGGAGGTGAACTCACTCAGTTTGCCAACCATCTGGGTTTCCACCACCGAAAGGTCACACCACTGTGGCCGTGCGCAAACGGGGAGGTAGAGAGGTTCATGGCCCCTCTGATGAAAGCGATTCGAGCCGCACACGTCGAGCAACGGAGTTGGAAGCAAGAACTCTACACCTTCCTCCGTCAGTATCGTGCGACGCCACACTGCACGACAGGTGTGTCACCGTCCGAGGCTTTAAATCAGCGACAGATGCGTGTCACACTACCGCAGCTGCCACAGCAGGCTCAAACGTCCGAGTCTGACACACAGCTACGGCACCGAGATGCCGCCAACAAGGCGAAGGCGAAAGCCTACAGCGACCGACGTCGACACGCGAAGCAGTCGGATCTACAGGTCGGAGACACCGTCCTCGTTCGACAGCCGCGACGAAATAAACTCAGTACACCATACGACGCCCGTCCACTTGAGATAATCACGCGTTCTGGTTCGATGATCACCGCGCAAAGAGGCGACTACACCATCACCAGAAACGCATCGTTCTTCAAACGCTTTGATGCTTCACCTACAACCGAAGCGACCGACGACTACAACGAGTTCGACGACACAGCGAGGGTGCCACCTGACGCTGAACCGGCGAACGACGCACTCCGACCATGTCTCCGACAACCAGATGACATCCGACGTTCTGGCAGAGCGAGACGTCCACCTGTGAGGTTTGAGGACTACGTCGGCCCGGGTGAGCTCTAAGCAGTTTACAACGAGAACGTACAGAGTGACGTGCTGGTAACCTCTCCTCTCGTTCCTCGTTCAATGTTCAAGTAGTTTAGTTTTCGTTCATTATATTTGGAACTGTTGGAACTCTATATAGAATAATTCTGCTATACGCCTAATCACGAACATTTACATCATATATGATGAACATTTGAACACTACAATTATTATACATCTATATTTGTTAGCAATAACCAGAATGGACGTTTCCATTTATAAGTAGGGGAGAAATGCTGTGTTCCCATGTTGCTATTATTAGCCATTACCCGTTATACCAATAACTGTATAACTGTGCACCGTTTGCACAGCGACTACGAGGCACTTCCGTTGCGCG
>JAZGFI010000075.1:0-22862 GCA_036479435.1 Planctomycetota bacterium | reverse complement strand
CCGAGGTTTTCAAAGGCATGGCTCGGATGCCGACCACCACGCTCTTTGAGGCTCAGAATCCAACGAGCCTCAAAGAGCGTGGCGATAAATCGCCGAATTGCCCTCGACTAAGTTGGCTGCTGACACTCAACGCCGGAGAGATCCATCTGAGCGATCTCGGTGCCGGTCATGAGACCAGAGTCGCTGCCGTCTTCGTTGGGTTTGAGTCCTGCTCCGGTGAGAGCGATGCCGCAAAGCGTTAGGGGGGAGGTAGCCGCGAACTTGGCTTTTGAAGTCCGTGGCCATGATGCCCATTCTTTCGTCGTCCGGGCGACGGTCGGTGACAGAGAGGGGAATCTGGGGCGAACCAACCGTGGGTGGCGATGTGCAAGTAGCGCGCCTTGGGGGCCAAGGCGCGGAGACGTTGTTTGTCGGCGCGGCGGCCTTCCAAGACGATGGGTTCGAGGTAACTTGAGTGGTCTTCTTCATCGTCGAAGGCACGTTCAAAACTCTTGGCGATCGAACGAACTTCTTCTTTGATGAAAGTCAGATCAGCGAAATTACGTTTCCAAACGGGATTGGCTCCTCTGTCTTCATCACCGCGCGTGGTTCAGAGTCCAGTTCATCCATCAACCACGCCAACGGTTGATTCGGAAGCCTGACGCCTCGAGTTAAGATCCCAGCCGCTCTCACGCGATATCCTGTCGAGCCGTACCTGGGATTGTGCGGTCAGCCTTGCACCTTTGCGACGATTCGCGCTCGCCGTTTCCCAGCTGAGATTGCCGTAGCAATTCTCAAGCTCGGGGCATTTGGAAACTGGAACAATATGGTCAACGTCCACAGCACTGCCCTTGAACGGGCCACGCATGACAAGAGGCGACTGCCCTTCGCGTAGGCGCAAGTAGTTCTCAGGAGTGAACAGCCCCATCTCTTTTGCTCGAATGTACTGAGTTCTCAGATTTCTCTTGTCGACAATTGGCACGAACACGTGCTGCGCGTTTCCATAAGCGGGCTGGTCAATTCTTGCATAGAGATGTTTTAAGAACACACGCGGCCTGATCCCTGCATTGTCAGCGTCATGCATATGAAACATCAACTTTCTAAATTTACGATTCGCGCCCCGGTTGCCTGTTTTCAGCTCGGAAAGCCTCGCCGGATCTACAAGAGCAACATGAGAGTCGATCTTCTTGATCAACGCAGTCTTCGCTTCCGAATCGATCTTCATCCGGCGGAGGCCGAACTTAGTTAGGCGCTTGACGGCTGAAGCCGGGTTTAGCTTTCGCGCATCTTCGATCCACTGCTTTGTGTTCCCTAGCCTCTTTAGATTGGAGACTTTCGAGAGTTTAGAAACCGGTATCAGCAGCGCAGCGACTTCCGGAACAAGGTTGCCACCACACTCATACTTGACAACTTCATCGATCAGCGATTTGGAGTATTCGGCGTACCTTAGATTCTCTGCCGAGAAACCTCGTTCAGCCGCGACACCGTCACATTTCTCGTTCCAAAAGACGTCAAAAGCCCGCGATGCAATTGACTTGAGCTGCTCGGTGTTTGTGTTGTAGATAAACTCGAAGACCGTTTTTCCGATCTTGGCCACTTCGAAACGCCTGCTGTACGCCTTTCCCCAAAACTCAGCAGGGTTTCGGAAGAGATTATTGGCAATGAGCGCGCCGAGGCTGTAGAAATCTCCAAGTACGGACGAGACTGTGTCCCACGCACCGTCCATTACGACTGAGGAATTCTCGACCCTAGCCTCCCAGTTTCCACGTCCATGGACCTGACGGATGAACTCCAACTCTGCACAACAAGATCGGAAGTCAGAGATCGTCCCGTAGAATTCCACAGGGTCGCTCGACTGGACTGGGGCCAGGTTGGAAATGATGCGCCAGAAGTAGATGGTTTCGTCGCTATCTGAGGTGATCTCGACTACGTGAGAGAGATCATCAAGCAACAAGTCCGAGGCACGGACTTGGTCTTTTTGTCCTATGACTGCTTGCAGCGGCTTCGCAACAAACATCGGTTCGTAGTCGAACGGGTTTTCTTTGTTGGAGTCTGATACGGATTGCTCGGCGACGCTTTGAACCTCCTCTATCGGCTTTTCGAAGGCTCTTCTTAGAAGTACGGAACAGGCCAGCACAATCAATAGCGGAACGCCGACCGAGATCATGACGACGAGATTCTTGCGCACTTGGAACCTCCAACAGGGATGTATGCTTCTTGTGCGTCCGCATAACCAGTCAACCCAGAGATGGGCAAAACGCGAACTTGCAAACAACGCCAAACGGACCTGAGATTGTAGACTACTCCTCGATCATCCGTCAAATGACGACCAAGACGGCGAAGAAATCTGCGGCCTACCGGGTCGTTTGTTGGCGTCCTCACCAAGAACCAAGCCGCCTATTCTTTCGCACGAGGCCGGCGGCATGCAGTCATTGCCAAACTGCGAGTGTTAGTGGCTAAGGGGCCCCCGCGGGGAGTGAGCGTGATTTCATTTCCGAGTGAAAAAGTCGAGGGTTAGGAAACTCGGAAGTTGCATTGGCGGTAGACGCCGTCGTCGAGGCGCCAACAGCTGAGGTCGAGGCGGCGATGTTCATTCACAGCGGCAATGATTTCTAGCCAGCCGCGGTCGCGGCCGAACATTGAGCGGGACCAGCTTAGGTCGGTGGCCGAAGGGTGGGCGGCGCCGTTCGGGTGTGAATGAAAGATTCCCAAAATGTCCTGCCCCTGGCGGCGCGCGTCGAATTGGGCCCGGGCGTAGTGGACGGGGTTGAGGACGAAGAAGTCGGAGCGGGCATCGCTCGATTCAGCGCAATCAAGGCGCGTGATCCGTTCAAAGGCGTTCTGGGAGCGGGGACCAATGAGCCATCCGCTTGCCTCTTGGGGCCAAGAATCCAGGGCCATGGCCTCGAGCTGTCGCCATGCGAAGGACTCAAAAAGAACGAGTTCGCGATCCTGCAAATTAGACTCTCCCGATGGACGAGAAGACGCCGATAGCGCATGGGGCCTTCACAAAGGGCCCTAAATAGTGTAATTCCAGCGCTTGTGCAGTGATCCGCGACTTTGGTTGGTGGCACCGGCGCCACCTTCTAACCGTTAATCGCCATGAGAGGACTTGAGCCATGAAGGCATCAGATCTGTTCGTTAAGTGCTTAGAGACCGAAGGGGTCGAGTACATCTTTGGCATCCCGGGTGAAGAGAACGCCGATGTGATGATTTCCTTGATGGAATCGGACATCGACTTCGTTCTCTGCCGCCACGAACAAGCCGCCGCGTTTATGGCCGACGTCTACGGGCGTTTGACGGGCAAGCCCGGCGTTTGCTTGGCGACACTCGGGCCAGGCGCCACCAACTTGGTGACGGGCGTTGCCGACGGCAACATGGACCGCGCGCCCATGGTCGTCCTCACCGGACAAGCCGACACCCATCGACTGCACAAGGAATCGCATCAGAACATGGACTGCATTGAGATGTTCCGGCCGATCACCAAGTGGAACTTCAGTGTTCGCCAACCGGAGAACATTCCGGAAGTGGTGCGCAAGGCTTTCAAAGTCGCTACCGCCGAAAAACCGGGGGCCACGCACATCGAGCTTCCCGAAGACCTTGCCGACTCGCAAGTGAAGGATGACTTGGTCCCGATGGAGCCGCGCAAGGTTCGCCGCCCCGGCGCCGACCACAAAGCGGTCAAGCAAGCGCTCGAGCTGATCAAAAATGCCAAGCACCCTTTGATCCTCGCGGGCAACGGCTCGATTCGCAAGCGCTCCACAAAGCAGCTTCGGATCTTCGCCGAGAAATCTGGTATCGGTGTCGTCAGCACCTTCATGGGCAAGGGCGCGATTGCGCGAGATGACAAGCACTGTTTATTCACGATGGGCCTACAGGCTCGCGACCTTGTTTCTTGCGAAATGGAAAAAGCCGACTTGGTTATTGCCATTGGCTACGACCTCGTCGAGTACCACCCGCAGTTTTGGAACACCGGGCGCGACAAGAAGATCATCCACATTGACTTCGAAGAGTCCGAAGTGGAGAGCCTCTATCACCCGGATGTCGAATTGGTCGCCGACATCGCGGATTCGATCTACGAACTCAACAAGGGTATGCCCGACAAGCCCCTGTTCGACATCAACGTGCACGCCAAGTTGCGCAAGGAAATGCTCGCCGACTTCGCCGAACATGCCGACGCCGACACCGACGGCTTGATCACTCCCCAAAAAGCACTCTGGGATTGCCGTCAGGTCTTGGGACCAAACGACATCATTTTGAGCGACGTCGGAGCCCACAAGATGTGGATCGGCCGCTACTACCAGTGCGACGAGCCCAACACTTGCCTGATCTCGAACGGCTTTTGCACGATGGGTTTCGCCTTCCCAGGCGCAATGGGCGCGAAGTTGGTCTTTCCCGATCGCCGCATCCTCGCTGTGGGTGGTGATGCCGGTACGATGATGAACATCCAAGACCTTGAGACCGCGGTGCGCCGCAAACTCAACATCGTCCAGCTGATCTGGGAAGACTGCGAGTACGGCCTGATCAAATGGAAGCAGCAGGCGAGCTTTGGCAAGCACTCCGACCTGGCTTTCACCAACCCCGACTTCGTGAAGTTGGCGGAGAGCTTTGGCGCTTGGGGCAAGCATGTCACCAAATCCAAAGACCTGCTGCCCGCCCTCGAAGAGGCCTTCCAGCAAGAGGGGCCGGCGATCATCTCGATCCCGATCGACTACAGCGAAAACATGAAGCTGACGGCTCGCCTCGGCTCCATTACCTGCACTCTTTGAATCTCAAACGGCGGCACCCTTCGATATGGGGCCGCCGTTTTTCGCCTCAACCTCAGATCCAACCCGGCACGCACCCCGAGCGATAGAGACTTTTGATGTCTGAATACACCTTTCGCCTCCACGAACCCGATCAAGCCCCCCGCAACGTTGCCATCAAAGCTGGCACCACCATCGGGCGCGACCCCAGCAACCAACTCTGCGTTAATGACCAGAATGTTTCCGGATGCCACGCCGTGATTTTGGAGGGAAGCGGTGGCCTTGAAATCGAAGACGTCGGCAGCTCCAACAAGACGGTCATCGTCGGAGGCCCGGTTCTCGGGAAAGGCAATCGTCATCCATTGAAGAACGGTTTGGTCATCAAGATGGGTCGAACCAAAATCGAAGTCGTCGTGAAGGTGGCCAAAAAGAAAGTCGCCAAAACCAGCGCCGAGCGAATGCCAACAGCGGTCGAAGAACCGCCGAAGACGATCATTTCGCAAAAGGCCCCGGACCCGGAGAAGAAGCCCGCTGAGAAACCAGCCACGGCGACAGGCGACTCCGAGGACCGAAAAACCACGAAGCGCACGTCAAAGACCCCGACGGCGGCAAAGCCGGTGGCGGCCGTCGAGAAGCCGAGCGACAAAACACCTGAAGTCAAAAAGCCGGAGCCTAAAAAGCCCGCCCCGAACAAAGCGACCGCGAAACCAGCCGCCAAGCCGGAGACGACTCCGGCCGCTAAGCCGGGGGCAGCTCCGGCGAAAAAGCCCGCCGCCACACCTGCTAAGAAATCCGAAGCGGCACCGGCCAAGAAATCCGCTCCCGCTCCGGTCGCGGCGGCTGATCTCAAGTCACCCCGCGAATTCAGCATCAAACAGTACCGGATCGACCTCAGCACCTATTTCGTCAAGCGAGACACGGTCGAGTGTGCCGACTACGAAGATGTCTTGGGCGGCATCGGCCGCGGATTCAAGATTCTCGAAGACTACGAGGTTGAAGATCCCTACGACAAAGCCGCGCCGCTCATCATGAACCTCGGCATTTTGTCGGGCACTCAGTTCATGACCGGCCTACGCACCTACTTCCACGGTTACTCACCGCTGAAGGCCTCCCTCAGTGACAAGCCCTCGGCGATGTGGTCGACCGGCAGTGGCAAATTCGGCACCAAGCTTCGGCACCTCGGGGTGGAGGAAGTTATTTTCACGGGCCAGGCCATCATGCCGGTCTACTTGCACATCACTCACGACGAAGCCAACGGCCAACCGACGTTCCAGTTTAAGCCCGCGCATCACTTGCAGGGAATGACGATCAATCAAAAGATCCAACACCTCTACACCCAGTATCCCGATGCTCACTTCGCGGCGATTGGCACCGCCGGCGAGAACTACGAAGAAGTCCGCTTCGCGGCGATCGGCCTCTCTACCCTCAACCAGCTCAAAAGTGGCGACATGAAGTCGCGCTTTGCGGGGCGCGGGGGCATGGGCGGTTTGATGGGTTCCAAAAACTTGCTCGCCATCGTGGCGGACATGAAAGACCCCAAGCCGGGCGTCAAAGTCGCGGGCCTCAAAGAGATCAACATGGAAGTCGCGCGCGGGCCCGGAAGCCAGCGCTTTCGCGACGCAAAAAAAGGCGATGGCGGCGGCGGCACTTGGGCCAACATGACGGCCTTGAACCCGCTGCACGCGATGCCTGAAAACAACTTCAACCCCACCGGCACCGATGTTTCTGTGCCGATGTACCGCGCCAACGTCGAAGCGGCGGGCGAGTTGATGGTCAAAGACGAAGCTTGCTACGCCTGCGGCATTTCCTGTCACAAAAACGTCTACGACCGCACAGAGGTCAAGGGCAAAGTAAAGCCCGGCAAGTTCCACGCGAAGCTCGATTTTGAGCCCTTGAACTTGATGTCTTCGAACATCGGGATTTTCGACATCCATCAAGCCGTTCACTTGGTGGACATGGTCGACGACTACGGCATGGATTCCATCTCTTGCGGCGTCACGATCTCTTACGCCATGGAGTACAACAAGCGCAAAAAAGAGGCGGGCGAGCCGTCTTTGATCCCGGACTACATCGAGTACGGCAACTACGAAGGCGCGCAACGGGCTATCACCGAAATGGCCAAGGGCAAACTCCCGTTGCTCGGCCAGGGCGTGAAACGTCTTTCGGAAGCGCTCGGTGAAACCGGTTACGCCATGCACTGCAAGGGCGTCGAGTTCCCCGCCTACTTACCGCAGTTCAACCCCGGCTATCCCTGGGCCTTGGCCGGCGGGCACATGTCGATGAAGACCTATTTGCTCTACGTTTTCGAAAAAGAAGCGGGCGCCGACTACTGGGTTGAAGCCATCACTGAGCGCGGCTGTTCGATCATGCGCGACGACGTCATTGGCATCTGCAAGTTTGCGGCCCTGCCCAACGAGAAGATGGCGGAAGCCATCCAGCTCATGACCGGCCTTGAGATCAGCGAAGAGCAGCTCACCGAGACGGTCAAGCGCTGCTTCCTCCGCGGTCTTAAACTGGAAAGGACTCAGGGCTTTAGCCCCGAGGACTACCGGATGCCCCTTGAAGTTCACCGCAAGTACGACAAAGTTGATCTTGAACACTTCAACACGGTCGAGTTCTTCGAAGAGGTGCACTCACGGGTATGCAAGTCCTTCGACGAGATGCTTTTGAAATCCGGCATTTAGGCTTTGCTGCCGCTGTCGGCCTCGTTCTGAGCTGCCTTTGGGGCTGCCAGGACGGGGCCGATGACAAGATCCTGCGCATCGCCATCACCACCTCGATGCGTGACTCCGGGATCGCCGACCAACTCATCCCCCTCTTTGAAAAAAGTGAGTCCTGCGAAGTGATCGTCCTCGCGGTGGGCACCGGGGCTGCCTTGAAGCTCGGCGCTAACGGCGACGTTGATGCGGTTTTCGCTCACTCTCGCGAAGCCGAAGAAGCCTTTGTGGCGGCCGGGCATGGCCTTGGGCGCCGGGCCGTCATGCAAAGCGATTTCCTCATCGCCGGTCCGAAGAACGACCCGGCGGGCGTCAAAGGCATGAAGGTCGCGGACGCCCTGCGCCGCATTTGCCAACAAGGTGCGCGTTTTATCAGCCGTGGCGACGACAGTGGTACCCACAAACGCGAAGCGCAGCTTTGGAAGCTCGTCGATGGTTACAGCCCTTGGTCGGAGTACATCGAATCGGGCCGAGGCATGGGGGCCACCGCGGAAATGGCGCACGAACTGAGGTGTTACTTGCTCATCGACCGCGGCACCTTCGCCCGGGTGGCAAACCGCCTCGATCTCGTTGAGTTGGTGTCCGGCGGTGCCAATCTGATCAATCCCTATTCGGTCATTCGCGTGAATCCGGATCGTCGCCCCGCCGCAGGAGTGAAGCTCGCGGAGAAATTTGCCGAGTTCCTTATCGGCCCCGAGGCTCAAGACATCATCCGCAACTACGAAGTCGGCGGCGTGCGCGTCTTTAAGACCTTGACGCCGAAGGCCGGATAGATGTTCGCAGACGGCATTCGCGAGGCTTTCCGGCTTCTCATCGATCAAGATCCCGTGGTCATGAACGCCGCGGGCCGCACCCTATTCGTTTCCGGGTCGGCGGTCTTTTTGGCCGCGATGGTCGGTATTCCGCTGGGGACATTTGTCGCCACCAAACGCTTCGTCGGTCGCCGCCTTTTGATCTTGCTCGGTCGGACCGGCATGGCCTTCCCCACCGCCTTTATCGGAATCCTCGGCTATTCCTTTTTTGCTCGCGGCGGAGTCTTGGGTGGGTTGGAGCTGATCTACACCCCCTGGGCGATCATCTTGGGCGAGTTCTTGCTCGCCCTTCCGATCACTTTTTCGCTGACCCAAGGGGCGGTGTCCGCTTTGGATCCCCGCGCCTCAGAAACCGCGCGCACTTTGGGGGCGGGGAAGTTGCGCCACGCCCTCACACTTTTGTCGGAAGCCCGCACGGGCATTCTGCTCGGCGTCTTGACCGCGCTGGCGCGTTGCATGACGGAACTCGGCGTGGCGGTGATGGTCGGCGGCAACATCGCGGGCCGTACGCGTACCTTGGCGGGTTCGATTGTCCTAGAGTCAAGCCGCGGCGAGTACAGCCGCGGACTAGCCATGGGCTTTTTGTTGCTGCTGCTTTCCCTCGGCGTCACCAGCATCTTGGTTTTGCTTTCCTTCGAGCGCGACCGGGAGGCGAAATCATGATTGAGATTACCGGCCTTCGCCTGACTCGCAACGGCCACGAGATTCTCAAACTCGACTCTTTTGTTTTGGCGCGGGGCCAGCGTTTTTTGATCCGTGGCCAAAACGGCTCGGGGAAGTCGACCCTGCTTCGCGTGATGGCGGGACTCGATGTGCCCTCCCAAGGTCAAGTCAAGATTGAAGCGCACCAAAAGGCGCGCGTTTTTGTTCACCAAAGCCCCTTTTTGTTTCGCGGCGATGTGCGCAGCAATCTCAGCTACGGTTTGAAGGCTCACGGCATCCGAGCGAATGAGAGTCAGCCGCGAATTGACGAAGCCGTCGAACGCTTTGAGCTGAAAGATCTGTTGAGGCGCTCGTCGCGCACCCTGAGCGGCGGCGAGATCCGGCGCGTCGCCCTGGCTAGGGCATTGGTGTTGCGACCGGAACTACTGCTCTTGGACGAGCCCCTGGCCGACCTCGATGAGGCCCGCGCCGAGGCCCTTAGGGCCGCTCTTGACGCCTTGCCCGATATTAGTGTCGTCATCGCCTCTCCCATTTGCCTGCCCGAGACCTGGGACGTTCCGAGCCTTTCGCTCTAAGACAGCAAGAGGTCATGGCCCAGGAATTCGTGCGGAATCCACCCGAAACTTGTCGTCAGCCCCCGAATTGCCGATGGTGAAGGTATGAACGACGCAGCCCCTTCAAGACGCTGGCAGCAAGCGCCAGCGCTCGGCATCATCTTTGCGACTTTGGTCTTCGCGACCCTGGCGGGGTGCAGCCCATCATCGCCACAAAAAGTTGCCAAAGCCCCGCCGACCGCCTCCGCGGTCGAGACTCCAGTGGCTAAGGGCAGTGAAGATCGAGAGAACGGCATGGAGCTCATGCAGGCGACCCACGCGAAGAAAAAGTTCTTCGTCGGACTTTTCCACCAAGACGCCGAGACCCTCGATGCCGACTTGTTGGAATCCTTGCGCGAAGTGGCCGCCGACCCCAAACACAAGGCCGAGTTTCAGGCCGTGGATCTGACTTTGTCGGGACAAGCCCCTGTAATCCGCAAGTTGGATCTCGCGCGCATGCCCATGCCGGTGGTGATGGTCATCGCGCCGAGTGGCGCCATCACGAAGACGATTCTCGCCGATGAAGATGGTGACTTTGATCTCGACGAGTTGGACACGGCCTTTATCGGCCCGGCCCACGCGAAAGTCCTCGAGGCTTTTCAGGCGGGCAAGCTGGTCATCGTCGACATGCGAGCGCTCGCAAGCTACGCCCATGATCCGATGGAAAACGTCACGGGAATCGAGGCCCTCTTCGCGGATGCCGAGGCTTCCGCGAACTTGGCTCGAGTCAACATTGGCGCGGAACAGGCCAAAGGGTCTGATTTCTTTGAGCAGTTTCGATTTGGCCCAGACTTTGACGTCGCCTTAGCCCAGGGAACCCTCATCGCACTTCCCTGTCCAACCGCCCTCGTCCTCGCCCCTCCTGGCACTGAACTCGGGCGCCTTACCGGCAAGGTGACTAAAGACTTACTCTTGGCGATCACCGCCAAATACGCCGCACCCTGATGAGCGATCCCGGACTGTAAATAGTCCGACTCTCCCGGGTACCGGGAGACTTCAGCACCCACATCGAGAAGATCATCGCATGCGCCTCACGACGCTCGTGACCCGCGAAATCAGCGAACGCAAATCCCCCTTTCTCACCGCCTTGATGGCCGTGGGATTAGGGGTCGCGCTTGTGGTGACCGTGCGCTCGGTGATGCAGGCCTCGGAAGCGGACGTCGCGCGCAAGCTCGACGGCCTCGGCGCCAACATCTTGGTCTTACCACCCGGCACCGCCGTCGATGATTATTACTCCGCCGACCTCGGTGGTTCGGTCATGCCCGAATCCTACGTCGCAAGAATTGCGCTCTCAGACCTAAAGGGTCTCGACAACGTCTCGCCCAAACTCTCCATCCCGGTGGCCTTTGGCGACGCGAAGGTCACCCTCACCGGCATCTTGCCTCAACGCGAATTTGCCGCGAAAGCCACCTGGAAGGGGGCAGGTGTCTTTGCCCGCCCACCGGAAGGCTGCGGCCCTGACAGCGAAACAGTGCCCGCCAAGCTCCCAGAAACCGCCGTCCGCAGGCGCATCATCGACACCCTTGCCGCCGACGAGGTCTTGGTCGGGGCCGACCTTAGCCAGCGTTACGGCTGGAAGGCTGAATCCGAGATCGAGCTGGGTGGGCGGCAGTTCAAAGTGCTCGAAATCCTCCCCGTCACCGGCACCGTCGATGACTCCCGAGTCTTCGCGCACTTGCACACCGTGCAAGAAATCGCGGGCGCGGGCGAAGTCATCAATGCAATTGAGATTGTCGGCTGTTGTCGAGAAATCGCAAAAGGTCTCGGTGAAGGCCTGGAGAAACTCCTCCCCGAAACCCGCGTCGTGACCGTCTTGCAGATCGTCGAGACTCAGATCGAAACCAACCGCACCATGCAGGGTTTGTCCTGGCTGTTGTCGGGCCTCGCTTTATTGCTCGGCGGTGCCGGCATCTTGGCGACGATGCTCTCAAACTTGCGCGAACGCCGTCGCGAACTCGGCATGTTGTCAGCACTCGGCGCCCCGGCGTCGCTCTTTGCCAAGTTGTTCATGGCCAAGGCCCTTCTGATTGCCTTGAGCGGCGGCTTGCTAGGTTGGCTGCTCGGCGTCGGCTTGGCCGCCGCTTTGGGGCCACGCCTCGCCCAAGTCATGGTGCCGCTGCGCTGGGATTTGTTGCCGCTCGCCCTGCTCCTCGCGGTCGGCATCACTGCTCTCGCCAGTCTTTGGCCGATTTGGCGCGCTCTACATCTTGACCCCGCCAGGGCCCTACGCGACGAATGAGCGAACTACGATTGGAAGCTACGGCCATGACTTTTCGCTGCCGCCGGGGCGACGTCGTCGAAGCTCTTAAACCATGTGACCTTAAGATCGCCGCGGGCGATCACCTCGCCATTGTCGGTGCCAGCGGTAGCGGCAAGAGCACGCTGCTGCTGTTACTTGGCGGCATGCTGGCGCCCACGAGTGGCAAGGTTGTCGTCGATGACCAGGATCTCTATGCGGAGTCCGCCGCGCGAAGAGCGGCGTACAGACAAGAAAAAGTCGGCTTCGTCTTCCAATCCTTTCACCTCCTGCCCTATTTGAGCGCGCTTGAAAACATCCAACTGCCGTTGTGGCTTAAGGGATGGTCCAACGAACGCCAACGGGCGCGGGCCGAAGAACTCCTCGCCAAAGTCGGTCTCGCCGACCGCGGCAATCACAAACCGTCTGAGCTGAGTGTCGGCCAACGGCAGCGCGTCGCCTTGGCTCGCGTCCTCGCCAACGACCCCGAAATCGTCCTCGCCGATGAACCGACCGGGAATCTCGACCCCGAGCAAGCTGAATTGGTCTCCGAATTCCTCGCTGAGCTGCCCCAGCAGGGCCGCACGCTTATTGTGGTGACGCACGACCCAACGCTGGCCGCTCGCGCCCCCCGCCGGCTCGAGCTCCGAGACGGAAAACTCGAAGATTCTTCGCTGAACTAATCTCGCCCAGGGACGTCTTTCCAGACCTCATCATGGACCGAGGCCAAAACTCCAGATAACCTGGAAGCCCCGGCCCTGATTTTTCGAATTCAAAGCACGAGGAAATCGAACATGCGTTTTTCCCCTCTCGCACTTTTATTGGCGAGCGCGCTGACCCTTGGGTCAACCCTGCCATCGACCTGGGCTCAGAACGATCCCGCGATTGGCGAGTCAATCAACGACATCAGCTTGGGTGAGTATTGGTACGGCAAACAAATCGACAAGCGCGACTTGGTCGGCAAGGTCGTGTTGATGGAGATCTGGGGAAGCTGAGTGGGTTGCCACGCGATCACCCCGCACTTGGTCAGTTTGGCCAAGAGACTCGAAGGACGTCCTTTTCATTTGCTGGCATCCCATTGCCAGAGCAACCCCAAGTCCGAAGTCGTTTCCTACATCAAGTCCAAAGGAGTTACCGCCAAAACCCCGAATTTCACGGTGACATCACAAGGCCGTCACCCAAAAGTGAAGGGCAGCGGCTACGTTCCCTACTACATAGTTTTTGACCACCGCGGCAAGATCGCTCACCACCACATGTGTGGTGACTACCACGAGGGTGACGGGCTCAAGTTCATCGAATGGGTCGACAAGCTCCTCGATCGCGCACGTTCGATCGACCTCGGGAAAGAAAAGTTTGAGGCCGCGCCCAAGCTGGCGGCCCAAATCGCCAGCCCCAAGAAACTCAACGCGACCCTTAAGACCATCGAGAAGAAACTCGCCGACGAAAGGACTTCGGATGAGCTGCGCAGCGATTTAGACCGTCTGTTGAATGCCGTCGAGTCCTGGCGTGACCGCCGACTGGCGGACATTGACAACGCCATGGGCCAACACCCGTCGCGAGCCCAACGAGAGCTGAAGTCACTCGAAAAGGAACTATCCAGGACCACTCTGGGACCTGCCGTCACCGAAAAGCTCGTCGAACTCAAGGGCTCCGATGACTTCAAAGCCGCCCTCGAGATCGAAAAGAAGCTCGACAAGGTGCAAAAACATCTCGACAAGATGAAGCCCTGCAAGAACTGCAAGCGCCTAGGGCACGATCACAAGCAAGCTGGTTGCAATGTTTGCGCCCGTATGAACAAGAAGAAACTGGCGGCGCAGAAAAAGAAGCTCGAAGCCCTGCTGGAAAAGACCGCGGGACTCCCGATCAAAGCCCGACTCGAGGTCATGATCGCCGCCATCGGATAGCCACCTTTCTGGCCCAAACGAGGAGTGCGAAACCAGAGACGGTTTCGCACTCTTTTTTGCGTCGGGTAGGATGACGATTCAATCCTTCAACGGTCAGGACAGCCCATCGGCATGCAGGCACGCCATTTCATCACCGCGCTCATCATTGGCTTGGCCTTTTGGGGCCTGGGGCTATTTGGGTGGATCACTGCGGATGATGAAAGCGAATCGTCAAACCGGCTAGCGCCCAAGACGAAAAACCAACATGAATTCGAAAAGCCCCGAGACCGCAGCGGGGAGCGAGGCCATCGGCGCACTCGAACTCTCAGTGCCAGACAACTCGAGTCCGCCCGCAGCGCGCGGCTGTTCCCCGACGATTGGATTGATGTCGTTCAGGATCGTGGGGGGCCGATATTGAGGATTCTCGATCCCACCGGGCAGCGCGGGGTCGCCGGAGCGGTCGTGGCTTTTTTGCCCTACGCGGGCGCCGCGCGCGAAGCGCTTGACCATCAAGCGACCACGGCCGACCACTTTCTGATCCTGGCCACTCAGTACGGCGATGTCTTCGAGACGGATGAACGTGGCTACTGCCCCTTGCCGCGGTTTTGGCGCAAAGGCCAAGTCGCGGCGACAGCGCATGAAGGGTATTTGCCCCCGCAACAGGTCTATTTCAACGACGATGCTGGACAGGTTGTCGAGTACGAACTGCTCAAGTCGCGGCAGTATGCGCTCAAGATTGCAGGTGCCGATGGCAAGCCTCGCGAGGGTTTGGACGTCACGCTGCAATCCACGAACCTAAACCCCCGAGTATTCTACGACCGCATGGTCTCGCGAACTGACCAGGATGGAGTGGCGTGGTTCTTCGAACCGGACTACGGCTACGCGTCATCACATGCACGATTTTCGATTGTGCTCCCGGGCTACAGTCCGCAGCCGATCACCGCGCGACCACTTCGTCCAGAAGACGCCGTTCCCGTGCATCGCCTTCCGCGCGGAGCATCCATGATCTTGAGTTGGGTTGGTCCCGAAAACACCAAGGACAAAACCGTCGTTCTTACTTTGCGCGCTCTTGCTGCAGATAACAGCGAGTACGGGCCAACCTGGATGCGCATTACCCCCCAACGCGAAGTGCGCTTTGATGACCTGCCGTTGGGCTTGAGATTTGTGGTATGCGTTGGACCCACCGACAAGAGCTGTGAACACCACAGCGTCGTTTTGGACGGCCCCGTGAATAGTGGAGGCAAGGTCCGTCACCAGCTTGAACTGGGTGCAGCGCTATCGACACTGACGGCCCGGGTGCTCAATACCAAGGGCGAGCCCATGGCCCATACTGATTTGCTCTTGCGAGGCCTCGGCGGCAAAAACCACGATGTCCATCACGACCTTGGGATACGCAGCACGGATGCTGTTGGATTCATCCGAATCGGCTGCGAGGACAGTCTCCTTCGGGCGGCGCAGTCCACGTTGCGTATCGAAACCGGGTTCGCCGGTGGGCATCGCGGGGGTACGGAGGCCCTTTTGCCGCAGCACGACACCTTCCCGGCGCGCGTCGACCTCGGTGACTTGGTCCTTCAGGAGCTTCCGGTCTTAGCGGCAGGACTGGTCGTCGACGATGCGGGTCAAGCCCTTCAGAACGTCACGCTTCGCGTCGCGCTCGGTCAAGCAAGAAGCGTCGAAGACCTAAGCGACATCGCCGCCCGCGTTGACGAACAGGGTAGGTTTCGCCTCTTGAGCCAAGTAGTCGATGAGCCCTTTCGCCTTTTTTTTGAACGTCCCGGATTCCCCGCGCTCGTCAGCGAAGAGCTTGCGCCGGGAACTGAGGGATTGCGATTGACGATGCCGCGGGGAGGCCGGATCGCCATGACTTTCGTCGGAAGAGTCCCCGGCCCGAAGGCGATCGAAATCTTGATGCTGGGAGTGCCTGCCGCCTGGGACCCTTTTGACGCCGGTCCACACTCCGAAAAAAGAGGGCAATGGACGAACCCACACCGCGTGGCCTGGTCGGGCTTGCGGCCAGGGCTGGCGACGATTCGCATTCAGCATCGGGGATCGAAAAGTCCCCCGATTCTTGAGATCAGCGACATTGAGATTGACGCCAAGGGAGAATCGACGGACTCGCGGCTCCAGCGTGTAGCCCTGGGCGCAAGGATCTGGACGGCCCGGCTCAAGATTGTGGATTCCACAGGCCGCGCTGTCGAAGGCGCAACAGTACAGGCGACCGAGATGGGAAAGAGCCGGTACTTTCCGGACTCCGATGCCAAGGGCGTCATGACCTTGGTCGCAGCTTCTCCCCTTAGCGACCTCTTCGTTTCTGCAGATGAGCGAGGGGCCTACCGAAAACCGGGTCCGCTGCGCTCGGGGACCATCAAGCTCGCCCCGCCTTGTCGCGTCCACCTTCAGATCAAGGGTCCGAAGCACTGGCCCCAGGCTCCGCTCTTCATCACGCTTTCGGCCTTCCTCGGCGGCGCAGAATCGAAACCAGCCGAAGTGAGGGCCGTCCTCGACGAGAAAGGGGCCGCCGAGTTATCATTCCCAGAAGCCGGTCGCTACCTCTTGCGCTTTAGTTACCTGCAGCAAACTTCTCACTCGATGTCTTCGGACTCCAGGCGGGTGACTCCGATCGATTCCTTCGAGATCAAGGTCGAGGCCAAGGACGGGATTAGCGATGTGGTGCACAAGATTGAGGCCGCCGACTTCAAGCGCCGAAGACAAGTCCTGAAGAAACACTGATCATGCCCCACTCAGAACGCTCCATGCCGGCTCCACTGAATAGTCCCTACTTGGTGCCCACCCAGGGTCGTTTTGATCTTGGGAGATTGAGCACGGAGCCGCCGCCGGGCGCACCGGGCAAAAAGGACTGCAAAAAACATCTCGCGAAACTCCAAGACGAAATCAGAAGCCTGCAACGAAAACTCTATGCCAGCGATGATCATGCTTTGCTCTTAGTATTCCAGGCCATGGATGCCGCCGGAAAAGACGGCACGATTCGCGCGGTCTTGGGTGCGGTTAACCCCGCTGGCTGCCAGGTCTTTTCTTTCAAGCAACCCAGTGCCGAAGAACTGGACCACGACTTTTTGTGGCGCACGGCAAAGTCACTGCCTGAGCGCGGGCGTATCGGGATCTTCAACCGTAGCTACTACGAAGAGGTGCTCGTGGTTCGAGTCCACCCGGAGTACCTGAAGTACCAGCGCATCCCCGGGCTCGACCTGGGGCAAGATCTTTGGGATCAACGATTCGAGTCCATCCGCGATCACGAAAGACACTTGGCGAAAAACGGCACGCGCATCTTGAAATTCTTCCTCAATGTTTCAAAGGAAGAACAACGGCAACGCTTTCTGTCCCGCATTGATGAACCCGACAAAAACTGGAAGTTCTCCGAAAGTGACGTCAAAGAACGCGCGCATTGGAACGCTTACATGCGGGCCTACGAAGACGCTTTGGGCCAAACGTCCCGCGAACATGCGCCTTGGTTCGCGATCCCTGCCGACGACAAGCCCTTCATGCGACTGCAAGTGGCTAAGATCATCGTGGAGGCCCTAAAGGACCTCGACCCTCAGTACCCTCAAGTAAGCGACGACCGCCGCCGCGAGTTGCGGGAAATGCGATCGCAGTTGGACTGACGTTTACCCCCATTCAGAATTGGCGAGAAAACACCGTGAAAATTGGCGTCTTAGGACTTGGGACCATGGGAACGCCCATGGCCCACAACTTGTTGAAGTCCGGATTTGACCTGGTGGTTCACAACCGAACCCGCGAGCGAGAAGAGGCCTTGGCCGCTGTCGGCGCGAAACGCGCCGCGTCGCCAAAAGAGCTGGCGAAGATCTGCGATGCCGTTTTGATCTGCGTCTCGGACACGCCCGACTTAGAAGAAGTCGTGCTCGATGCTGAACGCGGGCTGTTAGCGGGGATCGCCGACGGTGGGCTGATCATCGATTGCTCGACGGTGGCCCCCGACGCGACTCGAAGATTGGCCGCGACTTGCGCCAAACGGCAGATCGCCTTCGTTGATGCCCCCGTCTCTGGCGGTTCAGAAGGTGCTCAGAACGCCACGCTCGCCATTATGTGCGGTGGCTCGGAAACCGACTTTGAACGCGCCCGCCCCGTACTCGAAGCCGTCGGCACAACGATCACGCACGTTGGCCCCAGTGGAGCCGGCCAAGTCGCCAAGGCCGTCAACCAGGTGGTCATCTCAGGCACCTACCAAGCCGTCGCGGAAGGCATGGTCTTGGCCCACAAGCTAGGAGTTGATCCCGAGCGCGTCGTAGAGGCGATCGGCGGCGGCGCCGCTGCCTCTTGGGTACTCCAGCAACGCGCCGGCAACATGATCGACAACCAATACCCCTTGGGATTTCGAGTCAGCCTCCACCGAAAAGATCTAAGGATCGCGTTAGATGCCGCCGCCGACACCGGCGTGGAACTTCCCGTCGCGAGTCAAATGGCGACCAGCGAAGACGAACTGATCGATGCAGGATTTGGCGACGAAGACCTGTCGGCGATCGCGCGATTGGTCCGCAATGCCGCCGGGTTGTCAGACGGAAAACTGGACGGCGGGAGAAGATAGGATATACCGCGTCAGACTAAATTCTCCCGCTTTTTTGAGTCAGACTAAATTCTCCCGCTTAATTAGGTCTGACCTAATTAAGCGGGAGAATTTAGTCTGACTCCGTATAGCAGGTTTTTTAGTTTTGCTTGAACTTCGGATTCGGCCAAGATCTTGCGCAGCGCCAGGATAGCTGGGCGCTGGGCCCTCGACGCGGGAAAGGCGAGTTCGAAGATCTCGTCTTGCACAAAGACGAATTCGAGGCCTTGCTCTTGAGCCAAGGATTGGAGCGTTATGCCCCAGTCTGCCCGACCTTGGACCACGGCGGCAGCCACGGCGTGGTGGCTGCGGGCTAGGGCGTGAAAGCCCTCGGGCGGGCTTTTAGTTTCAGCGCCCGCGCTAAGAAAACGATCAATCAACACGCGAGTGCCACTGCCCGGATTGCGGTTCACCATCACCACGCCGGGTTCGCGCACCAGGTCGGCGAGTCGGCTTAGGTCGGCGGCGAGACTTTCAAATCGAGCGTCGCCGCGGCGAAATACCAAACCTTGTCGCCGCCGCCATCCTCCTAGGATCTCGGTGTTCTCGGGAAGAAAAGAGCGGTTGTACTCCCCGGTTGTCGCATCCAGAAGGTGGGTTCCTGCGAGGTCGCCTTCGCCGCGCGCGAGCGCGTTCAGTCCGCCCTGAGACCCAACGTTGATGGCCTTCACGCTGTAACCACGCCGACTTAAGACGCTCAACAAATAGTCCAATCCGAGGCAATGACTACCGATGGCGACGAGGTCGGGTCGCCGGACTTGATCGCCCAAGGGTCGCACCAAAAGGCGCTCGCCTTCCGCTACGAACTCAGTGTGACGATCAATGCGAATGAAACCATCGGCCGCCGAAAAAGTGCTGACACTGCCGGAACCGCGGCCCAAAGGATAGGCCGCCAAGCCTTGATCGCCGGGCACGAGATCGACCAGCATGTACTCCGTTCGCCCTTTCGCGCTGGGCAGGCGCAGCGGCGCGTAGGCTTCGACGTACTCCGCCGAATGCTCGCGGCGGCCAGCGGCAAATCGAAGGTGCGAGGAGACGAACTCATGGAAAGTGAAGATCGCCGAGGTTGGGAAACCCGGCAAGATCACCAGCGGACGGCCGGCGACTTCGGCGACACAAAGAGGCTTGCCGGGCTTTAAGGCGACGCCGTGAACGACAATGCCTCGCGAGTTTGGCAGCTCTTGGGCCAAGGCACGCACGACACGATAGTTGAGGTCGCCAGCGCCTTTCGACGTCCCACCCGACATCAAGATTAAGTCTGAGTCTCGGAGGGCTTCCCTTAGACAAGCGCTGAGCTTCTTCTCGTCATCGGGCACGATGCCGAGTTCACAGGCTTCGCCGCCCATCTCGCGTACCGCGTCGGCGAGGATGCGGCCATTGGAGTCGTAGATTTCACCGGGCCCCAAGTCTTCTCCGGGGCGGCGCAATTCATCGCCCGTCGAGATGATCGCAACTTTAGGCGCGGCAAAAGCACACAGCTCATGCGCACCAACCGCTGCCGCTAGGGCTGTCTCACGAGACCCAAGGATTTGGCCCGCACGCAAGATCATCTCGCCGCGACCGACGTCAGTGCCGGCCCCCGTAAGATTCGCTCCGGGGGCGACCGGATGAAATACGTCGATCTCGTCACCGCTATTGTCACCGTCAACCACCGGCGCGGAGTCTTCAATCATCAAGACGGCGTTCGCCCCGCGGGGCAAAGTGCCACCAGTTGCGATTGAAATCGCTGCACCCGGTTCTAAGGAGAAGTCGGCGGGCAGATCCGCCGAGCCGGCGGCGATCTGATGGCGCGAAACCTTCAAGCGCTTCGGTGCGAGTTCTTCGGCTCCGAAAGTGTCGACCGCATGCAGGGCAAATCCGTCCATGTCCGCGCGATCAAAACCCGGGACATCGACCGCGGCGCTTACGTCCTCAAATAAGACGCGGCCCAAGCACTCGTTGAGGGGCAGCATCTCACCGCAGGGCACCATGCCTTGGAAGACTTCGGCGATGCGGCGCTGCGCCTCTTCGTCCGTGACGACGTCTAAGAACTGACGCTGTTTCACGCTCGACCGTCCACGTGGCGCCGGTCGTAGAAAAAGACCTCGATCTCTTTGCCTTCATCGAAGCCTTCGGAATCAGCGGGGATGATTGCGAAGGCGTCGGCGCGAGTCGTCGACGACAAGATCGCCGCGCCGGACAAGGCCAGCGGCACCACGCGGCCATCGGTTTCGATTTTGACGCGAAGGTAGTCGAGGCGCCCCACTTGCGAACTAACCCGCCTCGCCAAGCGACGGGTCTCGCGAGGGTAAGGCCAACCCGGTTCAAGGCCACTGAGAAAGCGAATCGCCGGCCCAGCGAAAAAGTCGTAGGCGGCGAGGCAAGAAACGGGATTTCCCGGCAACAAGAACACCTTTTTGTCATCGACCCGACCAATACCGGTCGGAGAAGAAGGCCGCATGGCAATGCCGTGGATCGGCAGCTCGCCGTACTCACGGGTTAACACAGGCAGCCAATCTTCGCGACCGACCGATGAGCCCCCCGCCGCGACCAAAATCTCGACTTCACTCCGCACCAGTGCCCGGGCGATGATGTCCGGCTCGTCAGCAAGGCGAAACTCCAAGACGACTTCAGCGCCATCGGCCTCCATCAATGCCCGCAACATCGGCGTGTTGCTATCGACCACTCGGCCAGGCCCCGGCGTTTCACCTGGGGGCAATAGCTCATTGCCCGTCACCAAAATCGCGGCGCGAGGTTTCGCAATCACCTCAACTACGGCCGCTCCGATACTCGCCAAGAGCCCGACATCTTGAGGCCGCAACTTTCGACCCGCACTGAGCAAAGTTTCGCCCGCACAGATGTCTTCGCCGCGGCGCCCGACGTTCTTGCCCGGTGTCACGGGTGCTTGGACCAACACGGCCCCTTGTTCTTCTTTGGCGTCCTCCGCCATCAAGACCGCATCGGCGCCGGGAGGGATCGGCGCGCCGGTCATGATGCGCAGCGCTTGGCCGCGAGCGAGGCTTGGAAGTTTCTCCATCCCCGGCATGACTTCGCCAACCAGTTCGAGACGAACCGGGTCGTAGAGCGTGGCGCCAAAACTGTCCTCGCCGCAAAGGGCGAAGCCATCCATGGCGGAACGGTCAAAAGTTGGCACGTCGATTTGCGAAGCGACGTCCGAGGCGAGGACGCGCCCCGCCGCCTCGGCAATAGCCAATGTTTCGCTGCGCCAGCTGAGCCCGGCCATCGCTTCGCTGCGGGCCTCGGCGACGGTGGCTCGTTTTCTGAATCCACGCATGCGGACATCGTCGCCGGAGCTGTTCCCGCCCTCGACCGCGGGAATGATGTCTAGTAAATCACCCGCTTGGACGACATGGTCGCGAAAGTCGTCTCGCGCCAGCACCTCACCAGCGTGTAACAGGATCAAGTAGGGTGGGATGTTGCCGTTTTTGTCGAGAACGCGCGACGCCAAGCCCGGAAAGACCGCAAACAGCGCATCCAAGGCCGCCCCCACGGTTTGGGCCTCAACGTCCAGACTCGTTTGACCCTCCGAGTAACGGAGCAAAGGTGAAGGAATCTGGATCGTCAAACTCGTGGCCAAAATGGCACCTCAAAGGGCTTGGGAGCGAAGGCAGGATAATAGCTGAGGCCTAAGTCCTCGTCCAATCCCTAAAGAACTGCCAGAATGGGTCGAAATCCCTCGGAGCCGACATTCATGCCGACCACCACTTTGGCCCTGCCAATCAAGATGCTCAGCCTTGCGCTCTTGTTCAAAATGCTGCTCGTGGGCCTTGTCGTCAGCACCGAGGCCCAAGACGTCGCGGCTCCGGCCGCCGCCGAAGATGAAGCGCTGCGCAAACGCATCGAGACCTATCTCGACGCGGCCGCTCAGCATGGCCACTTTTGTGGCAGTGTTCTGGTCGCCCGCCAAGGGCGCATCCTGGTGGAAAAAGGCTACGGACTTGCGAACCGCGAGTGGAATCTCAAAAACGGCGCCCAGACGCACCATCGGATTGCCTCCATCACGAAGAGTTTCACCGCGGCCTTGGTGCTGAAGCTCGTCGAGGAAGAGAAACTCAATCTCGACAAAAAGATCGTCGACTACTTGCCTGACTATCGAGCGGACACGGGTGCCAAAGTCTCGATCCGAAATCTGCTCCAGCATTCGTCGGGCATTCCAAGTTACACCGAACGTGAGGATTTCGCTCAGATTAGCTCGCGAGCGACCGTGGTTCCCGCCGAGTTCGTGAACTCCGACTGCAGCGGCGACCTTGAGTTCGAGCCCGGCAAGGAGTTCCGATACTGCAATAGTGGGTATTTCATCCTCGGGCGGATCATCGAGAAAGTCACGGGGCAGTCCTTCGCGGACGCCCTCCAGAAACGCGTGCTCAAACCGGCGGGACTTAAGGACACCGGGCTCGACCAAAGCAACAAGATCTTGCCCCGGCGAGCAACGGGACACCAACGAGTCCTTAATTCATGGCGCCGTGCCCCCTACGTGGACATGTCCGTCACTTATGCGGCAGGAGCCATGTACTCGACGGTCGCTGATCTTTTCCGTTGGGATCGTGCTCTGCGCAACGACAGCGTCTTGTCTAAGGCCAGTCGTGAAAAACTCTACGACAAGGGCATCTCCAACTACGCGATGGGATGGGTCATCGAGAGAGTTCCGCTGGTGC
>JAZGFI010000074.1:0-17688 GCA_036479435.1 Planctomycetota bacterium | reverse complement strand
GCGGTCCTCTTTTTTGATCAACATCGCTAGCGCGGAAAGAAAACACCCGAAGAGCAAGAAAGAAGAAAAAGCGACGGACATCCCTTGACTAGCGGGGCCCTCTCATGGAAGGCACCACGCCGTCACTTCTTTGTGCCTGGCACCGAATAGTGACGGCGTGGTGCCTGGCACCGGATGTGCACTTACTTTGGGATGAGGGACTTGAGGGTTGCGGTTTGCTTGGGGCTGAGTTCGACTTCGACGTCGAGATCTTGACTGAGGCCAACGTCGATGTGGCCGATGACCATGAAGGCACGGCTCGCCTCTTTGCCCGAGTGTCGTAGTACGAGATCCCAGGAGCCGTACTCTTCGAGGGAGAAAGTGGTCACGTGGGTTCCGTTCGGGATCGACTTGTAGACTAAACGTCGTCGCTTCGGGACGATTGGTTCGAATTCTGGGGGCTCGCCTCTTAGCTCGAGCAAGCGTGCGCGCTGCTCAAGGAGGAGCTTCTGATCGTACCTGCTGGCCTTGCGCGATATCTCTAGTGTCCAACATCCTTGGTGCAAGTCTGGGAGGCGGTCTTGGAAGTCGACCGTCAGCGTGTGCGCTCGGTACAAAGTAACCACCAGAGGATAGCTCGGGGACTCGATGGTCTTGTCGATCCACTGCGCCATGCCGGATAGGTTGCTGACGGTGATGCTTTTATCCGGATACGCGTCTCGGTACGCAAAACGAATTATTCCATGGTGATTGCCCTGGGCCGTGCGAGACCAGTCCCTTGCAAATGATTGGCGCCTGACGAAACCACCGGGCAAGGGTTTGCCTAGACCGTCGACGACCTTGACCACGGCAACGCGAAATCCCTTTCCAACCATGACTTCCTGCAGAGCCGGTGGGCGCAGAGTCTGGCCAGATTCGACGACGATCCCTTCGATCAGCTCCGCATCGAAGCCGTCGATGTGACATTGAAATTCGTAGACGCCGGGGTGCAGAAACGGAAGATCGAAGCAGCCGTTGGGGCGAAGCCGCGCTGACCTGGTGTCTTCATCGCTTCCTCGGCGTTTGCAAGCGACCGCAAGCTCGTCCTGAATGAGCCCCTGCGAAGTCAGAAAGCGGCCCTGAATCCGGCCGGTCGGAATAGCCTTGAGGCGGAGGTTTCTTGCGCCTGGTTCGAATGCCAAGGACTCATCGCTGCAAAGGTCGAGCGGCAAGTCGAGTCGGTACAAAAGTGAAGGTTGATGGGCCGCCCGCAAGGTGAAGTGGCCTTTTTGATCTGTCGTCGTGCTCTCGCGGCCCCGACGCCATGATGGGTGAGGGGCATGTCCGTCGGAGGTCTCGTAGTACAAGGTCGCCCCGCGCAGAGGCTCGCCGCCAATCAACTCAGCAATCCCCGCAATGAGGACCGGAGGCTTTTTGACCACGATCTTCCCCAGATTGCGAAGTTTGCCAGCTTCAAGATCCTGAAAAGGGAGCACCGCAAGAACATCGGGGACCTCTCTATCCTTGGTGGCGTTGTAGAGTTTGGGCCCGTGGATTTCGATCTCTCCTTGGAGGCGCTCCGGTAGCGAGATGACAAAGCTTCGGCGATTTGGCGAGGAGCTAGGAAAAGGTCTCCGGCCAAGCCCTTCATTACTGTCCAAGGTGAGTCTCAAATTCGACACGTCGATGGCTTGCCCGTCCTCATCGACAATCTGGAATCCAATCTGCGCGTGCTGAAGGGCGGGCTCGAAGACGAGCGTTTTCTCGGCAAAAGTATCGACTTCAAAAGTCTGAATCTGCTCTTTTGTTCTCGGTGTCTTCAAGACGGTCGTCACGCTATCGCCGGGCGCGAAAGATCGCAGGCGGACACCCTCGCGGGGAAGGCGTGTGCTCCAAATCTTCGTCCACCGCTCAAAAGGGAAATAGTGCGCTCGTTGACACAGCAGAGATGTCATGGAGTCCGTTACTGAGTCGTCATTGGCGCCGGCGAGAAGGCAGAACTCGCGCTCTCCGGCTTGAAAGTAGGACTCGCGCTCTCCGGCGCGAAGGGGCGCATCTATCTGAGGCCCCTTGAAGGTGATGGCCGAGGTCTTTGGCACTTGCATGCTGAGGACTTGATCATGGCTCGTCATCAGAAAAATCTTGCTCGGCGGGACGTCGCCAAGTCGCAGCATAGAAATGCGGATCCTTGCTGCCGGATGTTCCGTGCGCCGAGTTGCCTTGGCCTCAAAAAAGGTGGCGCGACCGTCAAGATCAGTCTTCGCCCAGGCGCATTCTCCGCCGAAGGCGTCGTCGGCACTAAGGCCGCTGCCGAAATCCAGCTCGGGGTTGCTCAGGACAACAATGGCATCGGAGACGGCTTGGCCTTGTTCGTCCCTAAGTTCGACCGTGATGCGTTTGCAATGTCGAAGCTCAATGGTCGTTAGATAGGGCGTGGACTGGTAGCGGGATTGAGAGGCCGCTTGGTGCTTCGCAGCACTTCGAACGATGACTTTTTTCAATGCGGCCTTCACTCCTAACCGGGCGAAGACCAAATGAGATCCCGGGGCCAGCCCGACAAGGCGCGCATTGCCTTTGGCATCGCTTCGAAACGTCGAATCATTCCCCTTGCCGCTGAGCCCGATCCAGTCTCCATTAGGTGAATCTAAGTGGCTGTAGCCAACGACAAGAAGAGTGGCCTCGACGCAGGGCTGGCCGAGTTCGTCTTCAAGGTAAACTTCGACCACCGTTGGGGCAGAAGCCGGGTTGCTTTGGGCCTCAAAAGTCCAAGAGAACTCGGCGGCTCTGTTCTGCACCGAGCTTTTTGGAGTGTCCGCTATCTCGGTACCAAAAAGTCGGGCCAACCCTCTCGACAGACGGTTGCCTCCCTCCATGGTCTTGAGGGACAAAGCCCCCAGAACAATGATCCCGACGATGATCGCAAGCCAGAGCCGTCTTCGCATCGACAAAACCTCAATCCAACCGTGCGTGTGCCGAGGCCGCCATCATTTGGGCGCCGCCCCGAAACCTCAACGAAGACGAGGGATCAAGGTTCAGCGAAGTTAGAGGCTTCAGGGGAATCTGATGCCGATCAAAAACCAATGGCCCTTCTGCACTTTCCAAGAGGTGCGGACGACGCCAGCTTCGGTCTCTAAGTAGATGTAGGAGGACTTTTTGCGGTCTTCGCGTCGGCCGGTGGGCGCGGACTTCGGAGCCTTGCCGTGCCAGTCCTCGCGATCGAATTTGCATTTCAGGGATTTCTTGAAACGAGCCCGTCGGTCGGGTGCGAAAAAGTTGCTGATGATCTCGACGTCACCTGAGTTCCACGCAACTGCGAAGCTCCGCACTTTCTCATCGAGAGACTCAGTGGTCCTGGCGGCGGGCATGTCGAACTTCGTGATGATCCAGGTCTTTTCAGAGCGCGCCCAGCGCGTGGTGAAGGTGTCCTTTCCCATCTTGAAAGAGACAAGCTGTACTCGCCCCTCTTTCTCGATTCTGGCATCACGAATTACAGGGCGCTTGCTGCTCCAGCCGCGTTCCGACAAGCGTTTTTGCAAACGACTCGCACCCTTACTGCCCGCGCCGAAGGCAGTGATCTTGTCGGCCCCTTCGTTGTTCCAAGCTTGCTCGAAACTTTCTGCGCGATCCTCGATGTTCTCCGTCTTCAATGTAAGGTACAGACCAACCATCAAGGCGATCGTGAGTGCCCCCACAATCCCCAGCACCGTCAAAGCTCCCGAAGAACTGCGGGCGCGGGATTTTCGCGCCGATGCAGCGGCCCTGACTTTTCCCTTCGCGTGTCGCTTGGCTCCGCTCAGACTAGTGAAAAGGTCGGGGTTGCTGTCGAGCGCTTCTTGGAGTGCTTTGGCCTGAATCGTTAGGCCAACGAATAGTGCCATGAGTACGCTCTGGAAGATAACCGCGCGTAGCTCAAAATCCAGGAGATGAACGAGGACGGAAAATCCTTGCAAGGAGGTCAAGATGAACGCCCAAAGGAAAGGCTCAAGCTTGGCTCTCAAGAACCCGGCGAATGAAACAAACAGCTTAGCACAAGCGATGCCGAGTCCGATCAAGATGATGAATCCGAACTCGATAGCCTCAGTCTCAGTCTCGATCTCGACGTCCTCGGATCCGTTCTCAGTCACGATTGCGACAGCCACGAGCAGCAGCACCAAAAGAGCAATGTGAATGACGGCGAGGAATGCTGAGAATCCGAACCAAGTCTTTAGAAAAACGATGACCCGCCGCGACTTTCGAATCGTCAAGATGTCATCTTGGCGTTCGTGGTCTCCGTCTTTGCGCATCTTTTGGCGCGAAGATCTCATCTCATTTTGCGGCGCCGGTGATTTGGGCGGCGCCTCGTCATAGGCTGTCCTCGTCTCCGTCCACTCAATGGGCACGCTGACGCGTCCACCACATTCTTTGCATTTGTAGGGGCGGTTGGCGGCGGGCACCTGCCAGGTCTTGCTGCATCCATCGCATTCAGCGCTGTGCATGGTCTTTGGTTCTCTGTGCCTTGAGAGCTGCGAATACTAGGGCCCGAATCGAACCTCCAGGGCATTCGACGTGATGAGGAAGGGGGATGTCTCGGCAACCTGAAGATAGACCCGGAATCCCGCCAGAGCAGGCTTCGACAGGCTTTCGAAGACTCGATACTGACCGCTGGAATCTGCCATGACATTGGCGGTCAAAATGAGGTCTGCCGGGAGCGGTGAAAGGTAGAGCGGAAGTCCGGTGCCGCCCAGGGTCCCGTTGGCCGGAGCGGCGCTAACTGCGGCGAGGATCATCGCGTTGGGCGTTGCACCATCGACGACGTAGTCGCCCCACTGAGGGCGCTGAGGCCGCGGCTCCCAGGCCAAGGTCAAGGCAGCCGGAGCTGCGCCGTAGGCGTTGACGCCCATGAAGCTCTCGACAGTAACGATGGGCTGGCTGAGCGAAAGGTTGGGGAAAGTCGACCACATGAACTCAGCAATGCCATCGCCGTTGGTGTCAGAGACGATCGTGCCCCGGATGGGGACATCGCTGAGGACGCTGCCATCGGCCCCGGAGAAAATGCGGCTCGCGAATTCGGAGATCGGGCCCAAAGGTGAACGCTGCGTCATGAGCCGAGCGCTGAAGTCCTTAACGCCGTCGCCGTTCAGATCGCCCACCGAACTTCGACGATCTTGGGAGTAGCCGTCGAGCCCCGCCGGGAAGATTTCGTAGATGAGGCTGCCGTCTTGCTCAAACACGCCGAACCAGCCCCCGCTGGGAGTGGAGAGGTTCGCGCGATCCAGAGCGTAAACTAGCAAGTCGTCGAGCCCGTCGCCGTTGACGTCGCCAAGGTTGGACAAATGGCTGCCGAAGTAGTCCATGTTTTGCTGCCCGTTTGCGCTGAGAAGCACGCTGTTGTCGAAGCCGGATAGGACGCGGACTTCGCCTTTATTGCCCGGCGACGCGAACGTTCCCACCGCGACGTCGAGGATGCCATCGGCGTTAACGTCGCCCACCCAATCCGAACTCGCGTAGGAACCGGTGCCGACCGAAAGTGACTGCAAGATCGATCCCGTCGCGCCGCTACGAATCTCGAGGGTCGCTCCGTTGTTGAAACCCAACTCTTGTCCAATCAGGACGTCAAAGACACCATCGCCGTCAAAGTCCTTGCCACCGCTGATGTCAGCGCCATAGCCGAACACCGGACTGCCGACAGGTTCCCAGTGGTGGATCACGCTGCCGTCGAATCCTGAAAACACGAAGACGTCAGAGCGCAGGGGAGAGCCGGGAGCAAAGGAGAGAGGCTCACGCGAATTGGCGACCACAATGTCGTCGTGGCCGTCTCCGTTGACGTCCCCCGCGTCGAGGACTTCGACCTCCACGAAAGACAGAACAGAAGTGAGAAAGGGGCCGAGCGTCGCAATGGAACTACCGTCTGCTCCCGACCTGATCTCAACGTGGTTCTCGTAGGCGACCGGAGTCGGCAGCATTCCGGTCCCCATGATGATGGGGCGCCGTAAAACTGAGGCCACGTCGGCCCGGCCGTCGCCGTCGACATCCCCCAAGGGGCGACCGTCGAACATGAAGTCCCCAGGCGTCGCAATCGTCCATTGGAACTGTTGAGGTAGCGTCTGTGCCGCCGTGCTCGCATTCAGGAAAAGGGCCACGAAGATCGCACAACTTCTCGCGATGATCTGAAGATTCATGTTGGCTCTCATTTCCTATTCGGCGTTCCAATCAGCTTAGCCTAAAGTCTCGCACCGAAAGTTTGGCTTGTAAACGAAAAGGCCTCGCCTGGATTGTAGCCGGCGAGGCCTTGAGTTCGCATCTTGAGAGCTGAGGGGACTACCTCGACGTGGGCTTGGATGTCGCGGTCTTTCGCTTCATGGAGATGACCATGATCTTGGTTCCCTTTCCTTCACCCATGTAGAAGGTGCTGGTGTAGGAGTTCTCTTGGTGGGCGATCTCCATCCGACTCGGGACCGGCTTGCCGCTGATGTGATCGATCGTATTCCAACGCATCGTGTGCAACTTGGTTTTTGGGTCGTAGTCGCCTTCCATGATCGCGAGGGCGGTGGACATGGAGTCAATCCAAGTGCCGAGGTACTTCTTTTTGGCGGGGTCGTAGCCCACACAGCCCGTGCCCACGTAGGGCACGCCACCGAATTCGCATTCGAAACGAGACTGAGTCCAAAAACCGCCAACCGCGACGACGGTCTCTTTGGCGGCCACCGGTTCTGAGGGCGCGCCCGGCATGAAGCTGGTGAGGGTTCCCTCCCAGTTGCCGACGGACTTTAGGATTTCTTTGTGTTCTTTTTGCGGCATCGGCATTTCTTGCGGCCGAAAAGCGGGGGCCATAGCGGCGGTGAACACGAGGCCGATCGTGATAGCGAGCGTGGCCAGAGCGCGTCGGGTCTTAAACATCTTCGTATCTCCTAGGTGAGGATGAGAGGCGCAGCATAACACGCAAGAATCGGCGTCGGATCTGCGAAGATTCGGCGTCCTTGCTTTCGCCTTACTCAAGGCTCTTCAAGAGCTCGACTAAGTCGGCAATAACCGGCGCCCAGAGGAGCTTCTCATCGGAGTTGAGGCTGCGGCGAAAGATGGGATCGGTCAACATCTTGAAGGAGGCGTGAGCCCGCACTTTGCGCAGAGTGTTGTTCAGCCTTGCGCGGACCAAGAGACTGCCTTTCGCTTGTTGCCGCCAGTCAATGGTGAACTTCTTGGCGGCAATGCGGGCCAGATCTCGGTAGTCCCGCCGAGCCTTCGCCGTCAAACCTTGAACATCTAAGGACTTGCCGAGACCGGCCTGAATTCGCAGCGCGAGCAGCGCGAGTTCGCCGACCTCGTCATGGCTTTTGAGCTTGGGATCGATCCGGTGGGCTTCTTCGAGAATCGCCGCCGGCAGGGCCGCAAAGTTTGACTCGGTCCAGAAGTCGGCCTGCGCGAGGGCGACGGTCAGGTTGGTCTTGGCTCCTCGGCGGGCGGCGGCAATCGCCTCATCGGGCTTGCTCGCTGCGGACAGTGCTTCTGCCAATCGGAAAGAAAACGGCGCATAGTCGGGGTCGATTTCCCAGGCTTTCGTGTAGTTTTCAGCCGCGCCGCTCATGTTGCCCAGTGCGGCCTGGCATTCGCCAAGTGCGTACCAAGTGTCGTCGTCGTTGGGGTCGATGGCGAGCGATGCACGGTAGGAAATGGCGGCCTGGCTAAATTTCTCTGCCGCTCGGTGAAACTCTCCCATGACGCGACGGGATGCGGGGTCTTTGTCGTCTAGTTTTATCGCCGTCGCGAGATTCATCATCGCTGCGCTCGTATCGCCATTTCGGTTCTGCGCAATCGCTAGACCCACAAAGGCTGGCACGAATCTCTGATCGAGCTCGATGGCGTGCTCAAAGTGCGCGCGCGACTCTTTGGTTTTGCCCACCACCAAGAGCGATTGTCCCGCCCAGTAGTGCGCCACGGCCTTGTCGGGCCAACGGCCGATCAAGGTCGCGGCCATGGCCCTCACGGTTTTCTTATCGCCAGCTTCCGCGGCAAGTTCAGCCAAACGAAAGTGAAAGAGAGGGCGAGCCACGGGGGCCCGGAAGACGGCCTGGATCATGTGGTCACGCGCTCTGCGTGCCGCCCCCGGGACCTCTCGTTTAGCCATGGCTTCCTCGCGAAGAGCGAAGATGAAATAGTCGACCTCATCTTTCGGCTTGAGAGAAAAAGTCGCGAGGAGCGCATTGTGCTCTGTTTTGCCTGCGACACGCGCTTTGCAGTACTGCCGCATCAAGCGTAGCCCTGCGCTAGGCTCGACCACTTCTCGGTGTTGTTGGGCCAGTTCTAGGGCCTCGGCGTGACGGTCTTTTGAGATCAAGTCCGCGAGCATTGCGGCTAGGGCTTCAGGGACGAGACTTCCATTGAGAGTGGCGTCTTGCAACAAAGATGAGGCTTCTTCAACGCGGCCCGAGTCGCGTAACAAAAACGCTTGTTCAAGTCGCGAATCGACTTCACGCCTTGCCTTGGCTTCACGGGCTTGATCCACGAGAGGCTGCCGTCCCAACATGAACAAGCCCAGGCCTACGAGAACAAGCGCCGCGGCGGCTGAGACGGCGATCAGCGCGGCTTTCGCGGGCCTTCTTTTGCACCAGCGCCAGGCGCGGCCCGCCGCAGAAATGGGTTTTGCAGAAACGGGGCGCCCCTCGATGATGGCGCGCAAGTCAGCGCCGAACAATTCGGCGGATGCGTAGCGTCGATCGCTGTCTTTTTCGAGAGCGCGGTCCAAGACCACTTTGAGATCGACGGGAATCTTGGGATTGAGAATTCTGATATCAGACGGACTGCCAATCAAGATTGCTCGGTAGAGCTGCTCTCTGGTTGCGGCCACAAAGGGCCGCGTCAAAGAGAGGCTTTCGTAAAGACTGACGGCGATCGAGTAGATGTCGGTTCGGGTATCGATCAGGTGCGCGGGTTTGGAAATCTGCTCTGGTGACATGTAGGCCGGAGTGCCCAGTAGGTCGCCGCTTTGGGTGAGCGTTGGCCCGTCCAAGTCATCGAGGCGCGCGAGCCCAAAGTCGAGGATCACGGGCTCTCCCCGTTTGGTCACCATGATGTTTCCGGGCTTGATATCGCGGTGCACGAGGCCCGCGTCGTGTGCGACCTGGAGCGCGGCAAGGGCCTTGTCGAAGAAGTCGAGCGTTTTCTTGATGTCCTCGAGCCCGGTTGGCGACGTTTCCCCATCGGCAGACGTGACATCAGCGATGGCAGATCCCTTGCTTTGCGCGACACGTTCACTTGCGTCTTTGATGCGCCGATCCAAGGGTAAACCCTCGACGTAGCGCATTGCGATGAAAAGCGTGCCCTGATCCTCACCGGCATCGTAAATCGTGCAAATACCCGGGTGATCGAGCCGAGAAGCGATTTCGGCCTCACGCTGAAAACGCAGGCGCGCCGTGGGGGAGTGAGCGAGTTGTGCGGTCAAGATCTTGAGCGCCACGGGGCGAGCAAGCCGCGTGTCGTGAGCCAGATAGACCGCCCCTTGCCCTCCTCGTCCGAGCTCTCGATCGAGGCGATAGTGGGCAATCATCGCAGCTGCGGAAGGTTTGCGCATCCCTTTTGCGTTCGCCGCGCTCGCCGCATCGGTGGTGACCTCGTCGGCGATGGTCTCGGCGTTCGCGGTCTCCTCGCTGGGCTTCGAATCTTCGCCGCCGGGGTTTACTACACGAGTTTCATCTTCGGATTCGTTCATTAGACCTGCCGCAGAGTATGGAACTCGAATTACATCATCCATCCCTGGCGGCGGCAAGAGGCTGTCGTGAACCGTGTCCGGCACCAGACACCTTGAAACATGTAGTCAAGGCATGCGAGACTGTTCCCATGGCCCCGACGAAAAAGTCCGAATCGAAACGCTTTTCTTTGAGTCTCGACTCAGATTCTGGCGTCTGTGCGCACTTGGGCGGAATTTCCGAGCTTGGTGTCTTCACCATCGACACTGATGGAGAGCTTGGTGCTTGGAGCCTCGGGGCCGAGAAGATCACCGGCTTTGCCTACGAGGATCTCACCGGTGAGGCTTGGCAGCGGGTGTTCGAGGGGCAGGGCAGCCAGGCCAAGCAGGCAATTCTTGACCTCGCCAATGGCGAAAGATCCCAAATCAGCAACTTGGAGTTGAGGATCTATGCCTCGGATTCCACCGAGCTTCGGCTGTTAGTGAACGGGCGGTCGATTCGTACTGCGAATGAGCCCGTGCGGGGTGCCATCGTCACTTTTGTCGACCTCACGGATCTACGTCGAGGCGAGACAGTTGCTTTGGCCCCGAAAGCCACTAAAGGCTTGGGGAAATTGGTGGGACAAAGTCACGCCATGGAAGAAGTTTTTCGGCGCCTGCAATTAGCGGCCGACAGTGATGTGACCACTTGCATCACCGGCGAGTCGGGAACCGGGAAGGAATTAGCAGCGCGAGCGATCCACGATCTCGGCGCGCGGCGATCCAAGCCCTTTGTGGCGATCAACTGCTCCGCGATTCCGGAGCCCTTGCTCGAGAGCGAGTTATTCGGTCATCTCAAGGGCGCCTTCACCGGTGCTACCCGCAACCGCGCTGGAGTCTTCGAGACGGCAAACGGTGGCACCCTGTTTTTGGACGAAATTGGCGACGTGAGTCCGCTTTTGCAATTGAAGCTCCTCCGTTGTCTTCAAGAACGCGAAGTGCGTCGGGTAGGGGCTGACGTCGCCGTGCCGATTGATGTTCGCTTGGTGACGGCAACCAACCGTGACTTGAGGGAGTTGGTCGCGGCGGGAGCCATTCGAGAAGATTTTTACTATCGAATCCGCGTGTACGATGTTCACATGCCGCCGCTACGGGACCGCGTTGAAGATTTGGCACCGCTCGCTCAGCACTTTCTTGACCAGGCTACTCAGCGGCAAGGCCGCCAATCAGCGAGGATTTCGATCGGCGCTCTGGACAGCCTTCAACGTTATCCATGGCCGGGAAACGTCCGCGAACTTCAAAATGCCATGGAGCACGCTCTGGTCGTGCAGCGTGGTGAGGTCATCTCTGCCTCTGATCTGCCGGCGATCGTTCAAGAGATTGGCGATATACGCTCTTCATCGTCAAAATACTCGACGATGAAAGATCAGCAAGGCGCCGAACGCCTCCGCATTCTCGCGGCTTTGGACGCCCACGACTGGAACCGCACCAAGAGTGCCGAGGCCCTTGGCATAAGCCGAGTGACCCTTTGGAAAAAGATCCGTCGTTTTCGGATTGATGAAGGCGTCTTCAGGCGATCCACGAAAAATGACCTGCGTTTGGGCTAGCTTCCCTCGTTAAGGGGAGTGTTAACTCATGGGTTAACACCTCCGTTAACAGGGGGGTTAACACTGGTCTCCTCGGTTGAACTTCTCTCAGTGGTACTATCCCTCAATAGACCGTATTGCGCTCTGAGAGGGACTTCGTTGTCGGGGGCGTGTTTGGCATGACGCTTGCTTAGCTCTGCGAAGTCAGTGACTTTACTTCGCAAGGAACCGTCATGTACGAATCATCGTCGCCTCCCAGTCTTCCTCGCCTGAACGAACCCGCCCCGAGTTTCCATGCTGACACCACGCATGGGATCAGGAAGTTGGAGGACTACGTCGGAAAGTGGCTCGTGCTCTTCTCTCATCCGGCCGATTTTACCCCAGTGTGTACGACTGAGTTTCTCGCGTTCGCGGAACGGGCGCCTATGTTTCAGAAGGTGAACTGCGAGCTTCTGGGTCTGTCGATCGACAGCAAATTTGCGCACATCGCCTGGATGCGGAACATGAAAGAGAATTTTGATATCGAAATTCCTTTCCCGATTATCGAAGACTTGTCGATGCGGGTCGCGAATGCCTACGGCATGATTCAGCCCGGGGCTAGCGACACGTCGGCGGTGAGGGCGACCTTCGTCATTGATCCCGATGGTGTGCTGAGGGCGATGTTTTACTACCCGATGACCAACGGTCGGTCGATCGATGAGATATTGCGCTTGGTCCAAGCGCTTCAGATTTCTGCGCGTCACAAAGTTGCGACCCCTGAGAACTGGCAACCGGGCGAGAAGGTCATTTGCCCTCCACCCCAGACTCTCGATGAAGCGCGAGAGCGCGAAACTGACAACTGCGAGTACATCGATTGGTATTTCGCCAAGAAGGAATGCCCGGGCCAATAAATGCTCTTAGTGCTCTTCATGAGCTTGCAAAGGAGAACACCATGATCTTGAAACAATTCTACCTCGCCTGTTTGGCCCACGCGTCTTACATCATCATTGACGAGCGGACGAAAAAGGCGGCGGTTATCGACCCTCAGCGCGATATTGACCAATACTTGGTTGAGGCAGCGAAGTACGACGCCTCGATTGACTATGTGTTCCTTACGCACTTCCACGCGGATTTCGTGGCGGGGCACGTTGAGCTGAGGCAGCGCGCCGGATCCCGAATATATTTGGGGGCGGCGGCTTCCGCTGAGTATGAGTTTGCTCCGGTTGCGGATGGCGACGTCATTGAGTTTGGCGACGTCCGCCTCAAGATCTTGGCAACGCCAGGGCACACTCCGGAAGGCATCTCCATCCTCGCGTTTGACCTCAGTGACGACGATCGCAAGCCGCACGCGGTTTTCACCGGAGACACGCTCTTTGTTGGCGACGTCGGCCGACCCGATCTCATGGCTTCGGTTGGAGTGAGTGCGCAAGAGTTGGCGGGGATGCTCTACGACTCCCTGCATGAGAAAATCCTGACTTTGCCCGATGAAACAATCGTCTATCCGGCCCACGGTGCGGGTTCGATGTGCGGCAAGAGTCTCGGCAAAGAGACCTTCACGACCATTGGCGCCCAACGCCAGCTGAATTACGCCCTGCAGCCGATGAGCAAGAGCGAGTTCATCGAAATCGTCACTAAGGACCAGCAGGAAGCTCCAGCGTACTTCAGCTATGACGCGCAGATGAACCGAATGGAGCGTGAAACTCTCGACGCGACTCTACGCCAGTCTTTTCGGCCCCTGAGCTTGGACAAGGTTCGAAATCTCAGAGACGACGGTGCACAGATCGTGGACGTTCGCGAGCCGGCGGATTTTGCGGGCGCACATTTTGAGGGGAGCATCAATCTGCCCTTGGACGGGCGTTTTGCCACCTGGGCGGGGTCCTTACTAAATCCGGAGCGGTCCATTATCATCGTTGCGGAACCGCGGACAGAGCACGAGGCCTCGATGCGCCTCGGCCGTATCGGATTTGACCGCGTCGTCGGCTATTTGGACGGTGGGATGGGAACGCTTCAGGGACGAAATGACCTCATCGAGAGCAACCGACGCACTACGGTCAACGCCCTTTGGCGCACCTTCGACGGCAAAGAACCACTTTGTGTCATCGACGTGAGGTCGACAAAGGAATGGGAGGCGGGCCACATCGCCGAAAGCCACAACATTGCTCTAGGGCATCTGACAGACCGGCTCGACGAGTTGCCCCGAGAGCACGAGTTCGCCTTGATTTGCCGAACTGGCTATCGGTCCTCAGTTGCCTCCAGTCTGCTGCTTCGACGCGGGATCATGAATTTTCGCGACGTCATCGGCGGCATGGAAGCATGGAGTTCCAGCGAGCTGCCCGTCGTTGAGCCCACTGAGAATTCCCCGGTTCAAGGGTGATAGGAAAAGAACATGACGCAACCCGCGCGACACTTTCAGACCCTCATCATCGGCGCCGGAACGGCTGGCATTTCGGTGGCGGCGAGGCTGTGTCGAAAGTACAAAAAACGAAGTGTTGGGATTGTTGACCCGGCCGCGAAGCATTACTACCAGCCGATGTGGACACTCGTCGGAGCTGGCGTGCGACGCAAAGAAGTGACGGAACGCGACCAAGCTAGCGTCCTTCCGACAGGGGCGACCTGGATCCAAGATTCCGTCATGAGTTTTCTGCCGGAAGAAAACGCGGTGACGACGTCAAGCGGCGAGCGGTTGACCTACGACCATCTGGTCGTAGCCCCGGGCATCCAAATCGACTGGCAAAAAGTCGAGGGCTTGGCGGGGAAGGTCGGCAGCAACGGTCTTTGCAGCAACTACTCCTACGAGACTGTCGACTCGACTTGGGAGTGCATCAAATCCTTCGCGGGCGGCACGGCGGTTTTCACGCATCCGAACACTCCGATTAAGTGTGGAGGAGCGCCGCAAAAGATCATGTATCTCGCGGCTGACTACTGGAGAAAACACCCACCCAAGAGTAAGTACGAGATCATCTTTTGCATTGCGACTCCCAAGATCTTCGCCGTGCCAAGATACGCCGCAACGCTGCTCGAAGTGGTGGAGCGCTACGGCATCGAAGTGCGCTATCAGCACGATCTCAGCTGGGTGGACGCTGAAAACAAAAAGGCCGTGTTCAAATGTCTCGAGAGTGGCCGAGATACCGCCTTGTCCTACGAGATGATGCACGTGACACCGCCGATGAGCGCACCTGATTTCGTCAAGAGTAGCCCATTGGCCAACAGCGCCGGGTGGGTCGATGTTGATCAGCACACGCTTCAGCATTTGCGATTCGGAAACGTCTTTGGCATCGGTGATGCTTCGTCGCTTCCCACGTCTAAGACTGGCGCGGCGATTCGAAAACAGGCTCCGGTACTCGTCGAGAACCTCTCGGCCATGATCGAGGAGCGCCCGTTACCAGGGCGGTATGACGGTTATACCTCCTGCCCGCTCGTGACTGGATACGGCAAACTCGTCATGGCCGAGTTCGACTACGGCGGAAACTCCGCAGAGACCTTTCCTTTCGATCAAAGCAAGGAACGGCGCAGCATGTTCTGGGTGAAGAAGCACTTGCTCCCCTATCTTTATTGGGACGGCATGTTGAAGGGGAGGGCCTAAAAGATGGCAACGCAAAGTCCTGGGATCGAGCCAGCGCTCAAAGACCTTCATCCCGCCGACATCGGTGATGAAGTTGAAGTCGGCGATTGGCATTACCTCGATGTGCGAACACCAGGTGAGTTCGCCGAAGCCCGCATCGAAGGTTCGGACAACGTGCCGCTCGCCGATCTCGGCCGTTGGGCTTATGAGATCGGAGTCGCTGCCGACAAAAAACCTATCGCCTTAGTATGTCGTACCGGGCGGCGTGCGCGCGAGGCCGCCAAGTTTCTCGCTGCCCGCGGTATCGATCGACTCTGCGTTCTAAGCGGCGGTGTCGTCGCCTGGGAGGAGATTGGCTTGCCCTTGTTGCGCGGCAAAAAGGGCATGTCGCTCGAACGCCAAGTTCGAGTCGCAGCCGGATCCTTGGTGTTGTGCGGCGTCGCCTTGGGGTTCTTAGTGCATCCCGGTTTCTTCGGGATTTCGGGATTCGTGGGGGCCGGACTCGTGTTCGCGGGACTAAGCGATACCTGTGGCATGGCGATCATGCTCGGGATGATGCCTTGGAATCGTGCGCGTTCTTGCGGATTGGAGTGCGCTGAGTGATATGGGCCCTTGCGGGGGCCGTCTTCATTGGATTGAGTCTCGGACTACTGGGTTCGGGCGGGTCGGTGTTGACGGTTCCGGTGCTTATCTACTTGGTCGGGCAAGACGAAAAAATCGCGATTGCGGGTTCTTTGGGAATCGTCGGCGCGATCAGTCTGGCGGCGGGCATCCCTTACGCGCGTAGTGGTCTCGTTGATTTTCGAAACGTCTTGATGTTCGGCCTGCCGGGTATGGTCGGAGCTTACTTCGGTGCGTACTTGTCGAGTTTCGTGGCGGGGGAGGTTCAGATCCTCTTCTTCGCGTTGCTCATGCTCGTCGCGGCGCTCTTGATGATACGGCCCCACCGGCGGCCAGCTACTCCGGCCACGAGACTACGCTCACCTCTCAAGATCGCGGCTGAAGGCTTGATCGTCGGCGTCGTCACCGGTTTTGTGGGAGTTGGCGGTGGGTTTTTGATTGTGCCCGCTTTGGTGCTCTTGGGCGGTTTGAGCATGCACCGCGCCATCGGGACTTCTTTGTTCATTATCGCGATGAAGTCTTTCGCCGGATTCTACAAGTACGTCGATGTCTTGGACGAACTTGGCCTCTCGCTGGACTGGCGAATCCTGGGGATTTTTGCCGCGGTGGGCACGGTCGGGAGCTTCGTTGGAAAAATCCTGGCCTCGTACCTTCCCCAAGAGCAACTAAGAAGGGGCTTCGCCGCCTTCTTAGTGCTCATCGGTGCCTTCGTCGTGTATCAAAACGTACCTGAGCTTCTTTGAAGCTGAGCTTAGACGCTAATGACCGTTGTGCCGTCGCCAGCCTCACTAAATTCGAATCGCTTCGACAAGAACTGCTGAATCACATCGGCATTCGTGAGTGCGTGCAAGCTCGGCATTCCACAACGAAAAGCGCCGGCGCCCGCGAGGGCGAGGGGGATCAACATCTGGTCGGCTAGATTCTCTCCCACCGGGGCGGGGCAGCTAAGGTAGCTTTCCACGGCGTCGAGAGCCCGCTTGGCGACGGTCTCGGCGCGGACGCCGCGTGCCCCGTGACGGGTCACCAGTTCGCGAATTCTTCCGTCGCCCACCTCCAGCGAAACCAAGTTGCCAGGGCCCGGTGAATCCGTGACGCGCAGAATCTCGATCTCGCCGGTGCGCCAATCTCTTGACGCCTCCAGGACTTCACGTTCACGTTCCGCCACTCGAGCGGGGATCTTCGACACGAGAATACGGCCACGGCGCTCGATGATGGGACCACGCGTCAAGAATTCAAAAGGCCGCAGGGCTTTCGTCGGCGTTACCACGACTTGGATGCTGCCGCCGCCCGCCGGGAAAAACCCGTGGGACTGCAAGGTCAAATCTAGGCCAACTCCCATGCCGCGGAGGATGGGTGCGAACACGCGGTCCAGAAAATCAAAACTCGGCGCTAATTGGTTGTGCGTACCGCCTTGAATCACCACCCGCGTTGGTCCCGGCGCCGAGAGCAGGGCGGGCAGAATAGTCTGCAGAACCAAGGTGGTGCTACCCGCACTGCCGATCACGAATTTGTGGAAACCGCTGATGATCGTCTGTGGCCTGAAGCTCAGGCCTGTCGAGTTGAGTTCAGCGCCATCAACGACGGCTCCGCCCACGGCCTGTGCCGCCTTCACGCAAGTCAAATGCTGGCGCATCAACCCCGGCTTTTTGCGATTGGCTCGAATCTTGTCGATGCGGAAGGGGCGTCCGGTGACCAGCGACAAACCTAGGGCGCTGCGAAGAACTTGTCCGCCGCCTTCGCCAGCTGATCCGTCGAGAACGATTTCTTGTTTGGGTCCCATGGTCACTCCGGACCTATCTTTAGCCCTTGACGCAGACGATCTGCTTCAAGGTGTGGACGATGTCGACCAAGTCGTCCTGAGCGGCCATCACCGCTTCAATCGACTTGTAGGCTCCGGGCGATTCGTCGAGGACGCTCTGGTCCTTTTTGCACTCGACGCCCTTAGTAGCCTCAATATGGTCTTCGACCGTAAAGACCTTCTTCGCTTTGGTGCGAGACATCATGCGTCCCGCCCCGTGACTGCAAGAGTGGAAACTCTCCGGGTTTCCCTTCCCGCGAACAATGAAAGATCGCGCCCCCATGCTGCCGGGGATGATTCCGAGTTCGCCTTCGCCGGCCCGCACGGCACCTTTACGGGTGACGAACACATCGAGACCGTAGTGGTGCTCGCGGGCGACGTAGTTGTGGTGACAGTTCACCGCCATCTTCCCCAACCTAAATGTCAGCAGCCAACTTAGTCGAGGGCGATTCGGCGATTTATCGCCACGCTCTTTGAGGCTCGTTGGATTCTGAGCCTCATTCATCCTGGTGGTCGGCATCCGAGCCATGCCTTCGAAAACCTCGGG
>JAZGFI010000073.1:0-3109 GCA_036479435.1 Planctomycetota bacterium | reverse complement strand
AAAAAGGCGGAAATTTCCGACCCACGCAGACGCCATGAATCTACGATCATGGGAAAACGCTCGCCCCACGTAGCCTCAAAGGCATCCAATGCTGCCTCTGCGGCCTCTAGGGGATGCGGCATAGATGAGGCGCAGGTCGGCACAGACGGATTTGCGGTCCTTCCAGGGCACGAAACGCATGGACCCTCGGATGACGTGAACGATGCAGGTTTGGAAGATGGTTTTGGGAAAGGCAGCCTCGACGGCATCGCACATGCCGGTGAGGCCGTCGGCACACAAGACGAGGATATCTTGAATGCCCCGTTGTCGAAGTTCGGAGAGTATCGAGAGCCAAAACTTGGCGCCTTCGGTACGTTGTACCCACATGCCGAGGGTCTCTTTGCGTCCATCCGGACCGACGCCGATGGCGAGGCAGACGGATTTGTTGGTGACGACACCCTTGTCGCGTATTTTGACGATGAGGGCATCGAGATAGACGACGAGATAGACGACGAGGTAGTTAGGCTCGAGGGAGCGGGTACGCCATGTCTGGAGCTCGTCGACGACGCCATCGGTGGCACGGGAGATGAGGTCCGGGCTGACGTCGACGTTGTAAATTTCCTCAAGGTGGGCCCGAATATCGCGTACGGACATGCCGCGGGCGTACATGGAGATGATCTTGTCGTCGAAGCCCTTGAAGTGGCGTTCGTGTTTTGGAATGATCAGCGGCTGGAAAGAGCCGTGTCGGTCGCGGGGGATATCGACCTGGATGTTTCCGTGCTCGGTTCGAACGGTCTTCGAGCTGGTGCCGTTGCGGCGGTTGGGTTGGTCCGAGGCGGGTGTTTCGGTGGGCCCGTAGCCGAGATGATGGGTCATTTCGCCGGCCATGGCGCGATTGATGAGGCGTCCGACAAGCTGCTTGAGCAAGCCGTCTGGGCCCGTGATGTCGTCTGGGGTCGTGCAGCCTTTGAGGAGCTCATCGAGTAGCTTGTCTTGGAGTGAGACGCGTATTTTAGTGTCGTCCGTTGCGGCGATTACTGTCTGTGTTCGTCTGGGCATGGCTTCCGTACTTTCTCAGCTCGTCCGCCCATACACAAAATTTCTGACACTCCCAACGAGGACCCGCCCGATGACCTCGCCGGCGCCAACGTCGTTCAGTTCACCAAGGCAGCCGAAGGCCGCTACGGCTTCTTCCCGCTACGCCATGCGGACCCATCGGAGTAGACTGTGGAGTTCCACGGCTTGACGACTGCAGCCAGCGCCCATCCTCTCCTAATGGAACGGACACACAACGAGAAGCCCACGAATGAGCGGGTCGCAGAAGGAGGGGCTCGGCCGTGACCGGTCGCGACGAAGGCGAGCTGTCACTCGTGGATCTCGATTTCGTTGCTGGGCCACTTGAGTTCGGCCGACTCAGCCCCGAAGAGTTCGAGCACCTAGTGTTCCACCTTCTCGATGAAATGGGCTACCAGGAACTCGTTTGGCGGAAGGGAGGTCCCGGAAACTCTGCGAACGACGGTGGGCGGGACTTGGAGGGATCGCTCGGCACCGGAGACCTTCTCCCCGGTCGGCGGCGAGGATGGTGGTTTGAGGTCAAGCTTCGGGGGAAGCGGCTCGAAACGGCATCCGTTCAAAGCACCCTGCACAACGCCAACGCTGAGCGCGATCTCGCCTCGCTCGCCATCATCACCAATGCAACCGTTTCCAATGACTGCTTGGATTGGGCGCGGAAGTTTGGCGAGCAGCACCGCTTGGAGGTCACGATCTGCCAGGGTCACGACCTTGAGAGGCTGCTCCGGGCGAACCCAAGAACGATGCTGCGTTTCTTCCGCGACGCGCTCTCTTTCACGGGCCAGTGCAAGGCTGTGGCGGCACGACTAGTCCATCAGTTCCTGCTTCCGGGAACCGAGGAGCTGCACCTCCTGTACCTCGGTCGATCCGAAATCTCGGACCCGAGAGTTGTCTCCGCTGCCTGCATGGCCGAGTCGGCCCATGGTGATCCCGCGAGCCGCCGATGGGGAGTTGTTCTGTCCGATACCCAGCTCTCGCACGCCCTTGCCTGGGTCCTGCGCAACCTGGACGAGCTTGCGTCCGTGGCGAATCTCCGCGAGCACTCCCACCAGCCCCTCGCGTCTGGCATCGCGTACCTGCTGGCTAGTCTCATGTCACGAGGCCTCGTCGAGTCGGCGAAAGACATTCTGCGCAATCCGGAGGGATCCCTCGACGGAGGGCCCAATCCACCCACCGCAAGCTGGCGACAATACAGGACGAGGTTCGCGGTTCGCTGCTTGCTGAACGAGATTGTCGCGCCGTGCTCGATCATGTGCCCGAAGCTGAGTACTGGGAGTGACGACCCGGAAGCCAACGGACACTTTTTCCGGTTCTGCCCAGAAGAAATACAGGGAGTGTCAGACAAAGCTCATCCTCCATTCCCCCAAGCGTGCGTGCAGCATCGGCGTGGTGGACAATGAGGAGTTGTGTCCGCTAGGGCGCTCGTTCGACGATCAGCCCCTCGCAGAGGCGGAGATTGACGACCTTCTCCACTTCTTCGAACGGGTTCTCGCACGTCGCGTAGCGCTATGTGCCTCCGAGGAAACACACCTGCCGTGACAGCCGGTACGGTACTGACTCCCGGCGCCTGGCGCTACGGGTATCCACCGAAGACGGCGAGGACGTGAACGACCCGTTCTCGCAGGTTGGTGACGTTGACCCTCGGTACGCGTTCGCCCGCGATCACGCTTCCGACCTTCGCCATCGCCTCCACAAGGAGTGGGCCCATTTTCGAGACCTTGCGGAGGGTGTGATCGATAGGTCTTGATAGGCGTGCCGAAGGGTGCCGCGCGGTTTTTGCGCCTCCCTCGCTTGGCCGCAAGTACGTAGACCCGTATGCACAAATGGCAGTCCTCGTCGTCGCGAGAACTGCGGTATCGCACGACCCCCGGCCGACACGGCAATCGTGGCACGCGTGCAGTCGATTGCCCCACGGCGTGTCCATGCGGAAGTCTCGCGCGAGTGCACGATGTATCCGGGCCAGCGGCGACGCGCCCGTATGTGTCCAACGAGTCAGGCGGCTTGGGGGGACTGTTGCGCCGGTGTAGCAAGTTGGCATGCGCGCTCCTTCCATCCTGCT
>JAZGFI010000072.1:0-2967 GCA_036479435.1 Planctomycetota bacterium | reverse complement strand
GCGCTGCGATCTTCGTCGAGAAGCCCACCCCTTAGGGTGTTAAGGCTGACGATTCGAAAGTCGGTTCCCGGTTCTCGCTTTGTATTGCGATGAGGCCGGGCCCCCGGCGCCGCCGTCATCGTCAGGTACACGGGTTTCGCCAGCGAGTCCGATCCAGACAGCTGCAATTCAATACGATTGCCGACCTTGGTGCCAAAGAACGCGAGGTCGATCTGCATCTCAAATTCCCGAGCGGCAAAAGTAGGTGCCGTCAGAAAATGAAGCTTGCTCCACGAAAACACTTCGCCCGGCTTGTCCAGAAAATAGGACTTGCGGCCGCGAAGGTCCACAATCAGCTCCCGTTTCGAGTCCAAGCGAATCCGAAATTCTAAAGTGCCGTCTTTTTTGGGTCCGCTTTGGATATTCAGAATCTGACCGATGTCGAAGCGCAGAAACAGCCGGCTGCCTTCGCTACGCCCGTAGAAGGTGCTGACATCAAAAGCCCCGCTTGCGTCTCCTTGGGGATCTTCGGCAAGACGGTCGCTGAGCCGCCAATCACCAAAGAGGCCGTCGACGCGCATCGGCGCTCTTTCTTGCGCCCACCCTAGGCTCACGAACATCAACCAGACGAACAGCGCTAGCAGTTTCATGGACATTAGTCGGTTCCAACTTGAAGACAGTGGCTCAACGAGGGCCATCATCGGGGCCTTCGCCAAAAGTCGCAAGGAGCCCCCACAACTTTCGGCCCGCTCTGCAAGCGGCTAACATCCCAGTAGCGGCGACCATGCCCCCCAACGAAGCGTCGATCTTGGACACCAGTATGATGCAGCGCTCTTTCTCAGTTTGGGCTCTCTTGAGTTGCGGCAGCCGCGCCCTCGCGCTGTTGCTGGGACTCGCTCTATTGCCTAGTTGCGGGCAAGGTGCAGAGCAGCGACCAAAACCAAAAGAGCCGCGCGCGCCGGCTTATGGTGACGAGACCATCATGGGGCGACTGCTCAATGAAAGAGCTGCCGCACCGAAAACCGCCTGGGAGACGATTGCGGGTGCTCCGCGAGTGCCGAGCCTGCCCGCATCTTGGGTCGAGGCCAGAAACAAGTTCTGGCTGATTGCCGGCAACACTGGCAGCGTTTTTGATCCCGCGACGAATACCTGGCAAGAAGTCTGGAAAGAACTCCCTTTCACCGCCGGCTCTGGTCTCGCCTTGTTGCACGACAAAGCGGAGAGAATCTACGTCGTCCCAGGTGGCGGTAGTAAAGAGTTCTACCAACTGAAGGTTGGCGGCGGCGCAGTCGTGAAGCTGGCTTCTTTGGACAAGGCCATCGACCGCGGAGCCTGCCTCGCATGGTCGGAAGGCAAAGTCTATCTGTGCCGCGGCGACGACTCGCGGGACTTCTGTCGCTATGACCCAGCAAAGAACTCTTGGGAGTCACTGCCCAAAGTGGCTTCGAAATTCTCCGTCGCACCGGCCGGACGCTTCACAAGCGGATTGACCGCTCTAGGCCCCTTCGTTTTCGCCTGGCCCGATCATCACATTCAACGATACGACACTAAAACCGGTGAGTGGTACCACCGCACTTTTCACGCCATGGGTTTTAGGCCGAGCTGGAATGGAGGTTCGGTAACCGCAGATGCCGCGCGAGGTCTTATCTTCGCGGTCCAGGGAATCTACTCGCGAACGATTGGCGTCATTCAACCCCAAGACAAACGCGCGAAATCCGAATTCCTCCGCCCGCGCCTCCCCTACCCGATGATCGGAGAGGGGCATCGGGTGGCCTTGGCCACGGTTGACGGCGGCCCCTACCTTTTTGTCTATACGATCGAGCCGGACAACAAAATTTGCCGAATCCCCCTGCCCGCGCTCAAACCAATTCGCGGCAATGACCTCATCGCGGACGTTGGCAGCATCTGGAAGCGAGTGGACACCCGCGGAGGCGGAAGTTCGGTCCGCCGACGTGGCCCCAAAGATCGCAGCGCGGTTTCGGCCGCGATGGGCCAAGTCGGTCCTCATCTTTTTCTGATGCGCCTCGGACAGGTGCGTCGCATCGATCCCGAACGGGGTCTTTATACCGCCTACCCCGGCTTCAACATTGGACACCGCATTGGTGCCGGTTGCGCCGCCGTTTGGGACGAAAACAAGCACCTCTATTTTCTCGCCGGCGGATGCCAACACTGGGTCCGTTGGGAAGTTCCCAAGACTCCCATCGACACGGTGTTTCGCGGTCGTCGCCCCCTGGGTGAAACCGACATGGAGGTGTTGCCAAAAACGCCAGAGAAAGTGAGTCGAGGAGCTGCTTTGACCTGGGCGCGGGGCGCAGCCTACGTTCTGCGAGGTGACGACACTCGAACCATGTGGCGCTTCGAACCTCAAAGCAAAAAATGGCAGGACCTAGCGCCCTTGCCCGCGGAGGCTTCACTGCCAGGCGCAACCGCAAGTGGCCTGATCGGTACCAAAGACGCCCTCTTTGCCTTCCCCGGCACCGACGTTTGGCGCTTCGATCTGGACCAAAACACTTGGTCCAAATTTGCCGAGACCTCCTTCGCCCCCAGCTGGGACGGCGGCATGGTCACTCTTGGTCCCGAAAACAAATGGGCTTATCTCGTTCGCGGAGAAATCTCGACCCGCCTCGGCCGGCTTGACCTAAGTTCCGGCAAGTACGAAGAACTCGGGCCCCGCTTTCCCGACGTCGTCTCCGCTGAGGGCAATCGTGTCGCCATCATCGACCGCGGTGGCGTCCCCACGATCTACGTCCATCGCGGACACTCATCCACCGAGATCTGGTACGCCCCCTTGAGCGCGCTCAAGAAAATGTAAGTACGGTGCCAGGCACCGCGCCGTCACTTTTCCGTGCCTGGCACCACAGAGTGACGGCGTGGTGCCTTCCATGAGAGGGCCCCGCTAGTCAAGGGATGTCCGTCGCTTTTTCTTCTTTCTTGCTCTTCGGGTGTTTTCTTTCCGCGCTAGCGATGTTGATCAAAAAAGAGGACCGC
>JAZGFI010000071.1:0-2593 GCA_036479435.1 Planctomycetota bacterium | reverse complement strand
TGTCGCCGGGCGCCTCAAACAAGGCCACTGATGGGCGCCTCAAACGAGGCCATTTTGTTTGAGGGATGGGAAGGGGCGGTTAGCCCAGTGTAGTTTCGGCATCGGACCCGGTGGGCGCTGTGGCCTTGTTTGAAGTTTTTTCGGATTTCTCCGACCCGGTGGGCGCCTTGGCCTCGTTTGAATCGGTTTCGGGGTCGATTCGGCTGCTCAGCCGGTAGCTGCGACCGGTGATGTTGATGATCTCGGCATGGTGCAAGAAGCGATCCAGAATGGCGGTTGCGGTCGGGACATCCCCGAGCAATTTCCCCCAATCTTCCAGCGGTCGGTTCGTTGTCATCATGGTCGAACGCGTCTCGTAGCGCCGCATCACGATCTCGAACAAAAACTCGCCGCTCCGTTTCGGCAGCGCCTTCATTCCAAAGTCGTCGATGATCAGCAGGTCAGGTTTTAAGTAACGGGCCATCACTCGATCGTGACCATCCATCGCTTCGTCGTGAAAGAAGTCTCGCACCACGTCAAAAATACTGCGATAGAATACCGTGTAACCCAGCTTGATGAGCTGGTAGCCGATTCCTTGGATCAAATGACTTTTCCCCGTTCCTGGTGGCGAACAGAACAACACGTCTCGACGTTCTTTGAGGAATCGGCCTGTGGCCAATTCGTACATCTGATTACGTTTGATGGTCGTATTAAAATTCCAGTCAAACTCTTCCAAGCTTTTCAGATCGCGGAAGGCGGCAGCCTTCACGCGACGGGCAATCTGCCGCTGCTGCCTGATCAGCAGCTCGTCCTGAAAAATCAACTCCAAGAATTCTAAGTGCGACAGACGGTTGCCGCTTGCTTCGTGCAAGCGGACTTCCAGCGTCTCGGACAGACCCGACAATCGTAGTTGTCTGAGCATGTGGGTGAGTGTTTCATTCATTATCGAAGAACCTCCTTCTGAAAGTCGACACGGAGAACATCTCCGTATTCGGACAGGTTACGAATCAGCGGATGCTGATCCAAAAAGTCAAACTGCTGCTGCTTTGCTTCGGTGTGCTCGATGAGCTTGCGTAGTGGCTGTAATTTGTAGCAACCGTTGGCATGCGCAATCTCACACGCCTTATCGATCACTACGCTGGGATGTTTTCCTGCCAAACTGAGCAGGCCGTGCAGCACGCGTATCGCTTCAATCCCTCGATGAGCGACGAGCCCTTGAGACCAGTTTTTCGTGTTTTCTCCGATGTTTTCGGCCTTTTTCAGCAGCCAATCGGCGCCCCGTTCGATGGGGTGGATCTTTTCTGAGGCGAGGTGCTCATCAAGGGTGCTGAATCGACCAGGCGTGACTGTGGCGTGTACACAGATCAGTTGCATGGCATCATTAAAAACACGAACGACTCGCGCATTCCATCGCACCCACACGGTGCGGCCCAGATGTTCGGGTGGCACGCTGTAGTACGATTTATTCACTGCGACATGGCCATCGCGACTCACCTTCCGTTGTCCTTCTTGGAAGCAGGGAAAGTAGTCTAGCGGCAACTTGCCGAGGGCCTTGCGTTCGACTTCTTCAAAGACTTTGAGAACTTGCTGCTTCGTGGTCCCATGGATGCGCGTGTCAGCAACAGTCGTTTCCCAATGCAGCAGATACGCGTTTTGCTCTTCCAAGGTACGGAACGTTTTTCCTTTGAGCCCGTTTTCTTGAACATAGTCCACACCACGTTCCACTTTTCCTTTGTGACGAGGCGTACGAGGTTTCGTAGGCAAGACCACCGTGCCATAGTGTTCGCTAAAACTACGCAGTTTGGGATTCAGTTCGGGGTCGTACCAATCGGCTTTGATGACCGCCGCTTTGAGGTTGTCTGGTACGATCGTCTTGGGAACTCCACCAAAGTGACGAAAGGCATTTTCAATGCAATGAATGAAATTGTCGGTCGTTTGCTGATAGACCGCCTGGCTGTAGCCCTTACGCGAATGGCTCAAGACGACACGCAAGACATGCGTCCGCCTTCGCTTACCGTTTGCGTCGATGATCGGGGCGCCTGTGCCGAAGTCGATCTGAGCTTCCTGGCCAGGGGCCACTTCGATGCGACGAAACGGCAGCGGCGTGCTCTGATTCAGCTTGGCAACGAAGCGTCGCACGCTGTGGTACTTGCCTTCAAAACCATGCTCCAGAATGAGATCTTGGAAGATTCGCTGAGCCGAAAGATTCTGTGCAAGCTTGGCAAGAATCGTCTGACGAAATGGCTGGCAAAGACTGCCCGACCCGGTGGGCGCCTTGGCCTCGTTTGAAGAGTTTGACGCCGCCTCCGACCCGGTGGGCGCCTTGGCCTCGTTTGAACCTTCCGAGGGGACCTCGGTCTGAGCCAAATCGGCTTGGTTCTTCAAATGCCGAGCAACCGCAGAGCGACTGACTCCCAGCTCCCGAGCGATCTTACGCTGAGACCACCCTTGAGCATGTAACTGCTTCACTGACAACACGTTAGCCACTTTCAATCGGTTCACCATCCTAGAGCTCCCAAGCTTTTCTAAAAGCCTAAGAGTCTACTTGGAGAAACCACATTAGTGGCCTTGTTTGAGGCGCCTTTTAGTGGCCTCGTTTGGGCGCCCGGTGACA
>JAZGFI010000070.1:0-23816 GCA_036479435.1 Planctomycetota bacterium | reverse complement strand
CTGTCGGGGTTTGCGACCAAAGGGACGAGGCAAGCAGAGTGAAGATACAGGCATTGATCCATGAATTGACTCTCATCGTCCGAAACTCCACACGAGCATGGACTGAGTCGAAGGCAGATTTACCGTACCCATGGGGCCAGTAAAACTCCTTCGCGGCCCCGAAGCTGCAAAATAAGGTGAATTCGGAGCAACCATGGCCAGCGAAGCCGGATGCACAAACACATTACTATTGACCGTATTCACAAACTGAAGATTCAAGGTCGTCGAAGGCGAGTGAAACGGCGTCGGTACGTCAACAAAAAAGTGACGATGCGCCTCGGGATGAAGGGTCGAGACCCCATGGATCAGGTGGAAGGTCGCTGGCGCCATGCCTCCTCCAAAACAGGGGTCGACAAATTCGAGGATCCCGAAGTTCAAAAAGACGGTGTCGCGAATGATGTGAACGGCAAGACTGGTGCCCGAGCCGCCACCAGCGTGATAGTTGTTCGTTTGCGACAACCAGGAGCCGATCTTGAGTTGCTTAAATCCCGTGACGAGATCAGAAGCTCCCATGCCGGTCGGAAAAGCGTTCCACCGAAATAGCACGTTCCCATTCGCTGGAGGACCGGGGTCACAGTAGACACCGTTCCTACTCCCCGACGAGATCGTCTCGTCGTAATAAAGACCCTGCGTTGCGCCTTGGCCACAAAAACAAGCCGGGGCACCAAAGGGGTTGCTGTCAAAGATCGCGTCGTTTTCTCTAAAACAGTTCGGCGCGATGACGTCATCAGAGCTGCGGTAGGTGCCAAAGACGCCATTGGGCAGCGTCATGGCGATCGCAGCTTGCGGGATGACCGGCGCGAAGTTGAAGTAGGGCCTGGAGTCTGACCTTGGTGCCACCAAGACGTAATGGCGGCGATCGGCGATGGCACGGACCGCGGCACCAGAGGGATCCGTGACGGGGTTGGCACTGAGGGCCAAACCGTTGGTTACGACCGTCGCATTGTGACTTATGCAGCCCGTCATGTGTCCGATCACCAAAGAAGCGCTCCACACGGGATTTCTGGGGTGTTCTGGCGGGCCGTTGGATGTCCGCGAGATATCAACGTAGCCGACGAAGGGGGGTGCATCGAAGGGAAGAAGGACTCCCGACATCGTCCCTGGCCCGGTGTAATTGACTCCTTCAGGAACCGGGCAAGGGCTTTGAAGGCCCTCGGCGAAATCGGCATTGCCGTGCACGAGGTAACGCCATGTCTGCCGTATCGTGCCGAAGTCGGCGTCATCGACGAGCCAAGTTTCGGCGTACTTGCCGCGAAGCGAAATGGTGAACAAATTCGGGAAAGGCAGCGCCGTTGGGAACGGGGTCGGCGGCAGGAGTGCGTCGTTTATCATCGCATTGCTAAGCGTGATGATGACTTCGTCGCTGTCGCTCGGGGGGATAGTGGGGGCGGCGCAGGTAAAGCCTGGGCCCACCGGGATTGTAAAATCCGTCGCGCGACGGATGTCGAAGGTCGTCACCCCGACATGCGTTCCGTCGCGGTCACAGTCCCGGAAGCATTCATACACGGAGGGGATATCGAAGGGTGCAGGAGGCAAGGGAAGATCGGGACGGGCTGAAAACACACAACAAGGTCCGCCCAAGACACCGCCATACTCGACGAAACCATCGGCGAGGCCTTGGCCTCGAGCTAGCGGCGCGACGAAAAGAAACATCGCCATAAGTGTTAGCCCTGCTGCGATGCGCGAGGTGAATGCGCGAGGTGAATGCGCCGATGAGAAAAGTTCATCTGTCTTCCTTCCAGTTGTGAATGATGGGGCCACCGCGGCAATGAAACTTGCGGTCGTCCGTACTCTCTGTGACGCTGAGAGCCGCCACTGCCCAATTCCCCCTCGGACTAAACAATGCGCCGCGAAAATGCAAATGAATTCGTGACGGGAGCATGCGAACGGCTCGACGAGCGGGACGAGCAAACGCCCAGCACAACAAGCACGGGGCGATAGAAAACGAATGACAGTTGAAGATTAGGGCTCCCAAGTCTGCCTCAAGAACGTCGAAATCTCAGAACACTAGCCGCCCGCATCCACGCCAACTTCCGCCAAACCCGCAACATTAGCGTCAGACGCTTTTCACCACCCTTTCAAATCCGAAATCGGCCCTTTGCCCCTTCGACCGACCGCAACCCATGCGTCAGACCATTTCCTCAACCCCGGCGATGCCGATGATGGATGCGGATAGGCATCTAAACTTGGGGGTGGAAGAAATCGTCTGACCCCTGGCTTTCGGCCGGTCAAGAAAGAGGGGTTGGCGGCAATCCTGCTAGCTCGCCGTGAATCGCGACACCTTGCACTTCACTTCGCTCCCGGCAGTCAGATCACGACAGGGCTTTCGCCTCCAAGTCATCCGTCATGCCGGGCACATCAAAAAAAGGCGCGGCACCCTTTTGGGTGCCGCGCCTTGAGCTTGCTTAGCTATTTGAGGATTGCCTACTCGGCGATCGTCAAGAGCTGGTTGGTTTCAAGTCTCGGGGTGACGGTAACCGTCTTCACCGAGCCGCTCGGGAAGGTCACCTTGACCTTGTACTGCCAACTCGGGGCGATGCCACCGAAGTGGATGAGCTCCGAGTTTTGAGCTCCGTTGCCGCGACCGCCGTTGATCTCGCGAGTGGCGAGAATGTTGTCGGCGAGGTCGGTGAGTTGAACCACCGCGCCGCGAGCGTCGCTCGAGGCCGTGCCGGCTCCCGTGCCCGTGCCGCTGACGCGGACGTGCAAGTAGCGAGCGCTGACGAGGTCGTTGCGGAAGAACACCACACCACCGGCATTGTTGACCAAGATGTCAAGGTCACCGTCGGCGTCGATGTCGTCCATCAACACATGGCGTTGGGTACCAGCAAGATCGACGGCAATACCCGTGTCGCCAGCGACATCCACGAATTCAAAGATGTTGTCAGCGTTGGTATCCCCGAGACCACGATACAGATAGTTGGGACCATCTTCAGTCATGTAGAAGTCGAGGATTCCGTCGTTGTCAAAGTCACCCCAGACCGCATCGCCGCCTGTCTCTCCACCACTGAACCCAGCGAGGGCTCCCTGCTCAACAAAAGTCCCAGCGGTGTTGACCCACAACTTGGACGAGCCTCCGGAAGTGTCTCCATTAACAAAGACGTCAAAATCACCGTCGTTGTCGTAGTCAACGAAACAGATACCCACGCCAGAAGTACTGGCCGTAATATCGACGCCAGAGCCCCCCGCCACGCCGGCGATATCCGTAAAGGATGCGCCATCGTTGCGGTAAAAGACACTGGGGCTCGAATCTCCGAACAACACGTCGATGTCGCCATCGACGTCGAAGTCAGCCACAACACCGCGAGACGAAGCTGCGATATTGCTGTTAACTCCGGTCGTGGCATCTGCCGCGAAGGTGTTCGTAGGCGATCCTGCGCCGCGCTGATTGACCATCAAGACGTTGGCATTCAAGGCTCCGTCGAGAACGAGGAAGTCGAGATAGCCGTCGCCGTTTTGGTCGAGCCAAAGGGCTTGTTGAAGAGTCGCGGAAGCAACTCCTGCGGTTTCCGTTGCCGTCACATCCGTGAAGGTCTTGGTACCGAGGCCGATGAAGTTGTTGCGGAGGAGAGTGGTTCCGGTGGTGGTGTCGACCGTCAACAGGTCAACATCGCCATCGTTGTCATAATCTCCCCACACGACCGAACGGTTGCAGGCGAAAGGCCCGCCTGCGGCGATGGTGATGTCGCTGAAGGCGGCTCCGGTGAACTCGAACATCTCACCGGACGAGCCGATGAAGAGATCGAGGTCACCGTCGTTGTCGAAGTCCGCAAAGGCACCACCGGGGTTTGAAGACCCAGCGCTGCCCAAGCCATAAGCCACGGTTTGGTTGCTAAAGGGTGCAACCGGGGCCGTCGAGCTGTGGGAGATGACCAGGTTCGCGGCGTTGAAGTCCACCGTGACGGCGCCAGAGGGGTTGCCCGCCGCATCCGTAGCCATGATCGACAGGGTGTTCACCGCGTCGACTGCCAGGGAGACGTCGGCCGTGTAGAAGCCGTTTGCATCAGCCGTGGCTGCAGCAGCACTGGCTCCTCCGGTGACCGCAATCGCGGCATCGGCTTCCGACGTTCCCGTGACCGCTTGGGTCACATGAACGAAGGGAGTCGTCACGGGGTCCACAATCGGATCAGCCGGCGCCGACACGTCCTTCGTAGCGGCCATGCCGCTGAAGACCGAGCTGGTGTTACCGGCCACATCCGTGACCAAGACATCAAGGGTCAGCGCGCTCTCGTTCAGCGAGCTGGCGTTGATGCCGCTCACCGTGACGTTGCCCGCACCGTTGAATCCGGCCACCGTACCCATCACTGAGTTGGAACCGTCATCGAGAGTCACAGTCACCGTGTCGGTCGTCACCGAGGACGCCGGCAAGGTCACGTTGACCGAGACCGAACTCTCGTTGGCAATCGCCACGAAGTCAGCCGAGTTGCCTGCGGCCGAGGGGATCGCTCCCGCCGTAGCCGGCATCGGATCGACGACGTCTTTCGGCGCCGTTAACGTTGCTCCATCGACGTCGTTGCCCTGGTCATCGCTGACCGTCACTACAACGCTGATGCTGCCGTCGTCGAGGCCCGAAGCGTCGAGTCCCGCAAAGCTCATGGTCGTTTGACCATTCGGAAGGTTCTGAGGCCCGCCCACAACATCGGGGTTGGCTCCATTGCTATCCGCAAGGGTCACGATGACCGTCTCGGTACCGTCCGCACCGGCGGCGAAGACCACATCGACCTGGACACTGCCAGCCGAGGCCCCCGAGATGGTGTCGACGTTGTTGGAAGGACTGACCGCGATCGAAGTCGTCGAGACCGCAACCACCGTCGTGTCCTTAAACGCATCGGTACCACTGAAGGCATCAACGTTGCCGGCGGCATCCGTGGTGTCGACCGCAATGGTCATTACGGCCACATCGGCAAGTCCGCTCACGTCAACGACGACGGTTTGCATCCCGCCTCCCGTTTGAACGGTCACGGGACCTGACTGCACCGACCCTGACCCATCGTTGAGGGTCACCTGGAAGGTGTCCGTGTCGTCGATCACAACCGGCCAAGTCACTTCCACCGAAACCGCGCTCTCGTTAGAGAGGTTGATTTGGTTCGGATCGTTGGAGCCGCTATCGATGACCGACGCCGCCGTCGGCGCCACGGGAGCGGTGATGTCCTTCGCGGCTGGCGTGCCGACGAAGGTCTGCATGTTGGACTGACTGTCCGTAGTCGTCACGGTGATCGAGATCGCCGTGTCGCTCAGGCTCGTGGTGTCGATACCCGCAAAGGTCAACACCCCGCCGCCGCTGGCCGCGACCATGGTGGCGGACTGAACCGTCGCCGAGCCGTCACCCAGGGTCACAAAGACGTCTTCGCCACCGCTGTCTCCGTCCATCGTGACGCTGACCGTCGCGCTGGCGAAGTTAGAGGCGTTGAGGAAGTCAGCGCTGTTGCCCGCACCGGATGCGACGGCGGCTGCCGTAGCGTTACCGGTTGCGGTGTCCTTGAAGGCCGCCGTTCCATTGGAAGTCAGCACGTTGCCGGCGGTGTCTTCAATCTCAATGCTGAGAGTGATGTCACCGTCGAGAAGAGCGGACAGATCGTTGGCCGAGTAGACCTCGATGCCCGAGCCCTGGCGTGCCGCCAGCGGCCCAATGACGAAGACATTGCTGCCGTCCGACATGGTCATCGTGACTTGATCCGACGATTCCGAGCTTAAAGCGTAGTTAACCGCGAAGTTAACCGCGCCTTCGGTCAGCACGTTGATCTGGTTCGGAGCGTTGTCGACACCCGCTGCCACCTGGAAGAGCGAAGGCGCTTCCGGAGGCGTCGAGTTCTTACTGGCCGGCGTACCCGCGAAAGTCGCCGCGTTGAGCGCCGGGTCCTTGGACTCGACGGAAACCGTCACCGGGCCATCGGCCAAGGCGCTGGTGTCCACCGCATAGGTCACGGTCGAGCTCGAAGAGATCGCCATGTCCGCCGACATCGCCTGCGCGCTGCCGTCCGAGATGATGACCTTGGCCATTGCCGTGTCGTCTGAACCACCCGGCCAGATGACGTCGACCATGACCATGGCTTCGTTTTGGTTGTTGATGAAGTCAGCAGGGTTGCTGCCGCCAGCGACAACTTGCGCGCTGGTCGGATCGGTCGGCGCCGTGATATCCAGGGTCGCAGCTGTTCCGATGAACACCGCCGAGTTTTGGTTCACATCGTCGATTTCAACCGTCAAGGTGATGGCACCAGCCGCCAGCAATGAGGCATCGACCGCAAAGGTCTGCACCATTCCGGGCGTCGGGTTCGCAGTGGCACTGGAAGCGCTTCCGGCACCGCTGTCGGTCAAGGTGACCTTAGCGGTATCCGTCGCGTCCGCCATCGCGGTCCACATCACTTGAACATCAACCATTGCCTTTGAAGCGTCGGAGATGAAGTCAGCGGCGTTGTTGCTGCTGGCCGACACCGAAGCCGTCATCGGAGTGGTCGGGCTGGCTGTATCTTTGAGAGCCGTCGTCCCCACAATGGTCGTTTCGTTGCCCGCCGCGTCCGTGACGACGACTTGCACCGAGATCGAGCCTTCGGCCAAAGCCGAGGCATTGGCCATGAAGCCTTGCATCGCACTCGGAGTTGGGTTGGTCGAAGCGCTGTCGGCCATGAGCGTACCGTCGGAAAGACGGACGATCACGGTATCGGCGGCATCGGCATTGCCGTCCCAAGTCACGTCCACGCCCACGGCACCTTCGTTAGCGGAGTTGACCACCGAAACCGGGTTGTTGCCGGTCATCGGAATCAAAGCCGCCGTCGGTCCGACGGGAGCCGAAGTGTCCTTCGATGCCATCGTTCCGGCGAAGGTATCTTCGTTGCGGTTGGCGTCTTCGACGACAACCGACACCGTAATGTTGCCATCGCCGAGCGAAGAGGCATCCATCGGATAGGTCACGGTGTTGCCGGGGTTGACACTTTGCATCGGGCTTGGCACGGTCGTTGAGCCGTCACCAAGAACAACACGACCGTTGTCCAGAGCATCGGCGCCAGCGGGCCAATCGACGCTGATCATGACCATGGACGAACTGGCGGAGTTGATAATGTTGACGGCGTTGTCGCCCGTCATGATCACTGCCCCGGCAGTTGCATTGGTCGGAAGAACCGTGTCCTTCGCCGCTGCGGTGCCGTTACCCGAGGCCGGGTTACGGTTTTCATCCTCGACGGCAATACTGACCACCACGGCACCCTGCAAAAGGGTCGAAGTATCGAAGGTGTAAACCGTCGTGCCACTCGGGCTGGCCGCCATCGACGCCGATGGCAGCGAAGTACCAGCCGTCGTAAGGGTCACAATCGCGGTGTCGTTAGCACTGGAGGTCGCCCCCCAGTTCACCGTCACCGAAACCGTAGCTTCGTTAGAGACGTTGATGACATTGGCATCGTTGCCAGCGCCAGCGTCAACTCCGAAACTCGTCGGCAGGTCCGGCGCGGCGACGTCTTTGACGCCGGCAATGCCGCTACCCGTGCTGCTGTTACCAGCGGCATCCGTCGAGCGAACTTCGACACTGACCGGGCCATCGGGAAGACCCGAGGCGTCGATCGTGAAGTTGGCCGTCGCACTGTCGATCTGGTTAGCGGAAGCGGACATCGCCTCCATGCCGCCCGAGATTAGAACCACGACTGCGGTGTCCGAAGTGTCCACACCCGCGGGCCAAGTGACGTCAACGGAAACCGCTCCGGCACTGGCTGCATTGATGACATTGGCATCGTTGCTGCCACCCAGCAGGATACTTGCGGCCGTCGGGGTCGACGGCGCAGTTGCATCCTTGGTCGCACCAAGGTGAATCGACTGGTCGGTGTTCAGGGCGACGTCCACGACGTCTACCACCACGGTGACCCCGCCATCGGCGAGACCTGAAGCATCGACACTATAAGTCGTCGTTCCCCCCGGATTCACGACGCTTGAGCTGGAGGTGAAAGTACCCCCCGCTCCATCGTCGATCATGACCGTCGCAGAGTCGGTCGCATCAGATCCGGCAGGCCAAGTGACCTCGATCTGAACCGCACCTTCGTTGAAGGTATTGATGATGCCCTGCGCGTTATTGCCTCCGGCCATCACCACCGCCGCCGTCGGCACCAAGGGATCAGTGAGATCCTTCGTCGCCGCGGTTCCGGTATGGGTCGCCACGTTGCCAAAGGCATCCGTTGCGTCCAGCGAAATCGAAACGGCACCGTCGTTGAGGCCACTCGCATCGAGCGTGAAGCGCTGCGCCGCACCCGGAGTCGGGTTCGTCATTGCGCTGGCCTGACTGTTGGTGCCATCACTAATCGTGAGCACAACGTCATCAGTCGCATCGGCCGTGGGCGACCAGATCGCATCGATCTCGACCGCGCCAACGTTGCTACCATTGATGATATTAACGGGGTTCGGGCCACTGTCGATGATCGAAGATGCCGTGGGCAGCTCCGGAGCAACCGTGTCCTTAGTCGCCATCGTCCCCGGGAAAGTATTGACGTTTCCGTTGGGGTCGGTGATCTCAACGATCATCGTGATCGCGCCGTCGGGCAAAGCCGCCGTCACCAAGTTGTAGTTCTGCAGTGCGCCCGGAGTGGAATTCTGCGAGCTACTGGCGGCCTGGCTTGCGCCACCAAAGAGAGTAACGATCGCGTCGTCAGCGACCTCAGCGGACGCGGTCCAATCAACCGAAACCTGCACCGCGTTCGCGGTTGCGAAGTTGATCTCGTCGGCATTGTTGCTGCCGCTGACAATCACGCTCGCAGAGTTCGGGTTGGCCGGAGAAACGGTGTCTTTGTCACCTTGGAGGGAAACGAAGACGTTGTCGTTTCTGGCTTGGTCGAGCACGTCCACCGTCATGGTGATCGCACCCTCCGCCAAAGACGAAGCATCGATCGAGTAGGTCACAACGTTGCCGGGGTTCGCTGGAAGCATCGCTGAGATGACTTCAGTAGCGCCGACCGTGATCTTGACCGTAGCCTGATCCGAGACCGCAGCCGTTACCGGCCAGGTCACTTCGACCTGAACCGCGTTCTGAGTACTGCTGTTGATCACGCCGGCGGGATTGCTGCCGCTCGTGATGATCTGTGCATTACTCGGAGTGAAGGGCGCGGTAACGTCCTTTTCTGCGTTGGCCGCGTTGAAGCTGGCGGGGTTACCGCCAGCACTCGTCACGTCGACGCGCACGGTGATCACACCCTCGGCGAGCGTCGTCGCATTGACGGTGTAGGTCTGGAGACCACCACCCACCGGCGCGCTAAGGCTGCTCGACTGTACCGCAAGGGTCCCGTCGCCGAGTTCGATGATCGCGGACTCGGTGCCCACGGTCGCAGCGGGCCAGTTGACTTCCACCGCCACCATGTTCTGCGACGAGTTAGAGATGAAGCCCTCAAAGTTGAAGCTCGTCTCCACCAAAGTCGCCGCAGTCGGGATCTCCGGGGTTGCCGTATCCCGCGTGGGCGGCATGCCGCTCGTGAAGGTGTCGCGATTGCCCGCGGCATCCACGATCTCGACCGTCATGGTCAAAAGCCCGTCGTTGAGCGCACTCGAGTTCACGAAGTGATTAGTAGTGGCGCCCTGAACCGGATTCAAGCTTGGTGAAGAACTACCGTTCACGCCGTCACTCAGCACCACGTTGGCGCTATCGGTCACATCGGCAGTGCCGGACCAGGACACGTCGACCTGGACATTGCTCTGCGACGCGATGTTGATGAAGTCGGCCGGGTTACCTGCGGTCATCGGCACTAAAGCCATGGTCGGCAACTCGGGCAGCACCGTGTCCTTCGTCGGCAAGACGCCGACGAAAACCGCCGTGTTGCCAGAAGGTTCGGTGATGAGCACCGAAAGAGCCAAGACTCCGTCAAGTTCAGCGCTCAGGCCAAGACCCGGGAAGGTCAGCGGACCGCCGTTTTGCGCGACGTTTTGCGGCAGACCATTGACAGACCCAATGGTCAGAGTCGCGGTTTCGTTGCCGGTCATCGTATTCGGGAAGATCGCGATGGCCTCTACCGAGTTCTGAGTCGCTAGCGTGACAAATCCAGCGTTGTTGTCGGCCGACGACAAGATGTCGAGGGTTGTGGGCTGGTCGGGAGCGATCGTGTCTTTGACGGTGTCGACGTCCATCGATGTGCTGACGTTGCCAAAGACGTCCGTCAATTCGATCGAGAGGGTCAAAGCACCATCATTGAAGGTCGTCAAGTCGAAGGGACCAAAGCCCACCAGGACCGAACCGTTGGGTGCCGCCTGCGAGGGCGTCGCCGTCTGATTGATGCTGTCACTAATCGTCAGGATCACATTGTCAGTGATCACACTGTCGGGCCCAAACGCGACGTCGATCATGGCGGCGCCCTTAGTGGCGTCGTTCACAAAGTCGACCGGGTTAGAACCGCCGACCGGAACCGAGACGGCCAACACTGCCGTCGGAGCAACGGTGTCTTTGTCGACCATGACCGTGACTGGAGAACCGGCGTTGCCCGCCGGATCTTTCAGGCTAATGGACAAAGTCAACTGTCCGTCGGCCTGTCCCGAGCTGTCCAAAACAATCGTGGGCTCGTTGCCACCGATATTGGTCAAGGCGATGTCGTTGAAGGCAAGCGTCTGCGTGCCGACCAAGGAGACATCCGCAGTCGCGCTGGCTTCTTCGCCAGGATTGGTGGCAAAGACGATCGAAGTCGTGCCAACACTCGAGATGTTGATGACATTGAGTCCGTTGCCCGCGCCCGCCGTAACCTCGATCGAGGCCGGAGATCCGGGAGCCGCGGTGTCGAGCGTGGCGAAAGCTCCGCTCGCTGAGGTGACGTTACCAGCGGGGTCCGCGACATCGAGACTGTAAGTCAACGAAGCGTCGGCGAGACTGGCAAAAGAAGTACCAGCGTAGCTGATGGACAAGTTCGCACCTGCGGCCAGGGCCGCAGGCCCAATAACCAGGTCGGTCGCGCCATCGTTGATGGTCAAAGTGACCATTTCCGAGCCATCGGAGTTGCCAGCAAAGCTGCCGCTGAACCCGAAGGAAGGAGCTTCCGCAGCGTTGATGAAACCGTCGTGGCCAAGGTCGAAGGCAATTGAAGGCACCACGGCGGGAGCGATCGAATCCTTGAAGGCTGGTGTGCCCCGAAAATTAGATCCAGTACCCCGCGGGTTGGAGACCTTAGCTGTAACCTGAACGACGCCCTCATCGAGCGAGCTCGCATCGAAAGCGAAGGTCATCAATCCGCCGCCGGCAACTGCCATCTGCGGCGTCGAGTCCACTGATCTGCCGCCACCGCGCAATCGCACAGTGACTTCATCGTCAGCCAGCGTTCCCGCGGGCATGACCACTTCGACCGAAGTCGTTGCCTGTGATGCGCTGTTGATGATGTCCTGAGCGTTATTGCCAGATGCCGCAACAATTGCCGAGGTGGGAATTGTCGTCACCGTCGTCTTGGTGGCCACAGAGCCCCTACCAGTCGTTTCGTTGCCGACCGTGTCGTAGATGCGGTAGCCGATTTGGATCGGGCCGTCCACGAGCTGCGAAAGGTCCAAATTGACCTTGACGGAGTGAGTGCCTGGCCCAACGACAGTAAGGCCCTCGGCCGTACGCTTTTGATTCCCGTCACTGAAGATGAGGTCGTAAAGATCATTCGGCGCTGTCGCAGCATCAAACTTGATGATGATGCTCTGACTCACGAGGTTCGAGCCATTGATCTCATCGTAGCGGTTGTTATCGCCGGCCTCCACGTTGAGGCTGAGGAAATCCAAAGGCGCGCTCGAGTCTTTCATGGCCGGAGCGCCGACGAAACTACCTTGGTTGCTAAACTTATCGCTGCAGCTCAAGGTGATGGAGATCTCTCCGTCCCCAAGAGGCGTGAGGTTCAATCCGCTGAAGGAAAGAGTCTGGGCGCCTCCCGAGGCCGGTAGCGAACCGAAGTCGACCGAGCTACTGCCGTCACCTATGGACAAGGCGTAGCGGTCACCGCTCCGAGTTTCGGCGGGCAATGAAACGTCAATTCGAACTGAGCTAACGCTTGTTCCGTTGATGACGCCTTGGTCATTGCTGTTGGTCGCCGCGACGAAAGCCGCGGTCGGAAGCGAGATCTGCGTATCCTTGTAAGTCTGAGAACCAGGGTAGTCGTCACGGTTTCCAAAGGCATCGACGTAGCGAATCTGGATCGAAATGGGCCCATCAGAGAGCATCGAGGCGTCGATTCCAATAAAGTCGACTTGACCTCCGGATCGCGGCATGATCAAGGAGCTGCTCAACACTTCAGAGACACCGTCGCTCAAGAATGCACGAGCACGAACGTCATCGCCTTGGTAAGTCATCGCGTCGACGCGCATAGTAACCGCCGTCGAACTGGCCGCGGAGATCTGGTTGATGAGGTTGCCCGCGGTGGGAAGCGCCGTCGCCGTGTTGTGCCCCGGGTGCGCATCCAAATCAAGTCGCGCACTTTGACCTCGAAGACTAAGTTGGTTGCCATGGTCATCCTTGAGACGAATACCAAGGATCAACTCGCCGGCCGTCAGGCTGGAGAGATCGAAAGGACCATGAGTCGATTGGGCCTGCCCGAATGCCAAGGCGAACGGTCCGAAGGTCAAAAACTGGCCCGACTCGCTGGTGACATGAATGTCAACCGTCTCGTTCAGTCCACTCAGGTTCTGATCGAAATCGATCGTAAAGTAGACCGACGCAGATACGGCGGCAGCGATGACACTGCGCTCGAACTCGCTTTCGAAGGAGCGAAATCTGGCAATGACAATGCCGGACAGTGTCATGTCTTTCGTCACGGGGATTCCTGCAGTGGTTTGCGAGTTCCCATTCGAGTCGGTCACCACGACGTCGAGGTCAATTTGACCGTCGATCAAGTTGAATGACGAGGCGTCGATTAGGAAGCTGCCGCCACCCAAGGGGGCATCAACGGCTGCCACTTCGAAAGTTGTCATCGCCGAGTCGCGCAGCACGAGGGCGACGCGGTCGCCAGCGGCGCCGTCGGCCAGAGTGACTTCGACTTTGAAACCGAGTTCGTTGTGGCCGTTGATAGCGTCCGCGGCGTTCGAGTCGCCAGCGAGAACGCGAGCACTCACCACCTGTGGGACAGAGCTGTCTTTCGACACTGTCGCCATGATATCGGAGTTGTTCTCCGCGACATCCTGAACCCGAACGGTAACCTGCAGCGATCCGTCACTGAGGCCTTGCAGGTTGATTCCCGTGAAGGTCACCGAACCGCCTGGGACGACGTTTTCCGTCAAGGACTCGACGACCTGTTGGCCATCGCTGAAGAAGAGGGTACACAGGTCAGCAGCGGCGGCAGCGGCCGGAAAACTCACGTCGGCCGCAAAAGCCGCCGAAGAGGACGCATTCGCGACACCCGCAGGGCTCGACTCTGTGGCCGGAACGTCGAATGCAGTCGCGGGGACGGGCGGTGACGCGTCAAGAATCAGGGCGTTTTCGAAAGTTGTCGAGAGCTCCTGTCCGTTGCGTGAAATCGTGACGGTCATGGAGAGTGGACCGTCCATGAGCCCGGAGGCATCGATGGGTCCAACCGTAACGAAGCCAGCACCATCAGTGCCGGGGACGGTCGCAGAAGCCGTGGCGGCTTGAGCGCCCTGACCCGCGATTTGCCCTGAAGACGCCGACTCTTGGCCGTCGCTCAAGGTGACGGTGACCTCGTCAGTCGCCAAGGAATCCGGCCCCAACTCAATCTCAACTTCAACGGCGCTGACCGTTTCAGAGTTGATCACGTTGTCGGGAGCGCGCCCGAGCGAATCGGTGACCGTCGCACCAAGAGGCGCCGATAGCGGAGATGCGGAGCCAGAGCCCCCGCCGCCGCTGCAAGCCACCATGCCTACCGTCAATACCATCAATGCCAACCACGCCGTGACGCGCAGAATGCGCGACGTTCGCGATCGAACCCCGCCTGTTCGAGTCGTCTCGAAACCGACCACTGTTTCCATGAGGAAGCCCTTCCTAACGATTCCACCACGAGTCATCTCGCAGCTTTTGATAATCACGGATGGAGATCCGAGACGCGGAAGAGCCTGAAACCCGACCACTGGACCTGACCATCTCCTTCGAGGGCTTTGGTCGGAAGAAAAGGTGCCCAAGCTTGAGACAACCAGCACCCAATGGGCGTGCATAAAGTCCCACGAGGCTCCAGACTTACCGTTCTTCATCGTCATCAAGAGTTTGCAGCGTTCCCGAGCGAGAACCCGCTGTCGATAAATTCGACGATATCGGGCAAGTGCTGATCTGCGGCTTGCCGTATTCGTGCAGCGCACGCGCTCGGAGCTGAGGTCCCAAGGGGCTCAAAAGGCGCATCACGGCCGTGGTGGGAGAGCAAGCCGAGAGTCTCGTCCGAGAATCATCAGCCGGCCAAGATAACTCGACCGGACCCAACGACGGATATTCGAACGGTCAGCGCCACCCTTCGGCTCGAGTGATCAAGATCAAAAAAACATCGACTCGTGGACCCCGGCGCGACACTTTGCCCGCACTATCTGGCCGAGTTTCTTGGACCGACTTTGCCGCTTAGCTACTCGCCAGAGTCTTCAGCCTCGGTGGCGTAGCGCTCAAATCGCTTGGATTGCGGGTGTTCTTCTTGGCGGGGGCGAGCCAACCCGCGTCGGATGAGGTGGGCGTTGAGGTTTTTGCGATTGGGCAACAGGACGTAGGCGGCCCAACCGTCTTGAGCTTCGCGAAGGCCGTGCAAGATGACCTTGCGGCCACCGATTTGTTCCTGCAAAAAACCCGCCGCGGCCTCCGTCTTGCCCGGATCGACATCGACGCCCAGCATGCGAACCCGGCGTCCGCAGTCGAGTTCAATCGCCCCGGCCTCCACCTTGCTCAGCTTGCGATAGTCGGCGTTGCGTTTCTTGTCGCCGCGCGCAAAGACGCTGCCGTGCCGCTCGCGTAAAACCTTACGCTCGACGGGCACAGGGTCGACGAAGCGGTAAGGCAAGCCTTCACGCAGCTCCTCAAGGGCCGCGTCTGAAACCCCGGCATCTTCGCCCGCACGCTGAAACTCAGGGCTCGCAATCGGGGTCAGGGTGTCGAGCCCAAGTCTCTGCGCCATGTGGGATTCAAAGTTGGCGTTGAGCTCGTACCCAATCGAAGAACGGCCGAGTTCAGCCGCGGCACTCATCGTGGTGGCAGAACCCAAAAAAGGATCTAAGACCGTCTCCTCCGGAAATGTGAACATGCGAATGAGCCGACGTGGCAATTCCATCGGAAACGCGGCTACGTGGCCGCGCTGCTTGTCGCCGGGAAAATCCCAGTGGCCTGCGAAGTAGCGATTCCACTCGTCGGTGGTCATGGCCGCGGCTTTTTTTTGTTCCGCGGTCACCAGCGGTGGCTTGCCGGGCTTTTTGAACAGCAAGATGAATTCGTAGTCGAGCTTTAGGACCCCGTTGCGCGGGTTCGGAAAAGAACCCATGACCGCGCCGCCGCCGGAACTGTTGCAAGTCGTCACTTTGCGCCAGATGATCGCGCCCATGTGGTCGAGTCCCATCGTCTCGAAAAAGCGGACGATCTCGGTACGGATGGGAATGACTTTGTAGCGGCCGTAGTGACTCGCGCGTGCAAACTGATCGCCGATGTTGATCGCCACCCGACAGCCTGGATGCAAGACACGGGCGCACTCCGACCAGACCAGATTCAAGTCGTTGATGTAGTCCTCGTAGCGGTCGTGGAAACCTATCTGGCGATCGTGTTCGTAGTCTTTCAATTGCCAATAGGGCGGCGATGTGACCACTAAATGCACGCTGTCAGACGCAACGGCCTCCATGCGGCGGGAGTCGAATCCGAGATGAACTTGGTGCTTGGTGAGGGGCTCGTACATTCACCCAGAATGAGCGGCGCTGGGGACAAGAATGTCGAGCTGCGCAAGTGCCGCAGTACAGGCGGTTTCGACCCGTAGGATACGCCTACCGAGGCTCGCCGCCTCGAATCCCTCGCCCGCGAAAAGGTCCAACTCGAAATCTTGCCAGCCCCCTTCCGGCCCGATCGCCAGTGCCACGCGTTCGCCAGCCGTAAACTTGACGGTAGCGAGGCGCCGATCAGATCGAGGATGAGCCACCAGGCGCCGCGCCCCGCCGAGCAAAGAATCTAGATGACCTTCGACAAGAGGACGAAACCTCTCGAAGACCTCCAGGCGCGGTACTCGCGTACAGCCCGCCTGCTCAAGACCCCGAAGCAGATGTTCCTGGTACTCCGCTTCTTTTAGTAAGGCAGACTGAAAGTAGCTCTTCTCAACGCGGGCGGCGTTGGTCAGCAAGATTCGCGAAACCCCGAGCGCCGCAACATGCTCGAGTAGACGACGCAGAACTAGGGGACGCGGCATCGCCAAAATGAGGTCGAAACGGGGGCGCTCAGGAATCGCACCTTCCAATCCAAAGCGGAGTTCGACTTCAGCAGCCGCCTTGCGGACTTCGACGACTTCCGCCCACCCCAGTGGACCGTCGGGTCGCCCCACCCGCAGGCGGCGACCAGCTTCGCAGCCAAGCACGCCAATGAGGTGTTGAGCCCGGTCGTTGCGCAAGCGGGCGCGGTCCGGGCCCAAGAGCTCTTCATCCCGTAGCAGGATGAGGTTCATTGTGGGGAAAAAGTGTCGGCGTAAAGGTCCGCGTGAAAACCCACGATCGCCTCTTTGCCGAAGAGAAAAGTCGGAGCGCGGAGATTGCCGAAGGGACCCATGACGGCTTTGATGAGCGCGTCGCGGTCGAGCTTGGTTTCATTTCCAAACTCGAGGATCTTTTTGCCTTTAGCGACTCGAATTCGACTCGCTCCCTTTAGACGCGTCCAAGCGGCACCCTCGTCGAAGCGCTCGCGCCGCGCATCGACAATGATCGTCATCGCGATTCCTTGGGCTTCAAGAAACTCTTGAGCTCGCGAACAAGACGTTCAACTCTTGCGCAGATAAGCCCAGTCGATTTTCTTCGCCATCGCTAGGATTTGTCTTCGTCGGATTCGCCCGAAGTCACGGGGTCCGGGAAGTCGTCTAGGTGCCCGCCGAGGCCGTGGTCGTTGTTATCCCCGGAAATCGGCACGAGTTCGGAACTCCAGCCGCGGTAAGAACCCTTGGCCTTTTTGGCGATGCTCAGCCAGCTGTGACGAAAGTCGTCGAGAATCGCCAGTCCCAGCGGCGACTTCACGCGGGCTTTCAAGGAAAACTCCTTGGCACCCGTCCCATTGCGAGAGGTCTCACTGACGTCCGTCACCACAAAACCCTCGGCTTCGAGGCCGCTACGGCAGATTTCGACGCCCTCTTCGCAAAGATTGACGAAGCAGGGCTCGATGGCGTGAATGGAGGCGGGATCATCGCCGCGGCGATCGAACTCCTTCAGGACCTTTCGGTCCATGATCTGGTGGAGCATTTCCTCGTTGGGGTAAAGAACGTCGGTGTATTCCGTCCACTCGGGGTCTTCTTCAGAGATAACCTTGGCGTTGTGGGTCTTCGCGTCCGTCAGGACTTTGTGAATGGCCTCGCCTTCCATCTGGCTGTGCCGCGAGTAGAACACCAAGGTCCGTGCCTTACGGTGGGTGACGGCCGCAACGAAGCGATAGTCGGCGGAATCCAAAGTGTGCAGCATCTCATCTTCGATGAGAGCCAACAGGGCGTCTTCTTCTTTGGTCGAAAGACCGTCATCGGAGGGGTTGTTCAAGCCCAGGCGGACGTGCAGCCGAAACTGCAAACCATCAATCGGCACCGCCTCGCGTACGGAAAGATCGACACCGACCTCAAAAGGCCAATCATCCAAACGCGCCATGTAGTAGTCGAAATTCGGTCGCATCGATATCCCCGATCAGCGGGATACCCCGCCGGATTCTGCGCCTGGAAGCTGAAATTCAATCCTCGGCGCGTTTGCTGATGCATCTGGGCCGCAAAAGGACACAGATTGCGTCTGGTTAATATTAATCGGACCCGCATGAACCAAGGGCCGAAGCGCGGGTTCGTGACCGAAAAGCCGTATTCGGCCGAAAACTAGGGCCGTTGATCGAAGCCTCGACCCATCGCACAATGGCAACATGGGGATGAAGGGCGGAGGATTTTCGCAAATCAGCCCGAGATTCGCTGGCCGCTCGCAGACAAAAGTCTCGGCCCTGTCTCAAGATAGGATCACGGGCTCTTGCGAAGGCCCCATCTGGGGGCAGCGTTGAAGCCCCGCGGCGGTCCGGATTCCGCAAGATCGCCTAAACAGGAGCCCAAAATGTCGACCCTTGGCCGCGCCAGCACCATCATTGTCGGATCCGGCCTCGCCGGAGCCGCCGTGGCCCACGCTTTGGTCTTGCGCGGACATCGTGAGGTCCTGGTTTTGGAGCGCGAAAAAGCAGCGGGCCTGGGCTCCTCCGGCAAGAGTGCGGGGATGATTCGCCAGGTCGTGGAGTCCGCGGCCATCGCTCGTCTCGCGACCGAAAGCGCCCGCGCCTGTGCCGTTTTGGCCGAACAAGGCGCCATCGCCTTCGAAGTCCGCGGTTCTTTTCTGATGGGACCGATCGAGAGCCTTGAGCGCCTATTAAAGGCCGCTCCCGTCGGGAGCCCCGCCAACTTGGTATCCCGCAGTTTCATCAAGGAACGGATGAACGGGCAATTTCCGCCGGGAGTCAGCCAAGGTATTTTCTCTCCCGGCGACGGCGTGGTCGATGTCGATTCAGTCCTGGCCCACTTTCGGACCGTGGCTCAGCGCGGCGGAGCCCAGTTTTTGGACCACACCGAGGTCACCGGTCTGGTCGTGAAGGATGGCCGGGCGGCGGGCGTCGAGACAAAAGACGGCAGCTACCGTGCCTCAACCGTCGTCGACGCCGCCGGAGCCTGGGCGGCGGAGTGGCTGCCTTTGGCGAGTCGACCGCAGCTAAAACACTTTCGCCGACACATCTTCGTAAGCGACCAACTCGGCCAAATTCCCGCCGACGCCCCCTACTTGTGGGACATCGACCACGGCTTCTATTACCGTCCGGAGGGATCGGGATTGCTGCTGTGCATCTGTGACGGCGACGAACAGGCCCCCGGCCACGCCGCCGTCGACGGCAAGATGGCGGGACGCTTGCGCTCAAGATGCCGTGAGTGGCTCCCCGATCTTCCAGAGTTCGAGTTGCTGGACTCCTGGGCGGGACTTCGCAGCTTTAGCCCCGACGGGCACTTTCTCCTCGGACCCGTTGCGGAGTTGCCCGGTCTGCAATTGGCCTGTGGCCTCGGAGGGCACGGCGTGAGCTGCGCCTACGAGGTCGGTCGGCTCGTGGCGGCCGCTATCGATGGCGAGACTCTGCCCGAGATTCGGCCGTTTTTGCCCGATAGATTCCGCGAAATTGGAATAGAATCATGAACTACTACGATTCAGAAGACCTCAATCGATTCGCCGACGTCGGTAAATTTCGCGGCGAGTTGATGGAGAAGTTCTTCGCCTACTACGGCGCCGTCATCGACGAGGACGGCGCTTTGACGCGCCGCGAGAAAGCCCTCATTGCTCTCGCCGTCGCCCACAGTGAAAAATGCCCTTACTGCATTGATGCTTACACCGAAAAGTGCCTTGAAACCGGTTCCAATCCCGACCAGATGACGGAGGCGATTCACGTCGCGGCGTCGATGAAGGCGGGCATCACCCTGGTCCACGGGGTCCAAATGCTAAAGGGACTTGAGGAGTCAGGAGCTTGAGCGCTTACGATTTCACCGCGCAACTGTCGCAAGCCTCGCTTTCTGCGGGACCCCGGCCGTCTGAAGTCTTGCAAATCAACCTGACCAAGCTTTGCAATCAAGCTTGCAAGCACTGTCACGTTGACTCATCGCCGGCACGCACGGAGATGATGTCGCGACCGGTTATTGAGCGCTGCCTTGAGATTCTGGCGGCGACCCCCACGCTCACCAGATTCGATATCACCGGGGGAGCTCCCGAGTTGCATCCCGATTTTCGCGAGCTTGTCACGCGAGCGCGCGCGCCCGAAATCGATGCCATCGTCATGGTGCGGCACAACTTGACGGTCACCTACGATCCCCATCCACAAACGGCGGAATCGATGGACTGGATTCCCGACTTCCTCGCCGAGAACGCGGTCGAAGTCATCTGCTCGCTGCCCTACTACCAAGAGTACTTCACCGACAAACAACGCGGCAGCGGTGTCTTCCAAAAAAGCATCAAGGGCCTTCGCCGCCTCAACGCCCTCGGCTACGGTCGCAAAGACTCAGGCTTGGTTTTGAATCTGGTTTACAACCCCATCGGGGCTTACCTCCCGGCGCCGCAAGCCGACCTTGAGCGCGACTATCGCAAAGAACTCAAAGACCAGTTCGATATCGAGTTCAACCAACTGTTCGCGATCACGAACATGCCGGTCAATCGCTTTCGATCCGACCTTGAGCGGCGCGGCAAGTACGACGAGTACATGGAAAAACTCATGGGCGCCTTCAACCCGACTGCCGTCGATGCCTTGATGTGTCGCAGCATGCTGAGCGTGGACTACAAGGGACAGGTCTTTGACTGCGACTTCAACCAGATGCTGGACTTGCCGGTCGAATTAGCGGGCAAAGCGGCCGATGTGTTCTCTTTCGACGAATCGCGGTACTCACAGCGCCAGATTCGATTCGAATCCCATTGCTTCGGCTGCACGGCGGGGGCGGGATCGAGCTGCGGCGGCAATACTGCTTAAGGCCTAGTTCTTTTTGCCCTGGCTCTTGGCATCGGTGGCGACCCACTCGAAGTAGCCCACCATCATCTCGTCGTAGGTTGACAGCCCGAAAGCGACCCACTTTTCTGGGGCCGGATTCGCGGGATTTTCAGCGCTGTTGTCGAAGACTGCCTCCATGCGAACCTTCGTCCCCTTCGGAACGAAAATGGGCTCTTTGAGGCGATAGATTTGCTGCCAGTTGAAGTCGAACTGGGACACGCTCAGCGCCTTGATGACGCGACCATCGGGGTAGGTCAAGCGCATCACGCAGGACTTGCCTCGAATGTGCATGTGCGGGAGAAAGCTGTAGATCTTGCCGTCCTCTGGCATCTCGAACTCCCCCGCAGCTGGGTAGTCAGCCTTGTAGGGTGGAATGTTGATGTCGACAGTATGAGCGGCGTCGCAACGTAGCTCTTGTGCTGGCTCTTCATCGGCGAAGACGATTCGCATTTCGGGACGATCCTGCACCGCCTTACCATTGCCGTTGTAATGTAGCTGGAACAGAAAGCGCGATCCCTTGCGCATCAGTTTTCCAGTTTCGAGTGGATAGTCGATGGATTCACAGCCCGGCAAAAAAACGCCGTAGAAACTCTTCAACCCCAAATAGTAGCGCGCTAGCCCCTTGGGAACAGTGGCGCCTACGGGTTGTTCGAACAGCAAGATGTGGTGGATCGCGTCGGGATGCATGGAACGCAATTCCAGCCGCTCCACCCAACGGTCGCGATCAAGACCTGGATCAACTAGGGCGTACTCGTACTGGTAGAGCCCCTCTGGCGGCACTTCGATGACGCGCTCGATCTTCACGATCAGATCTGGGTTGTGAATCATCTTGCCGGTCGAGGGCCCTAATGCTGACGGTGCGTTAGCCGGATTGCCCGCGGGCATGCCTTCGCCGAGCCACTTTAGGAGGCTTGCGCGATCGTCAGCTGACATCCTCAGGTCGTTCGACCAGGGACCGCCGACATGATCGTCGGCGTACCATGGTGGCATGCTGCCGTTTTCGAGCACGAAGCGAATGATGCCCGAATGTTCCTTCACATCATCATAGCTCACGAGGGGAAAGGGAGCGGGTTCACCGGCGCGGTGACAAGTCTGGCAGGCGCGCTGAAGAATCGGCACGATGTCTTCGTAGAAAAGCGGACTCTCGAGCCCGGCCACGACTTCTTCAAAGTCGAGAAAACAACCCGGCGCCGTCGTCGCCTCAACCAGCGGTTGGCGCTTGACCAACACCGCCGTCATGGCATCCACTAGATAGTGAGCACTGGCGGTCTCACGCTTGTAGCCGATCCCGATGCGATCATCGACGGCGCCGCGATAGCGCAAGATGCCAGCCGCGTCGTACAAAAACACCTCGGCCGTGCTCGTGGCCACGAGGGCCTGGGCGATTTTCGCATCTAAGTCGTGAACGTAAGGCCCCTTGAATCCGAAAGTGTCGCGATCCTCCCGAACGCCGGCCGTTGTGTCGAGTTGACTAGCGTTCAAAAACAAGAAACTGACACCCCGCGCCGACCACTCACTCTCGATCCGCGAAAGCAAGCGGCCCTGTTTCCTGCAGACTGGGCAGTCTTTTTCGCGAACGATGATAACTTGGGGCTTGCCCGAGGCTGCGGCGCCTAAGCTGCTCTTGTTGCCGTCTACATCGACAAAGGAAAGGTCGGGCCTCGGCTCGCGCAAGCCCGCGCGCTCCGCACCTTCCGTCGCCGGTCCGAGTCGCCGGGTACTACCCTGGCTGCCGGCCACGGCCCCCACCACTTCGGGCTGAGGGCGACGGTTTTGGTCACACTGAACCCCAAACAAGACCACCCATGCTAGGCTCGCCAGCGAAAAGAGCCGCCCCCTGCCGCGGGGGTTAGCCCGCCGTCTTGCGGCTACGAGGAGCGGTTGGGTCGGATTGTGAGACTGGCGTCGCATGGGGGTTTCCTCGACATTTCGGCGGCTCCATCCTAACGCCGTCCGCGAGAGAATCGAAAAGTCGGGAAGATGTGGGCCAATTTGGCGCTCCAAGGCATCGACAGCTATGAGTCATCAGCAAAGAGAGATAGGCTGAGCCTATGAGAGTCTTGGTCACCGGCGGCGCAGGTTTTATTGGATCAGGGCTCGTCGGCCGATTGTTGGACGCGGGCGAGTCCGTCGTCGTCGTCGACGACCTTTCCACCGGCCGTCTCGAAAACCTCGCGCCTTGGCAAGGCCAGCCTCAACTCGAGACTTTTGTCGGCAGCGCCAGCGACCCGAAGTTGATGGAAGGCCTTTGCCGGCAGGTCGATGAAGTGGTCCATCTCGCGGCCGCGGTCGGCGTTCGGCTGGTCATGGACAATCCGGTGCGCGCCATGGAGGGCAATCTCTTGACGCAGACAACGGTGTTTCGTGCTGCCGCCGCCGCCAATTGCCGCCTCCTCTTTGCGTCGAGTTCAGAAGTCTACGGTCCCAGTGCCGAAGTGCCCTTTCGCGAAGATGACCATTTGACGATGGGCGCCACTCGGGTTGGGCGCTGGTCTTATGCCGCGTCCAAACTTAGCGGCGAATGGCAGGCTTTGGGCTTGCACGAAAAAGACGGTCTCAAGGTTACGATTTGCCGCCTCTTCAACACCGTCGGCCCCGGGCAACGTGGCCGCTTCGGCATGGTCTTGCCTAACCTCGTTCGGCAAGCCCAAGCCGGCGAAGACATCACCGTCTTTGGCGACGGCCAGCAAACCCGATGCTTCGCGCATGTAGACGACACGGTCGAAGCTCTCTGTCGGCTCCGGCGCTGTGATCGCGCAATCGGCGAAGTCGTCAACATCGGTTCTGACCGCGAAGTGAGCATCCTCGAGCTCGCCAAACTCGTCAAATCTGAATCTAAAAGTTCCTCTCAGATCTGCCTCATCCCCTACTCCGAAGCCTACGGCCCCGAATTCGAAGACATGCATCGCCGCGTTCCCGCGCTCGAAAAACTAAAGGCCCTCACCGGTTTCGAGGCCAAGATCCCCCTCAAAACCATCGTCCAAGACACTCTCAAAGCTAAGCTGCTATACGGCGTCAGACTTAATTCTCCCGGTTAGCTGCGCTAACCGGGAGAATTTGGTCGTCGGGTAGACCAGGGAGATTTTTCTCCCCAGCCCCCCACAGATCCGGACGTGCGCGATTGACGCATCCGGCTCCTCGTTAGACGGGTTCGCTAAGTGATGAGGACCGAGTGGACTGCCCG
>JAZGFI010000069.1:0-13123 GCA_036479435.1 Planctomycetota bacterium | reverse complement strand
CTCCGTCGAGCGCTTTTTGTCGACCGTAGTTGCGATCGATCTGTTCAAGTCTGAGCGACATGACCCCTCACTGTCTGGACCTTCGGCGCACTATAACAGTCCCCTCCTGCACGATGGGCAAGCGGGAATGGTTAGAGTGTTGCCATGGAGATCCGATCCTTTGCCGAAGGCGTCTTGACCGCCACCAGTCTCGCCAAAAAACTTGAGCCTCCACCCCCGGATCTGAGCGATGCGGAGCCCGGAGACGGCTTAGCCCCCGAGGGGCCCGTTCGGCCCCCAGGGCTGGAAATCCGCGCCGGAAGGGCGGTTCGCGTCCCTCCAGCGAGTGGTCTGGCCGACCCGGCCCAACGATCACGCATCCTTCACGCATTTGTGAACCACGAACTCCAAGCCGCCGAACTTTTTTCTTGGGCTCTTTTGCGATTCCCGAAGAGTCCTCCCGCATTTCGACGCGGCCTGTTGCGATTGGTTGCGGACGAACAAAGCCACGCGAGACTTTACTGTGAGCGTCTTGAGGAGTTGGGAGTCTCCTTTGGCGATCTTCCGGTCAGTGGCCACTTTTGGCGACAGCGTCCTCTTTTTGGGACAGCGTTGAAGTTTGTGGTGCGGATGGGGTTGGTTTTTGAATCGGCGAATCTCGATCTTGGTCTCGAGCACCTTGCCGTGGCCGAACACTGCGGCGACCTTGAGACCTCGCGAATCTTGAAGATCGTTCACCGCGATGAAGTGCAGCACGTCGCCTTCGCCTGGACTTGGTTTCGTGCTTTCAAGGATCAGTCTCAAAATGACTGGGACGCCTACTCCGAGGCTCTCGGAGATCCCGCGGTGGCGGCGCGGGCGCGCGGGAAACTTTTCGATCGCAAGGGTCGTCTTCGCGCGGGAGTTGCCCCGGAGTTTCTCGCTCGCCTTGAGGCGATTGCGCCGCGCACGCCGGGCGGGCACGCGCGATGAACAGGTTTTTAGTCGCCCGGAGTTCAGCCCCAGTCGGCGAGCGGGTGCGACTTGTTGCGAACTTAGAAGCCGAGCTCGAGTGGTGTCTTGAGTCAAATGGGCATGCTGCGCCGCCGCGTGGCTTGCGGCGCCCTTCGCCGGAGATTCTCGATTTCTACGGGGCCGCGATGGCGATTCTCGGCCAAGCCGGTGATGAGATTTGGCTGCCGGGTGGTGGTCGTGACCTGATCTTTGGGCCTGCCTTCGAGTCCTTAGACATCCAAGTGGTGAGTGGCTATCGACCGGCCGCGAAGGCGACCGCAACTTTGAGTTGGGCGCAGACTCTTGCCGCGACACGACTTTCAGGAGCGAGTTTGGGCGAAGAAGACCGCGAACGCCTCGCCGCCATCAGAAAACTTAGCGCCCGCGATGCTATTGAACTCGGTGATCTCGAAACCAGCCTCGCCGCCGTCGAGACTCTGTTGGAGTTAAGATCAGGGCTCGTTGCTTTGTGCGAACAGAATCCAGCCCAGTCCTGGGTCGCCAAAGCCCGTTGGAGTGGAGCCGGAAGACTGCGGCAGCGCGGCCGAGGGCAAGATCTTGGGGAAGCCGATAAGCTTCGCCTACATCGCCTCTTGGAGCTTTCGGGGCGCTTGATTCTTGAGCCCTGGGTGAACGTCGAAGCCGAGTTCGGTGCGGTCGGTGAAGTTCGTAAGGGCGAAGTCATCCTCAGTTCTCTTCACAAAAGCTCGACTCGCGGTGGCGCGGCTCCGGCGGCTCTTCAGCTATTGGGAGTCAAGGCTCCGGCGGCTGGCTCGAGAGCCATGACAACCTCGGAGCACCAACTTCTCGTCCGGGCCTTCGACAACGAAGGTGAACGCCTACGCCAAACGGGCTATGTGGGACCCTTCGGCATTGATGCTTGGCGCTGGCGAAGCTCCGATGGGGGCCTTCATTTTCGGGCTCCCGCCGAGCGCAATCTTCGTTGGACGATGGGGCACCTTGCGGCGGCCTGGGTAGCTCGCTTTGAATCCTCTGAGCTCTTCCAGGGGCCTTCAGCTCTTAGGGCACGCGAACGCCCAGTGTTTTGTTTGGGAGGGCCCGCCGAAGAGGGCGACCTCGTTGTCGTGCGGCGAGCTCAAGGCGACGCGACGCTGAGGATCTCTTGGTCATTCACTTCCGATAACATGAACCCCGATGACTAAAGACTCACGCCAAACCATCGCCGCCGCTGACTTGGGCTCGAATAGTTTTCACATGGTTGTCGCCCGCCGCGTCTCGGGGGGACTTGAGATCATCGATCGCTTGAAAGAGCCCGTGCGGCTGGCAGCGGGACTGAATGACGCTGGCGAGTTGGACGACGCGGCCAAGGCCCGCGCCTTCGATGCGCTCGATCGTTTTGGCGAACGAGTTCGTGATATTCCCAATCTTTCCATGCGGGCCGTGGGCACCAGTGCGATGCGCAGTGCTCGGCGCGGAAAGAAGTTTCGAGCCAAAGCCGAGGCGAGGTTGGGGCATCCCATCGAGATCGTCACGGGTGACGAAGAAGCGCGCCTGATTTATCTCGGCGTGGCTCACACGATGGGCCGCGGGAAGGGTCCGCGCCTGGTCATCGACATCGGCGGAGGCAGCACCGAAGTCATCGTCGGGGAAGGCTTTTCGGCTGACCTTACCGCCTCGATTCCTCTGGGTTGCGTGCGCTGGTCCAAGCAGTTTTTTCCGAAGGGAAAGATCAAGGCTAAGAGGTTCGAGCGCGCCGTCAAAGCCGCCAGTCATGAACTCAAGCCCGTGGTACGCCAACTTCGCAAGGCGAGTTGGGAGGAGGTCATTGGCGCTTCCGGTACGATCCGCGCCGCGGCTCGCGTTGCGGGCGGCGGCGAGGTCGGGGCTGAGGTTTTAGATCGTGAAGGCCTTGAGTTCGCCTGCGAGCAAGTCTTGGCCTGCGAGGACGCTGATGAGTTGGCAAAGATCTCGGGCTTGGGCTCATCGCGTGCCCCAGTTTTTGCCGGCGGCCTCAGCGTATTGCTTGGTCTGTTTGACAGCCTGCATTTGAAGCGCCTAAAGATTTCAGCCGGTGCCATGCGCGAAGGTGTGATTTACGATCTTTTGGATCGGCTACGCGATACAGATTAGCCCGGACCCGGCTCGTTGATGGCTGGCTAGGTCGGAATAAAAGCGCCTTCTGGGGAATGGACAAGGTCATGGGCGAGCACTTGAATAGAGAATTATTGGATCGTTTGCAGGGGGTTCAGCGGGTGGCGGCGATCACCGGAGCGGGAATATCGCGCGAGTGTGGCATCCCCACTTACCGCGGCCCGGGCGGGCTCTACGACGATCCTGAAGTCGGTGATGCGACCGTTGCCGCGCTAAGTGCCGAAACCCTTCAGCGCGATCCAGACCGAACTTGGAGTGTGCTCGGCGATCTGGCTCGTCTCGCCGCAGGTACTGAACCCGGTTTGGGCCATCGAGCCTTGGTGGCGATCGAAAACTCGGTCGAGTCTTTCGCCTTGCTGACCCAAAACGTCGACGGTCTGCACGAGGCCGCGGGCAGTCGCAACGTTATCGATATCCATGGCCATGTTTTCGACACTTTGTGTACTGGATGCGGATGCGAGGGCGTCCTCGATCGCAGTCGCCTCAAGAATATTCGGCGTGCGCCCCGATGTGAAGATTGTGGGGAGCGACTGCGCCCCCAGGTCGTCCTGTTCGGGGAGATGCTGTCCATGGAGAAAGTCGAGCGCATCCACGAAGAGTTTTATCGCCAGATCGCTGATCTCACGATTATCACCGGTACGTCGGCGATTTTTCCTTATGTCACCGAACCGGTCATTGTCGCGCACAGAGAAGGCCGCTTGACGATCGAAATTGATCCCGCGGAAACCAGTCTGAGCAACTATGTCGATTTTTCTCTGCGCGGCGAAGCCGGCCACTTTCTTCCTTTGATTGCCGAGGCCTTGAAACGATGACTTCAGATTCGACCGACGGACCCATCGTGGCTCCGACTGAGATGCTCGAACTTGGTGCGGTACAAAACGAGCTTGGCCCGGCCGGAACTGGGGATTCACCCGTCGTGATGACACCCAGGCGTCGTTTGCTCGGCTATGACATCGCTCGCTTCCTCGCCTTCGTGGGCATGATCGCGGTCAATTATCGCGTCGTCATGGATACGAGTTTTGTGGCGACGGGACCGGAGTGGTTGGAGAACGCTTTCGGATTCTTGCCCGGTCGCGCCGCGGCGCTCTTTGTGCTGTTGGCTGGCGTCGGCGTCACGCTGATGAGTCGTGCCACGACAGCTCCGGTTCGGCAGCCCGCGTACACGGCCTTTCGCCATACCCTATTTCTTCTCTTTCTCGCCGCCTGCGGTTTGACCGTGGGCTTTCATATCTTCGGCACACTGTCGGTCGGCCAAGTCGTCGAAGCTCAAGACGTCGACGCTCAAATCGATGCCTACTTCGAGCATCTTCAAAGCGGCGGCATGCGCGGCTTTTTGATCGGCCTTGCGGCGGGACTGGCAACGTTGGCTCTAGTATTTGTCGCTCTGGGCAAACGCCTGGGTCACCCTCGCGCGGTGTTGGCGAAACGCGCGTTCTTTCTTTTTGCCCTCGGCTATGCCTGGATGCCGCTGTGGACGGGCGACATTCTTCACTTTTATGGCGTGTTCTTGCTGGTCGGTGCCGTTGCCGTGGGTTGGCGCTCGTGGATGATCGGCCTTTTGCTCGCGGTCTGCGTTGGCCTGGGGATTTGGTGGCAACTGGAGTACGAGTTTTTGACCGACTGGTCACTTTTGGTCTTGGAGTACAAAAACCCCTGGACGCTCGCGGGTGTCGGGCGGAGTTTGTTTTTTAACGGTTGGCATCCGATCTTTCCTTGGTTGGCTTTTTTCCTCGCTGGCCTTTTGGTCGGTCGTCTCGGTGGTGGCAACTGGAAGTCGAGACTGGCGCTTTTTCTCGGCGGCGTGATCTTGATCACATCGGCGCGCTTTGCTTCGCCCAGAGTCCAAGATTATCTCGCGGACAAAGACCGCGAGCTCGTGCTTGAGGCTTTTTCGGTCGCGCCGGTGACAATCGCCGATGGCAGCCCGATTCTGGCTGCGGTCAAAAACGAAAACGGGAGTCCTCGCGTGGCTCGCGCCCGCATTCCGCTCTTGATTGACAGCGAGTTGGATCGCGAGGCGAATATAAAACCCGAAGCCGATGCGCGGCGGCTCCGCCGAATTCTGCGCAGCTCCAGGGATGCCGGGCCCTACGCTGAGATTCGGATGGCTCTGGACCGAGCTGAAGCGGAGGGGGGAGCATTGCTTCGAGTCGATCTCGCGCACGACACCGCAAAAATTCTGCCCGAGCATCGCAACGAGACTTTTCAGGACACGGCCTACCGTTTGGCGTCGTGGATGGGGGGCCGCCGCCGCGGACTGTGGCAAAACGAAGAAGCGGGGATTCTCGGCCTATCGGGTCGTTGGCCCAAGTCACTGAAGCGTGTCGAGCTGCGTCGTCTCGTGCCGGTAACCCGCGCGAATGGCGAGGTGGCGTTGGTCGTGGATCGAACCGTGACTTTGGTCCAAGATCAGGCTCAAGGCGTCGACACCACCTATCTCGATGCGCGCCGCCAAATGGGGCTCGGCTGCTGGCCCAACCCGGGTTTGTTCTTCGTGATCGATGCGATCGGAGTGGCCTTGTTGATCATCGCTACGATGTTGGCCTTGGTATCGCGGGAGTGGCTCTGGCTCAAAAAACTGCTCTATCCCTTCGCCACCGCGGGCCGCATGGCGCTCACCCTCTATCTCGCTCACATCCTAATTGGCTTTGCCGCCATCGAGTGGATGGAAATGCTAAACGGCGCCAGCCTGAAGTTCATCGCCGTCGCCGTCATCAGCTGCGCCTTCGTCGGCACCGCCGGCGCCGTCGCCTGGCGCGCCTTTTTCCGTCTCGGCCCCCTAGAATTCCTCATGCGTTGGCTAACCCGCTAATTCCACCCAAACCCTGACCACTTGGGTCAGACCAAAGTCACCACGCTTTGCTCACCAAGCCCAGGGAGGGTCGCCCCAAATCTACTCCAAGATTCGGTTTAAGGACCAATCGTAACTGATCCACTCAATCGAAGGCTCGTCGCCGCTGCCGATCTTGGCCTTAAGGTCTGGCGACCACTGGGCAACAAACTCAAGCAGGCTGCCTTTGGCCTGCTCAAAGTCGTTCCGGTACCAAAGGTAGATGCGACTCAGCAGTACCGTGTCGCTGCCCTTTTTGTACTCAAATCCTAAATCCCAGTCGTGAAAGGCTCGCGCCTGGTCTTCAAGTTGCTGGTTGACGCGCGCTGGAATGTAGGCCTCGTTGCGGAGTTTCGGGCAGCTCTTGCTGGCGCAGTTGATCGCGAAGTGGATGCGCGGCTCGATGAACTTTGCGCGTAGCTCTTCGTGTTCGAGTTGCTCGAGGCTGAAAGTGCGGCCGCCGATGATCCAACGCTTGTCTTTCCAACGCTTGTCCTCGGGAATCTGGCGGATCGACTGGCCGGGTCGATACTCAAGGATTAGTCTTAGGGTGAAAGCGTTGTAGGCGTTCAGCATGAGCGCGAGTTTGCCGTCGCGTGGCAAGTTCGCGAAATGGACGTTGGCGATCTGGTCGAGATAGTTCGCGAGGTCCACTTCGGCGGCTTGTAGCCCGTCGTAGTCCACTTCGCCGGTCGGGCGAACGAACTCTTTGAGCAGATCATCGAAAGTGCCGTGATCAAAAACCAGGTCGCCGCGGTTACTGGCGTAGGCTTCTTTGAGTTCGACCTCCGGTGGGCCAAAAAACTTGATCATGAGATCTTCGGCGAAGAAGGCGCAACCGATCGAGATGATCAGGATGGCGCCGACGAGAACCCAAATGAGCTTCTTGCCTTTCATGAGGTCTTGTCCTTTCGCTTGAACTCGAAGGGGAATCCGAGGCCCGAATAAAGGCCGAATCCCGTTACGTCACCGTGTTGATTGCGACGGAATAGGCAACGGAATGCTTCGGGGCCGAAATGGTCTCCCCGCGCCCGTGAGAGTTGGATGCGGTTGTGACCGATGACAAACCGTAGACCTGGAAGGGGCGTGTCGGAGATTGCCTCAATTGTCCAGGGAACACGCAATGCTTCGCAAACGTATTCGCCGTTGTAGCTCGCCATGGGGCTAGCTGTCCGCGGCTGGGGTTTAGGATCTGGCAGCGGCGGGGCTTTGGTGTGAGAGCGAAACGGCTGCGAAGGTTGCTTACGCTTCTCGAGTGGTTCCCAACTGTCTCGCAAGACAATATCGACGATGGACGAACAGATGATACTCGCGCGGCTGCGGGCATAGTTGCCCAAGCAGACCACGGATGTCTCAAGCTCGGGAAACCGAACGTAGTCGGCGCGAAAACCCACGAAGGCCCCACCGTGCGCGACGCGCTGTCTTCCACGATGCCGATCGACGACTAACCCGAAGGCATAGTCCAGTGGGTCGCCGTTTCGCAAGCACCCGCGGCGCTGCAAAAGGTCGATGAGGGCTTTGCCGTGGCCGAGTTTGTTGTCGTAGAAGTTGGCGTCCCATTTGGCGAGGTCTTCGATCGTCGTGAAGACTCCGCCATCGCCCGTATGGTCGAGCTGCGTATTGGCAATGCGCCACGCGGCCTTAGTTTGTCGATAGCCGTGGGCTCGGTTCGGAATGATCTCGTCGTAGGCTTTGCGATAACGGGAGTTCTTCATGCCCAACGGCTTGAAGATTCGCTTCGCGGCAAAGTCAGCCAACGATTGCCCCGAGATTCGTTGAACCAGCAGGGATAGCAGGAAATAGTTGGAGTTGGAGTAGTAGAACTTCGTGCCCGGTTCAAACATCAAGTCGCGTTGCTGGCAGAGTTGAGAAAAGCTGTCTTCGACGCTGTAGATGTCCTGATCGGAATTCCCGTTCAGGAACGCCAACACGAGATAGTCGGTGATACCGCTGGTGTGGTGAACGAGATCGCTGATCAAGACCCCTGGCGCGGCTTGTGCGAGTTTGGGGAAGTGGTTGGTGAGTAGGTCGTCGAGTTTAATGTCGCCATCGAGGTGAAGTAGGGCTATGGCGGTGGCCGTGAATTGTTTCGAAGTCGAGCCAATCCGAAAAGAGGTTGTCGATCCGATTGGAACTTGGTGCTCGAGGTTCGCCATCCCTTTAGTGCCGACAAAGGAAAGTTTTCCGCGGTGGATGACGGCAGCGGCAAAGCCGGGAAACCCAGGTTGTTCTCCCCGCGGCTCGGGGGTCATCGAATTGAGAAGGGCCTCAACTTCGGGCCGCCAAGGCCCCTGGGCTTGGCCGGGGAGAGCGCTAGACAGCAGGATCACAGAAATGAAGGCGAGGCGGCTGAAGAGGTGGATTGTGGCTCGGTGGGCGTGACCGCGGGATCTGGGAACGAAAAGCCCCTTTGCATCGAATCCAAGTGTCTCAGAGTGCATTCTTTCCTCCGGGCTGTGCTTGCTATAACTGAGGATGAAACTCGATCGAATCATCTTTGCCATCGGTATTCTGTCACCTTGGCTGGCTCTAGGCTACTACTCCTGGCGGGTAAGCCAACACGACCTCAGCACGCCGTCCTATCTGGGCTGGTTGGCCTTCGGCCCACCAATCCTCGCCTTGGCTTCAATGGCTCGCCGCTTTTCCATGTGGAAGTTTTTTGGCTTCGGCGCGGCGCTGATCCCGATCGCCGTTTGCATCATGCTGCTCTTTGGCATGAATCTTCCCGAGTACGACGGTCCGGTGAAAGTCGGGGAGACCTTGCCAAAGTTCAGTTCCTTGGATGCGGACGGGAAGCCCTTTGGTCTCGCCCAACTTGCGACCAATGAAACAACGCTTCTGGTGCTTTTCCGCGGCTCATGGTGAACTTACTGTTTGATCGAACTCGGTGAGTTCGAAGCCAATAAGTCAGAGTTTGAAAAGCGCGGTGTCAAGATCGTTGCAGTCTCGGCTGATCGAGTGCAGACGACCAAGGCCACCAGTGAGAAGTTTCCTTTTCTAAAGGCCATCTCCGACCCCAAACTATCACTGGGGAGGGCTTTCGGTTTTGTCCATGAAGACTCACCACGGCAGGTTGAACATGAGATTCTCGCGCCAGGTATGATTCTCTTGAACCGCGAGGGCATAGTCTTGTGGATGTACCGTGGCGAGAATCTGAATGAACGCCTTCCTACCAAGGAAGTGCTGAAGCAGATCGACGCTCACAAGCTTTCATAGGGCTCCACGGAATCCCGACGATTCCCTGCTTAGGGCTCCACCGAGCTGGTGGTCAAGGACGACGATGCTTGAGGGCGCTGTGCCCCGTTCTAAGATATTGTTGGGATTGCCGAAATGTCGATTGAGGGAGTCAAGAGAAAAGCACGGCCTGCCCTAACTCCAGGTCTTAGGAAGCTCTTTTACGCCTTGGCGGCGGGGATTGCTCTGCTCGGTGCTAACTCTGTTTATCTCGGTGGCATCTCTCTTCTTGGCTTCCTTCGAGACGCGAACTTCGAAAACCAATTCTATCTCTTCATGTTCTTGTTCCATCTGGCGCTGGGGCTGTTGTTGACCTTGCCTTTTTTGGCGTTCGCTGCGTTTCACATGCGCAACACTTGGCGTCGAAGGAACCGCAAGGCCGTTAACCTCGGCCACGGATTGTTTGCCGCCTGTGTCGGTGTGATCTTGACCGGCATCGTCATGACGGTGCGCGTTGTACCTCTCGATTCCTTGGGTGGCCGCCTCAGCTACTGGCTTCACGTCTTGCTGCCGGTGGTGGCAATCTTTGCCTACGTCGCTCACCGGCTCTACGGACCTCGTATCAAGTGGAAATGGGGGATTTGCTACGGCGTAAGCGTCGCCTTGGTGTCCGGGGGGATGGTGGCATTCCACGGCCAAGATCCGCGGCTGTGGAACGTGCGCGGGGGAGGCGAGGCCTACTTTTACCCTTCGGAGTCTCGCACCTCGACCTTGGGATTCATCCCGCGCGAATCTCTGATGATGGACCGCTACTGCCAAGAGTGCCATCCCGACGCTTTTGATCAGCACTATCAATCCGTTCATCACCTCAGCTCCTTCAACAATCCGCCGTATCTATTCAGTGTGCGAGAAACCCGAGCGGAACTGATGAAACGCGATGGCAACGTGCAGGGTGCACGTTTTTGCGCCGGTTGCCACGATCCCGTCCCCTTCTTCAGCGGCGCTTTTGACGATCCGAACTTCGACGACGTCAACGACCCCACGGCGAACGAGGGAATCACCTGCACCGTGTGCCACGCGATCGTCGACGTCCACGGCACCATCGGCAATGGCAATTACACCATTGAGGAGCCGCTTCACTACCCCTTCGCCTACTCCGATAATCCGTTCTTGAAGTGGGTGAATCATCAGCTCGTAAAGGCCAAGCCCGCCTTTCACAAAAAGACCTTTCTGAAACCGCTCCACAAAACAGGAGAGTTCTGTGCGACTTGCCACAAGGTGAGCCTTCCCTACGAACTTAATCACTACAAAGAGTGGCTCCGGGGCCAGAACCACTGGGACAATTTTTTGTTGTCGGGTGTGTCGGGGAATGGATCACGAAGCTTCTATTACCCCGATCTCGCCGAGCCGAACTGCAACGAATGCCACATGCCGCGCATCGCCAGCGAAGATTTCGGGGCCGTGGAGGGGAAGATTCACGACCACCGCTTTCCGGGTTCTAATACGGCGATTCCCTTCATGAAGGGGCTTTTTGATCAGCAGAAACTTCAGTCGGACTTCCTGAAGGACGGCCAAGTCAGCGTCGACATCTTTGCCTTGCGCAAAGGCGGCACGATTACGGGCGACCTGATCGCGCCCCTCGGCGATGTCCCGGTCATGCTGGAAGCGGGGAAGAGCTATCTGCTCGAAGTCGTGGTGCGCACGCAAAAGGTCGGGCACGTCTTTACGCAAGGGACCTCGGATAGTAATCAGCTGTGGCTTGAGGTCAGCATGGCGGCGAATGGTCAGGAATTCGCACGCTCGGGACAGACGGATGAGAACGGGTTCGTCGATCCATGGTCGCACTTTCTAAACAGCTACGTTTTGGATCGCCGCGGCAAACGTGTTGATCGCCGCAACGCTCAGGACATCTTCGTGCCGCTCTACTCCAATCAACAACCCCCAGGTACGGGCCAGGTTGTTCACTACCGATTCACGGCGCCGAAAGACCTTGCGGGAAGAGTGACGGCCAAGGTCAAACTCCGCTACCGAAAGTTCGACCAGACCTACATGGGGCATGTCTATAATGACCTCGCTGCGCGCGGTCTCCACGATGGCCCGGTCCCCCAGATGCCGGTGACCACGATGGCAGAATCTGAGGTCGTGCTGAACGTCACGGCGGCCGCCGCCGGCACGCCGTCAGCGAAGCCGACATGGCAACGCTGGCGCGACTACGGCATCGGGCTGTTTCGCAAAGGCAATTCCGGGGCCAGTAAGGGTGAGTTGCGGCAAGCCTCCGAGGCCTTCCACGAGGTCGTCGGATTGGGACGATCAGAGGGCTGGTTGGATCTGGCCCGAGTGTTCGAGAAAGAGGGACGAATCGAAGACGCTCGTGCCGCGCTGGCGAAAGCAGTCGCAGCAGGAACGAAGACGCCTTGGGTCGTCAACTGGCTCACCGGTCTCATCGATCGCCAAAACGGCTACCTCGATCGCGCGATATCTAGTTTCGAGAAAGTGCTTGCCACTCGCATTCCTAAACGTGGCTTTGACTTTTCGCGTGATTACCAAGTTCAGAACGAGCTCGGTCGCACCCTGCTCTTGAGGGCCCGCAAAGCGCGTGACAAGGCCGAGCGCCGGGGCTACTACTTGCGTGCGGTCGAGACCTTCTCCAAGGTCTTGGCATTGGACAGCGAAAACCTCTCGGCTCACTTCAACCTGATGCAGTGCCACCGCGCTCTCGGCAATCGCGAACAAGCCGAGGTGCACAGAAAACTGCATGCCAAGTACAAACCCGATGACAACGCGCGTGATCAGGCGGTCCAGCTTCATCGCAGTAAAAACCCGGCTGCCGACCACGCCGCCAATGCCATCGTTATTTACGATTTGAAACTCTAACTTCTCAGCGGAGGCCGTTTGCGTGAGCGAATCTCAGCCACAAGATGATCAGGGCCTCGACCTTGGTGCAGACGAACTCGATGAGGAGACGCTGGCGCGCGCCAAGCGGGGGACGAGAATCCTACTGGTTCTAGCGGCGGTGTTCGTCGTCGCCATCGCTATCTCCTTGACTCTCCTTTATTGGCCGGATGACAAAAAACAGACCGAAGAAGTACCGGACGAAGTTGCACCGAGCAGGGTCGCTCCATCATCGATTGAGTTGCCCAAGGTGCTGTTTCGCGACGTAAGCGTTGAGCGCGGCTTGAAGTTCAAGCACCAAAACGGTGCTCAGGGGCGAAAGCTCCTGCCCGAAACGATGGGAGCGGGTGCCGCGTTTTTTGACTACGACGGCGACGGCGATCCCGACTTGTTCCTCGTCAACTCCGCTCATTGGAATCCCTCCCTGGACGACCAATCATCTAGGCCCGCATTGTATCGAAACGACGGCGGGACTTTCGTCGATGTGTCGGAGGAGCAGGGCTTCACGACGAGCTTCTACGGGATGGGAGTTGCCGCGGCCGACTATGACGAAGACGGTGACCCAGATCTGTTTGTGACTGCGGTGGGGCAAAACCATCTGTTTCGAAACGACGGCGGCAAGGGTTTTGCCGAGGTCACCCAGGTTTCGGGCTGCGGAGGCGGAAATCGCTGGTCGACAGGCGCGGCGTTCTTGGATTTCGACGGCGACGGTCACTTAGATTTGTTTGTGTGCAACTACGTGGTGTGGTCGTCCGAGATTGATCTGAAACAGGGATTCAAGATTGACGGTACGACGCGCTCCTACGGCCCGCCGAGGAGCTTTCGCGGCGAGACCTGCCAACTTCTGCGCAACCTCGGTGATGGCAAGTTCGAAGATGTCACGGGAACTGCCGGCGTCGACGTCAAGAATCCCGCAACCGGGGAGCCCATGGCCAAGTCCTTGGGCCTTGCGGTCTGCGATTGGAACCGAGACGGGCACCCCGACCTCATCATTTCGAATGACACCGTGCAGAACTTCGCCTTTTTGAACGACGGTGCGGGTCACTTCACTGAGGTGGGGGCCGAAATTGGCGTGGCTTTTGACGACAAGGGCAACGCGCGCGGCGCTATGGGCCTAGACGTTGCCGCGCACCGCAATGACGC
>JAZGFI010000068.1:0-7677 GCA_036479435.1 Planctomycetota bacterium | reverse complement strand
CCGAGGTTTTCAAAGGCATGGCTCGGATGCCGACCACCACGCTCTTTGAGGCTCAGAATCCAACGAGCCTCAAAGAGCGTGGCGATAAATCGCCGAATTGCCCTCGACTAAGTTGGCTGCTGACACTTTGAGGCTCGTTGGCCTTGCCTGAAGGGATGGCGAGAACCAGCAGATGCGGAATCGCTGCCCCCACTCCGCTGAACTTGACAACTGCTCGCGAAACGTCCTCATGGGCTCACTTTGGGGGCTGCATCTCATGCCCCCAACTATGCAGATCGCAGACGCGGTGAATTCCTGTCAGGAGCTTGAACGCCAGTTTCTGCAGCTCAATTGGGTGGGCGAAACTGTAGCTGCCGTGGTTCTCACCGTAGATCCATGCGCGATGGTTGAACGGCTTGTTGAATGCGTCGATCAATAGATGGTCGTTCTTGTCCAGGACGACGTATTGTTCCAAGCCCTCACGATTAGCGCAGTCCAGCAGCCCGCGGAGATTGTGGCCGAGAGGCTTTTTTTTCATCTTCATCCACGCAGCACCCTCGTCGACCGCGAAGTCCGGGATGCACGAGAGTAGGAAAGCCTTGAACCCCACTTCGATGCAGGTGCAGTAGATCTGCCACTGCCAGAAGTCGAAAGCCAGGGTCGGATGTGCTCCTTGCCCGGCTTGGGCTTTGCGTACGGTCGCGTCGACGTCGCCTCCGACAAGCGCGGCTACTTCATAGTGACCTCTTGCGTAGATCCACTCAAGGTGTGCGGGTCCGGTCTTCATCGGTCTGTCACTCTTCTCAGGCGAGCGGCGCTGCGTAGGCGTCATGCTTGGGTCGTAGCGCGGCCCGCCTGGAGCCGCCGCAGTGATGTGGGCTGTTACGCCGATGCGGATTGCGCGATCGGGTTCTGTCGCCGGACCGGTCGTTGGTTGACGACAGGGGTAGGAGCAGAGCTCCCCTACTCGTTCCCTCAGGATGCGAGTTGTCTTTTCAGTAAAGTTGTGCCGATTTCGAGTCATTTGTAGACGGTGGTTGATACCTGCGCGTAGATGGCGCTTTGCGCGCATGACCGCCGCGGTAATGGTCCGCGTTTACTGGGCACCGTCAACACACGGTCAACGCCGACAAGACTAAAGCGCCCATGGCCAATCGACTGGCTCTGCCACTCACGAACTTCATATGGACTCCCGGATAAGTTTGAGTGGAGAGTCGACTTTCAATTTCTGGAAGTCGACCCTCATGAACCGTGACCAATCAGACTACAGTGCTCTGCCATTACTGCCCGGCTGACCGGCAGTACCATTGACGTTCCCGCCGCCTAGGCTGATACCCCGCGCGCCGCCTGCGGAGCCATTGCTCGGACTCCCTTGTTAACATTTTCGGATGAGGCAACACGCTGAGGAGTTCTGATTGTCGCTGAATAGGCGCCTACCGCCGTTCCGCGGCAAGCCTCGAATGAGAGTTGGCGGTGCCGAAGAGTGGCCGATTTTCCTTTACGAAATGCTCATGCTCAGCAGCTCGCCGAGGACTTCGCCAATTGTCTCGGCTTCACTCATTGAGGTTGCCGCAGTCGGCATCGCATAAAGAACTGGACCCAAAGTACGAAGTAGGACGCCCATTTCGAGCGCTTTGGCGCCGAGATCTAGGGGGCTCCCCCTGAAGTACCCGCCTTCGCTCAGATTCGTCGCGACGATACCGCCCAGCTGGCGAACGGAATGTTCGTGGCCGAGATCTTGGATGCTTGTTCGAAGCACGCTCGCGATCTTGGCGCCGATGGCTTCCAGTTTCGCGGGAGTGTCCTCCGCAAGGCAGATCGCGAGGCTGCTCCGTGCGACGGCGCAACCCACGGGATGAGCGGTGAAACTATGTCCATGGAAGAGCATGCGGCTACGGTCATCGGACCAAAAACGATCGAAGATTTCTGCCGTGGCTAGGGTGGCCGAAAGAGGGAATATCCCTCCCGTTAGACCTTTGGCAAGGCACATCAAGTCGGGAGATATCCCCGCATGATCGCAGGCAAAAAGCTTACCGGTACGCCCGAAACCAGTCATGACTTCATCGGCGATCAGGGGGACCTTGTGATCATCGCACAAAGACCTCAAAGCCCTAAGGAACTCAGGATCTTGAAACTTCATTCCGCCAGCACCTTGCACCATGGGCTCAATAATGATTCCCGCAGCTTGGTTCCCGAGTTGCCTCAAGGCCTTGTCGGCAGCTTCGGCATCGACGGCAATACGGCAAACCTGGAAGGTATGGGCCTCGTAGGCTTCAAAGAATGGGTCGGGATCGCTGACGCTCATCGCGCCGAATGTGTCGCCGTGATAGCTGTCTTTGAAGGCAATGAAGATCCGTCGGCTCTTGTCACCGATGTTTCGAAAACCCTGAAGGGCCATTTTGAGAGCCACTTCGACGGCAGTGGAGCCGTTGTCGGAGTAAAAGACCCTTTGAAGTCCAGATGGGGCGACGGCCAACAGCTCTTCGGCTAAGCCCACGGCAGCTTCGTGAGTGGCGCCGGCGAAGAGTACATGATCGAGAGTCGAGGCTTGCTGGTTCATGGCTTCCAGAAGCTGGGGATGCCCATGGCCGTGGAGAACAGTCCACCAAGACGAAATGCCGTCGATGATCTCTCGCCCGTCCTCCAAGATCAACTTTGATCCACGAGCCGCACGGATGCTTAGCGGAGGTCCTACACTGGCGTGCTGGGTGTAGGGATGCCAGCAGACGCGCTGGTCGCGTTGCTTAAGGAGTTCAGAGCTGCTCTGAGTCTTCACGATAGTGCTTCCGCCAAGTCATCGATGGAGTTCCAGGATTCTAAGGACGAGGTGTTGAGGACTTCCAGTTGGGGCAGCTCAAAAATCCGTCGGGCGACCTTCAGATCTTGGAGCGTGCGGAGGTTTTCAGGGTGGGTTTCTCCCACTAAGATCAAGGCATCGATCGTGCGCCCGCGTCGGTTTAGAGCCTCAAAAGTCAAGATCGTGTGGTTGAGAGTGCCCAAGCCCGAACGCGCAACCAAAACGATCTTGCCCTCACCGTTTTGCAAGAGATCGGCTTGGCTGAACTCATGATTGTAGGGGACCATCAATCCTCCCGCGAGTTCGATCACGAGAAAACCGTCTTGGTGTTGGGTGCAAAGGTGCAGATGCGTCTCGAGAAGACTCGTGAAATCGATTGTTGTCCCAGCGGCCGCCGCGGCGGTGTGTGGCGATGCGGGTAAGGGAAACTCATAGCGAGGCCTCGCGGTCGTCTTGACGCTATGGTCACCAACTAGTTCTTTGACGCGCCGAGTGTCGTCTTCGTCGCCAGTTTGAACGGGCTTCCAATAATAAGTGGGGCATTGCTTGGCGAGGGCGATGCCGACCAAGGCGCTGACCACGGTCTTGCCGACGCCGGTGTCTGTGCCGACGATCCAGATCGATTTGGACCCGCAATATTTGGGACGTTGGCCCTTCAATGAGCTTTGAATTGGCATCGGAACGTTGGACGCCGTCGGCTTAAAGCCAAAGTCGCTGATGGCCTGGCAAAGCTCGTTGACGCTGGCTTCGTCGTTGTGGGTGTGAAGAACCAAACGCAATCCCGATTTACCCGGAGCTACCGTTGGAGGGCGAACAGCGCGTACGGCGAATCCAGCGTTTTGGAGAAGAGCAGCGGCGGCCAAAGCGGGCTTTTCATCGCCCATGTTCAGAAAAACAATGCTGCCTCGAGGCTCTGGGATACCCAATTGTCTGCAGAGGCTTTGTTTTAACTTGGCGAGTTTTTGGCGTCCTTCGGTGTCGGCCTCAGCTCGCTGAATCGAGTCGAGCAGAGTCTGAGCGAGGCGGGGGAAAACCCCGGTACTGAAGATGAATCCCCGACCTCGGTTGACCAGCAGATCGACGAGGCATTGGTCACCAACAACAAAGGCCCCGGCGGCGCCGAGAGCTTTACCGCCGGTCGCTATCCGGGCGGCGACACTTGGATAACAGCTCGATGGAGCTATGCCCTGGCCGTGTTCACCGAGAACTCCCACGGCGTGCGCTTCGTCGACGATGAGATGGGCCTGGTGGCGTTGGGCCAGTTCATCGAGACGACCGAAATCCGGGCCCTCGCCGCTCATGCTGAAGACAGATTCGGTGGCGATGAGAAGGCGACCTTCATCGGGCAAGATAGCTTGGGCTTGTCGCAGCTTGTCTTCGAGATTATTGAGGTCGAGATGGCGATGAACCAAGACTTTGGCGCGAGACAGCCTGGCCCCGTCAATGGCCGATGCGTGGATGGCGGCGTCGAGAACGAGAATGTCGCTGCGGCGAGCGATCGCAGCCAGTAGGGCCAGATTGGCCTGATAGCCACTGGGGAAAATCAGGGCCGACTCTTCACCCAGCCAATTTGCAGCGAGCTTTTCGACGGCGTCGATCGTGACCAGAGTTCCACCCAGAAGCCTTGCGGCCCCCGTTCCCCGGGGAGACTGGGCTGACGCCGTGAATGGCAAACGAGCTAAACTTAGGTAGTCGTTGCTGCAAAAGTCTAGCCGAGGATCGCCAACTAAGTCGTCCGCGGTGGGCAAGGAGCGGCGCAGGTCGGCGGCTTCGAGATGAGCCAGCTCGGCCCTTAACGACTCAGACAGTTTTGCTTGCATGAGGAAAGAGCATTCCGAGTTTTTCCATGAGCGCTCGGTCGTCTTCGAAGGCTGGATTGTCGGTGGTGAGAAGTTTGTCGCCAACAAACATGGAGTTCGCGCCAGCCATGAAACACATCGCTTGTGCGGCCTCACCCAGCTCCCGTCTGCCGGCGCTGAGTCGAAGCCAAGTCTTGGGAATACAGATTCGCGCGACGGCGATCGTGCGGACGACTTCTGTCCAGTCGACGAGGTCGTTGCTGGCCATGGGTGTTCCCTCGATGGGGACGAGTTGGTTGATGGGGATACTCTCCGGCACGGGGTCCATAGTGGCGAGGTCGAATACCATCTCGGCTCGCGCTGATCTTGTTTCACCGATCCCGAGGATGCCGCCGCAACACACCTTGATACCGGCATCGCGTACTGCCTGAAGGGTCTTCAGGCGATCGTCGTAGCCGTGAGTCGAAACCACTTTCTCGTAGTGGCTTCGGCCAGTGTCAATGTTGTGATTGTAGTAGTCGAGGCCAGCCTCTTCGAGGCGTAGAGCTTGATCTGGCGAGAGCATGCCGAGGGTTGCACAGGCTTCGAGGCCGAGCTCTTTCACACCACGGACCATTTGAATGACACGGTCAAACTCCTCGCCATCTCGAACCGAGCGCCAAGCGGCTCCCATGCAGAAGCGTTCTGCACCTTCCTCACGGGCGCGTCTTGCATCCAACAAGACCGCCTCGGTTGCCATGAGTACATCTTTCTCAGCTCCCCCGGCGTATCGAGCGCTTTGGGAGCAATACCCGCAGTCTTCCGGACAACCGCCGGTCTTGATGCTGATGAGCTGAGACCGTTGTACCCGGCGAGGGTCGTGGTACTCCCGGTGGACCGTGGCGGCAGTGAAGACGAGTTCCAAAAGAGGTTTCGAGAAAAGTTCGTCGACGTATTGGCGAGTGATCGTGGTTCCCATGCCTTGTTTCTAACAAGGCGGTCGAGATGTTGGCAGTGTTTGTTCCTCGACTGGGAGGAGCTACCCATCTTTGATCGATCGGCATTTCGGACGGAGTCTCTCGGCAGAGTTCAGCGCGATCGACTGGATTGGATTCAGTCGAACGCGCCGAACACCTGCTCTTAGAGTGTTCTCACAATAATGGCGTTGCTTGTTTGTAAGACTCCGGGGCTGTGTTCAAAGACCGCTTGAAGAGTGAAGGTCGCGGGGAAAGGAAGGCCATTGGGGAGGACCAAGTTGAATCCACCCGGGCTGGCGCCAACAAGTGGCGTGCAAGGCAAGGAAATGGTCGCCGCGAGCGTGAAGAGCCTGGCGTCCCACGGAGCTAAGGGGCAAGGCGCGAATACGAAATCCGAAGAAAGAAGCGGCGGGCTTGGATTGAGGACGATGCTTAGGTTTTCATCGAACTCCGGAACACCCAAGCGACCAAAAATCGCGTACGACACCGGATTGGGATTGCTTGCGGGCTGGGGGAGTGAAATGGTCAGCGGACTTCCAACGAGGCTGTCGACACGGTGTGCGAGACCCCCGGATGAGCCATTCACTGCGAGCGAGTTGACGCTGGGCGATAGCGAGGGCCCGGCATCCCCAAAGGCAAGCAACGAAAGTGCCGGCGGATTCGAATACACCGCAATCTGACCCGCGACGCGAATCGTAGAGGGAGGCGTGGTTGTGGTGGTGAAGAAGCCACCCTGAACAGCGAGGGCAACGTCGTTGTAACCATCTTGGTTCATGTCGCCTGCGGGACAAATGACGGCGGGGCTGAAGGGGAGGGCGAAGTCCGAAGCCTCAGCGCTAAAGATCTCGTGGCCGTCAGCTCCCGAGTAAAGTGAGAAACTCGCTCGAACTGTGTTGCGTTGCACGATGAAGTCATTGCAGCCGTCGGCGTCGACGTCGCCGGCGTTTCGAGTTGAAGCGGAGAACCCATTTCCGAACGGCGGCGCGTTGATCCTTCTGATTTCAGAGCCATCGAAACCAGAGATAACCCGAAGAGATCCGAAGTAGATCTGTCCGGGGGGAAAGGAAATCGAAGCCGTCGCCGATACGGCAAGAATGTCGTCAATTCCGTCCTGGTTGATATCGCCCGCTGAATCGATCGATACTCCCAATCGTTCCCCCGGAACTGTGCCCAAATACTGAAAAAGGCTGGCTCCGGTCGATCCTGAGAAGGCTTGCACGTAACCGTAGAATGCGAAGAGCGGATCTACTCGCCGACAGCCGACTACGAGGTCTGCAGAGCCATCACCATCCAGATCGCCCGCGGAGCAAACGCTTAGACCGAATCCCCAAAAAGTCCCTTGGGCGGAGGTGCCACTGACGTCAATGATGGTTCGAAGAAGAGCACCATTGCTCCCGGAGTAGACGTAGGCAGCATCGCTGGCCAGAGCACTTAGCCCCCTCGGCGCACCCACCGCAATGTCGGGAATTCCGTCGCCATTGACGTCACCAAGGCCGCTGACTGAGATGCCGAAAGCCGCAGATGGATCTGGAGGGCTGAGGATGTGGATGAGGCTGGCCGAAGCACCTGAGAAAACGAAAACGTCGCCAGCACCGTTCGCGAAATCATGCGAAGCAACAATGATGTCAGCGCTGCCATCTTGGTCGATGTCGCCGATAAGCCGGCACTGACTTCCAAACGACAGATCTGGAACTGGCGGAAAGTAGCTTCTGATACACGATCCGTCGAGACCCGACAGCGCTGAGACCTCGCCAGCCGATGCGACAACGAGATCAGGAACACCGTCGCCGTTGAGATCTTCTCCTCCATCTGCCGCCCGCCCCAAAGTCGGGTTACCTAACGAGGCTGGATTTTGGCTTAGGAAGCTGTGGATCTGGTATTGAGAGGCGACAGGGCCGGCCAGCAACAGGGCAAAAAACGAGATCTTGACAAAGATCCTCATTGAAATGGTCCTCAAGTTCTTGAACTTCGTCTCGCCACGAGAGACGGAAACCCAACGCAAACGCCGTTCCGTTTGTCCGTGATGGACAACATGGATCTGTCGGGCTCTTTGAGTGATGGTCGCCATTCCATTGTAGGCGTCGCCGTCGCTTGTCGTTACCGTTTGGCAACGAATGACGGCAACGGCTCTTCGGTCATGAATCCA
>JAZGFI010000067.1:0-2276 GCA_036479435.1 Planctomycetota bacterium | reverse complement strand
GTGCCAATGGTGGCGGGACGATTTTCAACAAAGCTCCCTTTGGCGGCGGCTACGAGGGATGATTCTGCTGGCGGATGAGCCGGTGCCAAGACGTTTCGTTTTGACTTTTGATGCCGAATCAGACCCTGAGAAGCAATCATCGATGATGACTTTTCTCTTCGACGGCAGTCCCTAAATCGCCAAGCTCTTTGGCCAACGGTTTGGCTTAGATTCTTCACGCAGAAGATGCCCGATTCTGTGCCATCGCCACGCTCATAAGCTGCTTGGACCGATATTCCAAGGAGACAAAGACCGTGAATCGAAACTTAGAAAAATGTCGCAGTGAAGCGCGAGCCAGGCTGCGCTTTGCGGTGGTGGGTCCTTTATTGGCGGCTCCGCCGCCAAAGGGTGACCTTAAGTCAGCGCTTTTGGATCTTAGTGAAAAGTTTTGGTTAGATCCCAAAACGGGCGCGCCTCGGCGCTATTCCTTCAAGACCATCCAGCGCTGGTACTACACCGCCCTGGCTGCAGATAGCGATCCAGTTTCAGGTCTTCGCGACAAGCCGAGAGGGGACACGGGCCAATCTACGCTAATCAAAGGTGACATTGCGGAAGACATTCGGCGTCTTCGCAAAGAGCATCCCGCTTGGACCATGCAGCTCATCCGCGATGAGCTTATGGCCGTGATCCTCGCCCGCTCCAAGCAAGCTCGAGTGCCGTCCTACAATACGGTCCGAAGGTTTATGAGATCCGAGGGCCTTGATCGTCGCCAACGAATTAGCCGTGGGCGCGCGAAGATTGATGAGAGCATCGTGCCCCGCGAAGTCCGCCGTTTCGAGGTCGATCGTTTGCATGCTTTGTGGCATCTCGATTTCCACCAGGGCTCAAGAAACGTCCTTGGCCGCGACGGTGTTTGGCGAAAGCCCATCTTACTGAGTATTCTTGACGATCACTCTCGCCTCATTTGCCACGCTCAGTGGTATTTCAGCGAGACCACCGAAGATTTGGCTCATGGTTTTTGCCAAGCCTTACAAAAACGTGGTTTGCCTCGGGCCTTACTTTGCGACAACGGTTCGGCGATGACGAGTGAGGAGTTTAGCTCGGGTTTGTCGAGGCTTGGCATCGTGCACGAAACGACGCTTCCCTACCATCCTGAGCAGAACGGGAAACAAGAGCGATTCTTCGGCACCGTGGAAGGTCGGCTGATGGCGATGCTTGCAGGTGAGCCCGACTTTAGCCTTGAGTACCTCAACTTAGCCACTCAGGCCTGGATCGAGCGGGAATACCACCGAACGACACAACGTGAGATGAAGGCCTCACCGATGGATCGCTTGCTCAAATCCATCGATGCTTCCAGAGCTTGTCCCCAAAGTGAGATTCTGGCCAAGGCCTTCATGCGGGATGTTTGGCGCACACCTATTCGGCAATGCCCGACCATCACTTTGGACGGTGTGCGTTTCGAGATCCCTGCGGCCTACCGTCATTTCAAGCGGGTCTTGGTGCGCTACGCCCATTGGGATCTTTCGATTGCCTGGCTCGTCGATGACAAAAGCAGCGAAGCCTTAGTCGCAATCCGTCCCGACGACCCGGTGAAGAATGCAGAAGGAAAGCGCCGCGTCTTATCCGAGGATGCGCCAGCCCAACAGATAAGCACAGCTGAGAACAAGGCCGACAAGAGATCGGCACTTTTGAAGAAGTACCTCGCTGATTTCTCGGCCCACGGCCGGCCGCCCGCCTACATCGTCAAAGCCAAAACAGATTCAGAGTCAAAAGAGAAAGGTCAATCATGAGCAAACGCAAACTCCTCAACCTCTACGGTTTGAAGTGGAACCCCTTCAGCCAAGATCTTCCCACTGAAGCGATTCGAGTCAGCGATGCCATCAAGAAATTCGCTTGGCGTATCGAAGAGCTCAGCACCGACGGAGGCTTCGCAATGGTGACGGGTGATCCCGGCACCGGAAAATCCGTGGTCTTGCGTTACTTGGAGCAGAGGCTCTCAGAAATTCGGGACCTCAACGTCTGCTGCATCACGAGACCGCAAAGTGGTACTGCCGATTTCTATCGGGAGCTAGGCGAGGTGTTTGGCACTAGCCTTGGCTCAGCAAACCGCTGGGGTGGTTTCAAAGTGCTTCGAGAAAAATGGAAGACGAAGCTCGAATCAAGCCTTCGTCGTCCCGTGATCCTCATTGATGAAGCGCAGGAAATGCCCTCGGCGGTGCTTTCTGAATTACGTCTTTTGGCCAGCGATCGGCTGGACTCCCAGTCGCTCCTCACCGTGGTCTTGGCTGGCGACAACC
>JAZGFI010000066.1:0-25147 GCA_036479435.1 Planctomycetota bacterium | reverse complement strand
CAAGTCACCTTCGCAGATCACGTCCAACTCAGCGGCGACTTCATCGTCGAAAACGGCAGCGTCGATGCCAGCAACGCCACCGTCGAGTTTCAAGTCTCCTACGGCACTATCGACGCCCAAGATTCCAGCTTCGGAGACGTCATCCTCACCGGCAGTAGCATCACTCTCGCCAGCGACTTGGACGTCGACGGCGACCTCGAGATCCGTTCAGTCAGCAGCCTGCAAGGCGCCAATATCGTTCTTTCTGGGGATCTTGATTCACAAGATGGCAGCGTTAGCGGCAGCGCAGGCATTATCTTGGACGGCGACGGGGCCCAAACCCTTGACGTCCTCGATCTGCCCAACGGCGACTTCGTCATTGACAAACCTTCAGGCACCGTGGTGCTCGACTCTGACCTGAACCTGCAGGGGTCCGGCCAAGATCTCGAAATCCAAAACGGCGAACTCATCCTGGGCGGCCACGAGATCGCTGTGGGCGGCGAAGTGGATGTCAACGGCGGGACCCTTTCGGGCGCTGGCACGATCAATGGCGATCTAAGCATCAGCAATAGTGGCACTATTCAGCTTTCAGTCCCGGGAACGAACCCTGGCGACTACGAGCAGCTCACAGTAGAAGGCAGCGTTGATGTCGGCGCCGATTCCCATCTTGCACTCGATATCCTGACTCTGAGTGAATCGGGATCAGTGCAAGACCTCATTGTCTCCAACACTCACAGCGGTGATTTCGGCACAGTCGAAAGCAGTAGCGGGACCGCGACGATTCGCAGCGCCATATGGGACGCCGACCACGATCTCGATCTTATCCTCGATCCCGCCTTTGAGAGCCCCCAAGTGGAGGATGGTCTCTATGAGATCCCCGAAGATGGAACCCTACTAATAGAGGACCTCTTGGGGAGCAGCTCTGGTGGACTGGCAGTCACCTCGGTCGCACAGCCCAGCCATGGGACCTTGACCGATCATGGCGACGGAAGTCTTACTTATGCGCCAGACGAGAATTTTCACGGAACCGACACTTTTACCTACACGGCCATAGATTCGGACGGCAGTGAAACGACGGCGACGATCGAGATCGAGGTCACGCCTGAAAACGACGCCGCAACCGCCGACGCGGGTTCTGACCAGTCGGTGTCCGGGACCGATGTCGTCATCTTGGCAGGGAGCGGCGAAGATGTCGACGGCGATGCACTCAGCTACGAGTGGGTTCAGGTAAGCGGTCCCACCGTAGCCCTCGACGACTCCCATTCTCCAAACCCGAGATTCACCGCCCCGGACTGCCTTTGCAACACTGTCATCACATTCGAGCTACACGTCAGCGACGGCACTAGCGAATCGGTCGATACCGTCGACATCACAGTGGAGGCCGATAACGATCCGCCCGTCGCGGACGCTGGCTTAGACTTGGTTGTTGAAGAAGGCGACGTGGTCACGCTTTCCGCGGGTGGCGGGGACGAAGGCGGAAGCGGCACAACAGTCGACTTCAACGACGTGCCCATCGACTCATACGCCGGTTCCGGCCAAGACATCTCCGCAGTGGCCACGGTCGAAGATGGCGGAAGTACACTCCATCTGACTGGCAACGGTTGGAAGTCGATCGAATTCCCAGCGGCCATCACGGAAGACACCGTACTTTCGTTCGACTTCAAAGTCACTGAGCTCGGCGAGATCCACGGAATCGGATTCGACAACGACAGCAGTCTCAGCCCTGAACAGACCTTCAAGTTGGGCGGGACGCAGACTTGGGGGATAGACGGTGCGGTAGACCTCTACTCTGGCGACGGAGAATGGGTGCACTTCGAGATTCCGATCGGAGAATTCTACACTGGAGAATTCGACAGTCTCTTCTTTGCGAATGACCACGATTCGGGTCCGAGTGACGCGGAGAGTTATTACCGCAACATTACAATTTCCGATGGGACAAATTCGGCGCCGACGCACGACGTCGAAGGTGAGGAGCTCACCTACACCTGGGTGCAAACCGGCGGCCCAACGGTGGTCCTGGACGACAACCATGCGACCAGCCCGACGTTCACCGCTCCCGAAGGTCTGGCAGATACTGAGATCACTTTCGAGCTGCATGTCAGCGACGGAACCAACGAAACTGTTGACATGGTCACCATCACGGTAGAAGCCGACAACGATGCGCCGGTCGCGAATGCAGGCTCGGACTTCGCCGTCGAAGAAGGCGGCCTGGTTTCACTCACCGCCTCGGGCGGAGCTGGCACGTCGGTGGATTTCAATGAGGTCTCCATCGATTCGTACGCCGGCTCTGGCCAGGACATTTCCGCCGTTGCGACTGTAGAGGGCGACGGCTCCACGCTCCATATAGAGGGTAACGGGTGGAAGTCCATCGAGTTCCCGGCAACCATCACTGAAGACACCGTCCTTTCTTTCGACTTCAAAGCCACCGAGCTCGGCGAGATCCACGGCATCGGATTCGACAACGACAGCAGCCTCAGTCCTGACCAGACTTTCAAACTGGGCGGGTCGCAGACCTGGGGCATCGACGGTGCGGTAGACCCTTACACCGTCGAAGGCGAGTGGGTGCACTTCGAGATTCCGATCGGCGAATTCTACACCGGAGATTTTGACAACCTCTTCTTCGCAAACGACCACGATGCGGGGCCGAGTGACGCCGAGAGTTTCTTTCGCAACATCTCGATCTTCGATGGCACAGAGCCTGCTCCGACGCACGATGCTGAAGGAGAGGAACTCACCTACACCTGGGTCCAGACCGGCGGCCCGACCGTCGTCCTTGACGATCCCCATGCAACCAGCCCCACCTTCACCGCACCATCGGGCGACGAAGACTCGGAGCTTACTTTCGAGCTTCACGTCAGCGACGGCACCAACGAATCCGTCGATACGATCAACATCACAATCGAAGCCAACAACAACATACCCGTTGCGAATGCCGGGACAGACATCGAAGTTGAGGAAGGTGGCTTGGTCAGCCTTGCCGCCTCGGGCGGAACGTCTGTTGATTTCAACGACGTCTCGATCGACTCGTACGCTGGCTCCGGCCAAGACATCTCCGCTGTTGCCACGGTCGAAGACAATGGAGCCACGCTCCATCTCAATGGCAACGGTTGGAAGTCGATCGAATTCCCGGCAACCATCACCGAAGACACCGTGCTTTCGTTCGACTTCAAAGCTACTGAACTCGGCGAGATCCACGGCATCGGATTCGACAACGACAGCAGCCTCAGCCCTGACCAGACTTTCAAGATAGGCGGGACGCAGACCTGGGGAATCGGCGATGCGGTGGACCCCTACACCGCTGACGGTGAATGGGTGCACTTCGAGATCCCCATCGGCGAGTTCTACACTGGAGACTTCGACAGTCTCTTCTTCGCGAACGACCACGATGCAGGACCGAGCGATGCGGAGAGCTTTTTCCGCAACATCACAATTTCCGACGGGACGGAGTCGGCACCGACGCACAATGATGATGGAGAGGCTCTCACCTACACCTGGGTGCAAACCGGCGGACCCATCGTCGTCTTAGACGATCCTCACGCGACCAGTCCCACCTTCACGGCCCCGGAAGGCCTTACGAACTCAGAAATCACCTTCGAGCTGCAAGTCACCGACGGATCGAACACCGCAACCGATACCGTCACCGTGAATGTCAACGCCGACAACGATGCGCCGACGGCCGAGGCTGGACAGCCGCAAACCGTTGAGGAAGGTGATACCGTCACCCTCGCCGGGTCGGGAACTGATCCCGAAGGAGAAGGTCTTAATTATCAGTGGGTCCAAACTGGCGGCCCCACTGTCACCCTCGATGACCCAACTTCCGCGTCGCCGACCTTCACCGCTCCCGAGGGTCTGTCGAACACCGACATCACTTTCGAACTGCACGTCAGTGACGGAACGAACGAATCGATCGACACCGTTGACATCACCGTCGAAGCCGACAATGACGCGCCAACCTCACAAGCCGGACCCGCGCAAACCGTAGCCGAGGGTGACTCCGTTTCGCTTGCTGGATCGGGAACCGACCCTGAAGGCGAGGGTCTGACTTATCAGTGGGTCCAAACGGGTGGTCCCACCGTCACTCTCGACGATCCGACCTCTGCTTCACCTTCCTTCACCGCGCCCGAGGGTCTGTCGAACACCGACATCACTTTCGAACTGCACGTCAGTGACGGAACGAACGAATCAGTCGACACCGTCACCATCGAAGTCGAAGCCGACAACGACGCGCCTACCTCACAAGCTGGGCCCGCGCAGACCGTGACTGAGGGCGACACCGTTTCGCTCGCCGGGTCGGGCACCGATCCTGAGGGCGAAGGCCTGACCTACGAATGGGTCCAGACCGGCGGGCCAACGGTCACCCTCGACGATCCGACATCATCGAATCCGAGCTTCACCGCTCCTGATGGCACTGAGGACACTGACATCGTCTTCGAATTCCATGTTAGCGACGGCACCAACGGATCAGTCGACACAGTGAGCATCACCGTTAAAGCTGAGGATCAACCGGCCGACGAGCCCAGTGATGATCCACAGGGTGAGACCGAAGACGAACCTGAAGTTCAGCCCGAAGGCGAACCCTCTGAGACTCCGCCCGCCGATACCGACGAAGATCCCGAAGGTCAACCGGCCGACGAGCCCAGTGACGATCCACAGGGTGAAACAGAAGATCAACCTGGCGACGGACCCAGCGATGATCCACAGGGTGAGACCGAAGACGATCCTGCGGATGAGCCGGTGACCCAAGAAGTCGACGGGCCATCGGAAGCACCTGCCGACGACGAAGAAGGCGATCCTGGTGTTGAAGTCGAAGGCAACCCAGAAGCGACGGACGTCCCCAACTCGGAGCCGACTCTGGAGCCTGCCAGCATCGGGCAAAGTGACGTTTCAGTCGAAAACGAAACCGAGGATTCAGTCGAGGCCCTGCCAGCCCCCGCATCCGCGGCACGCTCTGGCCTGTTCGGCGACTACACGGTTCTTTACGACCTCGACCAGATCATGGACGAATCGCTCGACGGCGACGAAGACAAGATTCGCGACCTTAACCTTGAACTAGCCCAGGAAAGTAAGGGACAAGAAGCCGTCCCCAATGTGAACGACGACGCTCACGAAATGTGGGAAGCGTCTGACCGAGAATTCGACGACATCCAGTTCGAAATCTCCGAGGGCGTCCAAAAGGAAGGACTGAAAAGCATGCTCTGGGCTTTCTTACTCCGCGCGGCGTCTGCCGTCGGGCTCTCTGAGCGTGTCAAAGTCGACGAAGACCAAGACGCGAAAAAGTAAGGCGACGACGCCAGGGGCGAGGATAATGTGGCCAGCAAACCCTGTTGACTTGGGTCAGACCAAAGTCACCACCTTTTCATCTGCAGCCAAGTTGCGAGTGTCTAAGTGCTGTTGCCTCGTCGCCAAGGCAACACGAAGGGCCTTAGATCCTTGGCGGCGCGGCTTTCGCTTTCGCCAAAAATCAGATCGCTGCCGTAGATCGGCTCCAGGACCTCGGGTTTCAAAATGTCGCGCGGAACTCCGATCTGAACGAGCCTTCCTTTGGACAGCAATCCAATGCGGTCGGCGTACTGACTCGCCAAGTTGAGATCGTGGGTCACGACGATCGCAGTCTTGCCAGCGTCGGCGAAGGCCCGAATGCGGTCGAAAGTCAAAAGCTGGTGCCTTGAATCCAAAGAACTCGTCGGCTCGTCGACCAACAAAAGATCGGCATCCTGAGCCAAGGCTCGTGCCAGCAGCACTCCTTGCCGCTGTCCGCCCGACAGCTCATCAACCAAACACTCCGCGAATCCGGCGACGTCAGCCTCTGCCATCGCGAGTGCGATAGCTCGCCGGTCCTCACTTGATTCCGCCTTTAACAAGCGCCGGTAGGGGTAGCGGCCGCCAGCCACAAAAGTCGCGACTGTCGTGCCTTCGAGGAACCTCATCTCTTGCGGTAAAAAAGCGAGCTGCCGAGCCCTCTCTTTGACCTTCAAAGACCCCAGCTCTCTTCCGTTTAACTTCACCTCGCCGCGGCGCGCAGAAAGCAAGCCCGCCATCCCCCGCAACAAAGTGCTCTTGCCCGCGCCGTTGGGTCCGATCAAGGCCAAGATGGAACCGGATTCGACCTCAAGGTTGACATCCCAGCAGACAGACTCTTCGCCCGGATACCCGAGCTCAAGATGGCGCGCACTGGCAACTACTCCCACGCTCTTAGATCCTTCGTACGAGTGAGCAGCAAGATAATGAAAAACGGTCCGCCGATGAGAGACATGAGGACGCCCGGTCTTAAGGCGGAGTCGCCGAGGAGGGAAACCTGAAGAAGCTGAGCACCAAGCAAGAACAAGGCCCCGCCGACAATCGAAAACGGCAACAGCACACGGTGGGAAGGCCCGATCATGAGCCGGAGCACATGGGGAACGACCAAGCCGACGAAAGCGATCTGCCCCGCCACCGCCACCGCGGTTGCCGCGGCCAGGGTTGCCGCGGTCACGGCAATGACCTTGACTAGATTGGGGCGCACGCCCAGGGAGGCTGCATCTTCTTCGCCTCCAACAAATAAGTCGAGCTCATCGGCAACGAAGGGGATACAGGCCGCAGCGGCTAGCACCGCCCACCAAACCAGGACGGCTTGTCCAAAGGACTTGTCTTCGAGACTGCCAAAAGTCCAGGCAAAGATCGCTCGAGCAATCTCGTAGTCCTTCAGAGAAACGGCTTGGATCGCCGCGAGGCATCCGCCACAACAAGCGTTCACCGCGATACCGGCAAGGAGCAAAGTCGGCACTGACAGTCGTCCGTGCCGGGTGGCGATCAAGGCGATCAGTGATGTCGCGGCCAAGGCACCCAAAAACGAAGCACCGGCGACGAAAAAAGGAGCGTCGTTGGTCGCAGTGAGCGATGCGAAGTACGGCAAGTAGCCACCGAGAATGACGACCGCAACCGCGGCACCCAGGCTGGCGCCCGAACTGACTCCAATAATTGAGGGAGCCGCCAAACCGTTTCGAAAGACGCCCTGAAGTAGAGAACCGGAGAGAGCCAGAGCGGCACCGACACCAGCCGTTGCGATGGCCTCAATAAGCCGCAGCTGAACGCGCGCTTGATCCACCGATGAAAGTGGATCCGAAAAACCCAAAACGGCGCCTATTCCTCGAAAGACAGTGGCGAGGTCGATGTTCCCGGTACGGCCAAAAGAAACCGATGCTCCAAAAACAAAAACCAACAGAGCGAAACAACCGGCAAACCAATACACGGCGCGGCGAACCCGGGGCCTCGACCGCGTCACCGACCCGAGCCCTGTCGTGAGGGCTTAGACTGAGGCGGCCCTCGAAAATCAGACCAGGCCTTCGCCAGGACCTCTGCGGCAGAGAGCATTTCTTGTGAACTGGCCTGCGCCAGTCGCGGCGACAATTCGATAAGCGCGCCATTCTTCAATGCACGCAACCCTTTCAAGGAGCTGCTCGTTTCAAGTAGCCGACGCGTCGCGCCCTTCGCACCGTTTTCCGCGCTGCTAACGATAATGAGGTCGGGGTCGAGGGTGAGGACTTCTTCGTAGGAAATCCGCCGCGCTCCAGATCCACCCTCGCCGCCCGCGGCATTCTTCAGCCCCGCCATTTCAATGAAAGTGTTAACGGTCGAGTTGTCGCCGTAGGTCCAGCCGCCCGTTCCGTAGTTGGAGTAAAACAGCACCCTTGCCGCGACGTCGCCGGCAACTCGCTTGGCAAGCGCCGCACGCCTCGCCTCAAGTTTAGCCAGCGCTCGAACGAGGCGATCCTCCGCCCGAAAAATACTCGAGAGCGTGTGCAGGGTTTCGATGACATCCTCGAAAGTGTTGCGGATCGGCAAGCGCAGCAAGGGAATGTCCATGTCACGTAGACGTGCATTGGTGTCGGGAGTATTGAACTGCGACACGATCACGAGGTCGGGGCGATGCACGATGACGGGCTCGGCGAGGTATCGACTTAGGCGCGGATGTTTGGCAAAGAGTTCCGGCGCCTCAGCGACGAGCGACCAGGTGTCCGCTTGTTCGGGCAGGGCGACGATTTTTTCGGGGTCAATCAGCAGCAACAACAAGTCAACGATACTCGCGTTGCAGGGCAACACTCGCGACGGTGGCTCGTGAAAGGTCAGGCGAAAACCGTCGGAGTCTTCGATATCGACTCGGCCGTCGTGGGTTTCGGTTTCAATCTTGAGGGCTGAACGCGACCCGAAACCGCCAGTGGTTTTCAACGTCCACATCAGCCCGAGGGCAGCGAGCAAGGGGAGGCCCGTCAATAACCACTTCTTCGCGTTCAAGACACGCTCCCGCCGACGACGAAGTCAACTATCGAAGGCTTAGGCCCCGGTCTTTTTTGAGGTTGGGGCGGTCGTTGGTTCGCCTTTGGAGGGCTTTCCGGGCTTGGGAAGGTCCTTCCTTTTGCCCGCGGACTGATGGTCCTTCAAAGACGTGGCGAACTTCGCAGGGTTTTTGTTGATGGTGTCTAAACAATCATCGCAGCAGGTGCCGATGAGCTGACCGCGGAACACGACAAAACTGTCGGCCTTCACCCGCTTGTCCTTCATGACCAGGCACTTCGGGTTCTTCACGTTCACCAACTCGCTATTCAAGGCGAGAGTCAACCACTTGCGCGGCTGTTTTTTGAACTTGCGTTTGCACTTTTTGCAACAAACACCGAGCTTGTGACCCTGAAAGGTGACGGTGTAACGCTTCTTGGCGGCCTTCCGCGGCATCATCGGGCACTTGATGTTCTTGGCGTCGATGACTTTCGCCGCCGGATAGGCTTTGGCGTAGTACTCATCCCAGTTTTCTTGCGTCTTAGCGATCGCCGCCTTTTGACAGACGTAGATCCGCTCCCCGTTTTTCTTAGCGAAGAGCTTCTTGTCGATGGGGTTGTTGCAAACGGGGCAAATCGTGTTGCCGTAGAAAGGCGAGGCGGCTTTCGCGGCAGATTTCTTAGTGGTTTGAGCCTCTGCCGCGACACCAAGACTTACAAAGACCGCAGCGATCAAGATCAAAGGGAAAAGGCGCGTCATGACTGGCACTCCAAACAAACAATCAAAGACAGGTCTTTGCGATAGGAGTTCTTAACAGATGATGAGGGCTTGCTTTGAAGCCGAGGAGTTTAGAAGTCCTCGGGAATCAAACCATTTTCGACGCGCTCTTGGTAATCAACCGTATAGCGGGCCCAGGGAATCGCGTCGAGACGAGCTTTGGGGATCTTGTCCCCGCTGCCTTCGCAGACCCCGAAAGTGCTATCTTCGATTCTGTCCAGAGCGGCGTCGATTTCTTTGACGACAGTCTGTTTGTTTTCCATAAGCCCCAGGGTGAACTCTTGTTCGAACTGGTCGCTGCCGAAGTCAGCGGAGTTCTCGGAGTCAGACCCACCCTCTTGAGGTTTCAAAGCCTCATTGGCCATGGAATTAAGATTCTGCGTGAGCTGAATCCGGGCCTCGATAAGCATGGTCTTGTATTTTTTGAGCTCGGTCGCTCGCATCGACTGGCTCCTTTGTGCTGCAAACTCGTAAATGGATGTGCCGCTCAGGGCCCAAACTCCCTTGCGGGAGGCACTTGTGGCCGCCCTCGGAGGTATTCCCTCCGCGAAGTCGGCGGGGAGAATACGACAGCTAGGGAGCCCAAATCAAACAAAAGGGCGGTATTTTCACCGCAGCTGTGGGTCCTCGTTAGGAACACTCGACGAAGAATTCTCTTCGGAGACCCCTACAAAATCACTCTGGGCTCGGAAGATCCGAAAATTCCCAGCGGTAAATCGCTCGCCGATCGCCGCCAAAGCCTTGAGCGGGCGGATGTTAGAGGCAGGGGGCGACATCTTGGACGACGAATCTTGAGATTGGGTATTGAGACTTAGTTCTCACACTTCGACGCGAAAATCGGTCCCTGGGACCCGGGAATTCTCGTGTCCGCTGGCAGAATTTTTCGCGGAAATTCGGCGATGACCGCGAGCTCTTTGGCATCAAACTGCGGGATCAGCGGCTGGCGCTCAATCTTCTTCGGTGCTGGTCAGGAGGTTCAAGCGCCATTCAACCCCCTCAGCTCCATCCATGACGACGACGTTCTGGGCCAGCAGGTCGTCTCGAATGAGGTCGGCTTTGGCCCAATCTTTGTCTACGCGCGCACGTTCTCGCTCGGCCAGCTTCGCCTCGACGTCTTCCGCCTTCAAGCCCAAGGAACTCAAGCGCTTGCTACGCACTTCGGCCTGAAAATCCGCCGTCGTCAATTGGAACAGACCAAGCGATTCGCGCACGATTTCAAAGACGGCGAGCGCTTCCTTCGCGATGGGTCCGCCCCGCTTCTTAGACTTTTTGTGATTGGCGAAACGATTCACCGCCCGCACCACTCCAAACACCGCGCCCAATGCCATCGGCGTACTGAAATCGTCATCGAGAGCCGCGAAGAACTTTTCTTCGAACCCTCGCGACAAGTCGAGCACCCGCTGGGCGTCATCGCCCAGGTCGGACGCTACTTTCTCGGCTGGTTCGGTGCCCTGCATCGATTCCGCGCTTTCGCGAGCGTCGTAGAGGCGCGCGAGCATTCCCAAGGCATCCGGTAGAGCTTCGGCGCTCCAAGGCAAAGGCGACCGGTAGTGATTCTGAAGGTAGTAGATCCTCACCGCTTCAGCCGGAAAATCGAGCAGAGCATCTCGCACATTGATCACGTTGCCGAGGCTCTTTCCCATCTTCTGGCCACTTGAGAGAGTCAAGAGGCCATTGTGCATCCAGTTGCGCGCGTAGATTTCGCCGTGAACGCACTCGCTTTGGGCCACTTCATTTTCGTGGTGCGGGAAAACGAGATCCAATCCTCCGCCGTGTATGTCGACAGTGGGGCCGAGGATTTTGGCGGCCATTGCGGAGCACTCGATGTGCCATCCTGGTCGCCCCGGGCCCCAGGGACTGTCCCAAGCGGGCTCTCCGGGTTTCGCCGCTTTCCAAAGGGCGAAATCAGCGGGGTGGTTCTTGCCGAGGCCCTCGTCGGTCGAGCGCAACTTGTCCAAACGCTGCCCCGACAGTTTTCCGTACTCCGCAAATCCCGTGACCGAAAACCAAACCGATCCCTCGTTGGGGTAGGCTTTTCCCTTTTCGATCAAAGCCGCAATCATGGTGACGATGTCGTCGATGCAATCTGAGACCTTTGGCTCGGAGTCCGGTGCTGCGAGGCCGAGGCTATCGCAATCAGCCTGAAACTCGTCGATAAAACGCGCTGCCAAGGCAATGGGGTCTTCGCCCAGCTCATTCGCACGACGAATGATCTTGTCATCAACATCGGTGAAGTTTCGGACAAAGGTGACTTTCCAGCCGCGTGCGCGCAGATAGCGAACGAAGGAATCGAAAACGATGAAAGCGCGGGCGTGCCCGACATGCATGTAGTCGTAGACCGTCATCCCGCAGGCGTAGATTCCGACTTCGCCCGGTCTGAGCGGTTCAAACGGTGCTACTTTGCGGCGCAGCGTGTCGTACAGTCGAAATGGCGCAGCCATCTTTTGCTCCGGAAAGACTTGAGACCCGTGACTCGGGGCGGAGTATAGCTAGGTCTTAAGTCTGGGAAAACGAAAGCAGCCACCATGCCTCGATCAAAAGACACGATCGTCATTCACAGCGCGAGAGAATTCGAGGGAATGCGTGCCGCCGGCCGCCTGGCCGCCGAAACCCTCGATTTCATCACGCCACATGTCAAAGCTGGCACCCACACCGACTATCTAAATCGACTTTGCCATGAGTTCATCACCGAGCGCGGAGGAATCTGCGCGCCCCTGAACTACAACGGATTTCCGAAATCTATCTGCACGTCGATCAACGAGGTCGTCTGCCACGGGATCCCGAAGAAAACCGACATCCTTCGCGACGGCGACATCATCAACATTGACGTCACTCCGACACTTGATGGTTGGCACGGCGATACCAGCCGGATGTTTTTGGTCGGCGAGCCCAACGACGAAGCAAAGCGCCTCGTCGAGACGACTTACGAAGCGATGATGCTCGGGATCGAAGTCGTGAGACCCGGGGCGACGCTGGGTGACATCGGCCACGCGATCCAAAGTTGCGCGGAAGCAAAAGGCTACTCCATTGTCGAGGATTTCTGTGGACATGGTTTGGGGCGCAGCTTTCATACTGCGCCGCAGATCCTGCACTACGGCAAACCCGGTAAGGGTGATGTACTTCGTGCGGGGATGTTTTTTACCGTCGAGCCAATGATCAACATCGGCAAAAAACGCACGCGAGTCCTCGACGATGACTGGACCGCCGTCACTCTCGACGGCAGCCTCTCCGCCCAATTCGAACACTCTCTCGCCGTGACCGAGGACGGCTATGAGATATTCACTTCGTCACCGCTCGGATGGACCGCCCCGCCCTACGTCGTTCCTTAGGAACATCTAGGTCCCTATTTCGAGGACCTCTGATTGGCGTTCCCGCTAATTCCTGCGACAATCCATCGTTATCCGACCTCCGACCCGACTCATCGTCAAGAGAAGAGACCATGCGAACCTACACCTCACTAGCGCTTGCGATATTCGTGACAGCCTTCATGTTCGCCTGTGGCAAAAGCGATTCGAGCTCAGAGGCATCGAAGGGCAGCGCGACTTCCAAACCCAGCGGCAAAAACGAAAGCTCCGAAGAAAGCGCTGACGCCAAGCTCGTCGTCAAGGTTTTACTGGACGGTTTGCAGAATCCCTCATCGCTGGCCTGTGGCGATGACGGGCGCATGCTCGTTTGCGACGCTGGCCACGGCAAAGTCTTGCTTTACGAAAACGGCGCGGCAAAAGACTTTCTGACCGGCTTCGACACCGAGTACTGGAAGGTCGACGCAAAGACCGGAGCGAAGCGTTTTCTGTTGGGCCCGATCAGCGCGATTTGGTTGCCGGACGGTAGCATCGTCGTCTCCGATGCCGGCAAAAAAGACGGCGCCGACCGCCTGATCTTCTTCAAGGGAGCCGGCACTGCCGACTCTGGCATGCCCACTAATGGAGTTCCTCCGACCACCAAGTTGGAAGTCGACAAGGGTGAGGGCAACCCCGCTGGTTTGGTGCGCGGTGCCGACGGCAAGATCTACGCCTGTGGTCAAGGCGCCGATGCCAAAAGCTGGATACTCGTGGCAGACCCCGAGACCAAAAAGCTGAGCCCCTGGGCGAGCGCCGACGACAACGACATTGCCATCAACTCACCCATGCAACTCATCGCCTGGGACGAAAGCTCACTGCTCTGCGTCTACTCCGGCACCGGCGGCAAAGAAGACGGCTTGATCGTCAAGTGGAGCCTCGAAACCCGCAAGCCCGTCGCTCAATGGAACCTGCCGGGTATCGTCGATCCCATGGGCATGGCCCGCATCCCCGGAAGTGACGATCTGGTGGTGGTCGACAACAACTGGGCCCTCACCAAAGTCAACGTCGGTAAGCTCGCCCGCATCAGCCTCGGCGACGGCGGCAAGGCCACCGTAAAAATCTACGAAGACGTCAAACTCGCCGGTCCCGTTTCCTGCGCCTTTGGCCCCAATGACGTCCTCTACGTCACCCAGCTCGGCACCCACTTCGATCAAGAAAAAGGCCAGCTCCTCTCCATCTCCGGCATCCGCCCTTAGGTAATCAAACCCTCAACCTTTGCGTCAGACGATTTTCACTACCCTTTGCTCGTTGGCCGGCTCGGAGCACCAGGGGGTAGTGAAAATCGTCTGACGCAAAGGTTGAGGGATTTGGTGGTTTATTAGTTTAGGAAGCGGGCGAACCACTTCTTGAGCATGACGTGGGCTTTTTCGTCGATCATGAGGCTGCCGAGGGGAGGCATGCGGAATTGGCCGATGGCGCCGACGCGGTTGAGGAATAGCGTGCTGCGCAGCGAGCGGGGGCGCAATGGAGGGCCGGTGGGATTGTTGGGATCGAGTTGGAGCAGGCCGGTTTCGTAGATGGGCCGCTGCCGTCGCAAATCCAAGGGCAGATTGAACTGAGTCGTTTGTGGGGTGCCCGGTTGATGACACATCGAGCAATTCACTTGGAGATAAGTCCGGGCTCGATCGTCGAGATCTGCTTTTTCGTCGTAGGGCGAGCAAAAAGACGGTGTCGCCTTGAGCTGGTCGGGAACGGCTCTCAAGACACCCGCACGTTGCAGTCGATGCAGCTGATTGCCCGATCCGGTCTTGGTCTTCTCGACCCGGTTTAGCTGTCGAAGATTGAAACCGAGGACTCGGCCCGCCTTATCGTTGTGGCATTCCAAACAGTCGAGCTGATGCGGTACCCCCCAGGCTTGGCTCGTGTGCCCCGCCGTCACCGGAAACCGCGGGCCATCCATCTCAAGTTTGGCTTCGGTCTGCTCTTCATTCCAAATGTAAGTCGAAAACAGCCAGCCGAACTTCGCCCGGCGAACGATGCGAGTCTCAATGCGCTTGGTTTCGCCATCCGCAGACAGCTGAAAAGTCTTGACAAACGTCGTTCCGACTGGAAAAAACCAGGGCTTATTGGCCTCAAATTTGACGGCTATCCCCGGTGGCATCCTGACGGCCCGCAGTTTTTGGGCGTCGTCGGACCAATAGGGGGCATTGACTTCAAAAGCTACAAATGATGAGTTGAGCCGATACCCCGAAACAGACTCGAAGTAGCCCGTCTTGCTCAGCGTCGGTGGAAAAGCGTCATCATCCCTTTGGCTAAAGGACGCTGGCGAGTCCCGCCCGGGGCCAGGCGACAGCGACGGAGCCGATTTTTCGGCGTCCGAGAACTGACCACCCTCAGATTTAGGCCCAAAGACCACCAGCATCAGAGCGCCCGTCATGAGCAACCCAAAGGCGTAAATGGCGCGAGCGATAGCGAGAGTCATGTTTGAGGCTCCTTTGACGGAGCGATCTTGTCAAAATCATCGCCTCGTGACGAATTCCGGCCAAAATCTGCCCCGCCGAAGCGGCCTTGAGCCAGCCCAAGACTGAAGTGAGAATGTGGCAGCAAATTTGACCCCGCGCATTCTGAGGATCCCATGTCTCAACCACGACTCTACCTGGTTCTTTGCCTGTTGATCTCAGCCACGAGCTTCGGCCGCGCCTTCGCCCAGCAAGCCACTGGCTCCACCGTCAATGACCCGGCCCAAGAAGCGCGTTTCATGACCCGCATTCGGCAGCTGACATTCGAGGGCAAGCGGGCGGGTGAGGGTTACTACAGCCACGACGGTTCCCTCATGGTTTTCCAAAGCGAGCGCGACGCCAAAAACCCCTGGTACCAGATCTTTTTGTTGGACCTGGAGACCGGGGATACCGAGCGCATTTCGCCTGGATATGGCAAGACGACCTGCTCCTGGGTCCATCCCAACAACCGCCAAGTCCTTTACGCGTCGACACACCTCGACCCGACCTCCATTGCCCAGCAAGACGCAGAGTTGGCTTTTCGGGCGAGCGGTCAAACACGCCGCTACTCCTGGGACTACGACGAGCACTTTGAGCTCTTCGCCTACGACCGAGTGACCAAAAAGCAAACTCAACTCACGCGGGCCCGAGGCTACGATGCCGAAGGGTCTTACTCCCCAGACGGCAAGCTCATCTGCTTTGCTTCCAACCGCGCCGCCTTCCTCGAGCCTCTTTCGGCCAAAGACCAGCAGCGCTTCGACACCGACCAGTCATTGTTCATGGATCTCTACATGATGAACGCCGACGGTTCCAATGTGCGACGGCTGACATTCGCCCGCGGCTACGACGGCGGCCCCTTCTTCAACCACGATGGCACGAAGATTTGCTGGAGACGCTTCGCTGAGAACGGCCTCACCGCTGAGATCTACACCGCCAACATCGACGGCAGCGACAAGAAATGCCTCACTGGCATCAAAGCGATGTCATGGGCGCCCTACTTTCACCCCAGCGGCGAGTATCTGATATTCACCACTAACCGCCATGGCTTCTCAAACTTCGAGCTTTACCTCGTCGACCCCGAAGGCCGCGGCGAGCCGGTGCGGGCAAGTTTCACCGATGGCTTCGATGGTCTTCCGACTTTCACTCCGGACGGCCTCACCATCGCTTGGACTACGACACGCACCAAAGATAAGACCTCCCAGATCCACACTGCAAAGTGGAATCACGCCGAAGCGAGTCGCCTTATCGCCGCCTCGGTAAAGGCGGGGCGCAAAGAGAAAGCCGCCGCGCCGCGGCCCAAGCCCCATGCCCCTCGCAAAGGTAAGAACGTCGCGGCCATCGACACCGAAGATCTCAAACGCCATGTGTTCCGCTTGGCGTCCGAAGAGATGGGCGGCCGTATGACGGGGTCAGCGGGCGGAAAGCTCGCCACCGAGTACGTCGCGGATAAGTTCCGCGAGCTCGGGCTTTTGCCGGCGGGTAACGCGGGCAGTTTCTTCCAGCCCTTTCCCGTCACGATCAAGGGGCAGGATGGACAAGCCGACCGAAAACTTCAGGGTCGCAACGTCTTGGCCCGTCTGATGCCCAGTGACCCCGCCGCGGCCCAGCAAACGGCGGTCATCATTGGAGCCCATGTCGACCACCTCGGCACCACCGGCGCCAAATGGTCTCGGGCCAAAGGGGAGTCAAAATCAGAACTCCACCTCGGCGCGGACGACAATGCCTCGGGCGTCGCGGCGATCCTCGAAATCGCCGAGTGGATGACTGACCTAAAGCGACGCGGAAAACTAAAGCTCAATCGGCCCGTGGTGTTCGCCGCATGGTCCGGCGAAGAGCTCGGCGTTCTTGGCTCCACTCACTTTTGCCGGAACCTCTCGAAGACCAAACCACTCAACACCTACTTTGCCTGCTACATCAACCTGGACATGGTTGGACGCTTGGAAAAGTCGCTCATCCTCAGCGGTGTCGGTTCGAGTTCGGTTTGGAGTGGCGCCGTCGAACGCCGCAACATTCCCGTCGGGCTGCCGATCAGCCTGGTTGCCGACTGCAATCTTCCCACCGACACCCAGCCGTTCTACTTAGGCGGCGTTCCCATCTTGAGCGCGTTCACCGGAGCGCACCTCGACTACCACCGACCGACCGATACCCCCGACAAACTCAACTACGAGGGCATGCGGGACATCGCGAAACTACTCGGTTTGCTCACGCGCGGCATGGCGATGCGAGCTGAGGCCCCCGATTACCTCGAACACAAAGACGAAGGCACCCGCAAGCCGCGTGGCAACCTTCAGCCCTACCTCGGTTCAATTCCGGATTACGCGGAAGCCGACATTCCAGGCCTGGCACTTTCGGGCGTGGCCACCGGAGGCCCGGCTCACAAGGCCGGCGTTCGCGGCGGCGATATCATCACCGGGCTTGCGGGCGTCGAAGTCATCGACATCCACACCTACATGACCGCGATCGAAAAACTCCGTATCGGCAAGACGGTCAAGATCACCGTGGTGCGCGCGGGCGAGGATTTGACCTTCGACATCACGCCCGGGTCCCGAGAATAGGGCACCAGCTCGCGAGCCAATGACCTATGTCATATTGCGGATGTCGACGAAACTTCCGCTTTCGTACTCGGCTTTGAGTTCGGAAATTCGGCTCATCACATGCCGCGCAGCATCAAAGGGCTCCGGCATGTGATCGGTGCCCCGCGCGGCTTTGAGTTTCTTCAGGGACTCGAAGCGGTCGTCGTCGGGCAACCCGCAGATGTAGTCTTGCATCGCAGTATCCACCAGCCCGGGTGCGAAGGCTGTAAAGTGGGTCTTGGGCACCTCTGCGGCATAAAGCTGCATGAGCATGTTCAAGGCCGCTTTTGAGATCGCGTAGCCATTCCAACCGCGACTGCCGTTGATCGCCGCCCCAGATGAGATCGCAACCACTTGATCGACCTCAATGCCGAGAGTGAAGATCTCGTCGAGGATGACTTTGTTCGCCCACAGATTGACGTCCATGGTGTACTTAAGATCCGGCAAGCGCGTATCTCGCATGTCGCGAATCGCACCAAGCACACCAGCATTCAAGTAAACGACGTCCAACCGAGGGACTCGCCCGAGCAGGTTCCTCAGCGCGGCGCGAGCTTTCACTTCATCGGCAAGATCCGCAGATTCGAAGGCAAAGAAACGATACTCAGCGATGATGTTAGGACGCCGTCTCGATATCCCGTACACGACATCGTGCGCACCGAGATGTCCGTGCGCCAAGCCGAATCCCAGCCCCTGACTCACTCCGGTAATGAAAACGTGGCGGGCTTGCTCTTGGCGTTGGTCGGTCATCATAGGTCCACTCCCCCCTCTTATCTGTCTCGCTTCGGCCCATCAGGCACGTCGGGCCGCTTGATCTTGCTGGCTTTTTCGAGTTCTTCGAGCAGGTAAATGACTGCTCTTTCGATCATCGGCTCGCGCCCCTGTTGAATCAGCCCGGGCTGGTCCTCGACTTCAATGTCGGGGCGAACCCCAACCGCCTCGACGTCCCAGTCGCCGGCATCGTTGACGAAAGCAAAGGAGGGAACCGAAAGACCGCCGCCATCCAACAGCCGAGGCGATCCGCTGTATCCAACCAGCCCGCCCCAAGTCGTCTTGCCGATGAGAGGGCCAAGACCGAGTCGCCTAAAGTAGTAGGGGAAGGCATCACCACCTGATGACGAATAGCCGTTTATCAACATCGCCATCGGTCCGTTGAAGCCAAAGCGAGGCGTCGGATAAAGCTCAGCGTCACGGCGCGACCAGTAGTTCAAGACGCGTTGCGCCAAGAAATTCGCCATGCGGTCGGGGATAAAGCCACCGCCGTTGTAGCGATCATCAATGATGATGCCGTCTTTAACTCGCACCAGGGGTCTGAACCCTTCGTACAAGCGACGATGCCCTTCGACCGAAGTATTCGGCACATGAACGTAGCCAATGCGTCCCCCCGAAAGCCGGTCCACGATCTTGCGGTTTTTCTCCACCCACTCCAGGTAGCGAAGTCTCACTTCGGAGGCGATGGGCCGAACCACGACCTCGCGTGCTTTTTCGATGTCGGTCGATTCGCACAAGCTCAGGCGGACTCGCCGCCCCACCGTACCCACGAGATGTTTGTAGGGATGATCGGCCGCCAATATCTGGTGTCCGTCGATCGCGAGCAGGTAGTCCCCGACTCGAGCGTCAACTCCCGGCTCTGTCAGCGGGCTGCGCCCGGCTCGATCCCAATTTTCGCCCTTGTAGATTTTTGCGATACGGTAGCGACCGTCGCTTGGCTCGAGCACGCAACCCAAGGCCCCCGCCGCGACTCGGTCCACCGTTGGGTTCTCGCCGCTTGAGACATAGGTGTGACCCGCGTTCAGCTCGCCCACCAACTCTCCAAGCAAAAAGTCGAGGTCCGAGCGGTGGCTCATGTGAGCCAGGAGGGGCTCGTATTTTTTTCGCATCGCCAGCCAATCGACGCGGTGCATTTTCGGGTCGTAGAACCAATCGCGCATGATGCGCCAGGCGTCTTGGTACATCTGCGACCATTCGACTCGCGGGTCGACTTTGAGACTCAAGGAATCCAGGTCAACGGCGTTCGCACCTGCTTCCTGCTTGGGCTTTGGTTTCGCCAAGCAGATCTTGCCGCGGTGCCGATAAATCAAGCGATCTCGCTTCGCGCCGCTCCGGTACCCGCGGACGCCATCGAGCACCGTCTTGGTTTCGCGTTCATCAAAATCGTAGAGCTGGAGCTTTCCGCCGGATGAAAACAAAAGCCCACCCTTCATGGCCGTCAGCCCACGATAAGATCCGGCCGAGCCTGGAAGAACGATCAAACGATCCTCGATACCGGCAAAGTCAATCTTGAAGTCCCGGGATTTTGCATCCTTTTCCTTCTTGTCTTCGCCGTCGCCGTCGCTGTCGTTCTTAGCCGCCTTGGCGGAGTCTCCAAGGCCTTCGCTTTCGAGATCCTCGCGATAGGGAATGGGAGACGGAACATCGGGGTTCAAGAGCAAACCGTAGAGGCGTTGATCAAAACTCAACTCGCGATAGTTGAAACTCCGGGCCGAAGAAAACCACAACCATCGCCCCTTAGGATCAAAGCTAGGCGAGCCATCACTCCAACGCTCAGAAGTCACGCGCCTCGGCGCAGGGTTTGCAATCGAACACACCCAGACCGATGAGTAGCGGTTCGCCCCGGCCTTCAAGTAGCAGACCCACTTGGAGTCCGCGGCCCAAGACACCTGCGAAGGAACGCTTTCCAAAGCCCGATCCAGTTGGATGATCTTGCCATCGCCAACGGCAACCGCACGCACGCGCTGGGCCTTGTCGGTCAACAAGATGTGAGCGGAATCCGGAGACCAAACCGTGCTGAGAATCCAGGCCCCCGTGTCTTTGGTGAGTTGCTTTTCCCTCTTACTCCGGCGGTCGAAGAGAAACAGTTCGTAGTCGTCGCCAACTTCGGCCAAATAGGAGATCCAACGGCCGTCTGGAGACCAACGAGGCTGGCGCTCACGGCGGGAAGCCGTGCGGGTAAGGTTGGTCGGTTCTCCGTTTTCGGCGGGGGCGTCAAAGATCTCGCCTCGAAACTCGAAGACGATCCTTTTTCCAGATGGTGACAAATCGAAGCCGCCGTTCTTGCCGGCTCCTTTCTTCCAGACCGCCCGGCGCCAAGGCTGGTCATCGCTCAGGGTCACCCTGATTTTCCGACACTCTTCGGTTTTGGCGTCCATGAACCACAATTCGCCGCCTTTTTCGAAGGCGATCCCACCGGCACCACGGGCCGGGAATAAGACGTCAAAATCCTCGAATTCGCTAACTTGCTTAACGCTCTTGGTTCTCAATTCGTAAGCGAAGAGATTCAAGACGCCCGTGCGGTCCGAGGTGAAGTAGATCTTTTCGCCGAGCCACATCGGCGAGTTGTCCGTGCCTTCGAAATCCGTGATGCGATGCGCCACGTTCGATTTCAAATCATAGATGTAGACGTCTTGGGCGCGGCCCGCGCGATACCGTTTCCAAGTGCGCCACTCCCTGGAGATGACGTTGTAGGCCAGCTTGCTGCCGTCCGGCGAAAACGACGCGGCACCGCCTTCGGGAACCGGCAGAGCCGTTTCCATCCCCTGCCCCTTCGCGTCCACCAAAAAGTACTTCCCGGCGCGCTGGCCAAAAGGAGTGCGATTCGAACGCACGAGGATCTTTTTACCGTCGGGAGTCCAGTCGTAAACGAGATTGTCGTAACCACCACGCGGCGGCATCACGCCAACGTCGGGATAAAAAGTGAGTTGCTTGGGCTCGCCGCCCTCGTAGGGAATCAGAAAAACTTGCCGACTTCCGCCGTACTCCCCGGAAAACGCAATCCAGTTTCCGTCCGGTGAGATCCGGGGAAAAAGCTCTAGTCCCTCATCGAAGCTCGTGACGCGACGAGCGCGGCCCCCGTCCAGGCTCACCGTCCAAATGTCACCGCCGTGGCAAAACGCAATTTTTTGCCCTTGCACATGGGGGTAGCGAAGCAACTTGGCTTCTGGGCTCTGAGCTCTGAGCGGGGATGAAAACGCCCCGAAAAAAGCCAAAACGATCACCAGCATCCTCATGGGAACACCGCCTTCAAGATAAGTGGATGGCCGCCGCAAGGTTCGCTCCGAACTAAGGAAAAGAAGGGTCAACCCTTGTTCTACCCGAAAGCCGGCAAACCGTCTGCCTTAAGACGCGCATTGAGCAATCGATAGGCCCGCCTCTCAAAACGAGAATCGCCGTAGCGCTGCGCCCACGAAATAGTCTGAAGCGCGTGGAGGATCTCCCACCGCCGCAGGCACAACAAATCGTCACCCGCAAGATCTTTGCCATGGCCGGCCAAAAAAGCTGCTTCTATTTTCGGTCGCTCAAAGAAGATGCCTTCGCGGAGACGCAAGAGATCGGACAACCAATCGTCAAAGCGAGCGTGTTCGAAATCAACGACCCAAAATCTTCCCTCAAGATCGAGGATCCAGTTTCGGGGTTCGTAGTCGCGATGACAAAAGACACGGGGTCTCCCCCTAAAGGAACTCCAGTTCTCAAGCCAGCTCAGAAGTTGTTTCTTCGTCTCCGCCGCCGCTTCGGATGCGCACACAAAATCCCGAAGTGATTCCGCTCTCGCTTCAAGCGCCTCCGCAAGGTCAAGGTCATTAACCAAAGCCGTTCCTTGCGGTAGGTTGAACTTGTTGTGGAGGATCGAGAGAGCCCGCCCGGCTCGGCGAAAAAACTCCTCATTGTGAGCCATTTCGTCCGTCAGAGCCCGGCCCGGCACCCACTCAAAAAGGAGGGCTCGCTGCGACAATGCGCCCTCTCCTTCCCCAAAATCTGTGCGGCCCAAAATTCGAGCCAAAGACAAGTCTCGGGTGTCGCAGTAGCGGTCGGCCCAGCGATCGTGAGCTTCACATTCTTGGGAATACGCACGGGCTGAGGAGCACAGCTTCAACACGGCTTGACCTCGTGGGCCTTGCACTCGCCAGATACGGGGAGCCAAGACCTCAGATTCCGAGATCGGAGCCCCCAAATGTCTCGCGATGAAGTCTTGCCAAACGGCGCTCCAGGACAAATGATCTGCCATGCTCTGTCCTTTCTTCAATCCGGCCTTAGCGGCAGTATTCTTAGGAGACCTTCCGTGAAGGTCCTCATCGTGGGCCAGGGTATCGCTGGAACGCTTCTGGCTCGAGAGCTCAAGGCCCGCGCCGTCGAGGTCTGCCTCGTCGACCGACCCGCTCCTACCGCAGCATCCCGCATGGCGGCGGGCCTCGTCAATCCTATTGTCGGAAAACGCCACGTGCTGTCTTGGGAGGTCGAGCGACTCTTGCCGCTGGCACTGTCCATTTGGCGTGACATTGAGAGCGAAACCGGACTGCACCTCGTCTACGAGTTCCCGTTTACATTTTTCTTTCGCGACGGCGAAGACCGTACTCACTTCTATGGCCGCAGTCCCGACGCGGTTCGCGATCGCTTCATTGGCCCCCAGCACGGCCCCGAATATCTCGGCAACTACGTTCGCAACCCCTTCGGGAGTTTCGACGTCCGCGGCGTCTTTCGTGTCGACCTTAAGGCCTTCGTCGATTGCTACCGCGAACGCTGGCTGAATGACGGCAGTCTCATCGAAGCCGAGTTCGTACCGACCCTAGATGGCAAGGCTTTGAGCGGGCGACCGACTTGGCGAGGCCAGGAGTACGATCTCATCGTTTACTCCCAAGGATTCGAACTCGCGAAAAATCCCCACTTCGACTGGCTGGACTATCGGCTGTCACAGGGCGAAATACTCGACCTCGTATTCGACGATGAGCTGCCTTATCAAGGACTGCATTTCGGACGTTGGCTATTGCCTTTTGGCAAAACCCAGGCCCGATTCGGCTCCAACTACGAGCACACGGACTACGATCGTGGGCCGACCGAGATTGGACGCCAAGAGTTAGAGGCCACCCTCATCGAGAAATGGCAGGGGAGCTATCGAGTCGTCGGCCACCAGGCCGGCGCTCGCGCGGGCACCAACGACAGTAAGCCCTACATTGGACGCTCGCCAGATAACCACCACCACGCAGCCTTTGGGGGATTCGGTTCAAAGGGAACGATGACGGCACCCGGTTTGGCGCGCAACTTTGCCCGGCACCTAGTCGAAGACGAGCCCTTGATGCCCGCTGCAGATTTGACGCGGCGCCTGAAATTTCGCGGGCGGTCACGATGAGTGCCCCAAAGCTCACCGGCTTGGCACACCACTACGTCTCGGCTACGATAAAAGGCGGCGGCTTCGTAATTGACGCCACCATGGGACGCGGACACGACACGTTGTTCTTAGCCCGGGCCGTCGGCGCCCGGGGCCAAGTCATCGGGTTCGACATCCAGTCGGAGGCGATCGCTGCGACGCGAAATCGTCTTGCAGACGCCGCGCTCTTACCGCAAGTCGAGCTGCTCCAACGCTGTCATTCTGAGATTGCCGCCGTGCTCGCGGAGCGGGAGTTGAAGGGCTGCGATGCCGCCATGTTCAATTTGGGTTACTTGCCGCGGGGCGACCATCGAGTCTGTACTGAGACAAAGACCACCTTGCTGGCTCTTCAGGCGGCACACCGGGCCCTTAGCGATGGCGGGATCTTAGCGGTGCTTTGCTACCCCGGGCACCACCGTGGAAACGAGGAATTCGAGGCGGTGTCGGCGTGGATGGAATCCACACCCGGTACGGAGCGAAGGTTTCAGAATGAAGACGACGAGAACTCGCCGGTGCTTTTCCTCAAACGATGATATCGATGATTGAGTCGTGGAGGTCGCCGTCAACCTTGAGCAGCTTGAGAGCGACTTGTGCTTGCTTCTCAGCGTCCTTCAGGCCGATGATATTCTCGACCTCTGGGCCCTTTTTGACGAGTTTGCTCGCGTGAGACTCGAGCTTGGTGTAGGCCTGATTCAGGCTGCTGGAAGCAATTGAAGATAGACTCATAGTCCCCTTTTCGGCTTTTTGACGGCGCGGCTTAGCCACTGGGTAAAATCCCAATCGCCGTTTTGAGAATCAGGGAATCCAAGGCGCCATCGCGGAGAACGGCTCTTGGCGGTCATCTTCGCGCGCGTGCTCCCAGGTCCGAATGAAGCGCTTGAGCAAACCCGGAACTTGTCCCAAGAAACGAACACGTGTTTCAGGTATCGCTCGAAACACCGCCGCATCCGTCGCGGGATCAAATAGAGCCCGGGTCGCCTGACGGTCCGCGTCATCGAATTCCGCCAAGTAGCGGGCAAAAGCCGATTCCAGTTCCGAGAGCGCTCGGGAACCGGAGAGATTCTCGACTCGCTTCATCACCAACTGCGCGTGCAGGGCAGCAAGGTAGGCGCGCACGCTGGAGCGCGGCAATCCATCGATAACACCTTCCAACTCTTGTTGACGGCCGAAGAACTTGGCGTCGGTGGGAAACTGCGAAGGGTCTTGAATGCCAGCGACCGACCACCAAAACAACAGGGTCGACCGGGCATCGTAGAGCGCACGATCTCGCGTGTTGCCCTCGCCTCTCGGGTCGAAGGCCTCGAAGGGCGCGCGCGCAAAATTAGGCCGGCCCGTTTGCAACAAAAGCATGGCCTTGCGGATGCGAAGAGCGTTGAGCGTGGCCGGTCGTTCGGGATGGCTTTCGATGAAAGCGTCGATGCGCGCGACGAGGCTCGGCTCTTCGCTCAGTCGCATTCCCGTCCCGGATTCGGGCGATGTTGCGGGCACGAGTACCGAAGACTCGGCCAACAGAACGGCGGCATTCGTGTAAGTGTCCGGTGTGATCTGAGAGTTGTGGAGCCAGAATCACGGCAAGGAGTCGAGTTGTTGATGATTGCTTAGGCTTCGCCGACCGCTGAGCGCGCTCCCGCCCAAGCCCATGGCGTCAAAGAG
>JAZGFI010000065.1:0-51573 GCA_036479435.1 Planctomycetota bacterium | reverse complement strand
AGTCCATATACGGCGGCAAGCCAAGCGGCGATGATTCCCGCACCAGCATAATCATGCCCATAGAGAAAGCGAACCAGCGACTCGCCAGCTATCGGGATACCGACAAAAAGAACCCCCACGATGAGCCAGAGGAGCTGAGTGACGAGTTCGAATCGGCGCTCGAATTTTTTTTGATTCGACTGGACTTCCGCCATCAGTGGCAAAAGAAGCTGGCCAGCGATGCCGGCCGCCGTCGTCATCGGGATGCGAGCCAAGCCGGCGGCGATGGCGAAGATTCCAAGCGCGTGAAGACCGACATGCGATCCGACGATGGCGCGGTCACCCTGCGCAATAGCGAAAAACAGAAACCCGTTCAACCACAGCGGCCAACCAAACTTGATCAGCGCGCGTACCCTGTTGACATCCCAGCCAAGGCGATAGGAACGCTCTGCAAAGACGTGAGTAAAAGCTGTGGCAAGCGCCGCTTCCATAATTGCGAGCCATAGGAGAGCGCTGAAATCACCGAGAAATTTGGCGAGAGGCCAGGCCACAAGAGTCACGCTAATGTGCGCGATCACTTCCGACGCTTGAACGGGTCCAAAACGAAGTTTTCGCTGAAACCTAACGACATCGGTATGCCGAAACGATCTCAACATTGGGAGAATGGCGACCGCCCGAAATGCCCAGGCAATGTCCGCGGCCCCAAACAGTCGCGCGGCATGAGGAGCCAGCGCCAGCATCAGCAGACTCATTAACACGCCGCGCAACAGGAACATCGAATGCACCGTGTTCTGCATACGCGGATCGTCGCCGTCAGCGTCCTGAATAATCTTACGATCCAATCCCAGTTCGCTGACGCTGTTGAGGAGGGCCGCCATTAGGGCAAATGTGGCCCCAATCCCAAAATCTTCGGGAGCTATGACACGCGCAACGAGGAGGTTTCGAAGGAAACGCGAACCCGTCACCGCTATTCGCACTACAGCGAGAAAAGAGCCGGCAGAAACAACGCGCTTCGTGGAGGCCGACGCGGGAGAAGACAAGGCCTTGTGGGTGCTGTTCGGCGCGGATTCCTCCGCAGGTTGTTCTTGAGGGTTCTTCACAACACTTAAGACCTGATCGAACTTGCGCGGACATCGATCCCGTAGAGCCTGCGCTGGCACTCCAAGGCGGTGCGAACGTAACCCAAGGCCTCGGCCGATACCGATGCTGGTAAATCCATGCGGCACAAAACCAAGTCCACGAATGCGTCGATTAGCATCACATCGGGTTGGACTGCGAAAACATAACTTGACAGCAACTTTCCGACCATCCGTCCTTTTCTGTGATCGAACATCGAAATGACGGGAAGCCGGCGCGCAAGCTCCAAATCGATGCGGTGGAGTCGCTCTTGGCGATCGACTAGCATGTTGACGACGGAATGATCGGTATCGACGATGCCAGTCGCAAGAATCCGCATCGTCATGTCGACGATCACGTCGTTGAGGGAACTGAGTTCATCAAGCCGGCCGGCCTTAACGAGTTGCTTGATGAACTGCATTGCCGTGATGCACTCGCCGAGATCATCCATCGCAATGGCATCGGTAAAACCTGAAACCTGGGCCTTTAACCGCAGGATCGCGAGTGGTCGGGGAACTGGAATTCCCGCAGCGTGAAGGCAGCCAAGCGCCGTCCATTCCCGGTAGGCGGAATGGACTCGAATCGCACGTCCGATTGCACTCTTCGTTCCGGGTTTGCGCCAAAGCTTGACAATCACGGATTCAGCATCTCTGGGAAGGGCCCGCACGACAACGGAGTCTTGTCTTGCGTCCCTGAGAATTTCGAACTGCGAAGGATCTTGAGCGACAATTTCGATCAATTCCGTTAGCACCTGAGAGCCATCGATCACGATTCTGCCTTCGACCATTTCGGCAAGAAGTACCGCCTGTGATTTAGGATTGCCCCAATAATCCGCCCGCCATAGCGTCCCACCATCGACACACACTCGGAGAGACCTGACGAATTCGTCGAGTTCGCTTTGACGACAAGAACCATCGGAACGCCCATGCGAACAAGCCTCTGGGTCGCGGCGGAGTGCATCAAAGGCCCAGAGTCGAATACGATCGCATCGTAGGACTCGGCGTAGGCCTGGAGGGCGTTGGTACAGGAGCCTCCTTTAGCCTGGCTATTACGCGAACTCGACACCATGACGTCGATGTTCTCATGCGCAGTTTGACAGACTTCCGCTTCATTCCAACTCATTGACGGCAAGGACCTTGCCTTGCGACGTCTCTTGTCCGTCTTGGTGCCACGCTTGCCCTTGTTGGCACGTTCCATCGCCTTGGCGAGCCCCATCTTGTCGGCGTCGGCATCGACGACCAAGACACGGCCTCCGATGCGATCAGCCAAGGCAATCGCCAAAGACAAAGAGGAGAGGGTTGCCCCTTCGCCTCTGCTCACGGAACTCACAACAACAGCACGACAGCCAACGCCTTCGGCGACAAACTCATCCTCGACAATGCTGTCGGCAATTCGAAACAGCTGCGCGAAGGGTGCGAAAGAAGTAACCCCGCCTACTTTCCGTGTCGCATCTGTGAGAATCGACACCACATCTTCGAGGCTTCGCGCAACGTCAGCTGTCGGAGTCGGTTCGTTCAGGTTACTCATCCTCGCCAACGCAGTCTTGACTTGTCGACGCGAGTTGAGGTCGGGTATCGCTGCCACCGTCGGGGTTCCGACGGCCTGCGAAAGCTCAGCTGGGGTCGAAAAACCATGATCGAGAATTGCGCTTAAGACTGCAACACCAATGGTCGCTCCGAATACAGCCATGAGTGCCAAGATCAGTGCCGAGGCACGCGAGCGACCGATTGGTCTCAAGCCTAACGTCGGCCGCTGAATAACTTTCTGATTGGCCAACGCCTGTTGCTGTTCGCGCGCTTCTTCTCGGCGCAACTTCGTGACGACTTCATTCTTGTCATCCAAATCAGACATTGAAAGAGCCATGCGCGCTTGTAAAACCTGACATTCCAGGCGCCGTTGCTCGAGGAGTTCTCGCCGCGGCTCATACTTTTTCAGGGTCTCACCCAGCTCAGCGAGCGTTTTTTCGTCGACCGCGAGATCGATTTTGACGGCCTGCACTTCGTTAATCAATTCCTGCCAACGAGAGTTGCGCTCCTTAGTCTGGGGTCTAGAAAACTGCTTTTCTTTTCCCACCATTTCTACGCAGTACTCGATCTCGGCCATCAGCTGGACGAGCTTGCTCGATCCCGTGGGCTCGATCTTCTCCATGCTCTTTAAGTCGAGCGTCTTCGTTTTTCGGAGGTTCTCCCAGAACAACCAATCTGGATTGACTGTGGGCGCTGACTCTCCGGCACCCCATTCGACTGTGTCACTGAGGAAACCAAGCAAGACCCGTTCCTTCATCCGCGCCGCTGGCATCCTGATGCGAATTTCCACTTGCTGGTTCTTGATGCGAGCCAGGACTTTTTCGACAAGCGCAATGTCGGCGTCAAGAGTCTCAGGCATGCTCGCCTGGCGAAATGTAGTCCACTCTTCATTGAGGACTTCGTACGATAGTCGACTCGTCTCCGCTTCGGCTCGAGCGGCACTAATCGCGGGCTTAAGCGTGTACCAGTCTCGACGACTCTCTTCGTAGACTTCCAGGAATACTTCTAGTGCTTTTTGTGCATAAACACGATTTGGATGCGTGAGCTGAAGAACAATGATCGGGGCTTTTCGCTGCCGAATAGCAACGAGCATCCCATTGACCATCGATACGCTTCGATTGAGATAGGCTTCTTCCTCGGAAAGCGGCACCTCCATCGGCGTTTGGGTACCCGTAACGGAATCTAGTACGCTCGCCAGTTTCTTGCGGAGTTTTCGTTGCGCTGTCTCTTGTCCCGGTGACATTTGTCGCGGTAAAAGCCCAGCCTCGATGAGTGCGGCAACATACTTTTCATGCAGATCCCGGCTCTGCATGAAGTTCAGCTGAATTCCAATGAAATCTTCAGCACTTGACCTTCCGCTCCGCACCGTCGAGCCTTGAGCGAGGCTGATATTCTCCGCATGACTCGCGCGAATGAGGATGCGGGCTTCGGATTTGTAGGCGTGAAATTGCCTAGACGCATAAAAGATCGCCAACACTATTCCGACTAAAAAGGTGAAGAGAATTCGATACCGAAATTTCGAGAGAACCAAGAGCAGGGATGGTCGCTGCTTGGCGACTAGCAGGGGCTGGTCAGTCACACGCCTTTCGCCAGCAAAGATGCTCGGAGGCTGGTTGCTATGTTGACGGGTCATCTTTTACGCTTCGGCTCCGATCCTGTGCCCAATTACTTGGGCTTGGAACCCTTAAGATAACTAAACCACGTCCCAAACCGCGCTACAACGCAAGAAAAGAGGAGTTTGGCCGTGAACGGTAAATCATGAACAAGATAACGACTAGCTAAGCGCCCGGGCTCCTTTGCAAGTCGGTGCAACCACTCCACCCCTATCTTTTGCATCCACATCGGCGCGCGGGGGACCTCACCGGAGACGAAGCTAAAGCTGATACCGACGCCGAGCCACCATGCCTCAGGAAGTGCCCGGCGAAACTCCGCGATCACACGCTCCTGCTTCGGGAATCCCAAGGCCACATACACGACATCGGGTCGAACCGCCGCCAAAGTTGCCCTCAAATTAATCTTCAGCGATGAATCCTGGTCAAAACCGGCGGGGAGGGGGTGAAATCCCGCGATTTGAAGCCCCGGGTAGCGATCCCGAAGGATACTCGCCGTCTCCTCGGCAGTCCCGGCATCGCCCCCCATCAAGAAGATGGATCGCTGTCTTTTGGCTAAGGCGGCGCTCAAGCTGAAGATGAGGTTGGAGCCGCAGACTCGCTCTGGAAGTGTCGACCCAAGGATACGGCTTGCCCAAACCAGGGGCATTCCGTCCGCAACGAGATAGGCTTCGCTTATCAGCGAACGAATCTCAGCTTCGCGACTCCATTGCCGAAGAATGTCCACGTTCGCAGTAACGACCCACCCCCCGCGCCCCGCATCAAGTTCGCGGAGAATCCAGTCGATGCAACCCGATTCGCTAACAACCCGAATGGGAGCGCGTCCGATTTCGATGATCGCGGGCTCAGTGGTTTCGGATGGCCTTTTGTGGGCTTCAATATCTACCATCTGAGGCGGTTCCCTATCGCGGCGGGAAGCTCTACTAAAGTGACAGCCATGTCGTCGCATCCCATCAGAACTAGCAACAAGCTAAGCCTCGCGGTCTCGTCCTCTCGCACCCGGCGGACACACGGTGTCGGCAGACTGCTTGTGCCTCAGACTCAACTATAGTGCTCCTTAGGATCATGATACTTGTCGCGGTGGGGACACGCCCCCCAGTCCAGCATTCCCTGTTCCGCACCTTAAAATCTCTACTCATCGAAAGTATCTTCATGCGAGGAATCTTGGAGCCGGTGGTCTCAACTCGTTGAGAGTGGCTTGCGTGTGGCAGCAGAAGATAGGCTCCCACTGGGGCTGTCGGCACCCGAGTCTCCCTCGCCGAAAGTCCGCGCCAGACAATCTTCGAAGCTCAGAGCCGGGTGTGCTCCCGAGGCACGCTCTATGGCGGCCGTATTGTAGCGTACGGGCTTGAACCTCGCCTGAAACCTCCTTGGTACAAAGAGGCCTGGGAGCTTCCCGTTGGGACCAAAAAGCAGCCGGCTCGTCATGCTCGCGAGAATTGCCACACCGATACCGACGCAGTAAGGAATTGGCACTCTGATCCGGCGTCCCTGCGTCCGTCGGTTTCGCTCGCCGACCCAGCGCCAAGTTCGGATGCTATCCCTATCGATGATGTTGTAACGATGACCTTCAGCGGTATCGGCCTCAAGCGCGTTCACGACATCCGAAGCGCAGTTTTCTGCATGAGTGAGCCTAAGACGACCCATGGGTCCAAAAACAAGGTCGAATGGCCCGCAAGAAACGCCCTCGCCAGGCACAGATTCTCTTCCACGCCCCCATATCAGTCCCGGCCGAACAACGGTCAATCGACACTCACCCATATCCGCGAATCTCTGCGCGACTCGCTCTTGCCAGCGCTTCGCAATGGCGTAGCCGTCCCGGTCGTAGAGGCCGCTTTCTTCCAGGGGTGAATCCTCAGATAGCACTCCATTCACTTTGCTCCAATCGTACACAGAGCAACTACTGCATAGGAGCATCCGTCGAACGCCGCCTTCGGCCATCGCCGCTACAAGGTTTTCGGTTCCAACGACGGCGTGCACAAATTGTTGATTCTCGTCACCAGCCACGGCAGCGGCCAGGTGGAGGACGGCATCGATGCCGTCCATGGCAGCAGGCAACTGCTGTTTTTGGCGGAGATCGGCACGGTGAAATTCGACCTTGTCGGCCCATTGAAGATGATCTGTGCGGGATGCCGGGCGCACGAGTGCACGGACTTCGTGCCCACGTGCCAGCAGCGTCGAAACGACGTGTCGTCCCAAAAACCCATTCGCACCACTGACAAGAACCTTCATAGCCGATTCTCCGTAGCTGTCAGATCCTGTACCAACCTCGAAACATCATCGACTTGGGCCAGCGAAACAGGAACTGGGGCTTGACCTTGGATCGCATCATAAGTCTGCCCTACGAGTCTCCATAGCCCTTCATAGGCACCCGGTCCACCCGCGAGCTTCCGCCAAAGCCCGCCAATCGCTGCCCGCCGAACGTCACGCGCCTCCTTTAGTCCATTGAAAAGCGGAATGAGAGGGCGCAAGCCGGTTCGGACCCGGTCCAGAGTCAGTCGCGGCTCGAACATATTCGCCGATGCACGCATCTTTGTCCCGTTGACGCGAACCCAGAACACATCCGGTTGAGTATGGGCGCTGAATGACAGCGAAGCGGTTCCCCGCTCAGCTCGTACGAGCGCGCGAAATTCGTCGTAGGGAAGCGGGGTCGCCGGGTCCTTTTTCTCCCATGAGGTGGCCACCGCATGATGACGGCCAACAAATCCCCATGCCAAGCTCGCTAGATGAGGAAGAAAATCGAAGATGGCTCCGCCGGGCATCGCCAGAGTCGGGTGCGGCACATTGGTGTCCGAAAAGCGACCTCCAGAAATGATGTCTAAGCAGATGCTGACCTCAACGCTGATAACCTCGCCAAACTCACCGGAATTCAAGAGTTCAAAAATGCGCTGTATCGATCCATTGAATAAGTAGTTCTGATCCTCGACCAGAATAAGCTCACGCTCCCGAGCGAGTTCCAGCAACTGGGCGGCGTCCTCATAGGAAACCGTGACTGGCTTTTCCACGATAACGTGACAGCCCGCAAGTAGCGCATCCCGAGCAATCGCAAAGTGCGATTGTGGTGGCGTCGCAACGTGAACGACGTCTGGGCGAGCCTCCTTGAGGAGCTCTGAGTGGTGGGTGAAGGAGCGATGCACGCCATACCTTTCGGCGGCAGCTTGGCCTGAAGCGGCCGAGAGGTCGCAAACGGCAACAACTTCGACGTCAGACCTCTCAGCCAAGCACTTCATGTGCTCGCGCGCAATGGCACCCGCACCAATGACGGCGGCACGCAGTATTCGCGTGCCGTCAGCGGTACCGTTTCTTTCTTGGCTATCGGATTGAATCATGGGCTTTCGTGGGTTGAATGAGGCAGAAACAGGCGTCGACTGTGCGGGCACCATCTTCGCTCGCGCGAGACTATTGCTGGTTGGCGGTGAGCATACCGTTCCGCACAACTTCCCCCAATGATCGTTAGCAACTGGGCAAACATGCAAGCCACGATGGCCGGCATCACCCCCAAGGGGAAATGCGAACCGTCATGGGGCCGTCATCTAGAATGCTCTCTCGGCAATCGCTGGGACGAACCAGAATGCTGTCACCGCTCCTACTCACGAGCAGCCGCCGTCCCCAATTAGCGTCGTCGCGTTCCGGAAAGTCTGAACGATAGTGGCTTCCCCGAGACTCTTTTCGCTCAGAGGCTGAACGGATGATAACTTCGGCGATATCGAGGAGGTTTTGCTGCTCGAATGACGCAACCAAGGCTGTGGAATCCGGAATGGCAACTCCCGCTTCAAGGCGTTCCCTTTGGACCTCAACGCAATGCATCGCTCGCTCAAGTCCCGCGGCGTCTTTCTCGACCAGGAGTTCTCTCCACATGGTGTCCTGTAGCTCGCTCAGGAGATGCTCGATTGCAACATCACCCGACTGTTCTTTCCTCTTGTCTACTCGCTCCTGAAGCTCGTCGGCCACGCCGATACCACCGCCTGAGTGCGAACCCTCGGAAGCGCTCGCGGCAGCTTTCGCCCCGGCGCGCCACCCAAAGACCTGTGATCCGCCAAGCATCGTTCCACCGAGACGATCCGCACCCTGCCATGCTGCCGTTTCACCAATAGCAAAAAGGCCCGGCAGCGAAGATTGAGCGTCCGAGTCAATCACCACACCGCCATTGCTCGTATGATGATGGATCTGTACTTGGAGAAGGTCTTGGCTAGGATCGATGCCACGCGAACGCATGAAGTCGACAAACATCTGCGGTTCGAAGCCACGGCGTGCGCTGGACAGGTCGATGAACACTCCCATCGAGTCCGTCGCTCGTCCGGCTAGGGCCTCGCCGTGAATCGCACGATCGAGGTGAAAAGAATCGTCCCGGCAGGATACGGGCCAGTGCGTCGCCTTGAGCGTGGAGACACTCTCCAGTGTGGCGCCATCGCTCAGGTAGTTCCCAACAAACTCCTTGCCCTGTGCGTTGAACAGTCGGTACGGCTCTTTCATTTCGTAAAGCATGACCATCGCCTTCTCTGGCCACGTGGTCGCAAGTCCTTGCTGCATGAACTCCATGTTTGTCAGTTCAGTCCCAGCCCTAAGGGCCATCGCATAACCGTCGCCGGTATTCCCGGGTGGGTTGAAACTGAATCGAAAAAGCTGCCCGACTCCTCCGGTTGCCAGAATCACGGCCCCTGCATGGACAACGAAAACCTCGCCATCATCACGGATCCCCATCGCACCGACACATCTGCCGTCACGCACGATCAGATCCGTAAAATTCGCCCGCTCAAGGACCGCGGTCTTCGTCTCCTCGATGATCGCCTTTTGGATCGAGACGATACCGTTTACTTTCGAACGCTCGCCGGCAGGCATCGTGGCGAGCATCTTGCTCCGAAACTTCATGCCCATGTCTCGAAGGCGGCGGACAGCACCGGAGACTTCGTCGACATAGATCCGGCATAAGTCCGGGACCGCCATCCCCAGGCCGGCCCGGAGCATGTCCTGATACACGGCATCCGGTGGGTTGAAGAAGCTGCCATCCGGACCTACGGTCCTAATAGTCCAGAAGTCCGCTAAGGGATTTGAGGTTGCACCGGCACCTCGGACACCTGGAACACCAAACTGGCCCTTGACGCCTAGCATGGTGCGAACGCCTCTTTCGCTCGCACTGATCGTTGCGGCGGTTGCAGCCCCGCCACCACCGATGACGAGTACGTCCGTGTCGTACACTCTTTTGTAGTCACGCATGCGATCGATGCTCCACGGTCAATTGGATTCCGGCCCAAGAGGAGAGAGCAACTCAGAGAGGTCGATTCTATCCAACACTTCTTGAGGAACGACATTGCGGACGGCTCGCCCCCTGGCGGATGTCGTCATCGTGGCATCGATCCCTAGCTTCGCAGTCGTTCCCGTCAATGACTCGACCGACGGGTCTATCTCGGACCCCTGGCAATGCCTCAGGATCGACAAGTCACGATCGGCCTGGGTATGGAGCGACATGGCCGAAAGTAGTTCTCCTGGCTTTCGCACATTGACTTCGCAATCTACGGCGATGACGTTCTTCGTGTAGACATCACTCTCAAGAAGGCGACGAACTACGCGCCTTGCTTCGTCGTCGTCAGACTTATCGATGACGACCGCCAAGGTCATCGGGGCGACGACGACAACATCCAGAACGCGTTCGCTTACCTCGCGCGCAACCCTTAGCGCGTGGCACTCGATTGCCGGTATCGGCAAAAGCAAGTGTTCACGTTGCCCGCTTATGATGTCCTGGAAAAGTGCATTTCGGCGACAAGAAAGGGCTGCGAGGCGAAGCACGGGTGCCTTTATCTTGCCCGTGGCGTAACCCGTAAATTCACCGAAAGGCCCCTCGCTCACCGTTTCATCCGGCAACACGTGACCTTCTAAAGCTATCTCAGCCAGGGCGGGTACCGGGGGGACGCCCTTCACCAGGCTCGACACTAACTCCACGGGTCCTCCTTGTAGGGCGCCGATCACGCCATACTCCTCTGTTTCGAGATCCCCGGTATGGAGAGCACCAAGCGAAAACGTTGGGTGCACACCCAAGACTGCGAATACTGGCATTGGCTCACCGCGAGCTTTGTACTTGCGGTGGATTAAATCAAGGTGTTTGCCTCGGGCCATGAAGATTCCAGTGCTAGCGCGCCCAGCTACCATCAACCGGTGGAAGCTAAGGTTTACCTTGCCTGAGTCCGGATCACGTGCTCCGACAATGGCGGCCGTGATGTAGGGACGGTCTACATCGCCTTCGTGATAGACCATTTGCGGCAGCCGGGTGAGGTCCACGTCTACGCCCTCTTGGACGATCTCACGAACGGGACCATCTCCTATCTCCACGGCTGCCATTGGATTTCGACAGGCCTTGCTGTAAACCTCGCGGATATGATCGCGTTCACAGTCTAGTGCAAGCGCGATGCGGTCATTCGAACCACAGACGTTGGTCACGACTGCATGCTTCGAATTCGCAATGCTACGGAAGATCACCAGTGGTGAGCGGAATTTCCTTTCTAACAGCGTCATGACGGCCGCCGTCTCATGTCGAGGACTCACGTTCCGCGTGATTTCGAGGACGTCACGGGGCCGACGCGCCCGCAAGGTCGAGATGAACTCCCTCAGATCAGCCATTCTTCGAATCTCGCGTCAAGATCGTTGCGTCTTGAAGAAAGGTCGCAAGAACCTCAAGAGCAGCTCGTCTGTCGACTTTTCCAGAGGCCGTTTTCGGAAGGCTAGTCACGAGAAATAGCTCTCGTGGTGTCCGAACGTAAGAGAGTCGATCGAGGCAGTGTTTTCTAATATTTTCTTCTATCCCCTTTTCCCTCGGCGCTACGACAAGAGCGGCGATTCTTTGGCCGAGCCCGGGGTCGTCGATACCGAAAACGATGGACTCGACAACGCAGGGGTAAGAGTTAATCACGTCCTCGATTTCTCGAGGGTGAATTCTTTGGCCCGCAGACTTGATCATTTCTGATGCACGCCCACCCAAAAAGAGGTACCCGTCTTCGTCGAGGTAACCGAAATCTCCAGTCCACAAGCGCCCAGCGTCGTCGATCTTACCGGTATCACGCTCGTCGCCAGAAACGTAGCCTCTCATGATACCTGGGCCTCCAACCACCACCTGTCCAACAAGGCCCGGTGCCATCGATCGCCCTTGCTCATCGACGATTTCGACAATGACACCCGAAAGAGGGCGCCCGCAAGAGCCAGGTCGGCCAGCGATTTCACCTGGGCCTGCCCACGTAACACGTGGAGAAGCTTCGGTTTGACCGTAGGCCAAGTGAACAGACACATCCGGCATCGCATTCAAACGAGCGATATCCTCGGTCTGTAAAGCACCGCCGGTTACAAGTAGATACCGCAGATGAGGAAGGTGGGCCGTCGTAAATGAACTGCGGCTCATGAGCGCTTTGAAATGGAATGGCACTCCCGAAAAACCGGTGACTTCGCTTTCCTTAAGACAGTTAACGACAGACTCCGGGAGCTGCATCCCGGGCCCCAAAACAACAGAACCGCCGAGCAGGGCGTGGGTCAAGAGTTGAAATCGACCATGGATGTAATACAGGGGAACAATGATCAGGATGCTGTCACTCGAAGAAAAACCTGTTAGCTGGTTCGCGGCCGTGATGTTCGACAGCACGTTGTCATGAGTGAGCATGATTCCCTTCGGACGTCCGGTGCTGCCGGAGGTGTAGATGACCATCGCGACATCATTGGGATCCACGCTAACCTCAGAGAAGGGCTGCCCACTCCGGTCGGAGTGACGCACTTCATCGATAATCAACAGCGGCGGTAATTCCGAAGCGAATGCCTCACAAGCAAGCCGCTTCGCTTGGTCGGAGGAGGCCAGAATCACAACCGGCCGACACTCATCTAGAATCGATGCAACGACGTCATCACTCAGTTGTACCGGCACGTCCACGTTGATCGCTCCGAGCGACAAGACGCCCCAAAAGGCGACGATCGCATCTAAGGAATTTTCGCTAAGTATCGCGACCCGGCTCCCTGCGAAAGCGCCGCGTCTCGACAGCTCCCTAGCAAGTCCACCGGCCGTCGCCAGCAGACATGCGAACGAGATTGACTCACCATCCGCTGTAGCCGCTGGCTTCGCCGCAAAATCAGCCGCCGATCGCCTCAACAGCCCCATGAGGCCGTGGCCATGCTGAGCATTCCATGCCGAAGACATTATCGCTTTGCAGACTCACTATCGTGACTTTCAATAAACTTGGCCAACCTGTCGATCGTGCCAAAATTATCTTGGGTCAACTCGTCGATTTCGATTGAGAACCCAAACTCCTCCTCGACCCAAACCACGAGTTCGATCATGGCGACTGAGTCGATAACTCCTGTGTCGAGCAGAGCATCATCATTGTCGATGTCTGTTGCCGCCGACGATGAAACCGACGCAACGAAACTTCGTATTTTGTTCCTGAGGTCCAAGAAAATCTCCCTATTCTCTAAAAATCCTCGGCGTTGCCGCCGAAAGGCTCTTAAGTGTTTTCCGGCACACAGCGCCAGCACCCTTTGCTAAGTGATCGAACTTGTCGCTCGTTTTTCTGAGGTCCTTCTCTAAAAGGAACCCACTTTGCCCCAGGCCTTCGATGTAGTCGAACCCACCGATTTCCCGAGCAAACACCAAAGCCGCACGGCCAAGAATACTAGTTTCTCCAACCATAGTGCCGAGCCGGGTGTCAATACCCGCGTCGCGCGCAAGCCGCACCAGTCTCGTGGAGCCGTAGTAACCACCGCACTTCGCTAATCTGATATTGAAAGCATCAACGGCTTCGGCCTCAATAAGCCTACGCCCTTCATTGAATGTACAGACCGACTCATCGGCCATTACAGCAAAACGGGTCTCTTTTCGGACACGGCGAAGCCCGTCAACATCGCCCGCGGCAACCGGCTGTTCAACATGTTCGAGATCAAAGTGCTCTAGCTGGCGCAGCCTGGCGACAGCCTCAGAGGCGCTCCATGCGGCGTTCGCGTCGATCCTGATCTTCATGTCGGGAGCAAAGCTCGAAGTGATCAATTCAAGCCGTGTTCGATCATCAGGCAGCCCCACTTTAACTTTTAGGTGACGACAACCCGTCATTTTCAAAAGAGCACAATGCCGCAAAAGCTGATCTGTGGGAACATCAAATCCAATGACACGTCCAGGTACTGGAGGAGCCCAAGGCACAGTCGTAGGCTCAAGATCTTCGCCGAAGCACGCGCCCGCCAAGTCGAGGAGGGCAAGCTCGAAACCTGCAAAGGTCGCAAGGTTTCGCCCCGCACTGTCAATCTCCACGGCGATCCAACTCTTGACGTCTTCGCTCGTTTCGAATTGCTGTGCCATCAGTCGTCGAGCTAAACGAGGACCCGTCACTTCGACGACACCTTTAACCGACTCACCCGTAACGTAGGGTCGTGCTTGGATTTCGCCATAACTGACGACGCCTTCCTCTGTTGATGATAGCCCGACGACAACGCACTCCGCTGTCTTCCGCGTAGCCGCCGCATGGATGACCGGATGCCTCATGGGGATTTGGATATGCCATAACTCGACAGCTTCAACGCGCACGTTGTTTTTCCCGCACAGCTATTTTGGATCCGAAAGAGGAGTCATTGCTTAGGTGAGCTGTCTTTAGCTGTGACGCGCTAGCACCTGCCTTTATCCTCCGTTCATTCCAGGCCGCGAACTCCCCAACCTGTGCTACCCAGACTTCCGGCGACCCGAGTCGCAGTGATTCGCGTTTCGCGGCGTACTCGATATTGCGCTGAGAAAGCTCTTGGTCAAAGGCGCGAGCCAAGGTCCGCATGGACGCAGCCTGAACTTCGTTGCTCATTTCCATGAGCAGTACATAACTGGGAAGCCGGTCGTCCGTAGGGAACACGACGAAGTCGGTCATCGAGAGTCCTGCGCTGGCGGCGGCGGCAAGAGCAGCCCCAATGACTTGAGGCTCCGTTAGCTTCTCGCCGGTAACTGAAGACGTGGCACCATGTCGACCCTGAAACTCCAAGATGGGAGTGCTCTTCGAAAACCCAGTCACCTCAACGACATCTCCAATATTATATCGGTATAGGCCGGCAGATGTCGAGACGATGACAAGGTACTTTTGGCCGATCTCAAGCTCCTCAGGCAAAAGGGTTTGAGCGCTTCGATCATCGGCGCAATGGACAGGCATGAACTCGTAAAAGTGGGTTCCGACCGCAAGGACGCCTCCCCGCGCATCAGGATCGAGCGGAACGGCAATGATGCACTCGGAGGCCATCGTTATGTAGTCCATTGTTGGCACCGTGCCAGCGAGTTTGCGAAGTTGCTGAGCGTACGATCTCACGGAAGGACTCTTCCATGCGATCATCAGATCTAGGGCACTCCAAAGATCCGCGGCCGTGCGAACGCCTTCGCCGCCTTGCGACAAGTTCCGAAGGTCTGCCGCGCGTACTGAATCGGGTTGCAAGTTGCGTCGGCACCATTCGGCTGCTTCAAAACTGAGCTCGCTGGCACAACTCATAGTTCCGAACGTAATGTCCTGCACCAAGAGATCGAAATGGGTGTTGATTTTCTCCAGAACGACCACAATGGTTGAAGGGTTGAGACTCATCAAGACGGCGAAAGACGATCCAAGAAGAACTCGGGCAATCGCATAGATTCGATCATCAGCTGACTCGATACCAAGAAGACATCTAGGCACCACGCCATCTGTACCCCGGCTTCGCCTTAACCACTGGGCCCAGTAGGCGCTCTCAGAACTAAATGGAATCCCTCCGCTTGTCTGCTGAAACGTACTAGCGTCTGAGAAATTCGATACGACTAGGCCCTTGGTCGATTGGGGGAAGGTCCGGCGGATATTCTCCCAGTAGATTGAAAATGCTCGCGATTTTTCGCGCACCAAAGATCCGGTAACTGGAATGAGCTTGGGGTCGGATGTCGTGCCACTTGTCGAAAAAAAATGCCTGACAGCTTCAGAAACAAGGACACCAGACTCCCCTTCAACCATCCGCCGCACCTCATTCCGAATCGTCTCGTAGTCTCTAATCAAGACCTGTCGTCGATATTCACTGATCGAACGAATCTCGGAGAAACCATGGGCGCGCCCAAATCGGCAGTCGCGATTGGGGCCAATGATCCGATTGAAAAGCACGTCGCCCTGTGCCTCAGAGGGACGCTCCAAGGCAGAATGGAAGCGATCGAGTGCTCGATCGCCCCCACTCACGACACGTCCACACGAAAAAGTTGGCTGTGAATCCAGTTGCCCACACGACCAGCGACATCTAGGCCAGATTCGAGCACGAAGCCATGAGGACCGTCAAAGAACTGGATGTCGACATCGACACTCAGCTCCGAGAACATCGTCTGAGTTCGGCCGTTATCAACGGCGCGATCGTCAGAGGCTAGCCCAAGAAAGATCGGGCATTTCAGGCGAAGACAAGCGCTTCGAGCGGCTACCGTCATTTTTTGCGCGGTCCAGAGAAGGCGTTTCGTCACCTGAACAACCTTAAGCCTATCCTGCCGGAGTCGATCCAATGTAAGGGGATCATCTGAGAACATCTCAAGTCTGACGGGACTCGGCAGAACGGCCTCCGTCATGCTGACATTGGCCGTGAGACCTGCCTCAGCCGCCGCCATGACGCAACTTGAGGGGAAGAAACCTGGGGAGAGCAGCACTAACCCAGTGATTTCGGCCGACAAATGCCGGTTGGCCAGAACGGCAGGAATCGCTCCCCAACACCAACCAATGACAAAAAGGGGCTCCGCCGAAGCGAGCTCGCAAGACGTGACCAAGTCGATGTCACTATAGAGAGAAGCAGGGCTCTGGATGTCTCCGAAACCCTCTTCGTTTTGGCCAGAACCGCGACGGTCTGCTCCGACAACATGTAGCCCAGTCTCGCAGAGCGCTGTTCCCATTTCCGACATCCACCCAGAATGCCCCATCACGCCGTTCAAGATAACTACGGTGGCCTTGCGGTTAGGATTCGACCACACCGTATACCGAAGCGAATAACTGTCAGGAGTAGTGACTTGGCGAGTGTCTTGCATGAAGGTTATCGGCCTCAGGCCGTATTTGCGCCGCCGCAAACGCTAATAGACTGTCCGTTGATACCGGAGGCTTCCTCCGACGCAAGGTAAGTAACGAGGCTCGAGACTTCCTCGACAGTGATCATGGACTTCCGCGGACTCGCCAAGCAGACTGACTTGAGATATTCCTCACTAGGTTTTCCGAATAGCTTCCCACGGCCACTCATGGCACTCCTCACCAGCTCAGTATTGACGTGCCATGGGTTCACTGCGTTCGCGGTAATACCCGTGGCCGCAACTTCCCTTGCGATCGATTTCGTGAAACCGATGAGTGCGGCCTTCGAAGAGGAATAGGCACCGTTGTAGGCAGCACCTATCTCACCGGCGACCGAAGCGATGTTGACAATGCGGCCCCAACGATTCCTAATCATGCTACGGATCGCAACTTTGGTCAGCCGAAAGGCTGCAAAGATGTTGACTTCGAAGAGTTCTTGCCACCGCTCTTCAGATGCCATGACAAGACTAGCGATGTCGTTTGCTCCAGCGTTGTTCACGAGAATGTCAACTCTGCCGAATTCATCGTGGGCCGTCGAGATGATACGTTTGACGACCTCAGTAGAAGTCACGTCTCCGGGCACAATGACCACTCGAGCGCCTAACTCAGTCGCCTCATGGGCAGTGGCGTCGAGTCGCTCCTCGCCCAAGGAATTGAGCACCAGATTCACGCCACGCGAAGCAAAATCGACCGCGATCTGCTGGCCGATTCCTCTTCCGGCCCCAGTAACGACGGCCACTCGGTTGAAGTCTTTGGCTGCATCAGCCATCAGCGGCCGCCGAGACTTCCCGAGCCAAGCGCCAGAGTCGAGAACGCGCCGATACCCGGTATCATCCGAGTGATGTATCTGTCTATGAAGCGATTCGCCTGCACCACTCCGCAATCAGGCACCAGAACAATATCGCCAGGACGTAAATAGATGGGCTGCGGTGGAACTCGGGCGGTCACAACAGGTTCCATATCAACGAGCCAAGCGACCCTCCTCCCATCCTCTTCATCACGAACGAAAACAACCTTGCTCAGGTCTGCGGTGTCTGGGTTGTATCCACCGGCACGCGTGATTGCCTCAAGAAGCGTCAGGCGACGATTGGGCATCGGCATGATTCCTGGGGAATTGACCTCGCCAATCACGAACACTTCCCGTGTCGCAAACAAGCTAACGTCTATCCATAGAGCTGAAATAGGGACCTTCCCTGTCAATCCTTCCAGGACCGATTTCCTAACTCCAGAGACGGTTCGCCCGGCAACCGACAGCTCACCAATATAGGGCACGGTCACAAATCCGTCAGGTCTCACCAAAACGCTCGTATTGAGTTCGGGACGATCTTGACATCCAATGGCGAGAGTATCGCCAGCGACAATACGGTAAGGACCTGAAATCGGTGCGTTGAGACTTACTTCGCTTGCCGAGTAAGTCTCCTGGTCATAGCTACGGCAACCTGAAAGTAATGCCCCTGAAACGACAGCGAGAAGAAACACCGCTAAGGGGACCGCTCGCGACGCTCTTCGAAATTGGTGTACGCTCATAGATTCCTCACAATTCAGCTCTTCTTGTTCGCCGCAGCACTCGACTCCCATCGCTCGCGCGACACGATCCGTTCGACGCAGCGCCCCGCCAGGGCAACCGTGTTGTTGAGGCTGGGCGCCAATGGATAGGCTTGGCAGGCATTTACCATGTACAGTTGGCCGGGAGCAAGTTCAAAGGGAGGTTTCCGCTTCAGAAATCCTGGCCCGCAAATTGGCTCGTAGTTTTCCCAACGGAGGAGCCTTCTGCCGGCGATTCTATTTCCAACGAGGATTTCAGGAGCGACTTTTTCGACACCCACGACCATGCGGGCCAAGATGGAATCATCACTGCCTGGGTCTTCCGGCTCCTGAACGCCAGTCCGAACCGCATACACGACCCCCTTACCACTTGCATCGACAGACCACGGCGGTGCTATCAGCAAATCGAATGGAATACTATCGTCATCGATGACGGTATGTAAGGGCAGGCCAAGAGGCTGCATGACACCAAAAACACCAACTCTGGCGTTAAGATACTCACTGATAGACAGAGCCCCAATCGATGGTACTCCCCCTGCCGCAAGCATTTCATGGGCGATATTTGTTGGCACCGCGAGCACGACCCGTCGCCCGTGGATTTCTCCGGCCGGGCCTTTCACACTGACTCTTGATGGCCCAATGGCCACGGAGTCAACGTGAAAATTGTTGAGAATCCGAACGCCCAGTCGATCGAGATCGATCGTCGCTGCCCGAACGATGGCTCTCATGCCCCCCTTGACGCGGACGAGCCGCGTATCCATGACTTTTGACGCATAGGAGATTCGATTGTGAACCCAAAGCGCCGACATCGCCTCGGCAGCTCGGCCCATCTTGGCTCGAACAACGGGATGCCAAAAGCGCTGGATAACCGCGTCATCAAAACGCTCCTTCAGCCAAGACAGGCCGAGGGTACGATCGAGTTTGTGCGTGAGGCCGTTTGCATTCTCAGCAAACCCAGTCCCAAAGAGGCCCAACTTGATGCGCTGACGGAGAGACACTGGATCAAATCGGAGGAGATCTCGAATGCCCTTCAGCGCATACGGCTGTCCCTCGCTAAAGAACCCGAAGCGGGCAGAAGAGCTGACGAAATCATAGTCGACACGGAGATCTCTCAACGTTTGCAGCAGATCCGCATCTCGGTCATAGATTGACATGTGGAACCCATCAACGACATCTCCGTTGTCGAGCGTGACGCCAGCTACCTTCCCGCCGAGCGTCGACTCCTGTTCCACAAGGGTGACGTCGCAACCTGACTGTCGAAGCAGCTGGGCTGTGACCATGCCAGCAATACCGCCGCCAACGACCACAACCGGCATGGCGGCCTTCGCCTTCGTACTTTGTTCTTCCAACATTTTGCTGGTCCTGGACATTGATCGATCAAAGATCGTTGCGGCACTGCCGACTTTGGGCTGATTGCCTTGCGACAATTCCTATTGTGCCCCGCGCATCAAGATGACAGCTGGAATCGTTTTGAGCAGCAGCCTGAAATCAAGACCGAGCGACCAAGAGTGGACGTAGTCAAGATCCATCAACATCCACTGTTCGAAACCGATGTTGCTTCGGCCCGATGCCTGCCAGATACAGGTAATTCCGGGCCGTACACTAAGTCGCCGGCGCTGCCACGGCTCGTACTGCGCGACTTCAGAAGCAACGGGTGGACGCGGCCCGACGAGACTCATATCGCCTCGAAACGTGTTCCAAAGCTGAGGTAGCTCATCAAGGCTCGCCTTCCTCAACAGGTTGCCAATTGAAGTGACGCGAGGATCATGCAGCATCTTGAAAGTCGGCCCACTGCCCTCGTTTTTCGCCACAAGATCTTTTTTGAGGTCCTCTGCATCCACCACCATTGAACGAAACTTAAACAAGGTAAACGATCGCCCGTGTAGGCCACATCGTTCTTGGCAGAAAAACACCGGTCCCCTCGACGTGATCTTGATGAGGGCGGCGATGACAATGAAAAGAGGCGAGAGAACTAAGAGACCGAGGGCGCTAGCTCCAATATCGATGATACGTTTGACCAACAAAGGCAACGGCTTTCCCGGGCACGCGACATAAAACATCTCAGCTGCAGAACTGCCGCTGCGTTGCAAGACGGTGCCGGTCGTGCTCTGAAATGGATTTGGCGTCATTCGCACTGGAACGCCGACTGTTTCACAGGTCTGAACAATTGTCTCGATCTCCGCGAACCGCGATTTAAGCGGGAGCGTAATCCAGACTTCGTCGACGACACGATTGCTAAGCAATGGCAAAAGCTTCGAAACGTCGCCGAGAAACGGCATGTGGTCTTGATCTACGTTTCGATTCCACGGATCGCTCTGATCCACGACATCAACGAACCCCAGTACTTTCACTGGGAATGGCGAGTCGGATAGCCAACTTTCGACTGTTTTCCCACTCTGGCTGTTGTTCCCCGCAATCAAGACCGAGGACGGATGGCCGCGACCGTGCTTGGTAGAATGTTTGAGTCGTAGCGCTAGCCCGATGTGCGCCGAGGCAACGCCGACAACCGTCCAGCCCATAACCGCGGCAAAAACCATCGGGTCCCGCAGCGACGAGCTTGGAGCAATGAGCGCCACCAGAACCAAGGCCGGCAAGACGGTCATCAAAGGATGAGCGAGACTTCCTAAGGACGTAAAGGGATGCACAACCCATTGGACATCCCGACGCCAGAAAAGAATGCGCGCAGCCCCAAAGACCGCCACAAGCAAGACTGCGGTGATGATCGCCTGCGCCAAAGATTCGTTGCCAAGACGATGAAGAATGACCACCACACCGAGCCCCATGATGCAAACCTGACTCAGCAGTTTTCCCAAAAAGAGACTTTGATTTTGAGTTGCTATTGTCATCCATTTCGTCTTTTCAATGTGCGTCATCGGGGGCGATGCCGCTAATTTTACTTTCGGAACAGTCGCTGCAAGCTTTGTGCGCCGCAATGCCACCGTTGCGGGGTTTCGACCACAAAAGGGGTCGGCTTCGACGATGAATCACGGGCCAACGGGCATCAGAGGAGCGGCACCCCGTGCGAGATTCCGCAGTTTCAAGATGAGCGCGCCACATTGCTGGAAGCCCGAGAATCAACTCGGCGGATCTTACGAATTGCATCCAGAATCTTACTGTTTTTTTTGAAATTTTTTGTCAGGCGGCAATAGCAATCGCGGATCGTTGTTGCCGAATCCTCGTCGGCAACAACGATCCGGTTGAAGAATCATAATTTCCACGGAGTAGTGCATCTTGTCCGAGCCAAAACTGAATGTGAAACCTCTTTTGTTTAGATACAGCCAAGACTCGCCTCGCAGATCGCCACATTTCGGTGATGTGCATTTTTATGGGGGCAAGACGGTCGGCTCAACGCTGATGACGCGTTCTGCACGTAGGACGACAAGGATGTTGGATTCCGAGGGTCTGTCGGGCTATACCCGCATGACAATCACCTCACCGTACTCACTTCGACTTACAGCTAACACAGCAAAGCGAGACACCGGATGAAAGAGCCCGAAGGCCTGAACGAGCCGCTCCTCGACCTTCAAGATACTTTTACGACTTGGTGTGAGACTGAACTATTCTCAAGCGAGATTCGTGAAGCAACAGCACTACAGAATCGATACTGCGATCTTCACCTTGAAGGTCTCTACTCCAGACTTGGTCTTGTAGAGCATCTGTCTGAATTTCGATCTGCTAGCGAATTGTGCGGAGCTTTGAACTTTGTCGAGACCGCGGACATCGCGATGGACTCAATGTTGCTTCGCCTGGGGTCGCGCTCAGATCTCATCAAAACGACTCATGTTGACGGCGAGACGAAGTTTCGTGCAACAGCAGAAGCCCCAGACCGAAAAGAAGAGCTCCGTCACACTAAAAACGCCCTCTTTTCACTCGGCGAGGGTTTCGATGCCTCAGCCGAGTTCATCGATTTCGGTGCGCAGAACTTTGAGGTCGCTCTTAGAGATGATCCTGAACTGATGGACCGCCTGCTCTCGGGTCGCGAACGTCAGTTTCGAGAACTTTGGTTCCGGGCTACCAATGTCGACCCACTCCAAAATATCCACGGAATCATGGGGGCTAGAGCCTTCGCCGAGCTCTTTAGAGGTGGCTCAGTCTTGGAGATTGGAGGCGGCACCGGCAACGGCATTCGAAACGTCCTACGCGAACTTAGAACGCAAGATTCACTCTCGTTGATAGAATCATATTCTTTTACTGATATTAGTTTGGAGTTTATCCTCCAGACGCGCCATGAGGTGCTTAGGCAGCACCCCGCGCTAAGGGCCAAGTGGCATCACTTGGACATCAACAAGTCGTTGGAGGACCAAAAACAGGCTGCGGATAGCTTAGATTGCATCTACGGTGTCAACGCCGCACACGTCGCGAGAGATATCGTGGAGTTCTTAGTGCAATGCCGTCAAGCTCTACGGCCCGGAGGCTGCGTGATTTTCGCGGAACGCGTCCGCGTCAACCCGACCGAGATGGCACCTAGAGAACTCACTCTCAATGGCTCCATTTACCACCGAACCGCCACTACACGAGCACACTACCGCCCCATGCACTGTTACATGGCGCCTGAAAATTGGTTAACGGTCCTCAAGATTGCGGGCTTCAAAAATGCCGTCATCTTCCCAGACCTCGAAAAACTCGGGCTCGGCTTCCCTGACCAATACGCCGCCGTCATTCACGGTAGCATTTGAAGCGACAAGTTTTCACGGCGGCATCTTAAGGCGCCGAGACTCGCGAATGGTACTCATCCAGGGAACGGATTTGGAGTTCTGGAAGCTGGGAACACATGAGCGCCAAGCGACATGCGAGCTGAATATTGGTTACCAGCGGGAGGCCGTACTCGACGGCGAGCTTTCGGATCGCCGCATCATTACTCAGCTCTTCAAACTGGTTGTTCTTTGGAATGTTGACCACAAGATCGACTCTTCGATTTCGAATCAAGTCCTCGGCGGTATTCGGCTCGCCATCATCGGGCCAGCCAACGGCATTGCAATGGACCCCCTGCTCTGACAAGAAACGGGCCGAACCTCTAGTCGCAAAAATCTCAGCGCCAGATCGACTTAAGTGCCGAGCTCCCTCAAGAAATGCCACTTTGTCCTTCAGTGGCCCCGTCGATAGCAGTACAGCCCTCACCGGAAAGCGGAACCCGACTGCGATGAGGGCTTTCATGAATGCCTCTTCGAAACTCTCACCAAGACAACCGACCTCGCCCGTGGAGGCCATTTCGACGCCGACCCTGGGGTCGACACCTTGCAGTCGAGAGTAGGAAAACTGGGGCGCCTTGACGCCAACGTGCTTCAGATCGCGATAGCACACCTCCTCCACCGGAGGCTCTTCGCCCAGAAAGACGGCCACTGCGGCTTCCATATAGGGGTAATTGGTGACCTTACTGACAAATGGCAGCGATCGACTGGCCCTGAGATTGCACTCGATGACCATGACATCATTCTCGCGAGCAATGAACTGAACGTTGAATGGACCCGTGATATTGAGGGCTCGAGCGATCTTACGGCCGATCTCGCGAATCCTGCGATCGGTCTCCGAGAAGATCCGCTGCGGAGGGACTACGATCGTTGCATCTCCGGAATGCACACCCGCATTCTCAATGTGTTCACCGATCGTCATCGAGACAATCTCGCCGTGAGCTGCGACTCCGTCGAGTTCGATCTCCTTGCCGTCCTCAATGAAGCGGCTCACCACGACTTTCGCTCGCGAGAACGCGTCTGCGGCACTGGTGAGGTATTCACTAAGCTCGGCGGGGCCGGTCGCAATCGCCATTGCCGATCCGCTGAGAACATAGGATGGCCGGACAAGAACGGGGAAGCCGACATCCTCGCAGAACTCCAAGACTCCGCTTATCGACGACATCTCCCGCCAGGCCGGTTGCTTGATGCCCTCGCGATCGAGCATGCGCGAGAATGCATGGCGATCCTCGGCTCGATCGATGTCGTCGGGGTCGGTGCCGAATATCGGTACGCCAGCGGCCTTCAGCGGCCCTGCGAGGGAATTTGAAATCTGGCCGCCCATCGAGACGACAACTCCAATCGGGGACTCCAAGCGAAGGATCTCAATGATTGTCTCTAAGGAAAGCTCCTCAAAATACAGTCGATCCGATTCGTCATAGTCAGTACTTACCGTCTCGGGATTGCAGTTGATGATAACGGTTCGATGCCCGCGGCGCCTGAATGAACGAGCGGCTTCGACACAACAACAATCAAACTCCACCGAACAGCCAATTCGGTAGGGTCCGGCCCCAAGCAAGACCACCGGGCGCTCATGTTCCGGCAACGGCTGAACATCGTTAGCCGAGCCGTGGTAGGTGAGGTAAAGGTAATTGGTCGACGCCGGGAATTCGCCCGCAAAAGTATCGATCTGCTTGACGGCGGGATGGAGGCCGAGTTGGCTTCGCTGCGACGCCACTTCACTCGATGAAGCACCGATAAATCCTGCAATCTGCACGTCCGAAAAACCCGCTTGTTTGGCTCTGCGAAGCGTCACCTCGGAAAGCACCTGCCCTCGCTTCAGGCGCAACTCTCGGCCAATCGCGACGATGTTTTCGACGCCGGCAACAAACCAGGGATGTATATGGGTCACCCGGCTGATCTCGTTCGCCGTAACGCCATTGGCAAGCGCGCGCCCGATGCGAAGAATACGATCTGGACGCGGTTCGCCCCAAGGGATCAACTCTTCGGTTCGATCAAATCCTCCATCTTCGATCAGGCCCTCCGCCCCAGTGTCCACCATTCGAAGGGCCTTTTGTAGCGCCTCCTCGAAACTCCTGCCAATACCCATCACCTCGCCGACAGACTTCATGCCCGTCCCGAGTTCGCTGGAAGAGAGAACGAACTTCGACAGATCCCATCGAGGAATCTTGACCACGATGTAATCCAGGGCGGGCTCGAAGCAAGCCGTCGTGGTTTGGGTGACGGGGTTCTGGATATCGGCGAGACCGTAGCCTAGGGCAAGCTTGGTGGCGATATAGGCGAGAGGATACCCCGTGGCCTTGGATGCGAGTGCAGAACTCCTGGACAACCTGGGGTTGACCTCAATGACTCTGTAGTCACCATTCTTTGGATGAAGAGCAAATTGAATGTTGCCTTCCCCCACCAAACCAAGCGCACGGAACACCCGAATTCCGATGTCGCGCAGAAGATGGTATTCGTCGTTGTCGAGAGTCTGACTCGGCGCGACGACGATGCTCTCGCCGGTGTGAATGCCAAGGGGATCAAGATTCTCCATGTTGCAAATAGCGACGCAATTGTCGAAACGGTCGCGAACAATCTCATATTCGACTTCCTTCCAGCCTTCGAGATACTCTTCGACGAGAACCTGACTGCTGTGCACGAATCCACTCGTGACCCGGCTGACGAACTCGGCCCGATCAGCGCAGCGACCAGAGCCGAGGCCGCCGAGGGTGTAAGCGAACCTCACCATGACGGGATAGCCGATGGCATCTGCCACGGCGATGCTTTCTTCAAGAGACTTGGCCGACTTCGACTCGGGGGTCTTGACATTGATCGACCGGAGACGATCCGCGAATCGTTGACGGTCCTCGGCATCTCGAATCGACTCGATTGATGTACCCAGCACCTGCACGCCAGCCTCGTCGAGAACGCCGGACTCCGCGAGTTCTAGCCCACAATTCAGAGCCGTTTGCCCTCCACAAGACAAAAAGATCGCGTCGGGTCGTTCGCGCTCGATGATGTCTTTCACGAATTGCGGTTGCACTGGCAGGAGGTAGACCTTGTCTGCGAGACCTTGAGAAGTCTGGACCGTAGCGATGTTAGGATTGACGAGAACGGTCTCGATTCCTTCTTCGGTGAAAGCCTTGATCGCCTGGCTTCCGCTGTAGTCGAACTCGCCTGCTTCGCCAATTTTCAAGGCGCCGCTTCCTAGGACGAGCACTTTCTGCACGCGATCACTTGGCATGGATCAGCTCCAAGAATCGATCGAATACAAATGCTGTGTCATTCGGCCCTGGGCGTGCCTCGGGATGGAATTGAACGGACATGTGCGGTTTTTGAGAGTGCCGAAGCCCCTCACAGGTGCCGTCATTCCCATTCTCAAACCACGGGAGCCAAACACCGTCAATTGTTGCCAAATCGACGGCGTATCCATGATTCTGGGAGGTGATGAAGTACCGGCGGGTGCCGACTTCACGGCAGGGCTGGTTTTGGCCTCGATGTCCGTAGGGCAACTTGAAAACCTCACAACCAGAAGCCAAGGCCATAAGTTGATGACCGAGGCAAACCCCCAGTACGGGCCGATCGCCTGCAAGCTCCAAGGCGACCTGTTCGATGACACCTGAGTAGTGCCGCGGATCACCTGGCCCATTGGATAGGAGGACGGCATCTGCGGCCTCATTGCTGATACAACAGTTCCACGGCACGCGCTTGACGCGGAAACCGCGACGGAGCAACGAGGTTTCAATGCTCCGTTTGCAACCGAAGTCGACAAGGAGCACCGTCTTTGCTCCGGACCCACTCTCAACGGGTTCCTTGATGCTGACCTCCGACAGGAGGTTGAGATCGTTGGGGTTGCTCCAGGCGACGTCGCGGTCGTCCGGAAGGATCTTTCCAAGCATGGAACCGTGTGCGCGCAGATGACGCGTCAGGAATCGAGTATCGATACCGGAAATTGCAGGCACGTCGGCATCGCGAAGCCAACCTTGCAATGAAGCATCCGCGTCCGCATGTCGATGAAAACGCGAAAACTGCGCCACAATAACTCCAGCCACTTGAACTTCATCACTCTCCAGCCGCGATAGCCGACCGGATGGCACCCCGTAATTCCCCACCAGAGGGTAGGTAAATACGAGAATCTGCCCCCGATAAGAGGGATCTGTCAGGCTCTCGGGATAACCGACCATGCCGGTGTTGAAAACGACCTCCCCGGCGACAGGGCGGGTCGCGCCAAAACTCTCCCCAAAGCACACTGTTCCATCTTGAAGTTCGACTCGGGAATTCATGGTGTTGTTGAATAGGAAATAGGACTAGGATTATTGAAAGGGTCACCTATCCTGGCGACATCTAGCCCGATGCCAGAGAGGCGGCCTTATTTTCATTGATGCTTGGTGGCCCAGGTTAGATAGCGGTTACCTTACGCGGCGGCGGACTGGTTGTCGATCCAAGCGAGCACTTTTGGCATTAGCGTTTTACGGCACGAAGTCAGCGAGGCGCGGCCGAGGCCAAGTCGGCCTCGGCCGAACACCTGTAACGGCCGCGCCGAGGCGCAACCAGCCACGCCACTTCGGGATGCCCCAAAGCGCACGACGGCGGGAGCGAGCGATTTCTTGGAGCGTAATCTTTGGCCCATCAGCGTCAATGTCAAGCAATCCTGGATGGGGATCGAGACCCAATTCCTCGGCCACAAAACGTGCAAGGCCGGAAACCCAACCTCGAGATTCTGCCGGAGTAAACCGCAAGACTTCCTCGGGCTTCAAGTCACGCTTGTGGTAAGCGATGAGCATCGCGTAGTCGAGAACCCATCTGGCTTGCAATCCGGTTTTTGGCCAATGAGCCGCCATATGATAGGCGACATGAGATAGGGTCACAGGCGGAGAAAACACCGAGACTTCGTCAAGGCTAAGGTGGGGGGGGCTGACTTTGGTGACAAGGATAGCCGGTTCAAATTGATCAAAGATGCGAAGTCGCCGGTGCACGTCAAGCCGAACGTTCCCCGGGCCATCGAAGACGTGGCCGTCCGCCAAATCGTCTTTGAGCAAATAGCCAAGATCCGCGAGGATTCTATCAGGTTCGCTGAGGTCACCACTGGTCACCCAGAGGTCTACATCCACCATTTGGCGAGCGCCAAATATCGGATAAACCGTGTTGGCGAGCGCCATGCCTTTCATGAGCACCGGATCGATCCCGCATTTCCGAAATTCCATCACTACGCGGCTTAGAGCGCGGGCTCTTACGCCAGCATTGATGTAGGCGCCTGTGCGCGCTGCCGCGAGTTGCTGCTGAATAGTTTCTGGCAACAGGCAAAGGACACCGTCCGTGTGGAACTGCTGATAAGCCTGGGGCAGCAGCAAGTGTACGCCCAGTTCTGTCATGAGTGCACACATTGCCGCCGGTCGTAACCCTGGCAGAAGACGCCGAACATCTTCTAACTGCTCCTTGGCATCGCTCCCGACTGCGGTTCGCATCAGGTAGCGCGCTACGGTGGCAAAAACCGGTTCAGCGACATCCATAACGGACTTCCTGGCAATTGTGAGTTTTCCTGAAATCCCAATCGGCAGGGCGCGTCTGAGCTGTCAGCTTCATCGCATCAGCTCCGTGCCAACGGCAGCGCCGCACCCAGCGTATGCAAGAGCGTAAAACGCTCGACTCCGCCCTCGGCAGGCTCATTGCCAATAACAACGACATCACGACACTGGACCCATGCGTGAGCTTGGAAAGCGCCTTCCGGCGACGAGCCAACTCCAATGTGGATGATGGAGGCGACCCCGGAGCGGGCGAGCAACTTGTGTGCGGCGAGCGCCCGAACGAGGCAGGTCTCTGACCACGGAACATGGCGACTCGCCAGCGACACGGCCCAAACGACAACACTCGTGGTTTCCGGAGCCGAGATGCCTCGACCCCGGAGCGCCGACTCTCGGTAGACGAGGAGCCGCTTCCAAAAGCGAAACGGAAGAACCGTAATGAGAAATCTCACCGTCAAGATGGCCAAAAATGCGGCGCGAAGCGCACGCCGTCTCCGAAATGAGAGTCGGCGGTAATTCCGAATCCTACCCATCCTCAACCAGGCCGTGTTTCGCAAGTTCACCGAGAATCTTGATGAGATCGCCTTCACATTGTTCGGCCGAAACCTCAAATTCAGAAACGATGATCTCTTGAAGGTCAAGAAAGCCCCGTGGAGAGACAAGCAACTCCCAGATGCGCGCCCCGACTTCATTGAGCTTGAAGTAGACGCCCGACTTGAGATGCAAGACGACCGTGTCGTCCGAGAGATCGCAGGATACCTGCTCTTTGATAGCGACTACTGTCGACGACGTCGTGATCTTCAAGAGTGCGGTTCCTTCTCAATGGCCGCCCAAACCGGCGAACGAATCTCATCTCGATAGCTAACGTTAGGGGTGGGGCGGAAAACTGCAGGGGGCCACGCCGCCGGCCTGACCCATGAGCCTACGCAACGGCTACAATTTTTGCCAAAAAAAAAGGACATTTCGTCCAATTTCTGGCTTTCGCGCAGGCTCTTCATTCACATAAATCACTCACAACGAGGTCCACTGTGGCATCAAGGGCCTCCAGATCGGAAGGACGACAAAGTCGTGCCCCTGCGGCCTTGGTTGCGATTTCCGCGCAAATCTGAAAATGCGATTTCCAAGACTGTGCTCTCAGGAACTCGATGCCGTAGCGCGCGCCATACCAATGCTTGATCAACTCTCCGATCATCGCACTTGGCGTCAAATCCATGATTTGAGGAGCTGTGTCTACTCGATCGAGAACGTACAGTTTCCGCAAGACTTGGGACTGATGGTCAAAACTCTTGAACTGAATGGCTCGTTTTTCGAATTCGGGATGGACTCGAGGGAGCGCTTCAACATCCGTGCCTAGAGACGCGACGGCGTCGGGCCAAACTTTCAGTTGCGGGAAACTCGGGCAGACGTAGCAGGACTCATCCCTCAACTCGATGGCAAGAACGTCGTCGCTAATCAAACCATGACCGCGCCGGTGGAAAGCCGTGGCTATCGTCGATTTCCCCCACGCGTGAGCGCCTATGAACCCTATAGCCTCGCCTTCAACGGACACGGCACTCGCGTGGACGATAAAGCGCCCTCTTTGGTGCAAGACAAGCGCCATGACAGGGCCGAGAAGTGAAAGGCGCAATACTCCTTCGGCGACATCTCCCTCGGGATCGATCGTGATCCTACAACCGTCTTCAACCAGAAACGCCCCAACGTCCTTGAAGTAGTGACAGATCTGGTTGCCCTCACTCCAAATGCCATTTCGAGTGTCCTCAATTTCTTTCGGCCAACGCGAAATGGAACCATATCGAATCTGAACATCCGCAGCTGTGTTTGAATCGTCGGACTCAAGAAGCTCGGGAAGTTCCAACTCCGACGAAATGGAAAGGCCATAGGCCCGCCGAAGTCGAGGCCTGCTAGTGCGATTGAGTTTCGAAGGACTGGTCATGTTCTCTTTTTCGGCCTAGCGAGATCAGAATATCAACAAATCGACGGCATTTGAAATTGAAACAACCGAGGCTTGGCCGTTGAAGACGACTGCCTGAAAACAGGAATGGAAGCCCGAAAGCGAAGCCGGGATGCTGAATGAAAAATCAAACGTCCCATTTGATGACAGATTAAACAGCGAATTGAGAAAACCCGGGGCATTGCCATCAGCGACGATGGAAAGACCACCAGGGACGCCGGTACCGGAGACAATTGCAGTGCCACAATCGAGTTGCCCTTGAGGATTGAAAACCGCCGATCCAACATTAAGAGGCCCCATCAACAGCAAGATCGCTTGGTTTGGCACGCCAACGATTGAAATGTCAAGCGGCTGGATAGTCGTTGTAGTCGCGTCGTAAGGACCGTTGCCACCGCTACCTACACCAAGGCCATTCGGGTTTAGTGCGTCCTCGATGTCGAGGATTGCGAAACCGAGCTGTGGCGCTTGACCGCCTGCAGGCAAGCCTTCGAAGACAACGACGTCATCCAAGGCTATGTCGTGTAGTCTCGAGCCCCCATCGCTTGTTCCGCGAAAGCCGATCTGGACGGCCAAGCCAGCGAAGGGCGCAAGGTCGACGATCTGCTCGACCCAGCCGTCACCCCTGTGACCGATGGGAGTGACAACGTCTGAAACGAGAACTCCTGCCACAAGGTCGAGAACGTCGACGTGCAAGGTGTTTTCTGACATGGTCGGTAGCACGGCCCCATTGTTGCTGTGTATCCAAAATCTCATGATCGGGTTCGAAAGCGCCGAAAGATCGAGGCAGGGAGTCCACAGGATCACGGCAGGATGGTCACCGTCATCTTCGACGTGGGCGAAGACGCCCTGCCCGGCCACGCCCGTGCTGTGATCACTCGCTGGCCCGGTTCCAATCGTGGGAGTGTCCCCACTTCGGAAAACCCATTCTGCATTACTACCGGTGCCGCCTCCATCTGCTTGATCCTGCTCCCAAATCAAGGGAGGTGCCGTTCCGCCGTTTCCGGGAAGCGAGTCAAAATCCTCAGTCCAAGGGAATGCGGCAATCATCGAGGCGCACACGCCAATCGTAAAGACCTCGCCATTGCTTATCCCGCCTCCCGGCGGCGCTGTCACGACGGTCACGACAGCCGTCCCGGCGCTGGACAGCAGTGACCCAGGGATAGACGTGCCCAGGATCGAAGAACTCGTGAAAGTCGTTGTCTGCAGTATGCCATCCCAATGGACAACACTGTCGGCAGTGAAGTTGCTTCCCGTGACCGTCACCGTCACGGAAGACATGCCTGCTGGCGCAGACATGGGAGTGATCGATGTAATCCCGGGGGGTTGCTCAAGGCTGAGGACTGCGGCGAGCGCATCTACAAGGCCATGGCCTCTTGAGCTATCAGGAGACGCGGCGTTTGCCGCCGTCGATGTCAAGACGGACTTCAACTGCGCCGGAGAGAGCGTCGGATCGGCCTCAAGCACCAATGCCGCAACTCCGGCGACCTGGGGAGTCGCCATACTTGTGCCGCTTAGCGCGTAGTAATTCGCCGGGCCACTACCGTCTAGAGTCGCCCCATCGTCGTCGATGGTCGCGGCATCGTTGCTATGGAATGGGATATCACGAATCGAAATGGACGCAGAGCCTGGGCCCAGAAGGTCGAGCGCCATCAGGCCGTCGATGCGCGGGCCTTTGGAGCTAAAGTTGGCAAGATCCCCCAAAACACCAGAACTCGCAGTTTGGCCGTTGCCCTGGTAGTCCGTCCACGCCGCGCGATGATGCAAGGCGCCGACCGCAATGGCATCGTCAGCGAGTGCTGGCGCCTGCACCGTGTACGCCGGGTCAGCAGCGGAGAAGATGCCATCTCCCGCAAACCAGTAGCTGTGGACGAGCGGAGTCGTTCCGCTGGTCGCGGAGTTGACGTACTCGAACTGATAGGTCTTGGTGGCCCCAGCCGCGAGGTTTTTTGTCAGGCGATAGAACCGACTTTCCGTTCCTCTCACACTTGAATTTGACGTGAAAAGAGTGATGGATTCGCCCGGCCCGAGGTTAGCGACACTCAAAGAGATGTTGAAGTCTCCCGGAATGTCGTCTCTCCAAATCACTCTAAAAAAATCGCTCGTCGTCAGCGTCGAGGGTCCCGCAGAGTTGTCGACCAAGTAGCCAACGGGCGCAGAGGTTGTCGCGGGTGCAGCCGCAGCCGACGCGTGATGTTCCTTGTCTCCCTGATTCCCTGCGGAAATAAAGACGGACGAGCCTGCAGCTACGGCGACGTCTACAGCTTGACAGATGGGGTCAGAGCCATCGATGAATTCGGTGTAGCCTGCAATGCTTAATGAGATGACGTCACAGCCCACGAACGCGGCTCTGGTGAGTGCTTCAATAATGTCGTCGCAGAAGATCCCACCAAAACTGTCTTCTGCGATCTTGTAAAAGTAGAAGTCGGCACCAGGCGCGACTCCCTGGTACAAGCCCCCAGAGTGCCCTCCATTGCCGACTGCGGAACCGGTGACATGCGTCCCGTGTCCGGAGGTCGTATTGGCGACATTAGTCGACCAGTTGGCGAGACCAACTCCGTCCGTCACATCGAATGCCTCTACCGGCGTCGGAAAGTCGGTGCTTGTAAGGTCAACGCCAGTGTCGAGGATGGCAATCTTGACGCCGCTCCCATCACGAGCCGAAACTCCCAAACCAGAATTGACGTCGTCGGCATTTATGACAGAACGGCCCAAGTCATTCTGAGTTGAAAAAAGGCGCTCAGTGCTCTCTACACGAACAAATCGTTGATCGCGCTCGATCAATTTGAAACTCTCGTGACTGACAGTCGCCAAATAGAAGCCGTGAGGGTGTTTTCCCTCGACCGGCGGAACCCAAGTCTCGTGCAGGTCGACGCCCTGAGCCGACAACACCGTCAATTCCCCAATCGTCAGACGGCGCTTCACGTAGAGCGCGCACTTCTCCTCGGATAGATTCTCGCGGCGGTAGCCGATCTTGGCCAGGAGTGCTCGTCCAACTTCATTCGAAGTCCCATTTGAGAGGGCCTGCTTCAAATCAATGCGGATTGACAACTCTCCCCGAACCATCTTGCGACCTCGCTGATTCTGTCCAAAAGCCAAGACACCGAACGCCGCAAGGCTGACGACAAACAAGACCCCCGTGAATTCTTGAGATCGAATCATCTTGAGACCTCGACAAACTTTGGGAACGAGGGAAGGTCAGCTAGAAAACACCTATGCACCCGAGAGTGCGAGTCTATCAAAGATCCACGCGAGCAAATTTTGGCCGGAGCGGTGCCAGGAGCGGCCTCAAATCCCTGATCGAGCAATACTTTTCACCATACCTATCTCCTTGCCAAGAGACCACTTAAGGTTGAGGCCGCGCGACTACGGGTGCTGGCAAAAAAAAAGAGTAGGTCAGAGCGTTTTCGACTACTATCATGCCGATCAAGTAACTAACGAATCGTAGTGATTGTAGGAGTAGTGAATCCATGGAAGGCAAGAAAGCGTACCAGACACCAAAGTTGGTGGTCTTGGGTGACCTGGAGCAGGTCACCCAACAAGGTGGCGGCAACCAAGTTGACGTGCCGATCGGTACTGCAGTAGTCGGTGACGTCTCGAGCGTCATCGGTTCCTAACGCTCAGGCGCATAGAATTAGCCAAAACTGGCGGGGCCGCAACTCAAGGTTGCGGCCCCGCCGTTTTTTGCGAACAGCGCCATTGATCTCAGCTCCCCAAGAGGCGTTGCGATTGCACGAAGCTAGCGTAGAGACCCCCACTCGCGAGAAGCTCGTTGTGCCGCCCACTCTCAACGATGCAACCCTTGTCTATCACCAAGATAAGGTCGGAACGTACCACCGTCGAAAGCCTATGCGCTATGACGAAGGATGTGCGGCCTGGCAGCAAGCGTTCAAGCGCTTCGCCAATAAGAGCTTCCGAGTTTGAGTCCAGTGACGATGTCGCTTCGTCGAGAATGAGGATCGCAGGATCTCGCAGGATCTCGCGGGCTATCGCGATCCTTTGACGCTGACCAACCGACAGCCGTATTCCTCGCTCGCCGATGAGAGTGTCGAATCCGTCCGGCAGCTCCTCGACAAACTCCATCACATGAGCAGCCTTCGCGGCACGTTCCATTTCATCACGACTCGCCGAAGGTCGACCATAGGAAATGTTCTCGCCGATCGACCGGCTAAATAGGAACACATCCTGGGCGACCAGTCCGATTTGCCGTCGATACCAAGCCAAATCAAGTTCCCGAATATCACGCCCATCGACCTCGATCGACCCTAATTGAGGCTCGAAAAAACGCGGAATCAAATGCATCAGTGAGCTTTTCCCTGCACCCGAAGGCCCAACTAACGCAATCCGCCCTCGTGCTGGAACCTCAAATGCGATGTTGCGCAACACGGGCTGATCGGCAACGTAGCCGAATGAAAGATCGCGAAAAGTGACCGCTCCAAGTAATCGGTCGGGACGAACTCCGTGAGTCCCGTTTGGAATCTCGGGCTCGGTATCGAGCACCTCGAATATCCTCTCAAGTGACGCGAGGCCGCGTTGGATCGCAGGGTTGCTGTGGGCAACGCCGGAAACCGCGTTAAACATCTGGACCAAAAGAACGAAGAAAGCGAAAAGGCCGCCAATCGTCAAACCGCCCGACACGATCAAGTAAACGCCTCCAATGATCACAACTACCGGTGCGACGCCGGCCAGGAGTGATGTGGAGTGATTTGTCCAAAGGCCAAAGATGTCTCGGCGAACGTCAGCGCGTATGCTCTGATGCAGGACAGAGGCGAAACGAACTGCTTCGCGTCGCTCAGACGCGGTTGCCTTGATGAGGAAGTTGCCGGTTATTGACTCGTGAATCGACTGGCTCACATCGGTCCAACGCTCGCGAGAGCGGCGATTGCAATCTCGCAGTTTCCTGGAGAAGGCGAACTGCATCACGATGATCAACAACGCAAGCCCAACACCCGCAACGGCAAGGCGCCATTCGACATAAAGCAGCATCGCCGCACAGCCACAGGCCTTGATGGCGTCAATGACAATCCGTGCCAGACGATCGGCTAGGATCCCGGAGAGCTGACCGACGTCATCGGTCTGCCGCGACATCATCTGGCCGGTTTCGTGCGAGCGGTAGTATTCCAAGGAGAGCGACTGCATCTTGCGATACAGACGTAACCGCAAGTCATGGATGACTCTGGTTCGAAAGACCGTCGTCACATACCCCACGCCGAGCCCAAGCAATGCGCTCAGGGTCGCAAGAAGGAACAGGACACAGGACCAAAATAACAGTCCATCGGTGCTCGAGCGGACAACGGCGTCGTCAATGATAGTCCGAATGACCAGAGGCGAAACGAGCGCAACGGGTAAGCTCAAGGTCAAAAATGCCACCATGGCCCACACGTACCGCATGTGCGGTTTCATGGAAGGCCACAGGCGCAAGACGAGTAACCGGCCTCTCGTGTATCGTCCAACTTTGGAACGAACAAACTGCATGAGTCTCATGGTGAAAGTTGTAACACTTCGCTTTGACGCTGCCATGAGGTGCGTTGGTGCATAGACGATCACGAATTAGGGAAGACAGGCAGTGAGCGGCGTTTTCGGAATCATGACACGCAACGGCAATGAACTCGAGCAAAGCGAGCTTGATGCCATGGCTCGTCGACTGAGACATCGAGCCCCCGCTGGCCATCGTCTTTTTCGCCGCCACGAGGTCGGTTTGGGGCAATGTCGCGACTTGCCTGCTGAGAACACCGGCGCAGCGACCAAGACGCCGAATTTGCAGATAACAGCTCTGGCCCGCATCGATAATCGCGACGAGATCATCCGTCAGACCGATTTCCGTCCAAGCGAGCTATCCGAAGATCTTGACTCGAATGTGATTCTCGCCGCGTATAGGCGTTGGGGCGAACACTGCGCCGAACATCTTCTCGGTGATTTCGCGTTCGTCATTTGGGACGCCGAGAAGCGACGGGTCTACTGTGCGCGCGATCATCTAGGGGTCATGCCGCTTTACTATCACCTTTGCCCCTCTCGCTTCGCATTCGCTAGCGAGATCAAAGCTATCCTCTCACTTCCTTGGGTACGAGGCGATCTCGACGAACTGAAAATCGCGGACTACATCAATTCGAATTTCGACGATGTCAAGCGGACCCACTTTTGCGAGATCTCAAGACTCCCGGCAGCGCATTGGATCACGGTCGACGAGAAATCTTCAACCCTTCGAAAGTACTGGGCGCCGGATCCGGGCCAGAAAACCCTCAGGAAAAACGACAAAGACTACGTCGATTCCTTTCGAGAGATTTTTGAGGAAGCAGTGAGATGCCGCACACAGAACACCGAAGGTGTCGGTTCACTGTTGAGTGGAGGTCTTGACTCATCATCCATTACTTGCGTCGCGCGCGACCTTAACCGGAAAGCTGGCGGTGAGCCGCTATCGACATTCTCGTCAATTTTTATGAGTGTACCGGCCTCTGATGAAAGTCGATTCATCCAGACCGTCATCGACGATGGTGGATGTCTTCCGTTCTATTTCGAGGGCGACAAAGCCAACCCCTTGATGACACCGCCCTCTGTACGGCAGATCGAAGATGAACCCTGCGGCGCACCTAATCTGTTCCTGAACTGGGGCATGTATGGCTTAGCGCAAAAAAACGGCAACCGAGTCATCCTCGACGGGTTCGACGGCGACACGACCATATCACACGGTACTGGATACTTGATTGAGTTGGCGCGGGAGTGGCGATGGTGGAAGCTAGCTCGGGAAGCTAGTGGCGTCGCACGCTCCAATGGACTCTCGCCGATCAAGTACACCTCGGGTTACGCTTGGTATGGAGGAATCCTGCCTAAGCTTCCAGGTCGTCTGCGCCATGTACTTCAGCGCCGCGCACGAAGCCGAGTGCCCCGAGACGACGCTAAGTGGTATCAACCTCTGCGAGAAGAGTTCGTCGATCGAATTGGCTTGCTTGATCACCGCGAGCATGTTGGCAGAGAGCGCAAACGAAAGTTTGCGAACGAAAAAGAAATGCACCTGAACCTCCTCACATGGGGAGTCATGCCAGCGACACTTGAGATGCTTTCGCACGCAGCAACAGCATTCGGCATCGAGCCTCGATTTCCTTTTTGGGACAAGCGCCTAGTGGAGTTCTGCCTCGGACTGCCACCAGACCAGAAGCTACGCGACGGTTGGACTCGCTCGATCCTGCGGCGCGGTATGGACGGGATCCTCCCGGCGGCGATCCAATGGCGCCGGGACAAATCAAATCTCGGACACAATTTCGAACACTTGCTTGCGACCGTAGGACAAAAGAGACTTCGTGACGACTTTGGCAAGCGAGCAGAAATCGTGGAGCCTTGGATAGATCTTCCACTCCTACGTTCGATGCACTCCCGATTCGCCGCAAACAAGAGTCGTGAAGACGCCCTCATCTTGTGGAAAATCTCAACGCTGATTACTTGGTTGCACTCATCGCCACACACCGGTTCATCAACGACCCCAAGATAGCTCATCAACTGTTGCTGAAAAATGTAGTGGACACCTTGAATTTAGACAGCCTTTGGGGATTGCGCCCACAACCTCGGAATGATTTAGTAAGATCCGCGCTTTAGCCGACTTGAAACTATGCGAGCAAAAAAGTCGATCATCGCCAGCTTCACGAACGCCAGTCTTAAAGCGCTGATCAAGGGTAGAGATTTGATTCAGCGAAATCTCTTGTACCGCCGCGACCCCGCCCATCTTCACCAGATCAGCGTAACGACCGGTATGAACCGGTATCCCTGGCTTTTCGAGACCGTGCAGAAACGACTCGAAGGCGTCGATCGTGCGAAAATCCTATCGTTCGGATGCTCAACCGGGGAAGAAGTGTTCTCGCTGCGAAAATACTTCGCCGACGCTGACATCCACGGCACCGACATCAACTGGGCCAACATTCGCCACGCGCAAGCTGCAAGCACCCACGAAGGAAACCACTTTTTCGCCTATAGCCAAGCGCGCCTTGAGCACGCTGGACCCTTCCACGCCATCTTTTGCCTCGCCGTTCTTCAACGCTTTCCCAGCGGCCACAAGGGCTCTCCATCATTGCGAACCATCTACCCGTTCGAAAAATTCGACCGACAACTCACGCTCCTCGATAAAGTGCTGATTCCAGGTGGGGTCCTGGTCGTCTATCACACCAACTATCGATTCATCGATGCTGCGATCAGCGCAAACTACGACTGCTTAGCAGTGTCCGACCCAGGTTTCTTCGAGGAGCCGCGCAAGTACGACATCAATTCCGATCTCCTCGAGAGTGAATCGTACCTTGACGCGATTTTCATCAAGAGACTGTCCGATTGAACATCAGTGAACTCCTAAAATAGTTGTTGCTGCGCGATCTCTAGGGTTGAATTTCCCGAACCGGTCGTATGCCGGTGCTGGGGCTGCGGAACTTCGGATCGACAGTGTTGCGATAAGCAGATCGCGCACCGGCCGAGCCGGTATCGAAGCCGCCGCCCCGAACGACTGCCAATTTCGGATCGGACGATCGCCTTCCGAATTCCAATGCCTTGGGGTTGCCGTCAGATTCGGAATCTTCGCGGCACCACTCCCAAACATTGCCGATGACGTCATGTAGCCCGAAAGGATTGGCGCGATAGCTGCCGACTCGAGCATGAACGACGGCGCCGTCGTTGATGCCAACTTCGTAGCGCCACGTCGGCGGTCCGCCGTGGTTTTGACAGAAGCGGTCGGCCAGATTACACGCTCCCTGAAGCGACCTGACGTCATTGCCGGTCCACCACGCCGTCGACGTCCCAGCACGCGCAGCGTACTCCCATTGCGCTTCGGTCGGCAGATCCATACCCATTTGCTGGAGCACACGTCGAGCCTGCATCCGGGTGATCCTCTCGACAGGGTTTCTGGCCGTGACGAGTTTGCCGGCATGTTTGAGCCCCACGGCGTACTGGCTTTCGTTCTCTCCAGTCCAGCGCTGCCACTGGGCTTGTGTCAATTCGTACTTCGAAACAAAAAATGGAGATATGGACAGAGTGCGCGAAAGCTGTTTCTCGACAATCGAGGAGTTGGATCCTTCCGGAGTTGCCACAGAAAGCGAACCACCAGGAACAAGAACGAACACGATTCCTGCAGCGTCGCTCAGCGTCAGAACGCCAGCTGCGTCACGCTTCGGCTTTACGCCCGTTTGCAAGTCCGCAAACTCCCAGAGAAGAGAACGCGGGTCCTGACCGAGCGGGACCAAACCGACTTGTGGCTTAATGCTGATACCGCCATACAGCGGACAGCGTTTCGGATCCGACAATGCTTGGATGGCCGTGGTCCAGGCTGACTCGTGCTCGACGGTTCCCTTGGCAACGCCGCGCGCCAGGCTTCGGCGTTTCACCAACTTCCCTATCAGCCCTCGTCTCGGGTCATTGAGTGTCTCAAGATCTTTGATCAATTGTTCCAACGAATCGTGAATCCAGCGCAGTTCGACTGACGGGAAACTCCACGTGAGGCGAAGTGCCAGGAGGGTCTCTAACTCCACCTGTCGCTTTTTGTGGTAGTTCAACGTGCTCTCGTACTCGAGGCGTAGAATTCTCTTTTTTGCTTCAGATTCATTGCTCTCGGACAGGCCCGCGAGGCGGTCGCCCAATTCGCGGTGCCTCTCCACCAAGACGGCATGCTCGCGAGTCTCTTCGCGCATGGAGCCCTTATCTCGCTCGCGTTCTTCATCGAGATAGGGAGACGCCAACTCACGCACTATCTCCAGCTGTTTTTTGTGATGTGATAGGCGCGAGCTCAACCGGCTCGCTCGCACCAACCACGCATCCATCGCGCCGATGGTCTCTGGCCATGCGGGCCATAGGGCCTCCGCTTCTAAGGAGAGTTGCCCTAGGCGCCTCTCATCTGAGAGTGACCAAACATCAACTCCGTCTGGCCCTTCGAATACCGAATCCCGTGACTCCTGCTGTTTGCTTTGGCCGCACCCTACTGAGGCAATCAACAAAAACACTGCGGCTATCACGGTAAACCTTGCTCGGGCGCCGACCCGATGAGACCAAGGCGGATTCGTTTTCTCTATGTACTTTCTCATTATTCATCTCGATTCACTGAGACCACTTCTGTATCAACCGATGCTTGTGATTTCGGGTTGAGTCATCACCGAGTTCCTTGAAGTATGCAGCACTTGAAGGAGACAGGAAATGGCTCGCTCCTTCAACCTAAACTCCTCGCCATTCCCGAATCGCGCATGGAATTGATGTCAAAGCCGACAAGTCTAGGCCCCGGCTGGCCCGCAATCATCTTTGCAACCCCGGCAAGACCAGATCAAGGGCGTTGAACCAATAGTTCTGAGATCTTCGCCGAAAGCCCCTGGATGCACTGTGGCCACTTCAGTAACTCCTCTCCGAAATGATCATGAAGCGGCGTTTCAGAGTCGAGCAACTTGCCCGGCGCTCTCGCCCAACAGGGGAGGTCTTGGTGGCAGAACTCTTGCTGGGCTTGGCAAGCACGAAGTACGGGCCCTTCGCAGGCCCGATGAAAGGGCCTCCGCTTTCCGCTACCCTGGCCGCGTCATGGATGCTTCCGCAAACCACTTTGATCTGATTGTCGTCGGCGCCGGTGCGGCTGGGCTCTTTGCCGCCGCGAATGCCGCGGAAGCGGGGGTGCGGACACTTCTAATCGAAAAGATGCGCAAGCCGGGCATCAAGATTCTCGCTAGCGGCGGCACAAAGTGCAACGTCACCTCGACTCTCCCCATTAAGGAACTCGGCCTTTGGTTCGGCCAACGCGCTGAGCGTTTTTTGCGACACGGCCTCCACACCCTAAGTCCCAAAGACCTCCGTGAGCTTTTGTCCGCGGAGGGTGTCGGCACCGAGGAGAGTGCTTTTGAAAAAGTCTTTCCGCAGAGCGGTCGTGCCAGCGACGTTTTGCGGGCGTTTTTGCAAAGACTTGAACGTAGCGGGGCCGATCTGCGCTTGGGACTAGCCTGTCAGAATCTGACACGCGGCGAAGACGACGGTAGCAGCGGCTATGGCTGGCGCCTTGCTACTCCGGACGGCGAGCTGTGCGCAAGGCGGGTGATTGTCACTTCGGGGGGGCTTTCCTTTCCTAAGACCGGGTGTACCGGCGATGGCTACGGATGGCTGCAAAAACTCGGTCACACCGTCGCTCGCCCGCGCCCGGCTTTGGTGCCCCTGCGCGCGGCCGAGCCTTGGGTGAAAGCCCTCACTGGAATCTCGGTGCCGGAAGCCGAGGTCTTTGTTCGCGATCAAAAGGGCAAAGTGATCTTTCGACGCAGACGCCCCCTGCTGTTCACTCACCGCGGCCTGTCGGGCCCCGGCCCGATGGATGCCTCGGGGTATCTCAATGTCGAAGTTGGCCCCCACCGCCCGCTCTACGTCGACTTTTTGCCTGAGCACCGTCGCGAAGATCTGGAGCAAATGATCAAAAGCGACCACGGCGGCGGGCTGCTTGCCCAATGTCTTGCCGATATTTTTCCGCGCCGTTTGGCCCGCGGCATCATTCAGGGGGCCCGCATCCCGAACGATCGCCGCGCGGCCGAGCTTAGAAAAGATGAGCGCCTGCGCTTGCTCGACTTCCTAAAGGGCGGCGCCATTCAGATCAGCGGTGATGAGGGATTCGACAAGGCCGAAGTCACCGCCGGTGGCGTGAAATTGGATGAAGTGAATCCCAAGACCATGGAGTCGCGCATCGTGCCGGGCCTGTATATCGCTGGCGAGATTCTCGATCTTGTGGGGCCGATTGGCGGATTCAATTTCCAAGCCGCGTTCAGCACCGGGACTTTGGCGGGGCGAGCCGCCGCCACTCAAGTCCAACTTTAGACCTTAGTCGCGGGGCGGAAGATAGCCCCCGGCGATATCGATGTTGGTGCCGGTGATGTAGTCGTTGGCCAGAACGAAGTCCATCGCGTCGGCGATCTCAAAGAGCCTTCCCGCCCGCCCCAGGGGAATGACGTCATCAATGGTGTTGGGTGCTGGCAAATCTACCGAGTTTTCAAGCTGGCCCGGTGAAAGCATGTTGACGCGCAGCCCGCGAGACCCGAAGCGCTGAGCGAGCGATTTTGTCAACACCAACAAACCCGTCTTACTCGCCTGGTAGGCCGTCGCATTCACGTTGGCGCGAATCAGTTCGACGCCCGCGTAGCCAATATTGACGATGTTGCCGCCTTGGCTTGGGAATAAGGAAAGACCCTCGCGCACCAGAGCGAAGGGTGCGATCAAATTGGCCTCCAGGGTTTCCCGCCATTCCTCGGGCGTCGACTCTTCTACTGGGGTCAACATGTAGTTGCCGACGTTGTTGATGAGCACATCCAAGCGGCTCTTTTGCTCAGCAATCGTCGCCATCATCCGATACGGTGATTCAGCGGAGGTAAGGTCGCCTTGCAGAACGATGGCGTCACCTCCAGCACCCTTGATCTCCGACACAACTGCTTCGGCGGCAGCTTGGCTGTTTTTGTAGTGAACAAACACGAACGCACCGTGTTGGGCCAAACGCAAAGCTAATGCTCGACCGAGACGCTTGGCGGCTCCGGTTACCAGCGCGACTTGTCCGCTGAGATCAAGACTCACGGCGTTGCTCGTATTGAAGGGCGGTCCAAGTCGCTTCGGGAATAGCTTCGGGTTTCATGACCTTGATGCGGGCACGTTGGGCGGGGTATTTCCGCAAGAGCCGTTCGACGCCTTCAACCACGAAGGTCTCAAGCAACTGGTACTCGCTCTCGATAAGAAGCTCGCGCAAACAGTTGGATACCGCGACGTAGTCTATTGCCGCTTTGAAGTCGTCAGCCGCCGCGGCAGCTTCGATGTCGTAGTCCATGTCGACATCGACGTACACGAACTGCTTCTCAACGCGCTCCCGGTCAAGAATGCCGACAATGCACTCGACCTCGAGACCTTCGACGGAAATGGTGGCGATCTTACTCATGGCTTTAGAGTAACCCCAGGCGACGGGCTTCGTCGAGAACCACGCGGGTCGGATGATTGAGTTTCAGCAACAAGGCCGCGTCGAAGTGACACCAACGCGCTTCCTCAATCTCGTAGTTGATTCGCAAATCCTCGGGATTCGTCACGTCGGAGAGGTAGTTGATCAACAAAAAGTGCCGTTTCTTCACGAACTCTTCCGTCTCGATGCAGTCTTGAATCATGACGAATCGGTTGTTGATGGCGCGCAGTCCGGTCTCTTCTGCGATTTCGCGGACATAGGCCGCTTCCATGGTTTCACCGTAGTCGATCTTTCCGCCCGGAATCCCGAAAGTGTTGGACCACTTCAAAGTGCGAACCAAAAGGATCTCCCCCGTCGAACGCCGAAGGATCCCGCCCACGGTAGGAATGACCAAAGGGACGGAATCAAAAAGGTGCTCGCGGTCCAACATCGCGCGCAGCTCGGCGATGTCGTTGAAGTAATAATCGGCGGGTGGTTCCAGACTACGCAGCGCGTCTTCTAGACCGTAGCCATAAAGAGAAGCCCCCGCGCGCGTCTTCGCCGCCAATCCGGTTTCGATGTCGTGTGCGGTGTCGCCAACGTAGAGTGTGTTGCTCGGCTCAAGCCCGTGATCGTTCAACAAGCGCGGCAAGACCGGGCGCTTGTCCGTCGCCCCGCCGTAGATTCGTTCAAAGTGCCCGCGCAAACCATGGGCTAAAAGACCTTGCTCTAAAATGTCGGTGGGAACCGTGGAGAGCACAAAGAGCTTTTTGCCGCGCGCCGAGGACTCGGCCAACAACTCGGCCAAACCATCATAAAGGGGAACTTGCGAAAGACCTTCGCGGTAGTAGCCGAAAAAACAGTCATCGACTTGTTCGAGCGTCACGCCCGCGCGGACACGCGACGCGTAAAACTCCATCACCGGAATCTTGAATTCTCGACGGTAGGTATCAAGGTCGACGGCCTCGCCGTCAAAATGCTTGAGGGTCGCATTGGTGGCGACCAAAGTCAGACCAAGGTCATCCGCCATCGTGCCCGACCAATCGAGGACAATACTCTCGATCATCTGATGACCAGCTTAGGCGTCCATCGCCACGACTTCTTTGACCTCGGGGACCATAGCCATGAGTCGCCGCTCAACTCCCATCTTCAAAGTTGCGGTGCTGCTCGGGCAGCCCACGCAGGCTCCTTGCAACTGAACGGTCACAATACCCTCATCGAATCCAATCAAGGCGATGTCGCCGCCATCCATCGCCACCGCGGGCCGGATATCATCGTCCAAGACCTTTTGAATGCGCGCTTCGACATCGCGCGGATCGACGGCTTCGGCGTCGGCTTCCGGATCTGGACCAATCGCGTCTTCACCGGAGGCCACAAAGCTCTCCAAGGATTCGGCGATCATGCCCTCCAAGCTATCCCATCCCACGCCCTCGTGCTTACGCACCGAGACGAAATCGCGACCGACGAAAACCGCGAGAACACCGTTTTGTTTGAAAACGCCACTCGCCAGGGGAGAGCGTTCAGCGGCCTTTTGAGACGCAAAGTCAAAGGGGCCATTCGCACAGATCTCTTTGCCCCAAGAGAACTTCTTCACGTTGGGATTCGGCGTGACGGCGATTTGGAATTGAAGACTGTTGTTGTTCATTGATCGGCGACCTTTTGCTGACTCTGCCTTGGCTCTAATTAGGCCTGTTGGGCTGCGATGAGGTTAAGCGCACTTCCTGCCTTGAACCAGGCGATCTGCTCGTTGTTGAGCGAGTGCAAACACTCGATTTCGATCTTTTGACCGTGGGGCTTTTCAATCGTCACCGCGATGCTCTTGCCGGGCGTAAGCTCGTTGAGCCCCGCAACCGAGATTCGATCGTCCTCGTCGATGCGGTCATAGTCGGCCGCGTCCGCAAAGGTCATCGGAAGGACCCCCTGCTTTTTGAGGTTGGTTTCGGCGATGCGGGCAAAGGAACGCGTGATGACCACCTTGGCGCCCAAAAATCGCGGTGACATCGCGGCGTGTTCACGACTGGAGCCCTCGCCATAATTGGCGTCTCCGATCGCAACCCATCCTAAGCCCTCGGCTTTGAGCGCGCGAGCAATTTGCGGGAAACCCTGGCCCTTTTCACCCGTGAGCGGGTTTTTGCCGTGGCCGGTTTCGCCGCTAAAGGCGTTGATCGCACCGGTGTACATGTTGTCGGAAATGTGATCGAGATGACCGCGAAACCGCAGCCAAGCCCCTGCGGGTGAGATATGATCGGTGGTGCACTTGCCTTTGGCCTTCACGAGAATGGGCAGGCTTTGGTAGTCCTTGCCATCCCAAGGCTGGAACTTTTTCAAAAGCTCCAAGCGCTCGCTGTTATCGGCCACCACGATGTTCACTTGCTCGCCATTAGCGGCGGGCGCGACGTAACCTTGGTCACCCTTTGCAAAACCCTGCTCGGGCAACTCCTTCGCCGTCGGCGGCTCCAACTTGAACTTACTACCGTCGGCGGCCGTCAGCTCGTCGGTGATGGGATTGAAACGCAAGTCCCCGGCGAAGGCCATGGCCGTCGTGATTTCAGGGCTCGTAATGAATGAGAGCGTTTCGGGATTGGTGTCGTTGCGACCGCGAAAGTTCCGGTTAAAGGACGTGACGATCGAATTGCGATCGCCCTTTTTGACGTCGTCGCGACGCCACTGGCCGATGCAAGGCCCGCAGGCATTGGCGAGCACGGTGGCTCCAACTTTCTCCAAGGCTTCAAGCTGGCCATCGCGCTTCATGGTTTCGAAGATCTGGTCCGATCCGGGTGAAACCCAAAACTGCGTCGCGGCTTTGAGACCTTTCGCCGCGGCCTGCTTAGCGACGTGAACGCTGCGCCCGATGTCTTCGTAGGACGAGTTGGTGCAAGAACCAATGAGGGCGGATGTCAAATTTGCCGGATAGTCTTCGCTGACGACATCCAACTTCATTTGCGAGATCGGGCGCGCAAGGTCCGGCGAATGCGGCCCAACAACATGCGGCTCAAGCTCATCGAGGTTGATCTCGATCAATTCGTCGTAGAAGGCTTTGGGATCGGCTGCGACTTCCGGGTCGGCGCGGAGGCAGTCGGCGAACTCGTCGGCCAAAGCTGCGATGTCGGAGCGCTCGGTGATTTTTAGATAGTCCGCCATGCGAGAATCGTAGGGGAAAATCGACGTCGTCGCCCCGAGTTCGGCTCCCATGTTCGTAATCGTGCCTTTGCCGGTACACGAAATGGATTGGGTGCCGTCGCCGAAGTACTCAACGATGCGGTCGGTACCGCCCTTCACGGTCAGGATGCCGCAAAGCTTCATGATGACGTCTTTGCCGGAAGTCCAACCGCTCATCGAGCCCCTAAGTTTGACGCCGATGAGTTTGGGGTACTTAACTTCCCAAGGCATCCCCGCCATCACATCGACGGCGTCGGCACCACCGACTCCAACGGCGATCATGCCGAGGCCACCCGCGTTCGGTGTGTGCGAATCCGTGCCGAGCATCATGCCGCCGGGGAAGGCGTAGTTTTCGAGCACGACTTGGTGAATGATGCCCGAACCCGGCTCCCAAAAACCGAGTCCGAACTTGTTCGAAACGCTTTTCAGAAAGTCGTAGACCTCGCGGTTCGTCTCAATCGCGACATCGAGATCTTTGTCGTTGCCGATGTAGGCTTGAATTAGATGGTCGCAGTGAACCGTCGACGGCACCGCCGCCTCTTTGCGCCCCGCATGCATGAACTGCAAGAGCGCCATCTGCGCGGTCGCGTCCTGCATCGCCACGCGGTCCGGCGCGAACTGAACGAAGCTTTTGCCCCGGACAAAGTCTTGGTCCATGGTCGTCGCGTGAGCGAACAGAACCTTTTCGGCCAAGGTCAAAGGACGGCCCAGCTTCTCACGCGCTTCGGCGTGACGCTGTTTCGCTTTTTCGTAGATCGCTCGGATTGCTGAGATGTCGAGAGTCGCCATGGTACCGCCTCCTGCTACTCCGCGGCGATGACTTGACTGGGGCTGGCCGCGGTGTTGGTTCTGGGACCGCGCAGCCTAACCATCTAGGCCCTATTCTTAAACCATCGCCTTGGGTGCCCTGCCATGGGCTCAGCCCTTCTTCGGCAGAGCTTCGACCTGACTTTTGAGATCCGAAAAGCCGATGCTTCGGCGAAACTTTGCGTGGTCTTTTTTTGGCACGGCGGCAGCTTCGCCGCGCTGGATCATCTCCAGGCCGCGCTTACCCAGGGCCGCGTCTTTTTTGGCGATGGCTCCCTTCGTCGCAAAGATCGCGTAGTTGAGGTAGAGCCCTGGGTTGCTCTCTACCTGAAACTCGACCTTTTTCGCCAACAGCTCGCACATGCCCTTTGCAATACGAAGTTTCACCGCGCGAACAGCGGCACGGCTCTTTGCGTCATCACCAACGTCAGCAAAACGAAGGTCCTCTTGGGCTTTGTCAAAAACGTCCTGCACCTGAACGATGGCGCGGTACTCCTCGAGGCGCCCGAGGAGAATCTTGTCGAGTCCCTTGGTCTTCGCGAGGCGCTCGACCTCTTCTTTGTTTTCAGCGGCCTCTTCACGAAGGATGATCTTCAACAACCGCAAACCCCGCACCGCAGCGATATTCTCGCCGCTCTCGGCGTCTCGGCTGAGCCGTTGTTTGAGCCGCGCGTCGGCCAAAGCCTGTTCGACACGCTTGCGATTGATGGGCCGCAATTCAACGAGCAAGAGCCCTGCTTCGTCCATGATAATGAAGTAGGGAAAGTAACGGCCGCCCTTGTCGAGCAAGAGCCCTTGGTCGGGCTTGTCACCAAGCCGCGCCGAAATGTTGAGGTAAGGGACAAAGTCCTTGGCGACCTCGGCCCACCAGTCGGTCAAGAGGGCGCCAGCTTCAAACACCTCGCAGGCCGGCGACTCTTGGTAGCTACAGCAAAAGTAGGCGAGGATCAGCTTCCCTTCGCTGCGGGCCTTTTTCCGGGCCGCGAGGATGCGACGCTCCCAGGCAATCTTGCTGACCCAGGGTTCGGCGGTCTTGTCGCGGTACTTCTTCTCAAGGGACGCGGCATCGAACTGGCCCGACGCCAAAGTCGCGGCCACAAGGGTCCCCAATAGGACGGAAATCAGCAGACGCATCGGTCGCTCCGCGGGGAAAACGGGAAAAATATCGAATTGCTAAGAGTATACCCGTCGCCAGGGTAGGTTCGGAGGGGGGCGACGAAAGGAGGGCCAAGAGACCACTCCGGGTCCCGGCCGCGGGACCGAGGCGGCGGATCTCTCCTATCAAGAGATCCTAAAGCATTTTACCACTTACGCTTACGGCGCTGATTGTGGTTGGCTGGGCGCTTGCCGCCGTTTGCTTTTTTGATCTTGCGCTTGTTCTTAGCCATGACTCTGTGCTCTTTTCTTTTCCGCTTTTAGGGTCGGGAGTATAGCCCGGCGCCAAGGCCCCACAAGGCCTCTCTGCCCAAGCCATCGGCCAACTCTAGTTCGCATCTAAAGCGGCCTTGAAGGCTTTTTGGGCGGCCCGGTGGGTGTGTTCAATCGCCTCGTCGTCGTGGGCAGCCGACGCAAACCAGGCCTCGAAGGGCGATGGCGCCGGCATGACGCCCTCTTTAATCAGCGAGACAAAAAAGCGCTGATGGCGCTCCCGGTCGGTGCCCAAGACATCATCGAAGTTGTTGATCTCGGTACCTTGCTCGGCGAAGTAGGGGCAAAACATGGCCCCCACTCGGTTGAGCACCAGCGGACAGGAAACCTTCGACGCAGCGCTCAGCAATGCCTCTGCGATGCGGGCCGAGGTCTTTTCAAGCTCGTCGTAGAAGCCGGGTTTTTTGATTTCCGCCAGGGCGGCCCGCCCCGCCGCCACCGCCAAGGGATTCCCAGACAGCGTCCCGGCCTGATAGACCGGACCCAGCGGCGATATCTGTTCCATCAAATCCCTCCGCCCCCCGTAGGCCCCTACCGGCAATCCGCCCCCGATGATCTTGCCCAAGGTCGTAAGATCTGGTTTCACACCATAAAGCTGCTGCGCCCCGCCAAGCGCCACTCGAAAGCCGGTCATCACTTCATCGAAGCAAAGGAGCGCTCCGTTTTGATCACAAAGGTCACGCAGCCCCTGCAGAAAGCCCGCCCGGGCCTCAACCAAACCGATGTTGCCCGCGATGGGTTCCACGAACACCGCGGCGATTGGATCGCCCTGGTCGGCAAAGATCTTTCTCACCGACTCCAGATCGTTGTACTTGGCGATCGTCGTCAACTCTGCCGTCGCGGCCGGCACGCCCGGACTATCGGGATTCCCGTGCGTCAAGGCCCCCGAACCCGCGCGCACCAAAAACCCATCGGCGTGCCCGTGGTAGCAGCCTTCAAACTTGATGATGCGATCACGGCCCGTCGCCGCCCGTACCAAGCGCAAAGCTGACATGACCGCCTCGGTGCCCGAGTTGACCAAGCGCACCATCTCCACGCTGTCCACGGCTTCGCAGATCTCTTCGGCAAAAAGAACTTCTTGGCGCGTCGGGGCGCCGAACGAGGTGCCGCCGCGAATCGCCTCGGCCAAGGCCTCATCGATCGCCGGATGCCGATGGCCGAGGATGTGCGGCCCGTAGCTCATGACATAGTCGACGTAACGCTTGTCGTCGTGGTCCCAAACATAAGGCCCCTCGGCCCGAGCCAGGAACACCGGATCGATCCCCATACCGCGATAGGCCCGCACCGGAGAATTAACGCCTCCGGGAATGCACTTTCTTGCCCGCTCAAACCAATCCGACATGCCACGTCTCCTTGTGTACTGAAGCTCGGGCATTCTTAGCAAAGTGCGCCTGGCCTGCCTCGGCTTTGGCTTTGGCTTTGGCTTCTTCGCGGCCGCCATGCGATCAGCGTGCCCTTCCGCCTCAAAGTCATGGCACGCCACGCGGCCCGCTATCTTTTTGTATTCGATCGCATTCATTTCGCGAAGCCCTTGGCGAGCTACTCGCAATTGACAGATAATGTTTTCTATCGCATATATTTCCTTGGTCCTTTGAGCCGACAGGGCTATGATACGCAGAAATGTATTCGATCGAGGACATTGATGCCCAAGAACATCTCAAGACTCGCAACCGCGATCCGCCGTCGCCGCCGCGCCTTGTCTCTGACTCAGCAAGAGTTGGGTGATCTCGCGGGTTGCGGTCGTCTTTTCATCCATCAAGTCGAGAAAGCCAAGATCACCGTCCGCCTGGACAAACTCCTCGACATCATGGCCATCTTGGGCTTGCAGTTTCGACTCGAAAACGGAACCCAAGTCCTCGTGGACGGAATCCATGAAACCAACTGACATTGAAAGCCTCGATGTCTACCGCGGCCACGAGCGCATCGGTTCCCTCTTTAGGACCAAGAAGGGTGCGGATTTCCAATTCACCGACCCCGCATCGATCAAAGACCCAAAGTCATGTGGCCTGGCCTTCAACATCCCCTTCACCGAGAACAAAGTCAGCGTTCAGGGCGCCAACCTTCATCCCTTTTTCGCGGGCCTCCTCCCCGAGGGCCTGCGCCTTTCAGCCCTCACTCGCCGCGTCAAGACGTCCGCGGATGACCTCTTCTCACTCCTTGTCGCCGTCGGCTCCGAGTGCATCGGCGACATTAGCGTGGTGCCAAAAGGCGAGGCCCTTCCCGCCTCAGCCAGCTTCGCCGATCTCAGCAAGCCGGAGTCGCTAGACTTCCAAGAGCTCCTTCGCTCCAGCCTCAACCCCGATGGCTCCCCCGAAGACATGAGCCTCCCCGGGGTTCAGGAAAAGATCTCCGGTTCCATGATTTCTTTTCCTTTGCGCGCCAACAAGACGGGTGCCGCCTTCATCCTCAAAATGAATCCGCCCGACCGACCTCTCCTGGTCGAAAACGAGTTCTTCTTCCTTCGCATGGCCAAGGCCTGCGGACTCGAAGTCGCTGAGGCCAAGCTCGTCCATGATCGCAACGGCGCTTCAGCGCTACTCGTCAGGCGTTTTGATCGCGTCTTCGAAAAGGGAAACCCAATCCCTCGAAAACTCCATCAAGAAGACGGTTGCCAAATCCTCGACCGCTACCCCGCCGACAAGTACCGAATTAGCTGCCAAGAGATCAGCAACGCCATCCTCGAGTGGACCAGCACGCCAGCTCTCCAGCAACTGAGATTCCTTGAGCTCTACGCCTTCAGCTACCTCATCGGCAACGGCGACCTCCACGCCAAAAACGTCAGCCTTCGCATCTCCCCGACCACTGACCTCGTTGAACTCAGCCCCGCCTACGATCTTCTCAGCACCCAAGCCTACCGCGGCCTCGACCAGCACATGGCCATGAAACTCGGCCCTCGCGACGACAAGTTTCGCGCCAAGGACTTCATCGAGTTCGGTCTTAGAAACGGGGCCCTTGAGCTTCCCATCCGCAAGATGCTCACCCGACTCTGCCGAAAAGCAGAACCATGGCTCGACAGTCTCTCAGAAGTCGCCTGGCCCAGCCGCGACCGAGACCGCATCGCCCGCTGCCTCAAAGATCGAATCAAAAGACTCCCGTAGACATGACCTTTGATGCCCAATCGCTTCGAGTCGGCTTCGAAGAATTGTGGGAATACAGCAACACCATTAGGGCGCGAGCATTTCTTGGGCGCTGGGGCCGAGACGTACTCTGTCAGCAGCCAACTTAGTCGAGGGCAATTCGGCGATTTATCGCCACGCTCTTTGAGGCTCGTTGGATTCTGAGCCTCAAAGAGCGTGGTGGTCGGCATCCGAGCCATGCCTTTGAAAACCTCGG
>JAZGFI010000064.1:0-6136 GCA_036479435.1 Planctomycetota bacterium | reverse complement strand
GACGACGCTGTTGCTCATTCTCAGCCGCTTTCTTCAGGGCGTCGGCCGCCTTCTGCATTTGTTGGGCCGACTCCATTTGCTTCATGCCCGCCTGTTTGGGTCGTCCCTGTTTGAAATCTTGTTGTGCCTGATCGGAAGACTTCTGCGCTCCCTTCGATTCGCTTTGGGCTTGGCTCAACTCGTCAACCCGAGGTGACTCTTGTCGGAGCTCGTCGAGCTGTTTTTGCAATTCGTCGAGTTTGCGCGAGAGGTCCTTTTGCTTTTCAGCCGCTTCCTCAAGGGCCTTGGGATCCATTTTGCGGGCGAGGTCATCTTGAGTTTTCTTCAACTCTTCGGCGGCCTTTTCGAACGCCTCTTGAGCCCGTTGTGCCGCTTCCGCGCCTTTTTTGGCGTCACCTTGCTCATGGGCTGTTGATGCCTCTTGGGCCGCTTTGGCGGCGGCTGCCGCCTGCGCCGCAGCCTTCTCAAGGCTTTCTTGGGCAGATATTTCTTCGGCAGACGGTGATCCTTCAGCTTGCGCTTGCGCCGCTTGTTGTTCGGCCATCGCAGAAGCTTGTTCGGCCATTTTCTCGGCTGCTTTTGCCATCGCCGCTTGCTGCCAAGCGAGGTCTGAGTTGGCCGAGGCGGTTTCGCTTTTTTCGGCCCGCGCTTGTTCGAGAGCCTTGCGGGCCTCCTCTAAGGCTTTGTCCGCAGCGGCGGCTTGTTGGGAAGCCTTATCTGTTTTGTCTTGAGCTTGTCCGTCTTGTGGTGCTGCCTCAGAGTTTCCCTTTGCTGCTTCCTTCGCCGCTGACTCGAGGGCCTTTGCGGCTTCTTCAGTCTTGGCCGCACTCTCTTTGATGCTCTCGGCAGTAGAGGCGTCACCGTTTTCTTGTTCTGCCGCGGCAGCGGCTGCGAGTTGCTCCGCCAGCTCTCGGGCCTTTTTGGCCATCTCGTCGAGATCCTTGCCCGTAGACTCGCGACTTTCGGACGCTTTTTCTTGGGCCTGCTTGAGTTTCTCAGCGGCCTTTTCGGCAGTCTCACGGGCGTTTTCACGCGCGGCCGCGCGCTCCTCTGCGCTCGAGCCTCCTGCTTCGGATTCGCAGACCAAGCTTTCGCCTAGGGCTTCGGCGGTTTGCGCCATGGCCTTGGCCATCTCTCTTGAGGCTTCGCGCGCTTTCGCGGCGGCGGCTTCTTTGGCTTCGCGGTTCGCTTTTTCTTCTGCAGATTCCTGCGTCTCGGCATTCTCTGCGTTGCCGTTGGCAGCCTGATCGGAAGCAGACTCTCCGGACTCAGCTTTTTCTTTGTCATCCCGCGCGGTGCGCAAAGCGGCTCGCGCCTCGGCGGCGGAGAGCTTCTCGGCGGCGTCGCTTAAGCTCTGACGCACTTTCTCAAGGTCCAAGCGTTCGCGTCGCCGCAGGCCAGTCTTGCCGTTCTCGGGCAGGCCTTTTGACTCGATCTTGTTGTCGATTTGTTTCAGACGCGCGATAGCCTCCCTGAGGGCGCGCTCGGCGTCGAGGCGAGCCTTCGCTTCTTCGCTTTCGCGTTCTAAAGACTCCAGCTTCTTGTCGGCGCGCTCGAGCGCGGCCGCGTCGGCGCCCGCCTGCTTGGCCGCCTTCGAGGCCGACTCGGCCATCGAATTTTCGGATCGCGCCATCTTCTCGGCGCTGCTCTTCAGATCGGAAACACGGTCGAGGTTTTGGTCGAAGTCCTTTGCATTCTGCGCCAGAGCCGCGTCTTGTTTTGCCTTCAATGCCAGGAGTTCTTCGCGAAGCTTCGAGATGCTTTGAAGCTGGTCGTCGCTAAGGCGGCTATTGAGGTCTTTGGTCTCCTCGCTGATTTTTTGCTGTTCAGAGCGAAGATTGTCGAGCTGCTCGAGGCCCTCTCGAATCTTCTCCAGCTTCTCATCGAACTTGTCTGCGCGCTGATTCAGCAACAGGCTCAAGAGCTCGCCGAGTTGCTTCACCAAATTTTGCTGCCGGGTCAAACTGGCAAAACGCTGGCCTTGTTCGAGATCCTGGACGACCGCGAGCATTTCACTCTCAAGGCGAAGACCGTCAATCTTGTCGATACCCTTTTGGAGAAGTTCAGCCTGAAAGCGTCGATCCTCTTTGAGGAGACGCTTTTGCAAACGGGCCATCTTGCCCTTCAGGTTGCGAAGGCGCCGCGTCAGGGACTTTTGCTCGGCCGTAATGGCCTGAAGTTCCTTAGCGCGCTTGGCTCCCTGGGCTTGAGCCGATGTCGGCCATGTCACCACCATCAAGAGGGTGAGCGCCAACAAACAGCTTGCGGCAGTCTTCGTAGTTGCGGTCATTCTAGACCCCCAAATCAGTTTCGGCGTGGCGCCGCGGCCTTAAGGGCCTTACTTAGGTAGAGACTCGACGCGGTCGGAGAGCCCTTTTTGCAACTCCAGGATATCTTTCAGACTCTGAATGACGTCCTGGAAATCTTCCCACTCTTCCATCTTGTCGACCAAGCTGCGCAAAGTCGCCAAGAGTTGTTCCTGTTCCCGGAGTGCCTCTTCTAGAAACGGGAGGCGTTCGGAAGCGTTTGCAACTTGGGTGGCTTCACGGAGTTTCAGCCCCAAAGCCGGAGATTCGCGGTCTGCAGCCCGAATCAACAGGCCCATGATGCGTGTCAGCTTGCCCATCGCTTCAGATTGGTCGATTCGGTTCTCGACCTCCGGCAGGGTCGCCGTAATAAACTCGTAGTGCGTTCCGGCCTCACGCCGATGCCGGTTACAGATCGAGGCAATGAGAGATTCGGTCAAATTTGATGGGTCAGTTCGGTTAAAGAGGTAGCCGTCGAAAATGCGGACAAAGCCCCGGGCGGCCTCGCTGAGGCTGGAGGTGACGAGAGCTTGACCCGCTATCAGGCTGTGAACGGCGTCTTCGCCGGCTTGGTTCGCTTGGCCACCGTCCACGAGCTGTTTTAGTTCGTCCCGGCGGAGCTCAGCTGCTTCGAGAGCGCGCTCGACCTGTTCTTTGGTGCGTACTTGCCCTCGCACGAGATCTCGTTCGATCTCGGAAGTTTCGCGTAGGTTCAGCAACAAAAGGGTGGGGTAGACCGAGATATTGGGTTCCGGATCGAGAGAAGTGCTCCGTCGATCGCGAGCCTCAATCTTCAGAAAAATGCTGTCGCCAGCCCGAAGGGGACGTGTCTTATCGCCGTCAACGATCGTGAACTGGCGCATTTCAATCGCGCGAAATGCAATGAGCTCGCGTTGCTCTTCATTCTCGAATTGAAGGTCTTCTTCGTCGAAGGCGATCGCCTGCGTGAACAGCCCGTCGCGACTGCTGTCCCAACGTAGCTCGATGCCGCCGATGCCAAAGTCATCGCTGACTTGGATCTTGAGCGGCAAGATAGCGCGGGCTGTCACGTCGATATTCGTCAGCTCTGGCATCACGACGCCAAGCTGAGGCGGAAGGTCGACTTGCGCACTGATGTTGAAATTGGGGACCTCGCGACTTGGCGTGCCGTTTTCTCCAATGAGGCGGTAGGTGTAGAAATGGTCGCGCTCGAGGATCTTCTTCCAGCGATATTGCAGAGGATCGGAAGCCAAGGGTTGCAGGGCGATGGGATTCTCCGGGTCGTCATCCAAGATCAAGGCGAAGTGTTGCAGTGGCGACGAGACGCGAAAACTCATCGTCGCCTCGGTGCCAACGGGTGCGATTAGGTTGTACTCACGCACGCCTGAACGGTCTTTTTGTCCCACTTCATTGATGTAGTCGGGATAGTCGTAGGCGACCTCGAACGAGTCGACGCGCGGCGCGCTTCGAACGTGTACGACGAAATAAGGAACTTCGTCTTCGTCGTCACCGCCTTCCGCGTAGAACTCAAAACTAGATGTGACTCGTCCAAACTTGTACTCGAACTCGCCGGAATCGGATCGTTCTCCCATTTCGACGGTGACGGGCGTTGGATTCTCGGAACGCGGGTACACGTACTTTTTGAGTCGCACGCTCGAGGGGATATCACCCTCCGCTCGCACCTCGACTCGAATTACCGAAGCCTCGGGCACCCAGACTTCGTGATGGCCGTTGGCGCGAATTTCGTGGCGAAACTTGCCGATGTTGGCAATCCGAACTTCAAGGCGGGTTTTCGGGGGCCACTCGCGGTCGCTTAATCGGATACAACGATCGAACCACAAGGATGCGTGCTCGGGCAACACGGAAGCGTAGATCACGAGCAGCAACAAGGCCGCGATCCCCAAGAATGCGGGGCCCGCCAAGGGGCGGGCGCTCAACGAGTCTCCAAAAGACATGCCCTTAAAGCGGTGGACTGCCTGAGCCACCGCCGTCGACATCATTTCGCGTGAATCGCTGTTCTCGTCGTCCTCCATTTGCTCCGACAACTGGAGTGCAGAGATGAGCTCGTGACCAAACTCTGGATGTCGCCGTTCAACCAGCAAGGCCATCGACTCATCGTCAAGGCTGACGCTAAAGGGGCGAACGATGTGCCGCAGCACGGTCCACGCCAGCACGGCGACCATGATGATCAGCATGATCACCCGAGCGCCCCAAGGGAGCTGGAACAGCCAGTCCATGACAAAAGAAATGGCGGCAAGGCCTGCGGCGACACTCAAGACGCGAACGACGCCATGCCCTGCGAGCAACAAGCGGAGCTTCGTTCTCAGGTCGCCAAGTTTTTGCCTAATGGAACCGGTGTCCATGGAAACTCCGTTAACGCTGGAAGATGGGAAGGTACTCGTAAGGGATCTGCAAGATCAAGGACGCGACGGCAGTCCCAAAAACCTGCCCCGGGCCCGGGTCGTTTCTCCAGGACCCGTCCATGCTTTGGCTGCGAATCAAGTTTCTGGACATCATGGGCCAATAGAAGTCGTCCCACAGTCCGGGATGAGTGTCGTTCGCGATGAACATCACCTGCGCGGCATAGTAGTTGCCGTACCAATAGAAGTAGGTCGGAAACTTTTCGGAGAAATGAGGCCGTTGTACTCGTTTCTTCAGCCAACGAAGTCCGCGCGTGACCATGTCGTCTTCGTAGAACCCCGCGTGCAACAAGGCGGCGATGCCGGCCGCGGCCAGAGCGAAACTCACACGTGCCTGCGGCTGGTCGATCATGTAGCGGAAAGCGCCGTTGAACTGCCGCGACGAACCGGGTCCATAGTTGGATCGTTCGATGTAATCGTAGGCGCGGGTGATCGTCGACTTTGGAACGGCAATGCCGATGTTGCGAGCGGCGCGCAAGGCCATGAGTTGGCACACAGCGATTGACATGTCGCTATCGGGGGCATAGGGGCGGTAGCGCCATGAGCCCTGCCGATTCTGCGTCTTGACCGTGAGGTCCACGGCTTGCTGGAGTTTTTCGTGCACATCGGCACGTTGGGTCATGCCGTAGACTTCCGCCAGATACAAGGTGGCGAAGGCATGGCTGTACATGCGGGTTTCGTTCGCCGAGATGTAGCCAGTGTCGGTGTCGACGCAGCGAATGATGTAGTCCGTGCCGCGTTCGACGACGTCTCCGTAGCGACCGCGTCCCGGAAGGTGACCTCCGGCCAAAAACGCCATCAATGCCAAGGCGCTGACGCCGACGTGATCTTGGTTCGCCACCATGACTTCATATTGATCGTTGAACTTAAATCCGACGTCCTGGACCCAGCCGCCGGTGGTTTTGTTTTGGGTTCGAGCCAAAAACGCGAGTCCGCGCGAGATGGCGTCCTCAATGCGGTCGCGGGGCGGAGGCGCGGTCTTGTCTCCGGGCAAAAGAAGTGGTTCGGCTAGGCCGAGCTTTCGTTCGCCGGAGGCCTTTTCAGGTGAGGGCTTTGAGTTGCCATCGGCCGTTGTGCCTTTGACGGGCGCCGTCGATGCTGCGAAGGGCAGGATCTTGAAGCCAAACAAAAGCACCACCGCGGTGGCGGCGACGGCAAGGAGTCCGAGTTTTGCCCAACGCGTCATGGCTTCAGCACTTTCAAAAGAGGCCCATCGGCCACGATCAGAGCCCCGTCAACAATCGAGATAAGGCTCTGTAGGTATCGCTTGGGTTCGTTCTCGAACTGTATGCTCGATTCTACCCGCCCGGTGTCACGATCGACGAAATGAAGTGTTCCCTTTGTTTGTTGCCGGTTGCGTCCCGACTTAAAGACGCGCTCCGTGACCAAAACCAACACCCCTTTGTCGAAAGGAAACGCCATGGGGCGTGC
>JAZGFI010000063.1:0-34489 GCA_036479435.1 Planctomycetota bacterium | reverse complement strand
TTCCTCGAAGGGCTTAGCAACTACTGGGATGACACTCAGGCGCCGTTGATGATGAGCACTAAGGTCAAGAAGCTAGAAAAGCGGTACACGCCGTTCTCTTATCGCCGCGACTCAATGGCCGCTTTCGAGCGGATGTTTGCGATGTTCCAAGACAGCACCATTGTCATGTCCTATTCCTCGAACGCCTTTCCCGATCTTGAAGTTCTCGAGTCGCTCCTTTTAAAGTACAAGAGCAAAGTTGAGATTGCGAAACGCCCACATCGCTATAGCTTCGGGACTCACGCTGCCGCCAAGGAGAGCATGAGGCTGACCACGGAGTTCCTCATCATTGGGACCTAAGTCATCGTGACCAAACGCATCCTTGTCGCCGTTGGCTTGGTCTTGCTCTTGATGCTCTTGGGCCGTGAGCTCTTTTTTCGGTTTTCGTCGGACGAAGACAAGATTCTGCGCGCCCTCGAAGAAATTGCTGACTCCTTCAGTTCCGAGGACAACGCTGGAGTCATGTACGCCCTCACCGTCGGGTGGATCATCGATCAGCTCAAGGACTCGGAATGTCGTGAAGCCTGGCGGATTGGGTCTGACCTTGAGATGCAAGGCCAAGACGGCACTTGGCTGCTCCACCGCATCTGGCACGAAACCTTGTCCGGCAAAAGTCCGTTTTGAAGAACTCCGCGAGTGAATCGGTGTGGCGCCGTTGGGAGATAGATCTGCCAGCAGCCGAGGACTTCGCCGTCCCCAAGGCGACGATCGAGTCAATCCTCGGCGTTTCCACGACGGTTGAAGAACGACGTCAAGGTTCTTGGCTGGAACATCAGCAAGACGACGAAGGTAGGATCTCTTTGCGACGCCTTTGCGCTTGGACCCCGGCTCGACCCGATGACGGGCAAACGCTTGAGCGATTGCGCGACTCCCTGGGTCCAGCTTTGGCTGGGGCTTTGAGATCTTCCATCGAAGACGCAGTGGATTGGGCCAGGGATTGGCAGGAGCAACACCAGCCTCAGACCTTAGCTCCCTTCTACTTAAGGGCCCCGTTTCACCCCCCGTCTTCTGACCCGGATCTTTACGACATCATTTTGGAACCGGGCCAAGCCTTTGGGCTTGGCGATCACCCCTCAACGCGCTTGATGCTCTTGGCCCTTGCGGATCTCGACCTCAGCGGCCTCAGTGTCTTTGACTTGGGTACCGGGTCCGGCATCCTGGCCTTCGCTGCCGCGCGTCTTGGCGCGCGCGAGGTCTTCGCCGCGGACATCGACGCCCGCGCCCTGGAGTCTGCCCAACACAACGCCATCCTGAATGATCTCGATGACCGTTGCCATTTCGCGCCAGGTGCTGCCGCTGCCTTCCCTCGCAAGTTCGACCTCATCCTGGTCAACATCGTCGACGAGCTTTTGATCCTCATCCTCGCCGAGCTCTTCCCGCACCTTGAGAGCGGTGGCCAAGCCCTCCTGGGCGGAATCCGCGACAAAGCCGCCGCCGAGGTCGAAAAGGCCTTGTGTGCCCTCAAAATGCCCTTCCAAACCGTCCGCACTGCCGACGGATTCCGAGTCCTAAAATGCCCAAAACCAAATTAACCTCCTATACGGAGTCAGACTAAATTCTCCCGCTTTTTCACGTCAGACCTAATCCTCCCACTTACTGAAGCCACCTCATCGCGAAGCAGCCCCTGTTCCCCCGCAGCGGCAATCGCGTTGGATCCTCGTCTTCCTTTCCGCTCTTCTTTGGTGTAGCTTTCGCAAGCTTCCCTTCAATCGCCCTTATTCCCGGAGAATACCATGCGGCTTTCCGTCATCTCAGGTGCCCTGTTTCTTTCCTCACTGCTTTACTTGAGTTCGACTTGCATGGCTCAAGCGGATTTGTTGGTGAGCACGGTCGATGGCTCGGCCTTGGTTTTCGACGCTCAAGCGCTGACGGTGAGCGGAATGGTGAGCACGACGATTCGAAATGACGGTGATGTCGCCGCCGGGGCCTTTGACCTCACTTTTTTTGAAGACCTCAACCACAATGGACAATTTGACGCCCTCGGCGACCGTGTGCTCGGAGGTAGCAGCGTGGCGAGCTTGGCGGCGGGAGCAACGGTTCAGAGCAACGCGGTTTTGGGGGGCGAGGTCGAATTTCGGCAATCACTGATCTTTGCCTTTGTGGACTCGGGTGCCGTTGTCGTCGAAAGCGACGAAACCAACAACTACGGCAATTCAGGCGCCGATTGTATCTTCAATCCGGGCGCGGCCCTGATCACACCGCAGATCGAGTGGTCATGGACGAGTTCCAGTGTCGAATCTGATGCTCTGAACGTCATGATGACTCCGAGTATCATGGACCTGGATGGCGATCAGATTCCAGAAGTCATCTTCGGCTCCACCTCGTCGACGGGTGGAGGGCTCGTCGAGATCGGCGTTTTGCGCGCGCTACGTGGGAGTGACGGACTCGAGCTGTTTACCGTCAACAATCCCCTGCACTTGATCAGTACTACGGCTTCGATCGCCGTTGGCGACATCGACCAAGATGGCCTACCCGAGATCATCGCTTGCGCCGCTAGCAACAACCGTCTCATCGCTTTCGAGAATGACGGGACTTTCAAGTGGTTTAGTGATCTGATCCAGAACGTCAATTGGGGCGCTCCTTCGATCGCCGATCTCGACGGCGACGGCTCGCCGGAGATCGTTATCGGCCGGCAAGCACTTGATGCCAACGGCCTGCTGCTCTGGACCGGGACCGGCGGTATCGGCGGTGCCACTGGTTTTCCACTTTCAATTGTTGCCGACATCGACCTTGACGGCGAGCCCAACGTCATTGCTGGCAATACGGTCTATAACGCCGACGGCAGCATTCTGTGGCAGATCGCCATCCCGGACGGGCATGGCGCTGTGGGCAACTTCGACCTCGACCCCTTCCCGGAGATTGTGCACGTGGCCGGAGGCCAGGTGCGCCTCATCGACCACCTTGGCAACATTGTTTGGGGACCTGTCCCGATTCCGGGGGGCGGCACCGGGGGCCCTCCCACCGTGGCCGACTACGACGGTGACGGCATGCCCGAGATTGGCGTGGCCGGAGCGGCGCGCTATGCCGTCTTTGAAACTGACGGCACGCTTAAGTGGCAGTCGGTGACGCAGGATGGGAGCTCCAACCGCACCGGATCGTCGGTTTTTGACTTTAACGGTGACGGCGCGGCTGAGGTCGTCTATCGAGACGAGCTTTTCCTGCGGCTCTACAATGGCCTCGACGGCACGGTGCTTTTTCAAACACCGCTGAGCTCTTGTACTTGGCACGAGTACGTGTTGGTCGCTGACGTGGATGCCGACGGCAACGCCGAAATCATCGCGGTGGCCAACAACAACTGTGGCTTCGGCCCCCAGCGCGGGATCTTTGTCTTCGGAGACCCCACTGACAACTGGGTGGCCACCCGGCAGATCTGGAACCAGCACAGCTATCACATCACGAATGTAAACGACGACGGGACGATTCCCCTGATCGAGGACAACAACTGGCTCACTCCGGCGGGCATGCCCTTCAACAACTACCGGCAGAATGTGCTAACTACGGCAAGTAGCGCGCTTGCGGCGTCGGATCTCACGGCGTCCTTTCTGCGTTTTGGATGTGCCGCTCAACCTTCGGTTACCGCACGAATGGGTAACGGCGGTGCGGTCGTCGCGGGCGCAGGCTTGCCAATGTCCTTCTACGACGGCGATCCCAATGCCGGTGGTGTGCTCCTCGGGACCGTCCCCACGACAGCGCCGCTTCAGCCCGGCACTTTCCAGGACCTTACTCTCAATCTTCCCATGGGTTTCGGCAGCAGTAACGCTATCTTTGCGCGCGTCGATGATGACGGTACCGGCGTCAGCAGCGAAAACGAGTGCGACGAGACCAACAACACGCACAGTCGCCTTTTTCTAACCTGCACAACGCCAGCCGCCTTCAGCAATTATGGCGCGGGTTGGCCCGGGAACCTCGGTGTCCCCTCGCTGAGTGTCAGCGCGCTTCCGATTCTGGGCACCGGCATCGACATCCTGATAGAAAACTCGCGACCCGAGGCCACGACGGTTTGTATCTTGGTCGGTCTTTCGCCGCTCTCCTTGCTTACGTCAATCGGGGGTACCGTCTTGGTGGATCCGGTAACCGAGCCGCTCCTCTACATCCCCGTGGGGATTTCACCCTACGCGGCGATGGTGCCGTGTTCAGTCGACCTTTGCGGCGTGTCCATCTACATCCAAGTGATCGAATGGGACCCAGCCGCCAGCCAAAACTACTCCTTTACGCCGGGACTAGAGCTAATCCTGGGCGAGTAGTGCCCACAAACCTGTTGTGCGGGGCCAGTCTTAATTCTCCCGCTTTTCCACGCCAGACCCAGTCAACCAGCCGGGAGAACGGCGGCTGCGACCCTTAACCGGGAGAATTACGACTGACACGGTATAGGAGGTTTGCGCATGACAGGAAGGCACGTTGCTTTGTTGCGAGGCATCAATGTCGGCGGACACCACAAGCTGCCGATGAAAGCGCTGGCCCAAATCGTGGAAGACCTTGGTGGTCTGGATGTGTCGACCTACATCCAGAGCGGCAACGTGGTTTTCTCGGCGACGGCGGCGGGAGCGAAGAAATTAGCTCGAAGTTTAGGCAGGGCAATCGCGAAGGAATTCGGGTTTGAGGTGCCGGTCGTCATTCGGAGTGCATCAGAACTCCGCCATGCACTGGAATCGCACCCCTTCCATCGGCGGGGCGTCGAGACCAGCGAGTTGCATTTCGTTTTCCTTCAGTCTGCCCCGTCCGCTGCTGGCGTGAAACAACTAGACCCCAAGCGCTCGCCGCCAGACGAGTTTGTCGTCAAGGGGCAAGAGGTTTTCGTTTGCTGCCCGAATGGTGTCGCACGAAGCAAGCTGACGAATGCCTATTTCGACTCGAACTTGCAGACCATCAGCACCGCGCGCAACTGGAGAACGGTGGTTAAGTTGGTGGAGATGTCGAGTTAGACCGCATCATGGGTGGTAAAGGGTAGTGAAAATCGTCTGACGCAGATGTTGCGGGTTTGGGGGCTTAGCCGCCTTGGACGAAGATGGTGGTTAGGTTGACGGCTTCGACGCGCGCTTCTTGGAGGGGGAAGGCGAGTTCGTTGATCATGTCGAGGATCTCTTGGCGCAGCATCGAAAGACCGGCTCCTTTGAAGGTGGCTGGTTCACGACCGCTAAGGGTGATGAGCAACTGGCTTTTCAATTGGGAGGCGACCTTCGCCAAAGCATCGGCGGCGGGCATCGGATCTTCTTGCCAGCGTATCCCGACGCGATACTGGATCTCGAAGCCGAGCTTGACGATCTTGCTCTCTTGAATGTTGGTCAAGATCTCACCCCCGCCGTAGGGGGCGATGACGGTGATCAGCTCGCTGTCGACGTAGTAGGGATCGGTGCCCCGCATAGCATCGAGCTGATCCTCATTCATTTTTTCCCCGCCGGAGGCGACGACGAAAGCCGCTCCGCCGATGACGGCCAAGGCGACGACGCCGATGATTAGTTTCATCTTCATGACTTAGCTCTCCTCGGTCAACTTTTCTCGGGGACGAGATAGATGACCGCAATGCGGCGACCAAGATAGTCTTGGACGACGCGGTTTCTGCGATTAGCGACACCCTTGCCGCCGGTTCCGTGGCCTTGGGCCGATACCCGCGATGCGGCAATGCCGTGTTCGCGGGTCATGTAATTTGCAATTGACTGAGCGCGTTCCCAGGCCAGTTTGCGCGATGCGCGCCGGCCTTTGTCTTCTTCGTAAGCGAATCCTTCGATTCGAATCTTGGATCTTGAGCTGGCGAGAATGGGGCCGATCTGATCCAGGGCCGTTTGATGCTCGGCAGTCAACTTCGTCTTCTGAAAATCGAAAATGAAGACGATCGGTATGCGACTGACTTTGTCTTCCTTCAAGCTTTCCTTGACGACCTGGCGCAGAGCATTGCGATTGAGGTCGTCGAGATCGCCGTCTTCAGATTCGAGCAGTTCGTAGTTCAGAGCGCGAGCCGGTTTGAACCGAACTTTGTTGGCCCCGAGGTCGACCGGGTGTTTGACCCCCGGCATGATCCCCGGCAAACCGAAAGTGTTGAGGCTCTCCTTGAAAGACCCAATCCCATCAGACACAAACCCAGACTGCCGCTCACTGGAATACGAGCAGAGCAGAATGAAGAAGGTCAACATGATGGTGATCATGTCGCCAAAGGAAACCATGTAGGCCGGTGCACCTTTGGGGTAGACTTTTTTTGGCTTAGCCATCCGAGTCCCCTTCGGTGCTGTATTTTCGGTAGAGGGGATCGCTTTGGTTGGGGATGAACAAGATCTCCAGACGGCGGTTCTTGTACCGCGCCTTGGGGCCGTTCTTGTTGGGTGCGAGTGGCTCGAAATCCCCCTTCGGCGAAACCGAAATGCGCTCCGGAGGAATTCCCACCGACTCCAAAACCTCGGCCGCCGCGAGGGCCCGCGCGAGAGTCCACCGCATGGCCGTCATCCCGCGCTTCACGCGCCAAGTGCGATTGTCGACGTGAGTCTCGACGACGATGCGATAGGGCAAGCTACGGAAAAGGCCCGCCGCTTCCTTCAGCAGAGCCTCGGCCTCTGCGGTGAGCTCTTCGTCCAAAAGACCGAATATCTCGTCGCCGTTGCTGGGCATTAAGCGTACGCGCGTGCCCTCTGCAGAGTTGTCGAACTGCACGTTGAAAACGTCACGCTTTTGGACCAAGTCCTCGAGATCGTCAACCTGATCTCGGCGCATGTACTCATCGGGGACGCCATTTGGGTCTTGCTCGGCGTTGTTGACCGCGACGTTTGCGTTCACGTCGCGTTTGGACCGACGTAGGTCTTCGACCACGCCGAAGGCTCCCGTTAAGGAGCCTTCAGCCTTCTTCAATTTCTCTTTCTCGGTCGAGGAGAAAGTGAGAATAAGGATGAAGAAAGTCAGCAGCAACGAACTCATGTCCGTAAAGGTGACGATCCAACCGGGCGCGCCTTTTGGCGGAATGACTTCGGGTTTTTCGCGTTTGGCCACGATCCGGCCCTACTTCTTCGCCGCCTCTTCCTCCATCGCCTGGCGAACCCCAGGAGGAAGGAAGGACTTGAGCTTTTCGACAACCATTTGAGGCTTGTCACCGCTTTGAATTGCGACGACGCCCTCGATCATGATTTCCCGTAACATCGTTTCTTCTTTTTTGCGGATCTCGAGCTTGTTGGCGAGCGGCAGAAAGAAGAGGTTGGAAATGAACGAACCGTAGAAGGTCGTCAACAAGGCGGTCGCCATTCCGCCTCCGATTTGCGAGGGGTCCGACAAGTTCTTGAGCATGGTCACCAACCCGATGAGCGTTCCGATCATGCCCATGGCCGGCGCGGCATCGCCCATCTTGTCCAAGACACACTTGCCCTGGGTGTGGCGCTCTTGCATGGCAAAGAGGTCGATGGTGAGGATGTCGCGGACCACCTCTGCCGGAAAGCCATCGACCACCAAACGCAGACCCTTCACCAAGAACGGATCTTGCACCTCGGGAAGCTTCTCCTCGAGCGCCAGCAGACCCTCTTTGCGAGCGAGGGTGGCGTACTCGGCCATGCTGCTAATAACTTCAGGAGGCGTAGAGAGCTTGAACTGGAAAGTCTTCTTCATGATCTTTCCGGTGGAGACAGCTTGTCCCATCGGAAACGCGATCAAGACACTCGCGATGGTGCCCCCGAAAACGATCATTACGGACGGGGCATCGATAAAGGCCATGAGACCAGCGCCCATCATGATCGAGATCAAGATGAGGCCGATGCCGACCACAAGGCCCACTACGGTAGCGAGATCCATGCCTGTCCTTCCGCTTTTCCCCCAGCACCGCCTTAATGGCGGCACCTCTTCCTGGGTTGCTATCGGAAGAAAGCTCGGGATAAGTGAAAAGAGGGTAGAGGTCGGGTTTAGATTCAGTGCTGGCCCAGCGCCGGCTGTGAGCGAAGTGAATCTGGCGGCTACTTCTCGATCGGAAGTCCCTTCATGACCTGCTGAATCCGCACGAACTCAACGGGATCGAGCTGCTCCATGATCGCGGCCGAAACCTCTGTGTTCATGTAGGTCAATATTCGAGCCGCGTCATGGTAGCGCTGCTTGCGCTCCTCTTCGGTTCCTTGGTTTTCTTTGGTGCCTACCAGGCGTTCCCTGGCCAATCTGGGCTGCATCGCCTCAAAGACCGTGGCGAGTCGTTGGAGATTTTCGCGCTCGGCGGCGTCTTGTTCTCCTTTGGCGCTGGCCTCCTTGAGTGTGAGTTCGCGTTGCGCGAGCTTGATGCGCTCGGCCTCTTGGGCGAGTTTTTCCTGGCGAGCGTTGACGGTTTCTTCGCGCTCTTTGAGTTCTTCGATGAGTGACTGAACTTCAGACTCGCGGGCTTCAAGGCCCTTGCGATCGTCGTTGAGATCGCTGCTTTTGGTTTTGATCTCGTCGATGAGTTCCTGGAATGTCTCAGGGTCGAAGGCCTTGGGCAGTTCGAGGTCCCGTTTGGCTTCGAGCAGTCGTAAGCGCATGGCATCCGCGTGTTCGCGTTCTTTGTCTTCGTCGGTCGGCAAGTCGACGACGGGAAAATACCCACCGACCACCGGAATGCGATGCAGTTTGTGGAAGGTCTCGGGCGAATTTTTGCCCTGCATGATCAAAAAACCGTGCAGCAAACCGACGAACACCCACTGCGCGAGGGTCAGGACTCCGATGATGGTGAAGACCGATTTCATGACCGTGCCGCTCCCTGCATTCGAATTTGGTGACGACGGGCTGCGAACTCGTCCAGGACGTTGGCGTCCCAGCGTTCGCGACTTTTGTTCCAAGTCTCAAGCTCTCGTTCCCTCATCCGCTCGAAAGTCACAACACGTCGACGTTGCTCTATCATGAATTGGCGTGCCTTTTCACAGTGCTGTTCTTCCCGGCGCACCAGCTCGTGGCATTCGGAGAGCTTCTTCTCCATGATGTGAAGGGCGTCTTGCCGAAGTTTCAGTTCGAAAGGAGTGATCTTTTTGGCGGCAAAGCCTCTTTGGAGCTGAGATGTCACGCGTTCGAGCTCTTTCCGAGTCGAGAATTCCACATCCTTAGCGTTCTCAAGCCGGCGCAATGCCAGCGCAAGTTGCCGGCGTGCTGCCTCGGAGCGCTTGGATTCAAGCTCAAGCAGTCGCTGCAGTCGGAAGTGAAACTTCTTCATGGTTTAGGCCGTCTGTTCCTCACCCTCGATTCAAAAGGCTCGAAGGGGCGACGGGGTCTCTCCAAAAAGGGATGTGAGACGGGAAAGAGTCTCCTCCCATGATCGGCATTCTGAGGGCTCTTGCTTCAGTAAGTCCATTATTTGCGGGTAGATAGCGACGGCGGCATCAATCTCTGGGTCGCTCCCACGGCGGTAGGCACCGACGCTGATGAGATCGCGTGCATCCTCATAGACCGCAAGGTGTTTCCTCAGCTGCCTCGCCGCCATTTGATGTTTTGGTTCTGTGACCACCTCCATGAGGCGCGACAGGCTCTCCAGAACGTCCAGGGCTGGGTATTGACCCCGAGAGGCGATCTTTCGGGACAGAACAAAGTGCCCATCCAGCAAGCCCCGCATCGTATCCGCGACGGGCTCGTTCATGTCGTCGGCGTCCACGAGCACCGTCAGGAGCCCCGTGATGGAGCCGCCTTTGGCAATCCCCATGCGCTCGACCAGCTTGGGCATCGTGCTGAAGAACGACGGTGGATAACCCTTGATCGTGGGTGGCTCACCTAAGGACAAGCCGATCTCACGCGCGGCATTCGCCAGGCGTGTCACGGAATCCATCATCATCAAGACCTGCCGCCCATGATCGCGGAAGTACTCAGCGATGGCCATCGCCGTGAAAGAGGCTTTGAAGCGCAGTAACGGCGGCGCATCGGAAGTTGCCACAATGACCACGGATCGAGCGAGGCCCTCCGGCCCGAGAGAGGCCTCAATGAACTCTTTGACCTCGCGACCACGCTCACCTACCAAGGCGATGACATTGACTTCGCCTTGACTGCTGCGGGCAATGCTCCCCAACAGCGTACTTTTTCCCACGCCACTTCCGGCAAAGATGCCGACACGCTGCCCGTATCCCAGGGTCATGAGGCCGTCGATGGCGCTGACTCCGGTGGCGAAGGGCTGGCTAATTCGTTGTCGCGAAAGCGGAGCGGGTGCTTTTGCAAACACTTCCATTTCGATGCCGCGCGTAAGCGGCGGACCATCGTCAAGAGGGTTGCCCAGCGCATCGAGCACGCGCCCGAGCATGGACTCACTACAGCCAACACTGAGCGTGCGACCCAAGGGTTGCACCGTGTCGCCCGGACCAAGTCCCGTGGCCTCATCTAGGGGCATCAACAAGGTCGAGCCGTCTTGAAACCCAACGGCCTCGGCGAGGAGGGGCTCACTGCGACCCCGCGCCTTGATGGAGCATAGCTCGCCCATCGCGACCTGAAGTCCTCGGCACTCGATCGTCAACCCGACCACACGGGTGACGCGGCCCGAAAACCGCCCGGTGGGTTGGGCGTCAATCAGGCCCTCATAGCGTTGAAAATCGAACTCAGACATCGCGACTTTCCTCAATCAGGCGCGTTCGGAGGGCCTCGAGGCGCTCGTTCATCGAACTCCAGTACTCGACATTGTTGCCCTGGATCACGAAGTCACCTGGCGACAGGGAGGCGTTCTCGCGCAGTTCGATCCCCTTCGGTTTGCGGCCCGCGAAGGCGTCAAGCAAACGCGAGTGATCGCCAGTTGCCAGCTCGATCGTCAATGGCCCAGTTTCTTTGCGCGCACGTATCTCAGAGATGGCGGTTTCAACCAAGGCGCGCGAGTCATGCTCGTTGTCAGCCAGAACTTTCCGCGTCAGCTGTTCGGCGACATGGAGACCCAAGCGGACTCCGACCTCTTCGACTCGCTGCGAATCGGCGACACGCGATTGCTCAAGTGTCGCCACATAGTCGCTGAGCTTTCGCACCAAGACCTGCAGGGGCACCCCGCTTTGCTCGCGTTCGACCAATCGGCCGCGCTCAAAAGCCCGGCGTTGAATCTCTTTGAGGTCAAAACTTGACGGACTGCTCGCGTGATGACCGCTGCGGTCGTGAAGCCCGATCTTGGCATCGATGGGCCGTCGGGCGAATGCGACCGACAGACTACTCGACCATTTGCCCATCAGAGCCTCCGACGGATACCGATACTGAGCCGTTATCGATCATTCCACGAATGATCTGCATGACCTCTTTCTGCGCTTCCTGAACTTCGGTCAGCGGCACCGCCCCAATGAGTTCCCGTTCTTCGACGATCATGTCGCGGGTCCGCTGCGAAACCGCCGCAAAGATAGACTCCGTGGCTTGCTCGCTGCAGGCCTTAAGGCTGAGCGAGAGCAACTTCGTATCGACACCGCCCAAGATCTTTTGCATGGTGATCTTGTCAATCGCAGCGAGGTCTTCGAAGGTGAACATGGTCTCGCGAATTTGTTCAACGAGGTCCGGGCTCTTTTCGCCGATTGAATCCAACATGGTTTCATTTCCCTCACCGGCCCCGGCGTTCAGGATATCGGCCGCGATCCGAACACTCGGTGCGACGCTGCCGGATTCCTCGATCTTCTCGAATCGAGGGAGATTGGAGGTCTTCTCGATGAACAGATCTGCCATGTCCCGCAATAGGCGTGGGGGAGGGGGCTTCATCGTGGCGATACGCTCGACGACATCGGCGCGCCGCTCCTCGGTCATACACCCGAGGACTCCTGCAGCCAGGTCGCTATCGATATTCGCCAACACGGCCGCTTGCACCTGCGGATGCTCTTCGCGCAGGATGCGTTCGAGATCCGAGAAGGGTACGCCCGACAGTCCCTTGAACGGCGACTCGACCTGCGCGTTGACGCGCACTTCTTCGAGCCTCTTTGCTCCTTCGTTGCCAAACTTTGCGGCAAACATTTGCTCCAAAGTCTCGCCGACGTTGGCGAAGATGCCGCCGCCAGATTCCATCATCGATTGAAACTCTTCAAGGATGACTTTGATCTCATCTTGACTCGGAGGCTGTTTCTCCAAGCGAATCATGGCCGCAGCCACCATGGAGACTTCCTCTGGCCTCATCGTGCCGCAGAGTTTCTCCGCCGCTTCGGCTCCGATGACGCGGAAGAGCACGGCTGCTTTTTCGATGCCATTCATCTCATTCGCTCGCCACGGGTTCGTAAAGCCAACGCTTCAATGAGCGTCCGGCCAGTGCGGAATTCTCGTTCACTGCCTTGAGCACCACGTTCTCCAGCTCGGGAGCCTTTGGCTTCGGCCGACTAGCCTCTTCTTCATCCAGCGAGCTTTGCAGTACATCTTGCAGAGATGCCTTTGCCTTTTTGATCGTGCGGAGCGAAAAGAAGAGGAACAAGGCACCGAGCAGGCCAAAGATGCCGTACTCCGCGTAGGCAAAAACTGTCGCCTGCGATTCCGCGGCACTGCGCTCCTCTTCGAAGTTGGTCTCTGGTACGCCGACGATGGCTGCGATGTGTAAGGCGATGGAGTCACCGCGACTTTCGTCGATGCCCACGGCTGCCGCCAAAGTCTTGCGAATGCTCTCCTCATGGGAGCTAAGACTCTCGTCGATAAAGACCGCCGCAGAGAGACGCTTGATCGCCCCTCCCATTTTCACGAGCTCGGTTTCGGTGCGGTCGAAGTCCTTGGTCTCGGTGACGGACACTGTCTTGTCGACCGCGTCGCCGCCGCCTCCACTGCCATTTGCGGGGCTCCTTGATCCCACCGGCAGTCCGCCGGGCACCCGGCGCGGGCTGGTTGAACTCTTTTCGTTCTTCTCTTTGTGCCGGGTGATCCCCGACTTGGGATTGTACTTCGTTTGCCGTGTCTGCGACCGCGTCGAGTCAATCTCTACATCTACTGTGACGTGAGTTTTACCCGGACCAAAAACAAAGTCGAGCTGCTGTTGGGCTCGGTTGGCCTTGGCGAACTCGATCGCTTCTTGGTGCTTTAGAAGATTCTTCTTCATGCCCTGAAGCTCGCCTTGGTTGGGCTGCTTAAGGACAATGCCGTGCGTGTCTTGAATGGTGACATGGTCGGGGTTCAGGCCATCGACGGCCTGCGCCACAGTGTGCGTGATGCTCTGAATTTGGTGATCGCTGAGCGTCCCGCGCAGCTTGACCTGGACGCTGGCCTTCGCCGGACGACGACCTTGCTTGTAGTAGCGTTCGCGTAAAGGAGTGATGTGAACGTGAGCAAACTCGATGTAGTCAAAGTTGACGAGCGTCGCGGACACGCGCTTTTCGGTGTTGCGAGCGTTCGACCAAGTCTGTTGGCGGCGATTGATCGTGTTGCCCGAGCTGAACATCCCGGAGCCGTCTTCTTTGGCTCCCGCCCCGCTGAGGCCATCCTTCGCGAGCAGCCGTCGCGCTTGCTCCAGATCGCTAGTTTCGATCAAGATCGTCGAGCCATCTGCCATGACCTTATAGTCGATACCTTCTTCGTCGAGACGGCCAATGGCCACTCCGGCCTCCTTGGCGCTTAGCTCAAGACCCAAGTTGCGATAGTCCGGCTGCCCGGCCCAGATCGTCGCCATCAGCACGCCGGCAAAGGCCGCCGCGACGGCGGCGCCCACGCCAATCTTCTGGCCGCCGCTGAAACGGCCCCAGATGGTCTTGATCTGGCCTAAGACGTCATTCGTTGATTCCACGTGTTCTTCTCTTTCAGAGGTGATCAGTTCGCTGTGCTTTGAGACAGAGAGCTAAATCAAACCTGCATCCGCATGACTTCTTGGTAGGCCTCAACCAGCTTGTTGCGCACTTCGAGCATCATTCGAAAGCTCACATCCGCCTTGGCCATCGAGAGCATGACTTCGTGAACGTTTTGTTTCTCACCGGTCATGAGTTGATGAACTGCTTGATCGGCTTCTTTCTGCATGCCTTCAGTATCAGAGATCATGCCCTTAAGCATGTCCCCGAAACCCTCTTTGGGTTCGGCAGCCTTCGGCGCAGCTTCGGAGGCGCCGATCTTGTGGAACTCACCGGCGATTCGGCTCGCCGCGGCGTTGTAGTCGAAACTCATGGCGGATTACTCCAGCAAGCGCAATGCTTGCGCCGCCATGTCCTTGAAGACCTTCATCGCCTTCAGGTTCGCCTCGTAACTACGTCCCGACGACATCAGGTCGATCATCTCGTAGGACATATCAACGTTGGAGTGCTGAACGTTGCCCGTCTCCTTGTCCGCCAAGGGATGGCCGGGGTCGTAGATCTCTCTGAGCGGTGTTTCCATGTCGTCGGCTACGCCGGTGATGCGAACGGAGCCTTCGATATCACCCTTTGACATGTTGTCGGCGAGGATGGTTTCAAAGTAGACCTCGCGGCGACGATAGGGGCCACCGTCGGGCGTCGACAAGACGTTGGCATTTGCGATGTTGCGTGCAATGGTCTCCATCCGAGCGCGCTCGGCGTGGAGTCCAGACGAACTGATCGAAATACCCGTGAAAACGGAGTCGATATCCATGTGCTTCTCTCTCTCTCTCTCTTCTCACTGTCGGTGGACAAAGCTCTCACCCTTTGTCCGCGACCAAACCATGAGGACCAGCCTCATCCGCACTTAGCGCTGCGGATTAACCTTGACCGCTGATGGCTCGTTTCATCATCTGGAGCTTGCCGCGCAGAATGCTCGAATAGATGTCGAACATCATGGCGTTCTTTTGCAGGACTCCGAATTCATGTTCCAAATGGACGCTGTTCCCGTCGGCCTTGACTTTGGCGCCTTCGCGTTCAACGACCTTTGCACTCACATTGACGGCCTCTTTGAGATCACCGCGCCGCAAGGCATCGCGGAAGGTGCTCTCAAAATCGAGCTCCTGGGCCCGATACTGCGGCGTGTTGATGTTGGCGATGTTCGTTGCGGTGATCTGATGTCGCAGCGCCGTGGCATCCATGGCGCGAGCGAGTACCGCGATTCTTCCATCGGTAATACTCATGACAATCTCCTCAACCCATGACCGACTGCCGCGAGGGAACATGGCCTTGCTCGCGATAGAGGCGCATCTTGTTGGAAAGCGTGCGGGAGGTGACACCGAGAATTCGGGCGGCCTCCGTCTTGTTGTTCTTGGTAAGGCCCAGAGTTCCCAGGATCAGTTTGCGTTCGACGTCGGCGATCGTCTGGCCAACGATGCTCTCGGAAACCCGTGACGAGTTTCTAGGCTCGAGGGCAAGCTGGTCCTCCGTGACGATCTCATCAATGGCCAGCAGGGCTACGCGTTGGACCAAGTTGGCGAGCTCTCGAACGTTGCCCGGCCAGGGGTGCAGAGCTAAGCGCCTCATCGCACCCGCGCTGAAAGTTCGCACCGGGCTCGAGAATTCTGCGCCGTAGATCTCAAGGAAGTGCTTTGCCAACAACACGAGGTCTTCGCCTCGTTCTCTAAGCGGCGGCACCTCGATGGGCACGACGTTGAGTCGGTAGTAAAGATCGTCGCGAAAACTTCCGTCGCGCATCATCTGTTCTAAGTCACGGTTTGTGGCGCAAACCACGCGCACGTCGACCTTAAGTGTCTCTTTGCCGCCGACTCTTTCGAACTCTCCGGACTCCAAGACTCTTAAGAGCTTGGCCTGAATCTCCGGGGAGATCTCGCCGATCTCATCCAGGAACAGCGTTCCGCCGTGGGCCAACTCGAAGCGACCTTCTTTGCGCTGGTGGGCGTTGGTGAAGGCGCCTTTCTCGTGGCCGAAGAGCTCGCTGGTCAACAGGCTGTCCTGCAGCACGGCGCAGTTTGTCTTGATGAAGGGGCCGCTCTGACGATTGCTGCTCGTGTGCAGCACCGAGGCGATGACCTCTTTTCCGGTGCCGCTTTCGCCGCGCACCAAAACGGTGGCTCGTGATTCAGCGACGCGTTCGGCCATGGCCAGACAACGCAGCCATTGCGGGCTTTCACCGATGATGGATTTTTGATCCGCGCCGCGCTCGCCAAGACGGGCACGAAGAACCTTGTTCTCTCGAACCAGCGATTGGCGCTCATCAAGTCGGCGTAGGCACAGCTCAATTTGCTCAATCGACACGGGCTTCATGATGAAATCTTCGGCCCCGTCGCGCATGGTCTGGACGGCGGTTTCGACCGATCCAAAAGCCGTTACTAAGATCACCGGCGTCGACGGACTGATGGCCTTGACGCGACTAAGAAGTCCAAGTCCGTCGCCATCGGGCATTCGAATGTCGGTGAAAACCAAGTCGTGCCGGCTCTTGTCGAAGAGTCGGGCCGCCTGCTCGCCGGTGCGTGCCTCGTCCACGGTTGCCCCGGAAGCCCGAAAGGCCTCGGCGAGGAACTCCCGCGACAGGTCGTCGTCGTCGGCAACGAGAATGTGTTTGTTCATGCTTGCATCGACTCCTCACGGGTGCAAAGGGGCAGCTCGATCGAAAAGGTGCAACCCTCCGCGACGTTGTCGCAACGGATGGAACCGCCGTGCAGTTCAACGAAACGGTGAGCCAGGGCGAGTCCAAGGCCGGTACCCTGAGCCTTCGTCGTTGCGAAGGGCTGGAAGACTCGGTGGCGCATGGCGGCGGGTACACCAGAACCGGTGTCCGTCACTTTGATCCTCGCTTCACGCCCCTCAGGACTAAGTTCAAGCCGCACCGTGACGGAGCCGCGATCGGCAATCGCCTCGATCGCGTTCTTTACCAAGTTGGTGAAGACGATCTTCAGTTTAGTGGCGTCACCGCGAATCGCGATCCTGCGCGCGGCAGGGTGAATGACGAGATTCAGTTCAACTTTCGGTCGACTCTCAAGGAATCCCTGCGCCGTGGCCTCAACATCTTTGAGCAATTCACTCAGAACGACCGTGGCCTCGGGAGCGCGACCAGGTGAAGCGAAAGTCAGTAGGTTCGTGATGATGTCGTTGACTTCTCGAACGCCGCGACTGATGTTTTTGACGTAGCGCTGGGCCGTGGGATCATCACCGCCAACACTGCGTTGAAGCAAACCCGCAAAGCCGGCAATGCCGTTGAGGGGATTTCGAATCTCGTGGGCAATGCCCGCCGCCATTTCGCCGAGGTTGGCGAGAGTATCGAGGCGGTTGACTTGTTCCCGAAGTCGGGTCACGACGGTGAGGTCGACGAGCACCTGAATCTCGCTGCCACCGGGCAGGGGAGCGCGGGTAATCGACAGGCGTCGATTGCAACCGTCCAGGACCACGACTTCGCGTTCAATCGCGCCGCCTTCGACGGCCTGCGCCGCAGAGTCGAGCAAGAGGCAGTCACCCGTGGGGCCCACGAGGGCCTGACGATGGCGGCCGCACAACTCTTGTGCGCACCGTCCGAGGAGACGTTCTGCGGCAGGATTGACGGTTTCGATGAATCCCGCTTCGTCGACCACGACGACACCGTTGGGCAGAGCCTCGAGAATGCGGCGCCGATTGCTGCTCAAGGACTCCAGTTCTGCGAGCTTGCTGAGCAGCTTTTTGTTCGTGCGGCCGAGTTCGTGATCGACACGGGAACTGCGTTCCGTCAGCTTGTCGAAGGCGCGTTCGAGGTCATGAGTCATCCGAGTGAAAACTCTAAAGCTCTCCTCCAGACGTTTGACGTCGGAAGCGCTCGCCGCGAGCGTCGCGGGGCCTTTTTGAGTCACAAGGGCGGCGTCGGCGATTACCGTGGCATGTGCCAAGGGAGCCTCCGTTTCCAGCATGGGTTCTGGTGTCGTGTTCATGATCTCTTCAACACCTTTTCGAGTTTCGGATTCTTGGAAAGGTAGCGGTTGTAGCTCTTGGCTCGTTGATTCCAGAAGTCGCTCTCGTCGGGCTGGAGCTTCATCAGCTTGTCGAGAGCTTCCACGGCTTTGTTCGTGTTGCCGAGCCACTCGTAGCAGCGGGCCATGCGATAGCGATCTTTGGATTCCAGTGAGTTCTCGCGGAGTTCCTCGGCCAGAAGATACTGACGAAGCGCACCGCGAAAATCGCCGGTGCGGTATAGAGCATCGGCGAGTCGTCGCGGGAAGGGGCTCGCCGCGACGGGAATGGCGGCGGTGGTTTCGATGTCGTGGTCGACTTCAGGCAGTTGCCCCAAAGCTCTCAGCAGCACTCGAGTGCTCAGAGTCGGGCGCTTGGCTTCTTCGCGTCGGGCGGCCAAAGTACGGCGCTGTTCGCGTCGTCTCTTTCGGCGGGCGAGGTCGGACTTCAGTCCGAGCAAGAGCTCGCGCTCGGACTGCAGTGACTCCAAGCTGACTTCGGCGGCCGTGGCATCGAGGCTCTCGGTGACAGAAACCGGAATGGGCAGCCCCTTGCCGACTTCTTGGAGCATGCGTTGCAGTTGATCCTCTTCGTTGGCCAGCTTGCCGAGGCGATCTTGCAGCTTGCTGAGTTGGCTACGATCAATGTTGGCGAGCGCGGCCGAGACGCTCGTGGCGACGTCATCTAGACTGTTCTTCGCTTCTCGTAAGGTGCTTTGGTCCTCGAAGACCTTAAGAAGGTGCTTCGAGAGCCCTTTGCTGGGTCGGCTTTCTTGCGCGGGCAGTATTCCTGCGAAAAGAAAGGCGCCTAAGACCGTGATGGTTCTTGCGTATATCATCATGCGTCCCGGTAGTTCTTAATGGCTCGCTCAAAGAGCCCGAGTTTCATGAAGCAGTCACCCCGAAGTTGACGAACTTCGAGTGCCAAGACTTGGTCGTCGCCGACGGAACCTAAACGGTCGGTGACGGCGAGAGCTTGGGCCCATTTGCCGGCGGCAAAGTGGCAGCGAGCGCGCATGAATGCAGCGTGTCGCTTGAGGTCAGAGTACTCCTCGATCGTGGCGAAGAACGCGGCGGCCTCGGAGAACTCGCGTCGCTCAAATCGGATCTCGGCAATCGCGTTCATAAGACTGATCGCGCTGACGCGGCGGTGATCGATGCTCGAGCTGAGCTCTTCCAACTGCAAGGCGGTTTGTTCAAGCAGATCCAGCGCTTTCTCATTGAGTCCTAAGCCTCTAAATGCGGCCGCTTCAATGAGACGAAGCTTAAGGAGCTCGGGCCCATCGGGCTCCATCTGAAGCGAGATGCGTACCGCCGCGAGTGCCTCGAAGGGAGCGTCCAGTTGCAACAGCGTGTCCGCTTGTTCGCGGACCGCGCGGCGGCGAAGCTCATTGTTGGGACAGGTGACGGCCGCAACTCTGAAGTCGTAGACTGATTTTCTTACCTCGCCCTTGGCGCGCCGGCAAAGGCCCGCGTAGAGCGGCATTTGGCCAATCAGGTCAGCGTGTAGGTGCGTGTGCCGGTCTTTGGCTTGGTCGAGGATCAGCAGAGCGCGGTCGTATTCTTTGATGCGCCAGTAAGTTTCCGCGAGCATCATCTCGGCCAGTAAGGCGTCTCGCTCGTCAATTTCTCGTTTGGTTCCCGCGCGTTCAAGCGCACGGAGAATTCGAATGGCCTCGGCCCAAGATCCAGCGAGGACTCGTGACTCGGCGCCCATTAGGTGAGCATCGGGAAGACGCGAGTTGCGTGGAAAGTTCTGGACGAAGTAGTCGTAGTACTTCCATGCTTCTTCGGGCGCATTGATGGCGAGTGCACAACGTCCGGCGCGGAGGCAAGCCTCGATCGCCTGGGGGTGTTTTTTGGCTTCGTCGTCTTTATCTTTGAAGAAGGCGGCAAATGCTTCGAGCGCCTTGCCATACTCTCGAGCGGTTAGGTGAAGATCCGCGCTTTGCAGGAGTAGATCGAGTTCGCCCGACTTCGAATCTGCATAGGCGTCGGTGACGGCCTTTAAGGCCCGCGCGTGGTAGAAAGCGCTGGCGTTCTTTGCAGAGGTCGGGGGTAGGTCGACGACGCGGATTAGTTTCTCGTTGAAGTCGACTTCGGCGTGGATTCCGATAGCACCACCCAAGGGCAGCAACATGTCGGCGAGGGAGATCTGCTTAAGGTTGAGATCGAGCGGAATCTGGTCGATGCGATCGGTGAGCTCTGCGGAGCTAAAGCGAAGGCCGTAGCCCGATCCTGCGGCTAACGCGGACAGGATCTCCAAAGCGGATGTTTGCTGGGTCTTGATGGTGACGATGCGGCCGCTGCGGCCTCGAATCTCCACTTTGCATTCGAAATCCTGCGCCCCGGCGAGCGCCTGAATTAGGCACAATCCGGCGAGGAAGCGAATGGCGATCTTGATGCTGAAGTTGCCCCTGCTAACCATCAAAGTAACTCGCTTTCTCTTTGCTGAGAGACGCGCGGGCGGGTTCGCTAGCGCGATACTTCTCCATCCAGATGGCGGCGATTTCTTCGCGGGCACGGTTGAGATAGATGCGTGCTTCCCCCTCGAGTTCGCCGCTGCGGAGGATGAAAGCCGAGTACAACTTTAGAGCTTGGTCCTGCTCGCCCTTTGCCCGCGCCGCTTCTGCTTCGGAGAAGACCTCGAGCGAGGTGCCCAGTTCGGCGCGTAGTTTCGCGAGATAGCCGCGGTAGATATCAGCGACGTTTGAGTCACCCGTGGTTTCGGCGACCTCGGCGAGGAGACCAAAAATCTCAATTTGCTGGCTGGTGTCGCTTGAGCTGCTTTGGACTCGCGCGTCTTCGAGGACTGCTTGCGCAGTTTCGAAGTCCTCGGTCTTGATCGCTTCGCGGCCGAGTTGCAGGAGTTCGGGCACGCTTAGAATGGGCTTGGAGGCCTGTTCTTGAATGGCTGCTGGTGCGGCTTCTTCGAAAGTCGGCCGATAGTTCGAGATCAGCAATCCGGCGACGAGCGTGACGCCAATGAATGCCGCCGCCCCCACCAATCCCAAGATCAGGTTTCGACGGTCTCGGGGTGGGCTAGTCGCCTTGAGTTTTTCTTCGGCGGCCTCGTCGCGCACTAGCTTGTCGCCGGTTGCTTTTGGCGCAGTGGCTTCGGCGTCAGCGGATGCTTTGGCCTTCTTGGTCGGAGCCGCGGCTTTTTTGGGCTTTGTTTTTGTCGCGACGGTCGTCGAGGGCTTACCTTTGGCCGCGGCATCTTTGCTGCCCTTGGCTGCGGTTGGCGCTTTTTTCTCGTTGTCGGCGTCGCTCATGAACTTCTTTCTCTGTTTCGCGCGGTGACCGCAGTGCCTTTTGGCCGCCGCGGCGTTGACACCCTTTCGACCTTCGTCTTTCGCAAGGTGCGTGCCGGGATGAGTGGCCGGGAGTCAATTCATAAGTGGCTTAAAATAAAAGAGTTAGCGGTGAGGGCGGCGAATCCCCACGGCCTCGTCGCAAAGTTCAGCGTTGGAATTTCAGACGGTCCGTAGCATTTTTGGACGTTCGTCGCGTTGGAGTCCGTAGTCGCGCATCTTGTTGTAGAGGGTGCTGCGATTGATGCCGAGGATGGTCGCGGCGCGCGTCACATTGAAGCGCGTTTCCGACAGGACGACGCGTATCAGTTCGCTTTCCATACTCTTCAGGCTACGGTCGCCAGTCGGCAGAGCTGAAGATTCAGTCGACGGCGTCGCCGGAGCCACGGCCGCGTGATCGGGGAGCCTGAGGTGGCGGCTCTCGATGAGGTTGCTGTCACAGACGATGGCGGCGTACTCGCAGACGTTGCGAAGTTCGCGGATGTTGCCCGGCCACTCGTAGGATTTTAGTTCCTCAAGCGCCGCATCGGACAGTCCCTCTAGAGACTTGCCGAGTTCAGCGCCGTAGCTGCTGACGAAGTGCTGTGCCAACTCGGGGATGTCGCTTTGGCGATCTTGCAGCCGTGGCACGAGAAGCGGCACGACATTGAGGCGGTAGTAGAGGTCGGCGCGGAATCGCGATTCTTGCACCTCTTGGCGCAAAGCGCGATTGGTGGCCGCGATGATGCGAACGTCGATGCTGATGTCGCGCACGCCGCCGACCCGCTTGAACGCCCCCTCTTGGAGCACGCGCAGCAGCTTGGCTTGAAGACTCGGGGCCAGCTCGCCGATCTCGTCGAGGAACAAGGTGCCTCCGTTGGCGACTTCGAAAAGCCCCTGCTTACCCGAGCTGTGGGCCCCGGTGAAAGCTCCTGCCTCGTAGCCGAAGAGTTCGGCTTCCAGCAGGTTTTCAGTGAGGGTGGCGCAATTCACGGCAAGGAATGGGCAATCGGCCCGAGGACCGTCGTAGTGGATGGCGCGCGCGATCAGTTCTTTACCCGTCCCGCTTTCGCCCTCGATGAGAACGGTGGCTCGCGGCGCTTGCGTGACGAGTTTGAGCGTGTCGAGGACTTCTTTAAGAGCGGGGCTTCGCCCGATGATGGGCGGCCGCGAGAGGTGTCCCGTTGTCCGCTTGGGTCGCGATTTCGAAGATTGGGCCTGCTTGCGATCGCTGAGACCCTGAGCGACAACCGCCGTGGCGTGCCCGCCGAAGACCGGTTCTTCTAGCACGTCGACCGCGCCGCGGCGGATGGCCTCAACGACGTCGTGGACCGCGGGATCACGGGCCAAAAGGAAGAAGATTGTTCCCTGCTCTTTAGCGTGGGCGTTGCCGAGCAGCTTCAGCCCACCGCCTCCGGGCAGCCTGAGCGCCGCAATCATGGCGTCAAAGTTCGACTGCTCGAGTCGGCGTTCTGCCATCGGGACGTCACCCGCGACATCGACGGTGTAGCCTTGGTCCTCAAAGCTCTGGCGGAGCTCGTCGGACTGGCCTTCATCCGCGTCGACAATCAAGATCTTCAGCTTTGGTGTCATCTGGGCGCCTTTGCGCTTACTTGCTGTCATGGAGTCGTTTAGGTCTCAGCGAGGGTTCCCGTCTGACAGCCCCCAACGGGCGGAACCCTCGCTTGGCGGAAGGGCGGTGAAACCGCGGTCTCCCGTACCCTTGATGAATCGACTGAATGTTCACCCGCAGTGAAATGTTTTCCGCTCTAGGCAGCACTTTTTTCCGACTTGGGGATATTCATTCGCCGGACATGCAGGCCGGGAGTTGAGCATGCATTTGCACCCTAGAGCCTCCGACGACGAAGAGACGTCCTTCCGCCTGCCGGTGGTTTGCCTTTTACGCGCCACAGATGCAGCTTCAGGGCAAAAGCAACTTCGGCGGGCACTTGCTTCTAAGACAAGGAGCAGATCTGGGTCGATCGCAAAACAATTCAGGCTCTTTGCATTTTCCTTCTAAAGAGCCCTGGGTGTTCTTCCTATCAGTGCGGAGAAGGCCGAGCCCAGTGTGGCGCCGGTTAAACCCTCTTGCAGCGCGGGAGTCTTCGGGGTGACGCCCAAAGACGTCTGACCGCGCCAAAGAGACTGATCGAGGAGGAGAACCATGGGTCTTAGAATCCAAACCAACATTGCGTCTTTGAATGCGCAACGGCATCTGTCCAACGCGACCAAGCAGTTGGGCGACTCTTTTCGGCGTCTGTCGACGGGCTTGCGAATCGCAAGTGCTGCTGATGATGCCGCAGGGCTTGCTATCTCAGAACGACTTCGTTCACGAATCCGCAGCATCCAGCAGGCGGAACGAAACGCTAACGACGGCATCTCGCTAACGCAGACCGCTGAAGGTGCGCTCGACGAAGTCAACAACATCCTGGTTCGTATGCGGGAGCTGTCCATTCAGGCCAGCAACGGCACGCTCGGAACTGAGGATCAGAACACGCTTGACCAAGAATTCCAGCAGATCATTAGCGAAATCGAGCGGATCGGCCAGGCGACCGAGTTCAGCGGTTTCAAGCTGTTTGATGGCTCGAACGCCACGGTCAGTCTGCACATCGGTGCGGGCACGACCTCCGGAGTTGACACTCTCGATGTCACCTTGAGCGCTATCGGGTCCTCCAACCTGGGTCTCGATGTGATTTCGATTGGCTCCGGTTCTGACACCACCGCAGCCATCACCGCCATCGACTCCGCCATCGACTCGATCTCGCAATTGCGCGGAGATTTCGGCGCGACCCAAAACCGCCTCGAGAGCACGATCTCGCAGCTCAAGATCAACGCCGAGAACCTCTCGGCCGCTGAGTCTCGAATCCGCGATGTCGACATCGCTTCGGAAACTGCCAACCTCACCCGGGCGCAGATTCTACAGCAGGCCGCCATTACGATCTTGGCCCAGGCCAACGTTCAGCCGCAGGCCGCGCTGACTTTGCTCCAGGGTTAGACCGCTTCTTGAGAGCGCGCGCGTAACCTTGCGTTTTACGCTTGGGTTTTCTGCCGCGGACTCAGAAGACGGCAGCAACACATCTTCGATCAAGGGTCGTTTGTCCAACGGCCTCGGTGGTTTCGGAATACCCATGAGGGTCCGAAACGACGCGGTGGGCGGCGCATGAAAATGCGTCGCCGGCCCACCACCGATTCGCTGAAGATGTAAAACGTCAAGTCGGCCCTTAAAGTGCCGATGATGACCTGATGGCCTCGATTATTCTTTTGAGGCCGGGCAGTGGTATTGACTGACGGAGTATGACGGATGGCTGGATTTACTTTCGGCGGGCTCGCGACGGGCCTCGACACGAATACCATCATCGAGCAGCTTGTTCTTCTCGAATCGCGGCCTTTGGCGCGCCTCGAGAACCGACGCCAGAGTTTCGTCGACAAGCAAAGTCAGTTCTCGCAGTTCAAGAGCAAGCTCTCGGCCTTGAACGACGCCATCAAAGACCTCTCTAGGTCCTCCGAATTGTCGCTGTATGAGACCAACTCCAGCGACGAGACAATTGCGCGAGTGGAAGCCGGATCGGGTGCAACCTCGGGTAACTTTGAACTCGAAGTGACCAGCCTGGCCCGAGCCCGCAGCGTCTACTTCGCCACCGCATTCAGCGATGCTGACACCGCAGACGTCGGTGCGGGTCAAGTTGACTTTACTGTGGATGGCGTATCGTCATCCGTGACCATTGACAATGGCGACACCTTGAATGACGTTCGCGACAAGATCAACGATGCCGATCTCGGCGTCCAAGCGAGCATCGTCAATGATGGCACGGGCTACAACCTCGTCTTCACCGCCGAAGAGACCGGCGTTGAGAACAGCTTCACCGTCGACCAAATCAACTTCGCAAACGCCGGCGGACTTAGCGAGGTAGAGCTGATCGCCGCCGAAGATGCGCAGTTCAGTATCAACAACCTGGCGATCACCAGCTCGACGAACCAAATTGAAGACGCCATCGAAGGCCTGACCATCAATCTTGAGTCGGCCGCACCTGGCCAGTCCGTTGAGATCAGCGTGACGCGCGATGACGACGCGATCGCGGAAAAGCTCGACGACTTCATTTCATCCTACAATGACGTTTTGGATTACATCGACGCCCAAGACGACCGGAACGACATCTCGCTGCGCGGCATCAAACGATCGCTTCAGAACGCTTTTAGAGAATCATTTGATAGTGGCGACGGATTCGCTTTCGAAGGCCTTTCTCAGATCGGGATCGAGACCAATGCCACGGGCCGCGCGGAACTCAACCGCGAGGTTTTAGATGAGGCCTTGTCTCAGGACTTCTCAGGATTCCAGGATTTCTTTGGCGGTATCGATGGCGGTGAAGACGGACTCGCCGGAGTTTTCGACAATGTGCTGAACGGCGATACCCTCGCGGGAACCTCCGGCATCTTGTCCGCCGCAACCGGCACCTTGGCTCTGCGCCAAAAATCGTTGGGTGACCGCATCCGTGGCCTTGACAGCCGGATTGAACGGCAAGAAGCGCGCCTCGTGAAGTACGAGGAGCGGCAGACTTTGAAGTTTGCAGCCCTCGAGCAACTCACGGCCCAACTTCAGGCGCAAGGGGCGGCCCTCGGCGGATTCTGATCCCCAATGGATCAAAAACGAGGTGAAACATCCGTTTCGCCTCACACGGCGAAGCGACTCGGCTTCGTCGCAGGGAAGAGATCCGCCTAAGGGCGGACGAACAAAGAAGAGCGGAAGGTTCGCGACATGAATGCGACACTCGAATACCAACGGAACGCCATCTTATCGGCTTCGCGCGAAAAGCTCGTCTTGCTGATGTACGACGGAGCCTTGCGTTTCGCGCGGCAGTCGATGGTGCAGCTCGATAAGGGCAACCACGCGGAGTACGGCCGGCTCATCAGTCGGACCTTCAATATCGTCTCCGAGCTCAAAGTCTCCCTCGATCGCGAGGCCGGCGCCCAAATTGCCTCAAGGCTCGATCAACTCTATCGATTCGTGATGGACGCCTTGGTGAAAGCCAACGCCAACCGATCGAAGAAAGATCTGGAAGACGCGCTCAAGATCATGACGACGCTGCGCGAAGGCTGGGCTGGCATCATTGCCAGCGCTTAGGGAGATCGACACGATGAGCACCACCACTCCCGAGTTTTGGGATAATCTCCAAGAGCTAAGAAAGCTCTCGCAACGCGTCTTGGTGGCCTTAGAGGCCGATGATCTCAATGAAGTGGCGAAGCTGGCCAACCGTTCCGACGATCTACTTTCGGACATCAAACCCGAGATCGATCGCCGCTGCTTGCTGGGCGACACCGAACTTAGCGAAGTGCTCGAGGGTTTGCGCCGCATGAACGATCGCATCGTCGAAGAGTTAGATTGCAAGCGCGCGGCGACGGCTTTTGAAATCGAACAAACTCGTAGCAGCCGCTTGCAGCTCAATCGCTACAAAAGCGGCAACCCCCGCGAGCCGGAGCTCCTCGACATTCGCCGCTGATGGGGCCCTTACGGCCGCCAGCGGCCGAGAGAAGAGCCCTAGTCGAGATAGCAACGCTCGGTGTACTCGCGCACCATACGACTGGTGTTGAAAAAGGGCGTCACCGAGGCGATGCTGGCGCGCACGCGTTCGATCCAACGCTCCGGAAGGCCGGACGGTCCACGGTCATAAAAAGTCGGCACCACTTCGTGTTCGAGGAGATGGCTCAGGTCCGCGGCATCTTCGGCATCCATCTCTTCGTCTGACTTCGCGGGATCGCTCCCTTCGCCAATCGTCCAACCGTTCAAATCATTGGCGCCTTCAACCCACCAACCGTCTTTCGTCGACAAGGTCAAAGCGCCGTTGGGGCAGGCCTTCATCCCGCTCGTGCCGCTCGCTTCTTTGGGCGGACGCGGCGTGTTCATCCAAACGTCCGAGCCCTGCACCAAAAAACGTGCGAAGCCCATCTCGTAGTCTTCGATCACAAACAGCTTGCCGAGGAACGCGGGCTCAAGACTGAGTTCGATGACGCTCTGCAGCACTTTTTTGCCGGCCTCATCAGCGGGGTGCGCCTTCCCGGCAAACAACATCTGCATGGGGCGCTCTGGGTCGTTGAGCAGTCGTTCGAGCACATCGCGGTGCCGAAAGAACAGATCCGCGCGCTTGTAGGTGGCGAAGCGGCGGGCAAAACCGATGGTCAAGGCCTCGGGGTCGAGACGCGAGACATGTTGGTCGAGGGTTTCGCGGTCGACGTTGCGAGCGATGAGTTGGCGTTGAGCGCGCCTCTTAGCGTTTTCAATGAGCGCCGCCCGTTGCTTGCCCCGAGCTCGCCAAAGCTCATCCGCGGGAATGTCGGCGACTCGGCGCCAGGTTTCGGCTTGTTCTTGTTTTTCGAGCCAATCCGATCCTAGGTAGCGATCGAATAGCTCCTGCATCGGAGCCCCAATCCAAGTCGCGATGTGAACCCCATTTGTAATGTGACTGATCGGAACATCTTGCTCCTTACGATCCGGCCACATGCAGTGCCATTGCTCGCGGGCCACTTCCCCGTGCAGTTTGCTCACGCCGTTTAGACGCTCACTGAACCTGATCGCCAGCGAGGTCATTTCAAACTCGCCGTTCTGCTCGGTGCCGGTGCGATGTCCTAACTCGAAGAACTGATCCGGCCCGATGTTCAGACGTTTTAGCTGCGGAACAAAATAGGGTTCCATCAACTCCCGGCGAAAGACCTCATGCCCCGCTGCGACCGGGGTGTGCGTGGTGAAGACGTTGCTCGGGCGCAGTTGAGCCTGTGCTTCTGCAAGGCTCAATCCCGACTCGGCGATAAGATCCGCCGCGCGCTCCAAGACCAAAAAGGCGCTGTGCCCTTCGTTCATGTGGTAGCGGTGAGGCTTGACGCCCAAGGCTGTCAAGGCCCGTACGCCACCCACGCCCAACACGATCTCTTGCTGCAAGCGTGTTTCGCGATCGCTGTCGTAAAGCCGCGCCGTGATGTCGCGATCCTCGCGCCAGTTGCTGCGCATGTAGGTGTCCAAAAGAATCAGCGAAGACGAGCCCACTTGGGCCAACCACAACTGAGCCTCAACCACGCGGTCGGGCAACTCTAAGGAAATCGTGATGGCCTTGCCGTCGTCGTCGATGAGTTGTTTGATTGGCAGGTCATGAAAGCCGTGCGGCAAAAACTCTTCCAGCTGCCAGTTGTCGAGAGAAAAGTGCTGGTGAAAGTAGCCCAAACGATAAAGCAGGCCGACGCCCACAAAGGGCACCTTAAGGTCACTCGTCGAGCGGATGTGGTCACCGGCCAAAACCCCCAAGCCGCCCGAATAGATCGGCAGCGACTCGTGAATCCCAAACTCCGCCGAGAAATACGCGGCTAGTGGATTGGTCTCGATCGAAAGCTCGGCTTCCCCGTGGGTCGTGGCGTGCAGACGAAAGTGGCTGTCTTTTTCGAGATCGGCCCGCATTCGATTGCGCACGGCGCGCGCGCGCTCGACAAACTCCGGCTTGTGCCGCAATTCCAGCAGTGCTTGACGCCCCATGAGCCGGAGCAGCCGAACCGGGTTGCGCTTAACGTGACCCCACATCCCGTTGGACATGCGATCAAAAAGCCAATTCGCCTCCCGATCGCTGCTCCACCAAAAGTTGTAAGCCAAATCGAGAAGAGGCTCGAGTTCCTCAGGAACCCAGGGGGCGTGACAATAGGTCTTCATCGTTCGATCCGGAAAGTCATTTGGGAGGCAGAAGCAGACCTCAAGCGGCCCACATGGCAAAAACGGCGAAGCGAGTTAAGCTGAGGCGGAACGGTTTTAACCCGCTTCAATCAGGACTTCGAGGCAGGATCTTTCCCATCCCCCCGAAAGTCCCTTTTTCTTCAAGGCCTCAGCCAAGAAACGGAAGCCCCCACCGTGAAACTCTCCCGAAACGGACGAATCTCCCTGGCCATTTTCATTTGGCTCGCCGTCGCCGTCTTTCTGCTCTACCGAGGCCTCATCCCGCATTTCGCCAACACTGAGCCCACCTGGATCGCCATCCTCGCTATCGTCCTCGGTGCTGGCATGGGCTTCGCGAAGGGCAAATTCGTCCTCCGTAAGAGCGCCAAAAGAACCGCCGGCTTCATCGCCCGCCGCCCCGAACAAGACTGGTTCTTCTTCGCCCTCCACCCAATCCTATACTTCCTCATCCCCCTCATGATGGGCCTCGGCTTCGCCGTCCGCAAATACGCCGCCACTGACTACCCCTACCTCGTCGTCGGCCTCTACGTCGCCATCTCCGTAGCCCTCGTCGTCGGCAGCTCCGGCTTCAAAACCGCCCAAGCGACTTAAGATCCCAGGCCAACAAGGATGGCCGAGGTCGCGACCGAGCGGCGGAGGTCTAAGCCGCTCAGCGCGCCGGACTCTGTGCTCGCCGGGTCGGCCCGGTGCGCATCACTTTCGGTCGCCTCCTCCACATTCAAGCCCATCGCGGCCTCTATCTAGCGGGCCATTACTAAGTAGTGCGTTACTTCGGCTCATTCCCAACGACTTACTTTGGGATGCAAGCCGCAGTGTGCATCTAAAACCAAGTCTCTGATGACTCGACGACTCCATGGACTCTCCAACTCCATCCGACCGAAGCCCGAAACCGCGACTCCTCGACCAAGTGCGCAACTCTCTACGCCTTCGTCACGCCAGCCGCCGCACCGAAAAAGCCTACTGCTCTTGGATTCGCCGATTCATCCGATTCCACCATCTACGTCACCCGCGCGACCTCGGCGCCAAGGAAGTCACCGAATTTCTCACTTACCTAGCCGTCGCTCGCAAGGTGGCCGCCTCAACCCAAAACCAAGCACTCTCTGCCATCCTCTACCTCTACCGAGAAGTCCTTGAGGTGGATCTTCCCTGGCTCAACTCCATCGTTCGGGCCAAGCGTCCCAAGCGCATCCCAAATGTCCTCACCGTTCCCGAAGTCACCGCCGTCCTCGCCAAGCTCCAAGGAGAAAAACACCTCGCCGCTTCCTTGCTCTACGGCTCGGGTCTTCGCCTCCTCGAATGCCTCCAGCTCCGCATCAAAGACCTCAACTTCGAATCCGGACAAATCACCATTCGTCACGGCAAAGGCGGCAAGGACCGTCTCACCATCTTGCCCGCCTCCCTCCACGCTCCCCTCCGAGCCCACATCGAGCAAGTAAGAAAACAACACGAGCAAGATCTCCAGAGCGGTGCCGGCTGGGTAGAACTCCCATTCGCCTTCAACCGAAAATCCCCCTCCGCCGGCCAGTCCTGGCCCTGGCAATGGCTCTTCCCCGCCCACCGCCACTACCTGGACCTCGAAACCAACCAACTCCGCCGCCACCATCTCCACGAAACCGTCCTCCAAAAAGCCGTCCCCATCGCCGCCCAACTCGCCGGCCTCAACTCCCGCGTCACCTGCCACACCTTCCGCCACTCCTTCGCCACCCACCTCCTCATCCAAGGCAACGACATCCGCGTCGTCCAAGAACTCCTCGGCCACAAAAGCCTCGAAACCACCATGATCTACACCCACGTCCTCAACCAACTCCGAGGCCCCATCCAAAGCCCCCTCGACTTCCTACCCCCAACCTAGTCCGCCCAAACCACCAACCAAACCCCAGCCACCCGTCTCCCCACTATCTGGACCACATATCTCCGCCCATTCCCGCCACCCACCTCCTCCAACCCAACTACCCACAGCGACTTAAGCCTCTCCCCCAAATCCGAACTTCCCAAATACCTTCCTCAACCGCCCAGCTTTCCCGTACTATCCAGTTCCATCGACTTAGAGTTAAGTGTGTGTGCCGGGTGATTAGGGGCGGTTCTCTTAGCGGCTGCGGCAACCAAGCCTCCGCCGCGTGTTCCTGACGCCACCAGCCAAAAACTCCTCCCGCCATTCTCTTTGTTTTGGTCTTCGCTCTTCGTGGTGTCATCGCGTGCGGTCATCAATCCCTCATCGACGCCGGTTGCTTTCGCACCTGCGCATCTTGGTCTTCAGTGCCCCGAACTCGGCGGCAGTTGTCGCTGGCCTCGCCGTCGTTTGTTCCAACGTCCAGGTCTTTGTCGCGGCGTTGGTGGTTCGGGTTTCGCAATCTTCCGCCACAGCTTCGCCGAGCTGTAGCCGGTCGGCCGGGCACGCGTCTCGGTGTCGCTGTGTTCTGGCGCAACAAGCACTGGACAATCCGCCTCAGCTTCGGCAATCTCTTCGTTGCTGGCGCAGTTGTTGTTTGAGTCGCCTTCCCGGCCGTGCTCAACACCTAACAGCTCATTCCAGCGGACGGTCCGCTCCGCGGCCCGCAGCTGAATGAGAACTCGTTGGACAGACGGGATTCCTTTATTACCACCGGCGACTTTGGAGACTTGCTGAGTCTCTTGGCACATGGCAACACAGCAACGTCGTTACGCGTACCAGTCGCGCGACTGAGTTGCTGCGATCTTGGTGGATAGCTCTTGCAGTTCTTCTTCGGCGACTTCATCCGTAAGTTGGGGCGCTGGGGAGAGATTCCAGGATTCGAAGAGCCGCCTTGTTGTCGAGATTACGTCGATATCAACTCGGCGCTTAGACTCTTTGTTGATGAAGACTCTCAGGCCAATCAGGAAAACCGTTTCCACAGCATATGGAGCCTGACTAGCATTCGTTCTTAACTTGAGTTCGCCTTGCAAGTACCCGGTGCCCAACTGCTGCGGGATAATTCGAAAAAGAACTTCGCGGTCTTGGTCTTCGCTCGCTTCTTCCTGAGGTAAGGGCACGACCTCAGGAAAAAGCCCCGGTGGAAACAGCATTGCGTCGCCGTTGGCCAATGTGAACTGCATGCATTTGTCAAATTGCGGTTCGAAGATCGCAACCCTGCACTCCCCTACGTTGCCGACTTTGCGGATTGGAAGGCGAGCCAAAACCAAAAGGCCGTCATGTGTTTCATCAGTAATATCCGACTCCGATCCCGCGAATGCAGGTGCGAAGAATCCACCGCTTTCCGCAACGACGTGCATCCGTTCCTGTCTCGCTTGCATTAGCGAAAATCGCATCTTTAGGTGTTCAATCTGGTTTTGAATCAGCGACTGTCGGTTTGCCTCTCTTTGCTCAACGCGATTCTGCGAAAGCTCCCAGGCCTGAAGACCAATGCTAACCGTAAGAAATATCAGACCAGCTCCAGCAAATAGACCTGCGGTAGCGTCCCCGAATTTGGCCATTGAATCCAAATTCCTGGGGATGTCTAACATCCACGCCTTTGCCGGATACCAGGCCGCAAATGCAGCGACGGCAACGAAGGCCGCCCCAATCGCCGCGTAGATAGACAGGTTGGCCGAATGACGATTTCGCTCGAAGATTACGCAAAGAACTAACATGTAGATGCCGAAAGCGATCCACAGAACCAATCCAGATAGTAACATCGCTAAGCTCCCTCCAGTGGACTGGTTCGGAGGATACCCCATGGGGGGCTATCGTGAAGACAAGTTGCACGCAGCAACATTTAGGAGCGTGAGAGCTTCCCGCGCTCTCACAGTCTTCCCGAAATGGGATTCGCGCAAATGGCGGTAGGATCGACGGAGCGAGTAGATTGGTCGCTGGCCTTCGATCGTCTGCTGTCCAACTGCTCCCTGCAGCGGACGGTCCGCTGCGCGCACCGCAGCTGAATGAGAACTCGTTGGGCAGACAGAGGGCGGTTTGCAGCGCGGCAGTCGAGACGTTATACTTTCGCATCGAACGCCCTCGGCAGTAAGCTCCGCGAATTATCATAGCGGTGCCAAGCCCGAGGGTTTTTTTGTGAGGACCATATGACACCGACTGCAATAATGGTCGACGGAGGATTCTTTTTTTATCGCTACCGGGCGACCTACGGTGCGAATCACTCGCCAGAGGTCGTTGCCAAGAACCTCTTCACGATGTGCATTTCGCACTTGTCGGAGAAAAATGATCTCTATCGGATCTTCTTCTATGACTGTCCACCGCTGAGCAAAAAAGCTCACAACCCGATCTCAAAGAAGGCGGTCGACTTCTCGAAAACGGGCCTATTTCAGTTTCGTAATTCGTTTCATCAGCAACTATTGAGGCAGCGAAAAGTGGCGCTGCGGTTCGGTCGTTTGGCCGACCATCCCGCAGGCTGGAGTATCAAACCATCGGTGACCAAAGACCTCCTCTCGGGAAAGAAATCGTTAGAGGATTTGGTTGATACCGACGTCACCTACGAGGCGCGGCAGAAGGGTGTCGATATGAAGATGGGGCTCGACATTGCTTCCTTGGCATTCAAGGGCTTTGTCAAACGCATCGTCATGGTCGCTGGAGACGCAGATTTCGTGCCAGCCGCGAAATTTGCGCGAAGGGAAGGCATCGATGTTGTGCTTGACCCTATGTGGCAGGGTGTAGGCGACGACCTATTCGAGCATATCGACGGGCTAACGAGCAAGTGTCCAAAGCCAAACCGTGGCGGCGGTCGTTGATTCTCGGCTGCCCAACTACTCATTGCAGCGGGCGGCCCGCTACGCGCACCGCAGCTGAATGAGCACTCGTTAAGTGTGTGTGCCGGGTGATTAGGGGCGGTTCTCTTAGGGGCTGCGGCAACCAAGCCTCCGACGCGTGTTCCTGGCGCCGCCAGCCAAAAACTCCTCCCGCCGTTCTCTTTGTTCTTGGTCTTCGATCTTCGTGGCGTCATTGCGCGTGGTCACCAACCCTTCGTCGTTGCCAATCGGTTTCGCACCCGCGCGTCTGCCTTTCGGTGTCCCCAACTCTGCGGCACCTCTCCCCGGGGCTCGCCATCGTTTGTTCCGGCGCATGGGTCTTTGTCGCGGCGTTGGTAGCTCGGGTTTCGCAATCTTCCACCACGGCTCCGCCGAGCTGTAGCCGGTCGGCCGGGCACGCGTCTCGGTGTCGCTGTGCTCTGTCGCAACAACCACTGGACAATCTGCCCCAGCTTCGGCAATCTCTTCGTTGCTGGCGCAGTTGTTGTTTGAGTCGCCTTCCCGGCCGTGCTCAACACCTAACAGCTCATTCCAGCGGACGGTCCGCTTCGCGGCCCGCAGCTGAATGAGAACTCGTTAAGTGTGTGTGCCGGGTGATTAGGGGCGGTTCTCTTAGCGGCTGTGGCAACCAAGCCTCCGACGCGTGTTCCTGGCGCCGCCAGCCAAAAACTCTTCCCGCCATTCTCTCTGTTTTGGTCTTTGCTCTTCGCGGTGTCATCGCGTGCGGTCACGAACCCTTCGTCGTTGCCAATCGGTTTCGCACCCGCGCATCTGGCTTTCGGTGTCCCCAACTCTGCGGCACCTCTCCCCGGGGCTCGCCATCGTTTGTTCCGGCGTCAGTGTCTTTGTCGCGGCGTTGGTAGCTCGGGTTTCGCAATCTTCCACCACGGCTTCGCCGAGCTGTAGCCGGTCGGCCGGGCACGCGTCTCGGTGTCGCTGTGTTCTGTCGCAACAAACACTGGACAATCCACCTCAGCTTCGGCAGTCTCTTCGTTGCTGGCGCAGTTGTTTTTTGAGTCGCCTTCCCGGCCGTGCTCAACACCTAACAGCTCATTCCAGCGGACGGTCCGCTTCGCGGCCCGCAGCTGAATGAGAACTCGTTAAGTGTGTGTGCCG
>JAZGFI010000062.1:0-21363 GCA_036479435.1 Planctomycetota bacterium | reverse complement strand
CTGGTCCTGAACCTCGCGGCGGGCCTGTTCCCATTTTGGTTATTGCAGCGGATTGAACTTGGGCTTGAAGCCTGGGTCCCGGCCGTGGCGAAAGGAATGGGGGGCTAGCCGATGACTTGGGCTGATTTTCGAGCCTTAGCTCCCATGCTTTGGCCGGTCGTGGCGGTCTTGTTGCTCATGCTGCGACGTCGCCGGAGCCCCGAACGTGGCTACGGGGGTTCGTTTGTGATCGCCGTCGGCGGTTTGTCCATGGGTTTTGTACAGCTCGCGTGGCTTTGGCAGACCGGTTCCGTTTCGGATCTGGGCGCGGGATTGCTCCAAGCGGACCCCTTGGGTTTGTTCGCGGGTGCCTTGGTGTTTGCATCCGCAGGCGTCGCCTTGGTTGTAGGGGTCGACGATCTCGATCGGCGGCGCCGGCGGCGGCCAGAGTTCGAAGTCTTGCTGCTGCTTTCTGTCCTGGGCGCCTTGGTCGCGCTTCAAAGCAGAAACCTATTGGTGATTGCCCTGGGGCTCGAGATCTTCGGCATTTGCGCTCACACCTTGACCGGATTTTATCGGCAGCGCGTTCTGTCCTTGGAGGCCGCGACGAAGTCTTTGTTGATGGGTTCATTTGGCACTTGCCTGTTGCTCTTCGGCGCGGCGCTCGTTTTCGGTGCCTGCGGTTCCTTGGAGTTGGCCGACCTCGGCGAGGCGGCCGTCAGTGGAACGATGAACTCCCTTGCCGTGCTAGGCGTCGGCTTTGTCGTCGCGGGTTTTGCCATCGCGCTGGGTGCTGTCCCGTTCCATTTTTGGTTGCCGGATGTGCTGCAAGGCTCGCCGATTCCGGTGTCGGCATATCGTGGGGTCGTAGGTCTGTGCTTGGGCGGGATTTTGTTTACGCGTTTGTTGTTCGAGCTGAACCTCGGTGATGCTGAGAACGTTCGCGAGTTCTTGTGGTGGCTCGCCGCCGTCACGCTTGCTACCGGTAGTTTGGGTGCGCTCGCCCAGAACGACTTGCGCCGACTTTTGGGGTATCTGACCGTGGCCCAAGTAGGGCACTTGTTGGTCGCGGTCGCTTCCATGCGTCAGGGGGCGAATTGTCAAACGGCCGTCGAGGCCCTGTTGGTGACCTTGCTCGCTCATGCCATCGCAGTCTTGGGCGCCTTCACGGCCTTGGCGGTGATGGAGGCGGAGTTGCGACGTCCCGTGGTTCGCGAGGACTTGGCGGCCATCGGCAAGCGCCACCCCTACCTCGCCGGTGCCTTCGCCCTTTTTGCGGCCAGTCTGGCCGGGCTTCCCGGCACCGTCGGCTTTTTGGGACGCTTGTTGGAGATTCGCGCCGCGATTGAAACGAGTCGTCAACAAGCTGATGAGTCGTTTATGCTTTTGGCCATCCTTGGTATTGTGGCCGGTGTCGTGGGCCTCTACGCCGCGCTCGCCGTCTCAATTAGATTCGCCGCGCCGGTTGCGGCGGATCGCCCCGGAACTATTCTCGTCCGAGAACGGCCCCGAGCGGCGGTTTCGGTTCTCGTCGCCTTTCTGCTGGCTTTGTGCGTCTTGTACGGCAGCGGGATGGCGTTTTTGGGAATCGGTGTCGAGCCGGCCTTGGCCTGGATCGAAAAGGCCGCCCGTTTGTACTGATTAATGAGCGGCGCCCGCTCAATGATGCTTGTTTGCACGGCAAAAATCAGCGCCTGATGATAAGCTTAGGCTTAGGCGCAACGATAGTGACTTAGAAGAGCGGAAGGACCGGGTCCTGGCAATGGAAGCCTTCAGTAATACGATCTTCCTGATGGCGTTGGGCGTTTGGCTCGGTGGCGTGGTCTTCTTCTCGTTTTTTACCGCCCCGGTGATTTTCGAGCGATTGCCCAGGAATCAAGCTGCCGACCTCATCTCGGTCATTTTTCCCCGCTACTACAATCTCGGCTACCTTTGCGGATTGACCATGCTGATCGCGGGGCTGGTACCCTTGATTCGCGATCTGAAGCTCGGGCTGGTGTGGACGATCTGGATCTTGGCGCTCGTGGCGACTTCGGTGTCTTTGTACGCGGGCAAGGTCGTGATGCCGCGCGTGCGCAAGTTGCGCCATTCCGCGGCAAGTTCAGCTGGCACGCACGACAATGTCGCCATTCGCGAAGCCTACAATCGCGCCCACCAACTCAGTGTGACCCTCAATTCGATGGTGTTGCTGGTGCTCGTCGCTGAGATCTTGCTGTTTGGCTACCGCGTTCGCTTCGACATCCTCGCTAGCTGAGCCGCCCCAACTTTCGCAAGTATTCTCGCGTCGCGTGACAACTTGACGCAGAAAGCTTGCCCAATCTTAACTTTTCAGCGAGCGCGTTCAGGTCGCGAATGTGATCCACGTCGAGTTCGGCCCCGAGTTCGTGCGGTCGGTATCCGATGTCTTGGGCCCGGCTTAAAGTTTCATCGTAGTTGGAATCTGTGGATGCTTGGGCGTCGAACAGTGTGTCTTTGAACTCGCTCATTCCGACCAAATAGTAGCCGCCACCCTGGTCGGGCCCGAATACAAGATCATCGCGGTCGCAAAGTGTCGCCAAGGCTTTCGCTAACTGTTCCGTTGAAAGCTGAGGGCTGTCCGTGTTGCGCATCACGACGCGTTCGAATCGCTGCGTCAAAGTCTGGAACACTCCGCTCATTCGAGCCGGCAAGTCGCAACCTTTTTGTTGCAACAATTCAACGTCACGATCGCCGATGAGGCCTTCGAAAAATCCACGATGTTCCTCTGGCCAAAACGCGATCACGAGTTGCCAAAGTTGCGGCGCGTAGGACGCATCTAAACTGTCGCGCAGCATCGCGTCGTAGAGGGTCGCGGCTTGTTCCGAGTTCAAGGGCGGCACGAGTCTCGTCTTTACGAATCCCGGTTGCGGCGTCTTGGCCATCAACACGAGACAGGAATCAGGTCTGATTGACAAGTCAATGTTCCTTTCTGGCGCCAGGATGGGTGTCGAGCGATGCCAACATTGCAATTTTTTTCGCGATCATTTCAAGGGCAAAAATCGCAAAGCTCTCAGCGAAGTTGTGGCAAAAATTTGGCGATGCCCAAGCCCGCCACCCAAATTCGTGACGGCGCTCAATCGGCCATCACATCCCGGATTCGGCGTCTGCTGTGCTGCGAAATGTCACGGGGCGAAGCCGCCACCGTCGGCCACTCCAGAAATGCTCGCTCAGACGTTGACGGCTTTCACAGGGTTCATTAAAGAAGAGGCCTTCCGCATGAGTCTCGGGCCTCTTCACACACGGGCCCGGTCACTTGGAAGCGCCGATCTTGCCTTTGCCAACTGGGCATTATCTCAGGTAATAGGCCGGTGCTTTCTAAATTGCGGCCGCCCGTGTTCATCGACCCTAAGTCGGAGAAGTCGTGAGGATGGCTCAGGACATCAAAATCGTCAGCGTTTCGATTCCCTTGAAACTCGTTCAAGAGCTTGACCAGGTATGCGACCACGAGCATCGCAACCGCAGTGAGCTTTATCGTGAAGCGCTTCGTCAGTACTTGAAGATGCGGCGCTGGCACGCGCTGCGCGAGTACAGCGCCGCCAAGGGCTCGGCCGCAGGCACGGGCCACATCGACGTCGAGAAAATCATCGAAGAGATCGCGGTCTAAATCCGGCCACCAGGAACTTCATCGCGCATGAGCACAGAATCCTCAACCGAGCTTATTGCCGTTGACACCGGCATTTGGATCGAGGGCCTGCTATACGGCGGCCCCGCCGAAGAGCTGGTCAAGATGGCAGTATCACAGAGCATCAAGCTCATGACCTGCGAAAGCATGTTGCTGGAGCTGAGCCAAGTTCTTCAAGACGGACTGGGCTTTTCGCCAGCGGGAGCGCGCGAAGTGTGCCGCTTTGTTCGCGACTGCGCGATTGTCGTCAAAGACGACGAGGGACCCGCATCGGGGCCTTTTGATCCTCGGGCGTCGCTCTTGCGTATGTCGGTTGCAAATGGTGCTACCGCTATTGCCGCGACTGAGCACTCCCGCCTCCTCCGTTTGGATCAGCACGAGGAGATTCCGATCGTTTCGATCATGTAGTTTCCGGCGCCGCCCGTCGCTTCGGTCGCCGTTCCACGGTTTACTTGCCGTTTTGATCCCAATCGCCGCAATCTCTGCGATTCCTCCCTCGGGCGCTGCGCTAACCCTCGTTAGAATCGCGGCCGACACCAGGGAGCTTCCTCGCCATGTCCCAAAAACTTGTTCGTTACGAAATCCACGAAAAGATCGCCGTCCTGACGCTGAGCGATCCGCCGGCTAACGCTTACACCCACGAAATGATGTTGGCTTTAGACGAAGCCATCTTGAAGGCTCGGTTCGACACCGAGGTCGAGGTCATCGTGGTGACCGGCGACGGAGACAAGTTCTTTTGCGCCGGCGCCGACATTCAGATGCTTCAGGAGGTTGACCCCGCCTTCAAATACTACTTTTGCCTGCACGCAAACGAGACTCTGAGTCGTCTCGAGCAAACGCCAAAACTCACGATTGCAGCGTTGAATGGTCATTGTGTCGGCGGTGGCTTGGAGATTGCCCTCGCCTGCGACCTGCGCTGGGCCAAAGAGCACGGTGGTAAATGCGGTCTGCCGGAGGTCCATCTGGGGGTCTTACCCGGCACCGGAGGAACCCAGCGACTGCTGCGGCTCGTCGGCCGGTCGAAGGCGCTGAAACTGATGATCAGTGGTGACAATATGAATTTCGCCGCCGCTAAGGAGGCGGGCTTGATCGACGACTTGATCGACTGCGGCGTGGGGTCGGGCGACGAGGGCAATGGCGGGACCGAAACGCAGGGCGCCGACCACCGCGCCGGATTCCTCGACAGAGTCCTGGAGCGCGCGCAGCAGTTCGTCTCGCCGCAGAAAGCCTCAAAAGCTGTGGGCCTGATCAAGAGGGCCTGTGTGAGCGGTTCCGAAATGGCATTCGAACCAAGCCTGGCTTTCGAGCGCGAGCTTCAACAACAGTTGTTCCAAAGCCACGACGCGAAGGAAGGGATGTTGGCCTTCAACGAAAAGCGTCGCCCCGAGTTTAGGGGAGAGTGAAGTGAAAGCCGTTCAAGTCAAAGAGCACGGTGGGCCTGAAGTTCTGGGATTCGCCGACATTCCGATCCCTGAGCCTCGCGCGGATGAAGTGCGCATCGCGGTGAAGGCGGCGGGGATGAACCATCTCGACCTCTGGGTGCGCAAAGGGGTCGAAGGTCACACTTTTCCCTTGCCGCTGGTGTTGGGTTGTGACGGCGCCGGAGTCATCGATGCCAGTGGCGAGCTCGTTCGGCACGTCAAGGTCGGCGACCGTGTGGCGATTTCTCCGGGCCTTAGCGATGGCTCTTCGCCGGAGAGCTTGCGCGGCGAACACAACCTGAGCCGCGATTACGGCATCGTCGGGGAGACTCGCGACGGAACGAACGCGGAGTTTCTGTGCATTCCGGCGCGCAATGTTTTGCCCATGCCCGAAGACATGAGCTTCGAGAACGCGGCGGCGGCGCCACTCGTGTTTTTGACGGCTTGGCACATGGTCGTCAATCGCTGCGGCATCAAGGCTGGGGATGATGTCTTGATACACGCGGCCGGAAGCGGTGTGTCGATGGCGGCGATTCAGATCGCCAAGATGCATGGCGCCCGCGTGTTTACGACGGCGGGTAGCGACGAGAAAGTGAAACGTGGCCTTGAGCTTGGCGCAGACCATGCCTTCAACTACCGCGAGACCGACTTTCGCAAGGAAGTCGCGAAGATCACCAATAAACGTGGCGCTGACATCATTGTGGATCATGTCGGTGGCGAGAACTTCGCGAAGAGCATTCGGACCTTAGCTCGCGGCGGTCGCGTCGTGACTTGTGGCGCCACTGCAGATCCCGCTTTAATTTCGGATATTCGTCTGATCTTCTTCAAGAACCTCTCGATTCTCGGGTCGACGATGGGGGGGATGGGTGAGATGCACGAAGTCTGGGGACACCTTTGTGCGGGCAAACTAAAACCGGTCGTGGCGGAGGTCCTCAAGTTAGATGATGTCGCTCGCGGCCACCAACTACTCGAAGAACGCGCCGTGTTCGGAAAGGTCATTTTGAAGCCATGAGCGCTTACCAAGCCATCGAGATCAACATCTGTGAGGGTTGGGCTGAAGTGGTCCTCAACCGCCCCGCTGTTCTCAACGCCATCAATCTCGAAATGGTGCAAGAGCTGCACCGAGCGATGGACGAATTGAAAGACAAGGCCGACGTTCGCGGCTTGATTTTCCACGGCGCGGGCGGCAAAGCCTTCGTCGCGGGTGCCGATATTTCCGAGCTGTTGAAACGGAAAAAGGAAGATGCCTTTTTGGCCATCAATGCCGGGCTGTTTCAAAAGATCGAAGACTTCCCTTGGCCCACCATCGCGGCGATCCGCGGTTACGCTTTGGGTGGCGGTTGTGAGCTGGCGCTCGCAATGGACATTAGGTTGGGCGGTCGCTCTGCGCAGATGGGGCAGCCGGAGGTGAAGCTCGGCATCATTCCCGGGGCCGGTGCGCCGCATCGTCTAACGCGGACGGTCGGGCCCGGCATGGCACGGGAGCTGATTTTCACCGGCGCGATCATCGGCGCCGAAGAGGCGTTGCGAATTGGTCTGTTGAATCACGTCTACAGCGATGAAACCGTTGTCGACGAGGCGCGCAAAATGATGCAGACCATCTTGAAGCGAAGCCACCCCGCGGTGCGCATCGCCAAGCTCGCCTTAAATGCCGCAGTCAACACCGTTGACCGCCGTTCGGCGATGGTCGAGATCTTGGGGCAGGGCACCTTGTTCGACACCGAAGATCAACGTCAACGCATGACGCGCTTTTTGGAGCGCAAGAAAAAGTGAACACGAGGGACTAACTCATGAACAGCAAAACCGACATCAGCAAGATCCGAACGATTACCGTCGTCGGTGGTGGGACGATGGGCTTGGGCATCGCCCAGGTCGCCGCGATGGGAGGGTTTTCGACCCGCCTGTTTGACATTCAGCAAGATCAGCTCGAACGGGCCCAATCCAAAATATATAGCAATCTCGACAAGGGCGTGTCGCTGGGAAAAGTCGACGCCAAGACGGCCGCTGCGGCCAAGGATCGGCTCGAGATCTCGACCGACCTGGATGCGATGTTGACGGGTGCGGACATGATGATCGAGGCCATCCCGGAAAAGATGGCTCTGAAACGCGAACTCTTTGCCAAGGCCGATGCCCTCATGGGCGACCACGCGATTTTGGCTTCCAACACCTCCGGCCTGTCGATTTCTGAGATTGGCGAGGCAACGTCATGCCCGGACCGGGTCATTGGGATGCACTTTTTTAATCCGGTTCACATCATGAAGTTGATCGAGATCATCCGGTCTCAGAAAACCTCGGCGGAGACCTTTGCCGTCACCGAGGCGGTTTCCAAGGCAATGGGCAAAGAGACCGTCGAGGTCAACGAATCCGCGGGATTCGTCACCAGCCGTGTCAATGCCCTCATTGGCAACGAGGCCTTTCGGATGTGGGAAGCCGGGGTTGCGTCCCCCGAGGACATCGACAAGGCCCTAAAGCTCGGTCTCAATCACCCCATGGGGCCGTTTGAACTCGTGGATTTGGTCGGCCTCGATGTGCGCGCCGCCAGTCTCGGCAACCTGCATGAGCATTTGGGCGCGACCTACGAGCCTTGCCCGATTATCCTCGACCTGGTGAAGGCGGGGCGTCTCGGTCGCAAAGTCGCGCAGGGCGTCTACCGTTATGACGACGAAGGCCGTCGCATCCCCGGCAGTGCGGAACTCCCCTAGACGCGTTGGTGGGCGGTCTCGGGGGGACCGTTCCCTATCAGTTCGGCAAAAAATGCAACCTTTAGAGCAGTATTACCCATCGTTCGGCTAAGCATTTTTCGAAATTCGGCTGCAGAAAGACCCAGGTCTAAAGCAGAGGGGGCTTGGATCTCGAAAGACTCCAATGCCCGAATCCGAACGACGAGACCAGTGATGCTGAATTACGAGGACCGCAAGCCGACCGCGATCAAGTTCTTTGAAGCGGCCTACAAGACCCAGATGGATGGTGACTTGGAGGCAGCGGATAACTACTACCAAAAGAGCATTGCTCTTTATCCGACCGCCGAAGCCTTCACTTTCTACGGTTGGTGCCGCTCATTCCGTCAGGAATGGGACGAGGCCATTGCCCTTTGCGAGCGCGCTATCGAGCTCGACGAGGACTACGGCAACCCCTACAACGACATTGGGGCCTATCTCATCCAAAAGGGTGAGCTCGAAGAGGCGATCCCCTGGCTGGAGTCTGCGCTGCGCTCACCGCGCTACGCCTGCCCCTTCTTTGCCTACTACAACCTCGGTCAGATCCACGAGGAACTGGGCGATCTGGAGGCCTCTGAGGAGTTCTACCGCATGGCGCTCGAGGAAAACCCCGAGTACACGCTGGCTCGTGTGGCGCTTTCACGCGTCACGACTCGAATTGAATAGGCCTCGCTGGCCTCAGTAGGCCTCAAGCGCTGTCTTGACTGCATCTGGACCGTCTCTTTCGAGGCGGTCTTTTTCTTTTGGTCGCGCGACTCAAGATTTCAGCCACCCTTGGTCGAATTAATATGCAGGAAAGTGTGACTTCGCCACGGGAACGAGAAGAGCGCCATGGTTCAAACGAAGAAGAGACAACCACAAGCCGGAGGGGCTTCCAAGGCCCTGGATTCGGCACGGTCGGAGCCCAAACGGCCCATCTTGTACTTGGACATCATCGGGACTTTGGTTCTGCAAGAGGGATCGAGTTTTCGCGTGGTTCCTTTCGCCAAAGAGTTTGTGCGAGAGATCGCCGATCGCTTTCAGCTCGTCTTCATGACGGAGCTTTCGCGGGGTGCCGCCCGTGAAGTCGCGGACCTCCTCGAAATGAAGGTGGGTTACGGTGACTACCGCAAGGGGCTCGGCAAGGTGTCCGGTATCGACTTTACGCGTCCCTTCCTTTGGGTTGATGACGCTCCTGGCTCCAGGGATCTGATGCGTCTGGCTGAAGAACGTTGCTCGGGGTGTCTGATCACGGTCAACGGCAAGGACGGAGTGTCGCGGGCAACCCTCAACAAAGTTGAGGCCTGCCTTCGCGAGCTGCAACCCGCGCCGAGCTAAGAAATACAGCAATCGACGAATAAAAACGGCGGCGCTGGAGGATATCCAGCGTCGCCGTTTTCGTCCGTCGATCGCCTAAAGAAAGCCTAGTGGTAGAGCGAATGCCTGACGCGGCGGACAACGCTGATGAGATAGGCGCCCAAAGCCAGTTGCGGCAAGACAAAGTAGGCGGTCACTAAGGCGAGCGCTTCAGATTCACTGGTGCCATTTGAGATGAGGCGCACGCCGAACAGCGCCAGCACTGGCGGCAAGGCCGTCCAAGCTATGACGCCCGCAACAAAGACGCGCCTAAGGTCATGCCGTTCGTGGCCCAAGATTTGATCTTCGAATGCCAGCTCTGCGCGGCCGCGACGCAGGGTGCGAACACTGCGAATCATGCGTTGGTAGAAACTTTGGAGAAGCCGCCCCTCGCTGACCAAGCCCAAACCCATGACGACCGATCCGAACATCAAAAGCTCGGCACCCGCCTGGATGCTGCTGGGATCTTTGATGGCGAAAAAGGGCAGCCACGTTCGTAAGCCAGCAACAAGCGCCGCGAGCAGAATGAGATCGAGTACAAAAAAGAGCTTCGGACCGAGGTGGCTGTGCGGTGTTGGCGCGCCGGAAGCGGCTGTCGCCTGCGACAATCTGTACAGGCCGCGCTCTTCGCGCGCCACCGCGCGCAAGTAGGCGTGACAAACCCGATGGCTCAGCCACAAAAAGAAACAAAGGCCCAAAGTCGCCAAGAATCCCAGCATATTCTCCTCCCTCTCTGCCTAAGTTCTACTCTTTGAGGGTTCTCGCATGGCAAAAATTCCGAAAAACTCGCCGCCGGAAGTTTTGACTATTTCGCCAGTTGCGACGATCTTGACCTCAACGAGTGGCTCTGCCCACACCTGGTGAACGCAATATCTGGCCCTTGTGGTGGCGATTTCCCTGACAATTATTTTTTGCTCAAGGCCGCGATTTGAGGCAGGGGTCCTTAAACGAATAAATGGTAAGACTTTACACCATCTTTACCAAGGGGCCCCCTAAAGATAGTCTCCTCCTGGCAGGAAAGAAAAATGGAGGAGGCCGCGTGCAGCTTGTTGATCGCCATGCCCTCGTGACCGGGGCCAGCCGTGGTATTGGAGCGGCTATTGCGGCCCGGCTACAGGCTGAAGGCGCTAGAACCATCTTAGTTGCCCGAAACAAAAAAGCCCTGGACGAGCTGGCTTTGGAGCTTTCTGCGGCGGGTACTCGACCCTTGACCTTCACGGTCGACCTTGCGGATGCCGTGGCTACCTCGGCCTTAGTGCCCAAGATTCTCGCGGAATGTGGCCGTCTGGACATCTTGGTGAATAACGCCGGACTCGCGGAGTCGGCGCCCTTGCACCGCAGCAGCGATGACCTTTGGAATCGCACGATGACGCTCAATCTCAGGGCGGCTATTCAGCTTTCGAGGGCGGCCGCGTCGGTCATGCAAGAAGCGGGCTGGGGCCGAATCGTCAACATCGCTTCAACCGCGGCGCAAAAAGGCTACGCCTATACGGCGGCCTATACCGCGTCGAAGCACGGCCTGTTGGGGTTCGCACGAGCCCAGGCCGTCGAATTGGCTGCATCTGGAGTTACTGTCAACTCCGTTTGTCCTGGATATGTCGACACCCCCATGACGGCACGCACTCTCGCGAATATCATGGACAAGACCGGCTGCGATCGCAACGCGGCCATCGCGGCTTTGGCCTCCGACAGCCCCTTGGGGCGACTGGTCACGCCCGAAGAAGTTGCCGCGGCGGTCATGTCTTTTCTCGGTCCCAATACCGGAGCTACGACCGGCCAAGCCCTCGGCGTCGCGGGCGGTGCCGTCGCACCCTGATCTCATGAGCAAAACCTACGAGCAATTCATTTTTGATGTCGAATCAGGCCTCGCCACCATCATCTTGAACCGTCCCGATCGGCTGAACGCTTTGACATTCGATGTCTACCGCGAACTGACCGATTGCTTCTACGACCTTCGCCAGCGCGACGATGTCGAAGTTATCGTTATTACCGGAACCGGCCGCGGCTTTTGCTCCGGTGGTGACGTTGAAGACATCATCGGCGATCTCGTCAACCGAGACATGAAAGAAATCCTCGACTTCACCCGCATGACCGGCGAGCTGATTCAAAACATGCGCGAGCTGGACAAACCCATTGTCGCGGCGGTCAACGGTATCGCGGCCGGAGCCGGAGCGGTTATCGCCTTGGCCGCCGACTTTCGCGTTTTCTGTGATGCGGCCAAGATCGCGTTTTTGTTTGCCAAAGTCGGCCTTACTGGGGCGGACATGGGGGCGGCGTTCTTGTTGCCACGGGTGGTTGGCAATGCCAGGGCTACTGAGATCTTGATGCTCGGTGAATCGGTGTCTGCGGCCAAAGCACTGGAAATTGGGCTCGCCAACAAAGTTGTTCCGGCGGACGAAGTCATGGTTGCCGCGGCAGAATACGCCGCCCGCTTGAAAGCGGGACCGGGCTACGCCATCCGTATGACGAAGCGTATGATCAACGCCGAGTGGACGATGGAGATCGGCTCCGCCATCGAGGCCGAAGCCCAGGCCCAGGCCTTGATGCTGATGGGCCATGATCATCGCGAGTTCTTGGCTTCTTTCCGCGAAAAGCGCAGCGCGCGCTTTGAGGGAAGGTAATGCCGATCGACTTTGAACTCTCCAAAGAGCACGAGGAAATCCGAGCCCGTGCCCGTGACGTCGCCGCCCGCATCATCGCTCCGCAGGCAAAGTCCTCTGATGAGGAGCGGCGGTTTGACCCTGAGCTTATCCGCGCCGTTGGCGCGAGCGGCTTACTCGGTGGGCCCATCCAAAAAACCTACGGTGGCTTGGGGCTCGACCACGTCGCCCAGGCCTTGGTCTACGAGGAGTTCGGAAAAGTAGACTCTTCGGTTCGCGGCTTTATGGCCGTGCAAACCGGGCTCGTCGCTTCCTGCATTCAAGATTGGGGCAGCGACGAACAAAAAGAGAAGTGGTTGCCGAAACTCTGCTCGGCGGAGGCGATCGGCTGCTACGGCCTTACTGAGGAAGACGCCGGCAGCGACGTTGCGTCTATGAAGTCGCGCGCGGTGAGGAAAGGCGATGCTTGGGTCCTAAACGGCTCCAAGATGTGGATTACCAACGGCACGGTCGCCGACTGCGCCTTGCTTTTCGCTCAGGCCGATCCCGAACAAAAGCACCGCGGTATCACCTGTTTTTTGCTGCCGACAGATTTTCCCGGCTTTGTCCGCGAAAAAATGGAAGCGCCCGAACTGGGCCACCGGGGTTCGGTACACGCACGTTTTCGTTTTGAAAATCTGGAGATCTCCGATTCCCTTCGCATGGGCGAAGTGGGGCAGGGATTCGAAATTGCGATGAGCGCCCTCGACCACGGACGAGTTGGCGTTGCGGCCGGCGCGGTTGGCGTTCACGCGGCCTGTATGGACGCTTGCATTGACTACGCGCGGAAGCGTCGGCAGTTCGGAAAACGCATCGGGGACTTTCAGTTGGTGCAAAAGACCCTCACGGACATGCATTGTTCCTTGGAGGCCGCCCGCTACTTGACCTGGAAGGCCGCTTGGGACAAAGATAGGGGACGCCCCGCGACCCGCAGCGTTTCGGTGGCCAAGCTCTTTGCTACGGAAGCTGCGGCCGAGGCCTGTCACCAGGCCGTCTTGTTGCACGGCGGCCGCGGCTACAACAACGAGTTTCCCGTTGAGCGCTATCTAAGAGACATCGTCGGTCTTGAGATCTACGAGGGCTCGTCAAACATCCAACGCATCATCATTGCACGGGACCTCGTCGGTAAAGACAAGACTCGTCATGACCAGGACTCGAGGTGATTTAGACATGGCTAAGCCCCAGCCCTATTGGAACCCCAAATGCGAGACGCTCTCTCGTAACGACCTAAAGGCCTTGCAACTTGCCAAGTTGAAGCGCCTCGTCGCTTACGCCTACGACAAGAGCGCCTTTCATCGCAGACTCTACGACGATGCCAAGGTCGGCCCCGAAGACATCAAGTCGCTCGATGACTTGCGCCGGCTGCCATTCATGACACGTGAGGCATGGATGGAGAGCCAGGCGGCCAAACCAATCTTTGGTGACATGCTCAGCCAACCCCGTGACCGGGCGATTCGTTATCACCTCACCAGCGGCACCAGTGGTCGCCAACCGCTGCGGGTTTTGGACGGCAAAAAAGACTGGCAGTGGATCGCTGAGTGTTGGGCTTACGGGTTTTGGGCCTTTGGCGTGCGGCCGACTGACACGGTGTTTTTTGCCTTTAGCTACGGCAGTTTCATCGGCTTTTGGGGCGCCCATTACTGCTGCGAAAAGATCGGGTCCTTGGTGTTGCCATCCGGCAACATGACCACCGAGAACCGTGTGCGACAGATCGTCGAGATGGACGTCACGACGGTTTGTGCCACTCCGACCTATGCCCTGCGGATGGCGCTTGAAGCCGAGAAGCAGGGCATTGACTTGCCGGGAAGTGCGGTAGACAAACTCATCGTCTCCGGCGAACCCGCCGGTTCAATCCCCGCCACCAAGCGCCTGTTGGAAGACAAGTGGGGAGCCAAGTGCGCCGACACCGCAGGGATGACGGAGATCGGCACCATCATGATGTTCGAGTGTGCAAAACAACCCGGTGGCACGCACATCATTGAAGACCACTTCATCGAAGAAGTGATCGATCCCGATACCGACGAAGCGCTGGGTTACGACGAAATGGGCGAGCGCGTGGTGACAAGTTTTGGCCGCGGGATGATCCCGCTCATTCGTTACCGCGCGACCGATCTCGTCAAGAAAGTTCCGCACGATCGCTGTTCATGCGGGCGAACCTTTGACCTCTACGAAGGCGGGATTTTGGGGCGCGCTGACGACATGCTTTTAGTGCGCGGCACCAACGTCTACCCGCGTGCGATTGAGTCGATCGTGCGCGAGTCGCGCGAGATCGATGAGTTCCAGATTCTCGTGTGGAGAACTGAGAGTGGCATCGACGAGATCACGGTCAAGTACGAGCTTCTGCCCAATCACGGTATCGACGCGGCGGCCCTGGGCACCAGCCTCGCCAAAGATCTCAAGCGTAATCACGAAGGTCTGCGCATCAACGTCGAGGAGGTCGCGACGGGCGAACTCCCGCGTTTCGAGCTAAAGGCCAAGCGCCTCATCGACAGCCGTCCAAAAGCCTGAACCACGACGAAAGGAATTCCGACCATGGCCAAAGATCTGATTGGGCGCGAGCTGGACGCCACCGAAACTGAGATTCTCGAAACTTATCGCCGCCTCAAAGCCCTGGGGCAACAAGACGACCTCGCCCCCTGCGTTAGCTCCAACTTGCAGTTCGCCAGCGCCGCCATGTGGCAGATCATCAACGACCTCGGGATAGACTGGGAGCAACCCTACGACGAGGGCCTTTGAACCTCATCCCCATCGTCTCGCCGCCCGACTGGTTGAAAGTCTGAGATTTGGTTTGAAAGGGTGGTGACTTTGGTCTGACCCGAATGTTCAGGGTTTGGGTGGGCTCAGGGGTGTTCGCGGTCGGAGAAAAGGTGAATCTTGCGGTTTTTTGTGATGCTACAGGCTCGCCACGCGCCTATGGGGCATGCAAGCCATGAAAGAAATCACCGGCGATGTTCTGGCAAAACGTCTCGACGACGCGCGGCCAGGGGTTTGGCTCTTTGTCAGGAGCCTGGGGGCGAGCCCCGCTGAGGCAGACGACCTCGTCCACGAGGTTTTCCTGCGTATTCTTGACGGTCGGGCCAAGCCGCGCTCCTTGGACGGCTTGAGCGCCTATCTTCGCGCCGCGGCCAAAAACCACTTTGTATCCGAACGCCGGCAGCAATCGCGCCGACGAGAAATCCTCGAAACGGATGCCGCCGAAGCCGTCTGGACCCGATTGGTACCCGACGACAATCCTGAATCTCTCTTCGCGGCTCTTCGCGAATGCGTCGGCAAACTCGATGGTCGAGCCAGCCAAGCGGTCGACCTTTTCTATCGCCAAGGCCAACCCCAACATCAAATCGCGAAGACCCTCGACCTGAGTACCTCCAACGTCTCCACGATCTTGCAACGGGCGCGCGGTCTTATCCGCGTTTGCCTCGAACGGAGCCTCTAAGCATGAACGAGCACAAAAACAGCACTCGGCCCGACGATGCCCAAGACCGCGCCGCCGACAAACTCATTGATGCGGCCCTGGCTTGGACTCTTCGTGGCGAGAGCCCGGGCCAACCTGCGCCAAGAGCGGTTGAGAAAAAGTCTCCACGACGCAACATCCCTTGGTCGGGTTTAGCTGCAGCGGCAGTTGTTCTGCTGGTGATCGGTGCTTTTGTCTGGCGTGAGTCCGGGTGGGGCCAAGAGGCCGCTCACGAGGATCAAAATGCGGCCACGAATGTCGCTTTTGACTCAGGAGAAGAAGACGGCACGCTATCACCACCTGTGTACTTGAGGAATCCCGCGGCGATCGTGGGGCTAGCTCCGGCGACGAAATTTCTGAGAGTCTACGGCCAGAAGTTCGCCGACCCGGAACTGAAGCAGATTGTCGATCGTTGCCCTGAGCTTGAGAGCCTTGTGCTGAGTGGCTCCTACGTAACAGATCGGGGCCTTGAGCCACTGGCGAGACTCGAGCGGCTCATTGATCTCAGTTTGGCCCAATGCCCGGTGATGACGGATGCCGGGCTCGAGGTTGTCACTCGCTTGCCTCAGCTTCGCAGGCTCGATCTTACGGGCTTTGTCGGTCAGACCGCCTCCATTCAATTCGAAGGTGCCCAAGGAGAGGAGCCCGAGTATGTCATGCCGGGCAGCAAGCTCAGCGACCAAGGCTTACGCAAGCTGCTGAACATGGGGCAGCTGATGTCACTCGACATCAGTGGGACGCAAGCTTCCGGACCCACGATCTCGGCGCTCATCCAAGGCTTGCCAAACTTGCGCAGCCTCGGCCTCAACCACTTGAGGTTTTCAGCCGCCGATCTCGCGCCCCTCGCCAATCATGCGGCACTTTGGCGCCTCGCCAGTGGGGGCATCTCTAGCGAGGACGGCACCGAACTCATCGCCGCCATGGCGGCGACGCCAAACTTGCGCCACTTGGAAGTAGGTGGCGACGGGTTCACACCTTTGACGATTCAAGGCGAGGCGCTTTCGGCTCTTCGTTCCCTGGAGTCCTTGCAGACCTTGAGGTTAACTTACGTCGACGGCCCCGACGACGAAGGGTGGGCTCAGCTCGGCGGCCTGACCGGTCTTTCTGAGCTGTCACTGAACAACTGTGTCGGTTTGGGTCGGGCGAGCTTTGAGGCGATCTTGCGTCTCCCAAAGCTGAGCTCGTTGCGACTGATGGGAATTCACCTTGAGGATCGCTCTTCTCTAGGCGCCCTGGCGCATTCTTCTTCGCTGAGATCGCTCGATCTTCGGGCGACCGATGCGGCGCGGGACGGCCAAGTGCTGGCCCAAATCTGGAAGGCTCACGAGGGCAAACTTCGCATCCAAGGGGCCGAGGGCCAACCTTGGTCGTTGCCCTATCTGTACCTGAGCGTGATGAGCCCCCAAAGTTGGAACGCTCTCAACTCCGCCTGCGTGGTCTTGGATGATTCGAATCGGGTGTGCGGATTTGGAGAACACGTTTACCGCGAACAGGTCGACAAGAACTGGCCTCAGTTTAGTGTGCCTCTCGGCGAAACCGGCAACTACCGCGTGCGGAGTTTTTCCCCGCGCCACCGAATCGACGAGCGTCAGATCAACGCGGCGAACCATGAAGTCATCAGGCGAACGATTGAGCCGACTTTGACGAACATCAAAGAACTGAAGGTCGTTGTTGAATTGAGGTTGGCAATAGCCAAAAATCTGAGCCAAAATCAGGTGTGTGTGGTGGCGATGAATGGCGGGGCGGACGGTACGGTCGTGGGTGTTCTGCGTCACTTTCCGGGTGCCGCTCGGAACCCTGATAGTGTCCGCCGCCACCATTTCGGTCTCGTATCGACGGTCGATACCTACTTGATCTTCGTCGAGGGGCGTGAGCCGCGGGTGATGACGCTTCCCGAAATCACCGCCTGTGAGCATCGGATCGAGATCAAATAGTCGTGAGCGTTGAGAGCTAATCTAATCTAATCGTTGTCGCAACTTCGGTCAGCGACCGCGATGCCCTCGATCTCGATCAGGACTTTTGTCTCATAAAAACGCGCGACCTCGACGAGCGTCATCGCCGGATAGTGCCGGCCAAAATACTGTCGATAGACGGCACCGAGTTCGCGCCCCTTGGCTTTGTAGTCGTCGCGGTCTTGCACGAAGATCGTCAGTTTGACGACATCCTTCAGCGAAGACCCTCCGGCCTTACAAACCGTCTGGAGGTTCTTCATGACTTGCTCAAACTGAAGGACCAAGTCGCCTTCACCGACAACCTCGCCCTTCGTATCGAAGGCAACCTGGCCGCCGAGGTAGAGCATCGGCCCCGAGGCAACAACGCCATTTGAGTAGCCGATGGGCTTGGGCCATTCTTTCGGATTGATGATTCTGGCGTCGGTCATGAGAGGGTCCTAAGCAGGGCGCGAACCGGGGCGGCGTCCGCGTGGCTGAGTTTCAAAGGGGCTGCGATCAGTTCGTAGTCGCCGGCCGGGGCGCGAGAAAGGTCGAGGTTTTCGAGCCAGCGAATCCCTGCGGTATTCATGGTCTTGTGGGCATCCAAGGTCTTGCTGGTCATCGGATCCATGCTGGCGGCATCGCTCCCCACCAAAAGCACCCCGGCTGCCGCCAGGACCGTGGCCGCCTCTTGACTCATGTAGGCGTAGTCGTCGCGCCAAGTCTTTTCGGGGCTCGGTCTTTTGGTCCGGAAAATCAGGCGTCTGATGTGGCCGAGGTCGACGTCGTCGAAATCAGACGGATAGATCGCGTCGTCTGACTGCACATCGATGACGCGGCAAGGACCGATGAAGGGCGCTAAGTCCATCTCGGCTGGCGTGCAGCCCGCGGCGTCGTAGTGCAGGGGTGCATCGGCGTGCGTGCCGCAGTGCACACTCATGGTGATCGTGGTGACGTTGCAGGGGCAGGATTTGTCGAGTTCCATCACTCGTTTTTGTGAGTACTTCGTGTCGCCCGGCCAAACCACGGTTTCGGGCCCTATGGCTTGAGAGATGTCGATGATGCGCCCCGACATGCTAGTAGAGGTCGTCGCCGTGTTTTTTGAAGGCTCCGCTGTCGAGAATCTCTTTGATTTGATCCACGGCGAAGTCGCACTCTTCGGGAGTCGTGTAGTAGTGGGGCGAAACGCGAATGCCGCAGTTCGGGCGCCAGTCCACGATGATGTCGCGTTCCAAAAGCTCGGCGGTGACTTTTTTGGCGTGAGGCACATCAAAGGCGACGGTGCCGCCGCGGTGCGCGTGCAAAATGGGAACGGTTAGATCAAATCCGTACTTTTTGCCGCGCGCGATCAAACGGTCGGTGAGGGCCAAAGAGTTTTGCCGAATGCGGTTCACGCCGATCTCCTTCAGCAAAGAGATCCCCGTTTTCGCCGAGTAGATGGCGGGGATGTGCGGAGTGCCGTTGTTGAAGCGATGGCGCGCATCGGCCCACTTGATCTTGCCGGTTTCGAACTCGAAGGGGCGCTGGTGGGCAAACCATCCGGTGCAGGTTGGCTCCAGCGAGTCGGCGAGATCGGGGCGGACGTAAAGATACCCGGCTCCCGGCCCTCCGCAGACAAACTTGACGCTGCCGCCGACCGCGAAGTCGACGTTCAGGGCCGTAAGGTCGATCGGCACGGTGCCCGCGCCCTGGTAGACATCGAGGATGACTTTGGCGCCGACCGCATGAGCCTTTTCGATGATGGCTTTGGCGTCTTGGATGTAGGCGCTGCGAAACAGCACCAAAGACACGGGTACGAGCAAGGTCTTTTCGTCGATGGCGTCGAGGATCTTGTCGAGATCAACCGTGAGCCCGTCGTCGCTTTTGATCACGTCAAGTACGGCGCCGTGGCGGCGGTACTCTTCGTAGATGTACATGACCGACGGGAAATTCATGTCCGTGTAAACGACTTTGTTGCGCGGGCCGGAGAAGTCGAATGCGGAGAGCAAGATCCACTCGGTGATCGCGACGTTTTGGTGCATGGACACCGAGCCGTGTGAGGCACCAAAAACATCGGCGTAAATGTCCGCGACTTCGTCGACCAAGTCAATCCAGCGATCGTGCCAAGCGCGGACGCCGCGCTTCGCCCAGAGGTCGCAATAGTCGTTCATCTCGTCGCGCACGCCGCGGGGCATCGCGCCGAGCGAGTTCGAGTTCATGTAGGTCGTGGTTTCCAAGATTGGAAACTCTTTGCGCCAAGCCAACAGCCCAGGGTCGTGCTTTGGGTTTTCGCGTGTGCTGGTATCAGAGGTCATGCTTTAGATCCCAATCAGATTCCGGGGGAACGCCGAGGGCATCGGCGACGCGGTTGATGTAGTTAAAATACGATACGATTTGGGTTGCGTCCAAGACACCGGCATCGCTAAGGCCAACGTCGCGCAACGGATCCAGTCGCGTTGCGTTCATCTTTTGAGGCGCCATAGTCAGATCTCTTGCGAATTCGCAGAGAGCACGTTGGCGCGGGCTGAGTTCGGCGGTCTCAAAACTCTCTTTGATCTTTGCGACCCAATCCGCTTGGTCGTCTTTGACCTCCGACCGGAGGTCTCGTGCGTGGGCTTCGGTTCAGTAAAAGCACTCGTTGATCCGACTGACGACGGTCGCCAACATCTCGCGCTCGGTTCGCGTCAGTTCAGAATCGCCATGCATCAGGTTTTCGTAGAGGCTCATCGAGGCCGTTATCTGCCGCGGCCTTAAGCTCATGATCTTCACGATGTTGAAGACCTTGCCGGCGCGTTTCAGGCTCGCGGCATAGATCGCTTGCAGCGGTCCTTGGGCTTCCGATTCGTCAACGGTGCGAATGTAAAAAAGGGCAGGACTTGGCTTCACAGGGCCTCCTCGGCGTGGGGAATGGGCGAAGTATAGCAAGCGAGCGTTGCTGGAACATCGAGGGCGGTCTTCATGGGAAGAAGCAACGAAGATGCTACGCTCTTTTGATCGCAAGCCACTCTATGCGCATTCGCCGTGCATGTCCCGAAAGGCCCCCCGATGATCAAGACCATCGCCCTGGTTTCGCTGCTGTGCCTGAGTCTTGGTGCCCAGGAAAAAGGCGCCGAAGACAAAACCACCAAGGCTCCCACCCTCAAGCAAGACGAGCGCGGCTTGGCCGTTTTCAAGAAGTTTTCAAGCCTCATCTACCGTCCACGCATCGCGGGTCTTAAGGAAGTTCGGTTTCAGGTCAGCATCGAGCAGCTGGACGAAGCACGGCCCAAGGAGAGTCAGGTGACGACATCAGGCCCCTTTTTCTTCCATTGGAAGGCCGACAAGACCGTCGTGGTGGACAAGTCCGGCAAGGTCGTTCCCATCAATCCCGCGCTGCAGCAACGGATTATGGCGGACGCCGTCGGCATCGATCCCGAGATCCTCTTAAAGTCACACCATGTAAGCCTGGAGAGTCCCAACTCGGTACGCTTCTCAATCCCCAAGGGCCAAGATCTCAAAGCACCCATTCGCTCGACTCTGTACACGGCCGACGAGCAAGGCCGTCTTCAAAAACAGGCGCTCTGCGATGCGCAGGGGCGGGTGGTTTTCGCAGTGAGCTACCAGTACCGAAAACGTGGCGACTTGTGGTTGGTGAAATCCTCCTCAGCGACAGGCATCGGCACGAGCGCCCGCGAGATCAGCCACGTCCACCTTGCGGGCTGGACCGTGCCGACTCGCGTCATCGTCCGGGCGGGCAAGGTCCGGCACACTTTTCGTTATCGCAAATGGAAATTTGGCGCCCCCAAGTCATCGAAACCCGCACCACCAACTTCCAAGCCAACCCCGAAATCGCATTAAGATCGGCCCTCCGGGGACGTCTTGCTCCCAGAAACTTCCCGGCTACCATAGGCACCTTCGGTCATAACCCGACCGGGACCAAAATCTACGGGCATGGCTCAATTGGTAGAGCAGCTGATTCCAAATCAGCAGGTTGGGGGTTCGAGTCCCTCTGCCCGTGCTAAGGCACACAAAAGGCTCCCAGTCTCTGGGGGCCTTTTGTGTGCCTGGTGCTACTTCACACCGAGCGTTGGTGTACGGCGTCTGACGAATTCCTTCACCCCTGAGGCACGTCATCCGCGTCAACCACCTTCAAAGGGTGGAGGAATTGGTCGTCGGGTAGACCAGGGAGATTTTTCTCCCCAGCCCCCCACAGATCCGGACGTGCGCGATTGACGCATCCGGCTCCTCGTTAGACGGGTTCGCTAAGTGATGAGGACCGAGTGGACTGCCCG
>JAZGFI010000061.1:0-9862 GCA_036479435.1 Planctomycetota bacterium | reverse complement strand
GTCGCACTCTCCAGGCGAGCCGAGATGTTGACGTGGTCGCCAATGGCGGTGTAGTCGAATCGTTTTGGCGACCCGATGTTGCCCGCGACGACTTCGCCGGTGCAGATCCCAATACCGATCGCGATGGGGTCTGCCCCACGTCCACGCCGCCGAATGTTGAGGTCGGCAAGGCCTCTCATCATGTCGTTCGCGGTGTCGAGGGCATTGTCGGCGTCTTGAGGACTTTCGAAGGGCGCGCCGAAAAGCGCCATGATGGCGTCGCCGATGTACTTGTCGAGGATTCCGCCTCTAAGGTGAATGATATCCACCATGATCTCGAAGTACTCGTTGAGCATCGCGACTGTTTCCCGCGCCCCGAGTGTCTCCGAAAAGGAGGTAAACTCACGGATGTCGGAGAACAAGATCGAGACGACTTGGTTGCGTCCGGTCAGGGCATCCGCCCCCGACTCAAGAAGCTGATTGGCGACTTCTTTGCTCATGTATCGCGACATGGTGGTCTTGAGCCGCTTCTCGCTGGTGACGTCCTCAAAGGCCAACAAAAAGCCGATGGATTCGCCATGGCCGTCGAGCAGTGGCGTGGTTCGAAGGTTTACCGATGAGTTATCACTGGCGAATTCGAGGACCGCGTCGACGATCAAGTCGGCTTCGCCCGAGTCCTCGACTCTCTTGACGCTTTCTAGGACCCAGGTGTTGTCGCGTCCAAAAAAAGCGGTGGCAGGCATGCTCGTTAGCGATGCTTCGTCGTGATGCAAAATTCGGCGCGCGGCCTCATTCAAAGTGACGATGCAGCCTTCGACGTCGAGGGTCATGATGCCGTCACTCGTGCTGCGCAGAATGCTCTCGCTGTAATTCTTCATCTCGACAACGTCTTCGAAGAGTCGAGCGTTCTCAAGTGATGCAGAAATCTGAGCGCTGAAGGACTGCAGGCGAGCGGCATCGGCGTTGCTAAACGAACCACCGCGCTTGTTGAGGACTTGGGTGACGCCGATACGGGTACCGCGTTTGTGAAGGATGGGGACGCACAACACGCTACGGGTCTTAAAGCCCGTGCTGCGGTCGATTTCGGAGTTGAAACGAGGATCGGAGTAAGGGTCGCTAATGTTGGTGACTTCACCGGTGCTAAGAACGTGGCCCGCGATGCCAGAGTCGGCCGGGAATCTGATCTCTTTGCTGCTAATGCCGTCGGCGAATCTCGACCAGAGTTCTGAGCTGGACTCGTCGTAAAGGAAAAGGGTGCTGCGCTCGGCGTCGAGCAGCTCTGTCGCCGCGTTCATGATCTTTGAGATCAGGGTGTCCAAGTCCATGATCCCCGCGAGTTCGTGCGTGATGGCGTGGATACGCATCTCGTCTCGAAGCTCTGCGGTCATGTGGTTGAAACCGCGAAAAAGGTCGGCGTACTCGTCTGTTCCGGCGACACGCAGCTCAACGTCGAGCTGTCCTTTGCGCACCCGGGCCATGGCCTCGACCAGGCTATTGGCGCCTTCCGTCGCATCGACGGCCAGTAGATAAGAGATCACCAACACCAAGGAAATGCTGACGGCCACGAGGCCCGCGGCCCATCTCAATATCGGCGCCATCTCGTCCCAGCCGACGTCAATTCCCTGCGCACTCAGGGCAAGGTCGGCCTTGTAGACGGTCGTCCAGGCCAAGAACGCGAGGGGCACCGCCCCGCTAAAGACCGAAAGGTAAAAGAGCTTTACACGAAGACGAATTGATTTGACTTGGCTTTTCCAGGCCCAGGAGCGTTTCGTCGACGCCGCCCAGATCCGGTCGACAGCCGGAACGAGTTGGCGCGACAAAGCGAAGTACTCATAGACCGCGTGCGCGGGCGAAGCGAAGAACAAGACCGAGAAGATCAAGAACCAAAACTGCCAGGCTTGGTACCCAGCGTCGAGGAAGAGGTTGCCGAAGCCGAGCGTCAGGACGATCGAGAGGGTAGCGAGCGGGCCGTGCAGGAAGCTGATTCGCATGAAAGACAAAAAAGGCAAGTTCAAGGCGCGAACGAGGCCCGTGGCCAAGATCTCATCGCTCGCTACTTCGTTGCCGTCAAGAGCGTTGAGAGCACGGCGCAAGGGCCGGTAGTGTCGGTTGATGGCCAAAATGTCGGGGATAACGTAGGTCGGCACGCCCAAGGCGATGCCGCAGCAGAGAATAATCCACTGGCGTCCGCTGAACTCGAGTCCGCACCAAACCAAGAAAATAGAAATGGCAACGGCGACGAGAGAGGCCTGTACGTAGAGCCGAATCAGCTTGCCGTGCAACGCGGATGCGCTGTACATGGGGCCGGCAAAAGCCTCTGTAATAACTCTTCGTGACTCCGTGCGTCTCAGGGCTCCCGTGGCATCCGACCGGAAGTCATCCTCGTCTAGTCTGTTGTTTTCAGCAGGTGACATCTTCGAATGGTACTCATTCTTGGGTTCCATGAGTTGCCCTGCTTTGCCTTGATCGCGGAGGCTACATCTTTTACGCTTTTTGCAAGCTCCGAGCCGTGGTGGTGCTCGGAAGATGGCCCTGAGGCCATTCCGCTCCCAAGATGACCCATTTAGTGTCCAGATCCGTGTTTGCGCCGATTGTTGATGCCGCGGTTGCCGCGACGGTGATCGGTGTTTTTGACTTAGTTTTCACGAGTTTGCTCCCCGGCCCACAGGTTGCGGGCGTGAGCGAATGGCTGGTGGTGGCTGCATCCCTCATCGGTCAAGCGGCGCTTTTGGGTCTTGGCCTCGGCTTTTCAGCCTGGTTGCTGGCTTGGCTTCGCCCGTTTGGCAGGAAACTAAAATTAGAATGGAGAGGTTTCGGCCTCGATGGGCTGATTGCGTTAATTGCGGTGGTGGCGTATTTCGAGTTTGCGAGTTGGGCTCTTTTTGACGGCGCCAATGTGAGCCGCCAATCCTGGGCCATTTTCGCAAAGTGGGGTTTCCGCGCCCTGGTTCTCGGGGGCTCCTTTGTCGCCGTCCGTTGGTGCTATTCACTCCTTGCGGACGGTCGTCGCCACCAACGCGCCGGCGCGCTGCTTTTGGTGCTCTCGACATTGGCCTTGCTCGTGAACACCTACGTCTTGCGTGGACTATACGCAGAGCTGCACCAGCTACTTGTCGTCTTTGCGACTCTCACTGCGGTGGTCGCTTGCACTCTCAGTTTTCGAGGTCGAAGGCTTGACCCCGCCCGCAGAACGGCGAGAGCCGTGCTGGTCATCTTGGGGGGGCTTGGTCTCGTTTTACTCAGTGGTTGGGTGCGACAGGCCGCCTCTTTTCCTCGCCTCCAAGGCACTATTGCCGTTCGCTCGCCGGTGAATGCTGAGTACGAAACTTGGTTGCAGCCGTTTTATGCGCGCTACTTTCCAATCGAAAAAATTGAGCTTGTCGACGTCGCCGAAGTCTTCGCCGCTCTAGATGCCGACCACAGCGTGGACGTCGATGCGGCTCTTGATGGGCTGATCGGCGCTGAGCGGCGCTTCAACTTGTTGTGGATCGCCATCGACACCTTGCGTGCAGACCGTTGCGGTTTTCTCGGCTACGACCGTCCGACGACTCCCAACCTCGATCGCCTTGCGGCCGAGTCTTTTGTTTTTGAACGGGCCTACGTGGCCTACCCGACCAGCAACTTCTCTTATTCTTCGGTCCTGACCTCGCTGCCCGCGCGTTTGACGCCGGCCTACGCGAAGTTTCGCGGATTGGATTGGGAATTTGGCGACACGAGCAGTCTCGCCGGACTGCTTTCAGCCCGGGGCTGGAAAACGCACGGGGTCACCGCTTTTGACAAGGGGACGGCGGAGGACCCGAAGTGGTTTGGAACTCTCCGCGACGGGTTTGATGTCTATAATCCCGATCAGAAGACGGCTAAGAGCTGGGCGCCAGACGTCAACAAGTCCGTCAAGAAGATCTTCGAGCGAGTCGGCGACAAACCCTGGTTCGTGTGGCTGCACTACATGGAGCCTCACTCTCCCTACGTGCCTCACAAGGGGTTTTCGTTCGGTGATACGCCCCAGGGCTACTACGACGGTGAGGTCGCCTACTGCGATGCGAAAGCCCAGGAGGTGATCGACATGGTCGCGGCGCGTGGGGAGTTGGATCGCACCGTCATTGTGATGTTTAGCGATCACGGCGAAGAGTTTAATGAGCACGGCAAGCTTTATCACAACAGCAGTACTTACGAAGAGCAGATCCGCGTGCCCCTACTGGTCAGGATTCCCCGACTCAAGGGGCGGCGTATCAAAGAAGCGGTCAATCTGATGGACTTGGTGCCCACCTTGACGCGGCTGATGGGTGTCGAGGACGACCAGGTTCGCTTCGGGCGCTCGCTGTTGCCGTCGATGACCCGAGTCGCCCAGCAACCGGGCTTCAGCTACTCGGAAGTGTTTTTCTTTCGGAACAACGAACACTCGGCTGACCAGCGGGCTGTCATTCTCGACGACGACAAGATTATCCATCGTCCCTACCAAGACATCAGCGAGGTGTATGACCTCGCCAATGACCCTCAAGAGCTCGTTTCGCTGTTGGGTCGTGACGCCGCGCAGGATTCTCGCCTCCTCAGCATCTTGAAGGCTTACGACGCGAAGATCGACGCCCACCGTGGCGGCAGTGCCGCCGCGCCGCTCGCCGGAAACCAAGCCGAAGCCGAGGCCGCTTGGCGCCGCGAGCTCGACGCCTCCATCGAGGGCCTAAGGGTTCTCGCGCCGAAGGAACAGTCCGCGAGTATTCGCGAGATCCAACGTCGACTCTTCAGTTTTTGCTGGGAGTGGACGGTCGAATCCAAGCGCTGGCTAAAAACCAAGGGAATGCGAGCCTACGCCCAAAAACTCGTCGATGTCGCGCCCGAGGTTACGGAGCGAACGAAGTCGCAGATCGTCCGCACCTTGGGTTATCTCGGCGATCCCGTGTTCGCGCCGTTTTTGCGCGAGACCTTGACCACCAGCAAGGGCTACATGTGGTGTTTTGCTGCGATTTCTTTGGCGCGTTGTGGCGATGTTTCCGTGGCCCCGGGCCTGCGGAGCTTGCTGAACGATCCCAGCGTCGTCGATCAGCACGAGATAGCTATCGCGCTGGCGCATCTTGGTGACCCCGCATCATTGCCTTGGGTTTTTGCCAACATCCAATCGCCGGCCCGCGGAATCATCATTGACACCATGCGCGCCCTCCCCAAAGTGCCACGAGGCGTTTCCGTCGCACGAGTTTTGCGGGGCATTTTTACGTCGAGTCGGCACGTTACCTTTGAAGAAGCCAGTGTCCTTTTGGACACGATTGAGGACGACCGCGACCCCGATGCCACAGCTTTGATCTTGCGGATGTCGCGCCACAAAGATCCCGAGATAGCGGAGCGAGCTCTGGCCATTCTAAGCAAGTTCATGACCGCTGAGGTTCTTAAGACGGCATCCGATGCGGCGAGTCTCGAACAGGAAGGTGATCTCGCGGCGAAGAACAAAAAGTTCGAACTCGCCGTGATTCATTACCGCGGTGCGATGGCCGGCAAGCCGTTCTACGACGGTGGTCTTCAGTTTCGGATGGCCAATTGGCTACGCATGGCCAAAAAGACCGCTCCCGCCGCAGAACTCCTGAGAACGATCGCCGCTGACAGCCCACTCGATTTCGATCGTCAATTGGCGGCGCGGCTTTTGGAGTACATCGATCACCCGTTGCGCATCAACGCCAAGAAGTTCTCGGTCGCCGTGGACGCGGAGAAAGTCGGGTTGCCGCCGCGATTGCGCCGGTTTTCAACCGTTCGCGTCAAGATCCCCCTAGCCAACACTAGCGAGCAGTGGTGGTGCGGCGGTACTTGGGGTTTCGCTACATCCTTCCGCGTCTTGTTCGAAAAAGAAGACGGCACCTTTCTCAAGGCGCGTCGGGTCTACGACAACTATTTGCCCGAAGCAGGGCTCGCCCCCGGGGAGGTCTTCGAGCTGCCATTGGTCGTGATTGGACCTCGAGAAAAAGGCCGGGCCCGCCTGGTGGTTCAAATGAAACAGTTGTGGTTGAAGCTGCCCAACAAGGGCATCGTCTATCGGCACCCAACATGGTTTGAAGTTAAATGAGTGCTTGGCGTGGCTTTCTAATTGGCGCTCTTTTGACGTTCGGCCTCATGACGGTCAGTTGTGAAAAAAGCGAACCCCAACCAGGATCGAAGCTCACGAATTCAGCTCCAGTGGCGATACCGAGTTCGCGCCCCGTCCCGAGGGGCGTCGAGGCCGCGAAACCGGCCGCGCCGGATCTAAGTTGGGATTGGCCGGTTCCAGATCCAGGTTGGGCTGACGTTGATCGCAGCAAAGTTGAAGCGCTGCTCAAAGAGCGGCCGCCCGAATCCAGAGCTTGGCAGATCGAGGCCGGCTGCCCGCGGATACCGAGCTTGCCGGCCGTGATGGCTGCTTTGCCCGGGCACCTCGTCCTGGTGACATCGAATCGAGTCGAGATCTACAGCATCGAGCAAAAGACCTGGCGCTCGCGGGCTTTGCTCTTGCCGGCCAAGGTCGGTACCGGTCTTTGCCTCGCCGTAGAGGGCGATCGACTCTTCGTCGCGCGCGGCGGCAAGAATCGTGAGCTCTGGTCAATGCGCCCCGCAGACTCCGCGGCAGAACTTATTGTGATGCCACGGTCGCCTTATCCCGTTGGCGTTGGCGCCGCGTTGAGCGTTGACGCGGGCCAGCTTTATCTCGCGCCGGGAAACAAGAAACGAACTTTCGCCAGCCTCAACTTGGAAAGCGGCGCTTGGAAGGAACTAGAGATCATTGCTTCGAAAGTCGGTATTCGCGGATTCGGAAACTACTCGGGTTTTCTCGCCAAAGTCGATGGAGCGCTCTACGCCTGGCCCGATCATCACATCCAACGTTTCGACTTGGGGCAACAGGCTTGGTTGCCAAAGACCTTCACTGCGATGGGGTTTCGGCCTTCGCTGAATGGGGGAGCGATCTGTGTCGATCGCACATCGGGTGTGATCTATTCCGCCTGCGGGTTTTACTCACGGACCCTCGGTTCCTTCGTACCGGGGCAGCGCCGAAATTTCTACCTTAGACCCCGATCGCCGTTTCCGCTGGTCGGTGAAGGTAGTCGCATCGCGGTAGCGCCGAGGTCCGGCCAAAAGAGGCTGTGGGTTTATGCTGTTGTGCCGGCCAACAAGCTGTGCTCGATTCCCATCGACGAAATGAAAGTCATCAACGAAGCCGATACCCAAGCTGATCTGGCCAGTGCATGGCGGCGCGTGCCAACCGCGAGCGGGGGCAGCGGCGTGCGCTACTTGCCGGAGCTGGCGCGAGAGAAAAATCCGGGTGGCTTGTTGTTGCCGACGAAAGCTCGCGGATCCATTGGAGTCTTGGGGGCCCTCGGCGACGAGTTGTTTTTGATGCGTCTTGCCCATGTGCGACGGATCGATCCGAGTCGTGGTTGGTACACCTACTATCCCGGCATCAACCTTGGCCGGTTTCTCGACACGGGCGCTTGTGGCGTCTTTGACGGCAAAAAGTACCTCTATATGCTCAGTGGTGCCGCGCCCGACTTCGTGCGTTGGGAAGTCCCAAGGCGGCCGCGCCCCATCGTCCGCCGGCCGCCGAAGGGCACACGAAAACCCTATGATCAGACCGATCTTGACGTCTTGAAGGACGCTCCTAAGGGTGTGGGGCGCGGCGCTTGTCTTTGCTTTTGCGAGGGCTTGATCTTTGCGCTGCGTGGCGGCGGAACGCGGGATTTTTGGCAGTACAGTCCGGCCGAGGGCAAGTGGAGAGCGCTACCTTCATTGCCAGCTGAAGCGATGGCGCCGGGCCAAAAAGCCTCTGGCTTAATCGTCACGAAATCGGCCGCTTTTGCCTTTACGGGGCCACGGGTTTGGCGTTTCGATCGCGTCAAGAACAGTTGGGCCGAATGGGCCGAAATCCCCTTTCCCCCCCATTGGAACGGGGGGATGGTGACGCTTGATGAAGCTGGCGGCCAGGCCTACTTGGTCGCGGGCGACATCTCGATGCGGATCGGGCGACTCGATTTGAACTCGGCCCAATTCGTGGAACTCGGCCCTCGACTGCCGGACGTCGTGTCCGCAAAGGCGAATCGCCTCGCTATTTTGGACGACGGCAAAGGCCGTACTCTCTATATTCATCGGGGTCACAACTCGAATGAGATTCTCGCCATTGATCTGGACCAGCTCCACAAACTCAAGAACTAGCTCCCGAGTTTCGGGATCGCTTCGCCGCCGCCGATTGTTGTTGGCGGTTTTTGGCATGGCTGCGGCGCTCGTGACATCGGGGGCCAACTCCGATGCCAGGCCCACGCCGCAAACCGGCTTGTCGGGGCTGATCCTGGGAAGTCAAAGCGAATTCGACCCCAAGACGTCGCCGGGCGTACGGTCGCCTATCGCCGCCATTTGGCGCGTCGATCAACAGGGTCGACCAATCGAGTCCGTCGCGGGATACGTCCAGTTGGTCGCAGACCACGAACATGTTTACGATGGTTTTCGCGCGCTCGATCGCAAGAAGTGGTCGGTAAAAACCAAGCGCCTCGACCGTGCGAACTGGGGCGACATCGAGGCGATGGCCGCTTTGCAGCGCGTCGTTGAAACTTGGTCGAAGCGCCATCCGAAGGGTCCACGCTTAGGTGTCCGTGACATCTCTTCAGAGTTTGCCGGCTACCCCGATTTTGACGGTGACGGGACTTCCGACCATGTCACTCATCAACTTGGGATGAACATCGACTTGCTGTTTCCCTGCCGCAAACGGCCGGAGCTTGAGATTTACTTCGGCAAGAAGAACACCGAACACTACAGCCTCGCTCTTACCCGTGAACTCATAGACCTGTGCATCGATGAAGGTGCCGACGCATTCACCACGACATCCGCGACGAGACTCTTGGATTCCGTCGAAGGTCAAAAGAGCATGAAGACTCGATTTCGCCTTGAGCGAGTGATCGAGCGATCCGGTGCCAAAAGTTACCTTGGCATCGAAAGAAAAGTCAGGTTTCTCCTTCTCGCCAAACCCACCGCCCATGGTTCTCACATCAATGTTCAATTCCATGCGCTTCCCTAGCTGCGTCGTCACCTTGTTCGTGGCCGTTTTGATCTTGGGCTGTCAACCGACACCAGCAAGCCCGAATCAGGTTCAGACCAAAGGGCCAGGATCGCGACCGAAGGTGAAAGTCAGGGGTACCGGCGCTCTGGCTCTCACGAGCCAGCCAGGTCTCTCGACGGTGTTTTTAGACGGCGATTTTCAGGGACTGACGGGCGATGCCGATACCGCACTCGTGATCGTTACCGGCGAATCGGAGGTCGAGCTGAAAGTCTGTCATCCGGGCCACTACGATCTTGTGACGAAAATCAAGATCGCGGCGGGGCGCCGGCAAGAGCTACTCGCGAAGCTCGTCGAATTTGGCCGCCCGTGGATGGCTCCCAGTTTCGCACCCCTTCTCAGGGTCGGTCGCTACGTTCGCGCGAAGATCACGGCGAGCTCAAGCGGCTTGCGCTACCGACTAAGCGGCCACAAGGGGGACCGGCGCTACATCATGGTGCAGGGCGACGCACTGATCCTTAGCCTGAGCGACGAGGGCCAGGGCGCCCCCTGCCGCCTGCAGGCAAGTAAGGCACTGATGAGCCTCACCGGAAAGAGCTACTTCGAACTCTTATTTGTTGCCGACGCCGAAATCGAACTCATCGTCGAATCTGCCAAGCCCAGCCAGACCTGCGAAGTTGTCTTTCGCTATCTAAAGTCGGCGCCGCCCAAACAACAGGGCAGCCGCCGCCATCTCCCGCCCCCCGAAGAAAACTGACCATGCGGTGCCAGATGAGATGAGAGGGCCGGCCTCCGTCGTCGAGCTCACCTAAAATGGGGCTCAGTGTTTTTCTCAAAACAAAAACGGAGACCGGCCATGAGTAACGATAGCGAATTTGTAATGGGCGT
>JAZGFI010000060.1:0-2594 GCA_036479435.1 Planctomycetota bacterium | reverse complement strand
TCGCCATTGTTGTTCAGGCCCAAAGAGCTCGAGGAAGCGAGGACGCCCGCGCATCCTTTGACGTTATTGAAAGTCGTCACGTCGCCGCCGCCGAACACGACGATGCAACCGAAGGGAGGCAGGATCGTTCCCGCATCAAACACGTGCCGCACTTGAGCGGCGTCCGAGAGCGTCCAACCACCGATATCGACGGGATCGCAAGTGCCGTTGATGATCTCGACAAACTCATCATCGGACTGAGAGGCGACAGTCGCGAGCGTGCCGTCGCAGTTGGTGTCCAAACCCACGGCGCCTAGGGGATCGTTGCAGTACTCGTTGATGTAGACCTGCGGAGCGAAGGTCGTTGAGATCTGACCACGGATCTCACCACTAGGGAAGGTGGCCGAGTGAATATTCACGTAGAACAAGCCGGCCATTAGGTCGGCGACTTCCATGGCCGTCAGCGGGCCGAAGGTCTGACTGTGCCCATCCACGGCCGAGCTAAAGGCGAAGATTACGCCGCCATTGGAACCCACAGCAGCTTGATGGATGTGAGCCGCGTTGGCCCCAGCCACGTTGTGACAAAAGGTCACGGTCAACATGTTGGCACTGTCGAGCCAACCGTAAGAGGTGCCGACGGCCGCGGTCGCGGTAGGCGGGTTTTCTTGGCTGCCGTCGATCGGCACAACGAAGCTCACCGGGGTCGCCTGAGCGGATGCCATGGCGGCGATGAGTGTCAGCGCTAAAAGCGCAGCGGAAAATTTCGATACGAATGAACACATGCTTTGATTCCTCATGGAGGCCTTTGGCGCTAAGTCAAAACCCGAGAATACGGGTGCGCCGGGACCCAATCTCTGAATACGAGTTCTGAAGCATAACGAACTCGGCAAGATCGAGTCGAGTCACGAGTCGCGCAGCATTTCGCCGCAGATCTTTCGTGAGGAAAAGCGGATCAAAATTCAGGGTCGGCATCGAGAACTAAGTGCTCTTAGCAACGATCAAACGAACGCAACTAGCCGCTATTGCCGAGCTTCGAGTTGGGCCGCCTGGAAGTTAGGCGAACAAAAAGATCGGATCGGTCAGGGTTTGCCGCCATTTTGTCGCAGAATTGGTCGATGAATTCAGACAGAAGGAGGTCGTTATGCGACCCGTCCCTCAGGGACGACGGTAATGTTCACGACTGCGAGAACCCGGAAAGATGAGCTTCCCTCGCGTCGCCGCAATCTTGTTGCTCGCCATCTTTGGCGCAGTGGCTTGCGGCGACTCCAGCCCGACCGTGGACGCCAGTTCCGCTGAAGAGACTCGCTCTAGCCTCGCCATGGTGAAAGAGGAGTTGTCGGAAAGTCAGCAACCCGACCTCGATGATGCTCTAGAGATCATCGCACGCAAGGCCACGGGAAAGGTCATGTCAGCCGACACCGTCGCCGACAACGCCGTAGTGCGGTCTCTCCTTAACGGCAAGACGGGAGCCGACATTATCGCCGACGCGCGGCGCATTACTCGCGCCTCTCAGCACGAGATGAATCAAGAGCTCGAACTCCTAAAGGCCAAAAAGGGCCGAAAGACCGCCAGCCGACGACGTGTCCTGCACGAAATCGAAAAACTCCAAAGCAAACTGGAAGAGGAAAAGTTTGATCTTCTAGAGAAATTCGAGATCAACGGGTCCTGGTTCGGGGCGGATCGTACTCGGACCGGAGAAGTCAACACCATTGAACTCGCGGTGCAGAACGAGACGGCGCACGTCATCTCAAGAGTTCGCTTTCGTGTCCTTCTGATCACACCCAATCGCAAAGACCCATGGATTCAATCTGAGTTTACGCACAGTGCATCCGTGGGCCTCAAATCCGGCGAATCAGACATCTGGAAACTCGACCTGCCGAGGGCAAGCGACTGGATCGATCCCATTGACCACGATCACACCTTGGTGGTAGCTCGCCCCATCGCCTTGAACGCGCTCGGCGGCAGACCCCTCGCTGGCGCAAGGTTCGCCGAAAGCGACCGACGACGACTGCGCAGCCTCCTCGATTCGATCGAGTTCCAGGGCAAAGAAGAAGTCGAGAAGGCCCTCGCCGACCGCAATCGAAAAGCAGGTTCTTGGCGCCGGCATGCCAGCGCGGCTTCCGCCAAGTACGAACGCGACTACCTGCAAAAAAAGTACGACGGCGACCGTGACGCTCGCGCTTCCCTAGCCCGATTGGTGGTCACTCAGCCCCGGCTCTACTTCTCCAAGAAACGCCAATCTGCAGACCCAGTATTAGAACTCACCCTGCACAATGACACCGAACACGCACTCGCTAGATTTCGTGCTTTGGGAGTGCTGACTTCACACGACCGCAAGACGCCATGGGTCGAAGACCACTTCAGCTTCCGCTTTAAGACCGCCTTACTGCCCGGTGTCTCGCGGACGCTGAAACTCGCCCCACGCACCTTCAGTGGCTGGGGTCGAGCCCCCAAACGGAATGACCTTAGTCTCGATGTGTCGATCACGCGCCTCGAAGATCCCAACGGCAAAAGCCTCTACAAGACCCGCTGCAGCGACGCCGAGTATCGCCGTCTGCGCACCCTCAAGCGCATGATCACCAAGTTCGGCTGGTAAGCCCTTGGGCTTAGCGAAC
>JAZGFI010000059.1:0-20755 GCA_036479435.1 Planctomycetota bacterium | reverse complement strand
ACGGCAAAGGTAAAGAGCCTGATGCGGTCGGCCACGATGAAAAAGGCGAACTTCAAGGCACCGTATTCAGCGCGTGGATCGAGGAGGTTCTCTTTTCCGCGGCCCTCGACCAGATCAAAAGGCGATGCCGCGCACAAAGCCAATCCGCTCAGGAAGCAAACCACCGCGCCTAAGGGCTGGGTAAAGATATTCCACTGCGGCAAAAGCGCCAAGAAGGGCTGGTTTTGAGATGAGGCGATCAAATCCAAGCGCGCGCTTGCGGCGCTCATGGCCAGTGTCGCCATCGCGAGCACAAACACGACTTGCACCGCGACCAGCCGCGACAGCGCGCGCACGCCGCCCAGCAAGCTCAACTTATTGTTCGACGCCCAGCCTCCGAGCGCCGACGACGCACAGCCCGCGGCGAACAGCATCAGCAACCAAAAGAGCCCGTAATCGCTTTCAATGACGACTGACTTGGTCACGCCGTGCTCGTCTCTGACGGCGGGCACTAAGGGCAGAAAAGCGAGACCACAGAATGCGAAACCGAAGGCTAAAATTGGGGCCAAAGTGTAAAGCCGCCGAGACGAGTGGTTGGGAACGAAATCCTCTTTCGCGAACAGTTTCAAAAAGTCCGCAATACTCTGTCGAAATCCCAAAGCCCCCAAACTGCGACGGCCACCGAAACGAGCTTCGCCGCCACGTTCAATCGCCGCAATGAAAGGTAGGGAAAAAGCCGCCACGCCGACGAGCGAAAGCGTCTCCAACATGGCGCCGGACCAAATCATGCCGGGCCTCCCGCGGCGGAATCTGGCTTGCGCAACCGCATGCCTCGGCCACCCAACTCATCAAATGCCAAACCGCCAAACCGCGGGCGCTGTGCGCTGATCTCGGCGAACAAGTCCGGCACCGAGGGCTCGTCCCAGTCGACATGCATCGCCCCTGCTATCGCGGTCAAGAGCTTTAGCGCATCACGCCCGCGAGAGAATTCCGCGCCAACTGAGACCGCAGAGACCAGGCCTTGCACGCGGCCCTGTCGGTTGACCCAAGTCCCGTTTTTCGCCGCAAAACTCGTCATGGGCAAGACCACGCTCGCGTCGGACACCGAAGACGTTTCCCGTGAGGAAAGGACAATGCGATGTTTGACACCGGCGTAGGCTCGGCGCTGAAGTTCATCGTGAATTTCGGCACTCGGATCGACATCCATGACGATGACGGCATCCAGCGATTCGAAATACGCGGCGGGATCTGGCGCCACGCCATCTTGAAGCACTAAGAGCACACCGAGACGATTGGGGTGCTTGTCCGCATCAAGGAGAAAATCATCGGCGGCGCCTTCGGCGCGACGCGGCAGGACCGCGACCTGGTGCTGCCCAAAGACCTCGCTCATGAGACGGTGCAACAACCAAGCTTCTTCACAGGTCGCATCAAAACTCAATGCTGCGCCAATCCGATTCAAACCCGCCTCACGCAGGGGGGCAAGGATCTGTGAAGTACTCACAATCGCTCCCGACCAATCGACCTCGATTCCGCTCGCCATCGGTTGCGACAGGCGATCTGCTCCGATTTGTTTCGATTCTTCGCGCCCCAAGTCGCACATCCATGAGCTGTTGACTTCATCGTTGCGGCGCGGCCGCAAACGCAATGCACGGCCGCGATCGAAATCCAAGTAGGCGTTGCAGCCGGTTGCGCATCCGGGACACACGGTCTCTTTAGACTCGCGAGCCCAAGCTGGTGTACGCGCCCGGAGCTCACGACTGACGAGCGCTCCGGCCGGACACAAATCAACTGTGTTGAGCGAGTAATTGCCGTTCAAAGACAAGCCAGGGACAAGCCCCACAGACTTGACTCCTGCCTCCTCACGCATCCGAAGAACTTGATCGCCAGCGATCTCGGCCGAGAACCGAACGCAGAGCTCGCAGCCGACGCAACGGCTCAGGTGAAGCGCGACGGCGGGCCCCAAAGGAATGGGCGCAGATATTGGGCTCTGATTCGAGCTTTTTTCCTGCGGCTCTTGTTGACCGTGAGATAGGTACAGGCCCTGTATCGAGCAGTCGCCGTTGAGATCGCACTCCGGGCATTCCGCCGGGTGATTACGGTACAAAGTCGCGATTCGCTCGCGACGAACTCCGTCCAACTCGGGACTGCGCGAGCGCACTTGAAGGTCCGTCTCGACGACCAAGGAGCACGCGGCTTGGGGGCCGTCGTAACCGCGGACTTCGACTTGACACAGCCCGCAGGCCTCGCAAGGCGACAGGCTCGAGTGGTGGCAAAGCCCCGGTATCTCGATGCCGCCGCGGCGCGCGGCTTCAAGCAAGCGTTCACCACGACGAACTTTGAGTGCCTTACCGTCGATCACGCAGGAGAAAAACTCGGTCTTTCGCGCGTCGGACGTCATCGATCCAGCTCTCCGGCGACGACGTTGAGTGAAGCCAAGATCGGAATGGCGTGTGAAAGCGGCTGCCCCGCCACGATACTCGGAAAAGCAGCGTAGTTGTGAAACGACGGCGGGCGACAACGGGCGCGGCGCGGCCTCGTGCCGCCATCGGAAATGAGGTGAAATCCCAACTCGCCGTTGGCACCTTCGATCGCGTGGTAGACCTCGCCCTTGGGCACTTTCATGCCTTCGGTCAGCAACAGAACGTGGTTCGCCATGCCCTCCAGCGAACTGGATACGTCGCTTTTTTTGGGCAGCGCTACGGCCTTGTTGGAAGTCATGATCTCGCCGGGATTCAGTCGATATAGGGCTTGCTCAATGAGGGCCAAGCTCTCGACGATTTCGTCGAATCGCACCAAGATACGGGCGTGAACGTCGCCGCCTTTACGACAAGCGGGCTTGAAGCGGTAGTGGCGCCAAGCGCTTTTGGCATCAAACTGCCGGAGGTCGTAGTTGAGGCCGCTCGCCCGAAGGCAGGGCCCGGTCCAACCGTAGCTCAATGCGGTAGCTGCACTCACCACGCCGACGCCGCGCGTGCGGCGATCGAAAATCGGGTTGCTCAAGACGAAGTCAAGGATGCCGTCGATCGCTCCGACTAGCTGTTTTGAAAACTCGGCCACGGAATTCTCGAATCCGTCGGGCAAATCGGCACTGAGCCCGCCAATGCGAAGAAAACTCGGGTTGTGCCGCACACCGCTAATGGCCTCATTGAGTTCCGTGACGCCCTCGGTGATGGCCTGCAGCCTCCAGTAGGCCGCGCGAAGGCCGAGGCTTTCGAAGGTGGCCGCAAGGCAAGTCGCGTGGTCGGAGATTCGCGACAGTTCAGCCATCATGACCCGAATGGTCTCGGCGCGATCGGGAACTTTTAAGTCCAGCAAACGCTCAACGGCTTCGCACCAGGCGAGGTTGTTGAGCCAGGGCGAGGCCCAGTTCAAACGATCGGTAAAAGGAATCGCCTGGGCCCACCCGCGACGTTCGAGTTCTTTTTCCACGCCGCGGTGCAAGTACCCGATTTCACAAGCGGCCTGGTTGATGCACTCGCCGTCGATCTTCACCAGAATCCTTAGGACCCCACGCAAGGCCGGGTGAGCGGGCCCCAAATTCAAGGGCACGAGTTCGGTGAACCCCAGGTCCTCAGGGTTCTCGCCCCAAGCCCCGATCTCGTCGATCATGTCGTCGACATCTTCCAGAGGGGATGCTTGTTGAATGTCGAAATCCTTGCGCAGGGCGTGGCCCTGAAAAGCCTGGTGCGTGAGGATGCGTTTCAAGTTGGGGTGACCGCGAAAGCGAATACCGAAAAGATCAAAGACCTCACGCTCGGCCCAATCGGCGAGTCGGAACATAGAACAGACGCTGGGCACCTCAAGGTCGTCTTCAGAGACGGCAACCTTGAGCGCGAAGCGCTCTTTTCGCGACCACGAGACGAGCTGATAAACGACCTCGAATCGGTGATCCATGCCAACTTGTCCGAATCGGTCCAGAGCACTGAGATCGCTTAGAAATTCGAAGGAGTTTTTCTCGTGGCGGCCGAGCCAGGTCAAGATCTCAAGCGTGGATTCCTTGTCGATCAGTGCAGATGCACCGAGCCTGCCGTTGTGGGTCTCCAATACGGAGAAGGGAAAGGCGGCAGCCAAATCATCCAAAAGAATGTCAAGCGACACGAGACTCAGCCCCCCGCCCCAGTGGTATTCGACGAGCTGCCGCTGGCAAGACCATCTGGTCGCGTGGCGGCTTGAAGGGGCTCGCCCGACTTTATCTGGATTTTTAGCGACTGGATGGCGTCGAACAATTGCTCGGCGCGCGGCGGACAACCGGCAACGTAGATGTTGACATCCACTATTTGGTCGACGCCCGGAACGACGGCGTAGTTTTGGTACATGCCACCGGTCGCGCTGCAAACTCCGAAGGCGATGACGTATCGCGGCTCAAGCATTTGCCGGTACAGACGTCGCAACACCGGTGCCATCTTCCAGGTGATCGTGCCCGCCACAATGAGGAGGTCGGCTTGCCGAGGGCTCGCGACGGGGAAAGCCAAGTCTTGGGCGTCCCGGCCTTTTCCTTTCAAGACAGATTCCAATTCCAAGTTGCAACAGGCGGTGCCAAAGTCTAGGGGCCACAAGGACTCGGCGCGACCCCAGTTTACCGCGCGTTGAAGGGCCCAATCGACGCGGGTCGCAATAAAGCCACGCTGACTAAGTAGACGATCTACTCCCATCGGAGTGCCCCACCGCGGTAAGCGAAAACAAGCCCCACCGTGAGGGGCAAAAAGAAGAGCGCCAAGGCCGCCCACAACGACGCACTCGCTTGGCCGCGAAACACCAGTGCAATAGGAATGATCAGAGTAAGCGCCGCCTGCAGGACAAGAACAAGGCGCGCCACCGCGTGAAATTTGACGGAGAAGCGCCGCCGCGCGTCGACTTCCGGGCGAATGCCACTCTCAAAAACAGAGTTCTTTACCTCGTCGGGGCGGCGCGAGCCCAAAGCGCGGGCCACCATCAACATGAAGGCGGGAAATCCGAAAGCGACCAAGGCCACGACGATTCCCGATGCCGTCAGCGAGTCATCCATCCCGCCCCCTTCGCGTTCGCGAACCTCACCTTTGAATTCGGCGGCAACGGTCTGGAACTGCTGCTCGCGCAAAGACTTCTGCCAGGAGTGTAGAGAAGCACATCGGTGGCGGCAACACGCGACTTCTCCAGGGGGTGCAGAGCGCGTCAGGATACCTGCTTGAGGCTCAGCTCTAAAAACTCCGCCAACAGCCGCGAGATCAGCTGGCGGCGGTAGGCAGCCGTTTCTTCGAAGTCATCCGGCGGCGTGATTTCGGAGTCAAGAGTCCGAATGGCCCGGGGTATCAGCGCCTCCGATAAGGGCTCGGCGGCGAGAACTCTCTCCAATTCAAACAACCTCAGTGCGGTCGGGCCAGCGCCCCCGACGGCGACCCGAAAGCGCGGCCCTTGTTCCCCGGCGGTCACCACGCCCGCAAACGAGACGACCGATCTGCCGGCCGCGCAGCGCGCCACTCTCCGGTAAAAAGTCACCAGGGGCGGCTTGGGGATCTCGATCCGGATTTCGACCAGCAGTTCCGTCGATTTCGCCGAGGTTTCGCCGTCTGCCACCAAAAATGAGAACAACGGCACCTGGCGACGTCCCTCGGCCGAGAGCAGAACGATGGAGGCATCGAGGGCTAAAAGCGCGGTCGCCAGGTCGGCGGTCGCACGAGCCTGCATGATATTACCGCCGACCGTAGCGCGATTCCGGATTGCCAAGGGCCCAAAGCACGTCGCCTCGCCGAAGATTGGGGCCAAGGGATGACGGTCATCAAGCTGGGCCATCTGGCTGCAAGTTACTGTGGAGCCTATTCTTAATAACTTTTCACCAACCTCGAAGCTCTGCAAGTCCGCTACGCAGGACAGGTCGATCACCACCCCCTTTGGCTGCCACCTCCCCAGCTGAGCCCGCACCAATAAGCTCGTGGCTCCCGCAATGACTTGGATGGGAGCGGGAAGGTCTCTTAAGAGCTGGACGACTTCTTCGGGAGTGTCCGGAGAAAACACCTCGACGCGGCGGAGCAGACCCGACCGCGAACTCACGACTGGCCCTCAGCTTTCGGCGAAAGTGCCATCTTGAGCGTCCGGCAAATGCTCTGGGCCTCGCCGCAGGGGCAAAGCTGCCCCGCCAGGGAACGACGGAAAGTGTCGCTGTCGAATCGGCCCTGACAGCTTTGGGCGCCCGCTACGGCCGCCGCGACGAACCCCGGCAGGCAGACGCTGCAATCTAAAGATTCAGATAGAGCTTGGACGGTAGCGGCGAGCTTGGGATCAGCGGCGACAAGCCCGGCGGCGGTCGTGATCACTCGCCGGTGTATTTGCACCGCAGGAACGAGACAGGCCATCGCTAACTCACCATCGATCATGAGCACGCAAGCTCCACAATCTCCCTCACCGCAACAATCGGGAACGGCGTCGATTTGGAGTCGATCTCGCAGTAAATCCATGAGGGTTTCGAGTCCCTCCGATTGGATTCGCTGCGGCTGATCGTCGAGTATGAACTCCAGGTTCATTTCCGCGCCCTCTTCTTTTTGCCGCGCTGAAAGCCGACTTCGCGGGGGGGAACGGGTAGCGCACAGAGTTCGACACCAAGGGTGTGACCTAGGGCAGAGATCAGGGCCGAGGTCACGGCCGACTCGATCGCAAACAACAAGTCCGCTTGAGCAACGGGTTGTGATCTCGGAACTGTCAGGACCTCAACAGCGGGAATGTCGGCGGCACCGGGCGCACAAAGCTGGCCAATCCTCACATTCACGATCGCACCGTAGGACAAGTGAAGCTCTTGGAAAAAGGCCCGTGCGACCGCCTTAGCTGCGGCGGCCTCGGCCCGTGAAAGTTCACTTCCCTCGGGAATGAGGACCGTCAAACTTTCGATGCGCGGCGCGTCCGTGAGAGGATCTAGGCGGCACACGACACGCGACGCGACGAGGCACTCGGGGCCTCTCCACCCGTAGGCCATCGCGGAACCGCGGCCGGGCTCCTCATCCAGAGGATCAAGCTGGTAGAGGCTACTATCGTCTCCGCGCGCCAACATCTCTAGGGCGCAGGGGTCAAACGCTGACCAAGCCGACGAGAAATTGGCGCGGCGCAAAGTAGCGGGCGCCATGTGCAATCGCGCGGCGATCTGATCGAGGCTGCGCTCCAGCGCGAATTGCAGCGCCGATTGGCCGAAATGAGCTTCGGCATTCGGAGCCGTATTCGTCGCGAACAAACGCACTCGCAACCCGGTGATGAGACCGTCGTAGGGCCCCGGCGCGGGCTCCTGTTCCAGCTCCTTCAGGTCCTCTGCGCAGAGCAAGTAGGCTCCGGCGTCAAAGGCCGCGTCGATGCGAAGAGAGTGAATGCGGCCCTGTTGGTCGTATTCCGCGCGAACCTGAACTTCGCTCGGCGGGGACTTGGGGCTCGAAAGCAGCTCTTCATCGCGATCCAAAATCAACTTGATCGGTTTTTTGAATGCGCGAGATAGCGCTCCCGCCGAAGCGAGAATCGGCAGGGTGTCATCGTAGCTGCAAAATCCCTGTCCTTGCCGCAGAGGCACGTGGCGAACGAGACTTGCGTCCACCCCTAGGGCCTTCGCGATGCCTTCGCCGAGCTGCCGTGAACAACCGTCGGAAGAGTGGACGACAACCTTGTCGCCATCGCTCTCGGCCAAGGCCGAGCGCGTCTCAAGCGCCAAGCGCACGCGATGGGCGATGGAGTAAGTTGCCTCGAAAACTTCAAGGCCTTCACGGTCAGAGCTGCGGTCTTCGTTGGCGCCATGCTCGAATGAAACGTAGACATTGTCCTCGCCATGAATGATGTTGCGACCATTCAGGGCATCAGAGATCGACTCCACGGGAATGCGACTTTGAACTTTGACGCTAATCGCCTCGCGTGCCAGGGCGACTTCGTTCTTGCACGCTCCAGCAATCAGGCCCACGGGTTCATGGCGGTATCGAATGGCCTTGTCCGCAAGGAGCGGGCGGTCTCCTGGCAGTTCGTTGCCCCCGCTAAGGTGTCGTGCCGCAAGGAAGTGAATCCCCCGCGCACTGAGGTCTTTGGGCAACTCAAACTCCAAGATCCGACCGCGGCTCGTGGGGGCACGCAGAATCGCCGCATAAAGTCTCTCTTTGCCATCAACGACATCGACGTCCTGAAGCCGCATCGGGCGCCTGAAAACATCGTGCGCAAGGTCGTGGTCGGTCACCGTCAAGAATCACTCCGGGCAAGGGTCGCGCATGATAGCGCGAGACTCCAAAGAGGGTCGAGAAATTCCAAACCCCACCCAAACCCGCCTCTCAACTCCCAAACCCTGAACACTTGCGTCAGCCCAAAGTCACTACCCTTTCCTTCAATCCCCCAAGCCAATGGAGCATTAGCTCATCTCCCCAGCGCATTCAGGCCTGGGAAGAATATTGCCTTCGCCCGAGCGGCGTTTGTTATTGCTCGTAGGCTCGGCTTTGGTCAGCAAAACTTGCCGAAGGCCATGGAGGGTTCGATGTTTTTGTTTCTCGCGAGTTTGGTCGCCCTGTGCGTTGGCCCGCTCTCGGATCGCGTTGTCCGTCGGGGACGAGGCCTTTCGAGCGGGCTCGACGCGTTCATACTCGTCACGATCACCGGCTTGATCGTGGGGCACGTCATGCCCGAGGCCATGCGACTCGCGGGATGGGGGGCCATCCTCGCGGCCACGGCCGGGCTCTTTTTGCCGCGCTGGTTCGAGGGCTCCATCGGAAAGCTCGCCAATCGGGCCCATGCCGTGGCCCTGTTTCTTGGCGTCGGTGGGCTTTTTGTGCACGGATTGGTCGATGGTGCCGCCTTAGGGGGTGCCGATGACCACGGCGGTCAAAGCCTGAGTGCCGAGCTGGCCTTGGCGGTCATTCTTCACAGAATCCCGGTTGGCCTCACGATCTGGGCCTTGCTCAAAAGATACCGGGGCCGAGGGTTTGCCTCCCTCATGCTGTGGCTCATGGCGCTCGCCACCACCGTGGGTTTTTTCGGCGGCAAGACCCTTATCGAACGCAGTGCATCGATTCCCTTGGGCCTCTTCGAGGGTTTGGTCGCCGGATCGCTTTTGCATGTCGTGTTGCATCCCATGGCTCCCCGATCCGGCGAGGCGGGCGGACGCGATAGATTTGGCCCGGGATTGGGCGGCCTCGCCGGTTTGGGATTATTGTGGTTACTTAATCGCTTTCACTTGCACGAAGTTCACGACACCACGAACACGGCCGCTCCGTTTGTCGATTACTTCATCGCCTTAAGTCTTGCGAGCGCTCCCGCCCTTCTCATCGCGTTCGTCGGCGCGGGTATCGTCCAAGCTCTGATGCCTGGCGCCACCTTGTCGTGGCTCTCACGGGGCAGTCGCTTTTCACAAACCATGCGCGGGATCGCGTTTGGATTGCCGCTCCCTCTTTGCTCATGCGGGGTCGTACCGGTTTACAAGAGCCTCGCGACCAAACGGGTTGGCCTTTCCGCTGGGCTCGCGTTTTTGGTTGCGACCCCAGAGCTCGGCCTGGACGCGGTCTTAATTTCCTTGCCACTCCTCGGCACCAAGATGACGGTGATCCGCATCGGAGCCGCCGTCGTCGTGGCGTTCTCGGTCGGCATGATCGCCGCTCGATTCGCTCGAGCGGATGACGCCTCCAAGATTGCTAAGGGCGATGAAGAGATCGAAGCGCGGCCGCGCACGATTGGCGAAGCGCTGAGGGTCGGCCTTTTGGACGTTTTTGATGCGACCGCGCCCTGGATCGTTCTCGGGATCGCGATCGCCGCCTTATTTGGGGAAGAGCTAAATCCCGGTTGGCTGGCCAGCGTGCCGCCGATGCTTCGGGTGCCCTTGTTCGCCTTAGTTGGCGTCCCCTTTTACGTCTGCGCTTCGGCGGCGACGCCAATGGTGGCCGTTTTGCTCACGACGGGGGTTTCGCCCGGTGCCGCCCTCGCCTTTTTGTTGACAGGCCCCGCCACCAACGTCTCGACTTTTGGGCTTTTGAATCGTCTCCACGGCCGACGCTTGGCTTTCGCCTTTGCGCTCACCGTGTTCAGTACCACGACCTTGCTGGGCTGGGGGATCGACGCCTTCGCCGGCCCCATCACGGCGCAATCTTGGGATACCGTGGCCAATTCTGGCAACAGCCCCATCCGGGCTTTAGCTCTGGGAGCGCTCTGCGGTCTTTTGTTGTGGTCGCTGCTGCGGCGCGGGCCAAGGGCCCTGATGGCGCAAGTTCTGCCATGGGTCGAAAGCCACAATCACGATCAAGACCAGGATCATTGCCACGCTTCGACAAAGTAGTTCGCCGAAGCGCGGGCACGATCTCTGCGGTTGTCTCTGAGGGAATTAACCCTTCCAGTGATACTCGGTGGAGCGCTTTTGACCCGTCTTGCGCACTTGGCCGAGGTCCATGAGTCTCTTCATGCACTTGCGAATCTGATCCGATTCGCCGCCAACGACGGAGCCGATCGTCTCCGCATTCATGGTGCCGCGTTTGGTCAAAGCGGCGCTGATGGCCGCGTCATAAGCAACACGACCTTTCAAGGTGCGCGTCTTAAAAGTCTTTCGCCCCCGCGCTTCCGCTGGCTCCGCAGGACTTGCCGCCATCGTGCGAGGGCTCCCGGTTCCCACCGCGCCGCCCAAAGACTCGGCAAATTCGCGGAGCGAGAGTTCGCGGAGCTGAACGCCGTACTTTGAGCGATCAAACTCTTTGACCAATTCGCCGAGCGACATGTTCGCAGGAAGCTCAGCGAGGGTTTCTTTGACGATCCGATTAGATGCCTGACGGATAGCGCGATCGAATCGACTGTCTTTTTTTGCTGCGGGACGTGCCATGGAATTCTCCTGTTGGGGAAGTTTGTATGTTGGCGGATAAGCGATGATCACGGCTTTGGTTTCGAATCCGTGACTTAGGCGCGAAGGTGTACTGTAACTGTTTCTAACTCCCAAATGTCACTAGACAAAGTTCATTAGGGATGACCCCGACGCTACTGTGAGTTTTACTCTGCGGTTTTTCGTCGCAGCGCCCAGATCGGCCAGGATCGATCGTTTTCGATCAATCACGCGCCTTGTTACAAGGGCAGCCGACTGTGGTTGACTGTGAATCTTGCGAGATATCCGACAATGAGTGCGGCCTGGGACGAAATCAAAGAGCTTCACCGGCAAACGACGCTCGGGGCCAAAGAGGGTCTTGCCTTCCGCATCTTCTCGCGGCCGGTGGCGTCCTTCGTCCTTTATTTCATCAAAGACGGTCGCATCACGCCAAACCAGGTCACGATCCTGTCATTGATCGTGGGCATCGGTGGATTCTGCGTCCAAGCGGCGTGGCTCAGCTATTGGGGCCTGGTCCTCGGAGCGGTGCTGTTCATGATCGCCCACATGTTGGACGCCTTGGATGGGCAACTCGCCCGCCACCGCAAGGCTGGCTCGACCGTCGGCATGCACTTCGATTTCTTCGTCGATGAACTCAAGGCCTACTTTGTCTTTTTGTCGATCGCGATCCGCCTCTACCAGCAGTCCTTGGCCGGAGATGGCGTCGGTTTCATCGAGCCCATGGTCGAGCGGTTTGGCCCGCACTCCATCATCTTGGGCGCTCTCGCCGGCATCACCGGCTTGGCGATTGGGATCTCTTGTACCCAGTTCCTAAAGCTCGACAGCTGGAAGGGAACCTTCCCCGCGGGCGAAGGTGGGAGCAAGAAAAGCCTCATCGCCCAACTCGTGAGCCTGGCCGAGAAAGCGGGCCGCTTTGTCGTCGACTACCCCAGCTACATCTTGCTGGTCTGCGTCATCAACCACGTCGAGATCTACTACGCGATCTACGCCCTCGTAGTCTGCGTCTACGCCACCCGAGCGCTCTTGGGCATCACGACGAAACTCTGGCGCATCAACCCCTACGACAAGTAGCAGTCCAAGCATCCCAGCGGTTCTTGGGGGCACATTGAGGCCGACCCTCGGGGCACCCCCTCTTCGAGCCAACGACGAATCGAGGACTTTTCTCGCAAAGACGATAGAATCATCGACGACCCTAGTCTGGAGTGCCCTTGATGAATTCGCGTGCTTGCCTTTGGTTATTGGTTCTCGCCTTTGGTTTGGCCTTGCAGCCTGCGGGGGCTCAGGAGACGGCGAAGAAGAAGCTGTCCTTTGAGTCCTCGACTCTCGCTCCCTTTGGTTTTTTTCCGCGGGCGATGCGGGGGCTTAAGTGGCACGGCGACGGCGAGCACTTCAGCTATCTTGAACGCAAAGATAAGACGACTCGGTTTGTTTTGGAGTCGACGAAGGACGGCAAAAAGACAGTGCTGGTCGAGGGCAAGGCCTTTGGTTTGGCGGCGACCGCGGCGGGGTTGAAGGGGCTGGCGCTGGGCTCGCTGGCCGGGGCATCCTGGCTTGAGCAGAGCATGGTCATGAGGCTCGACTGGCGCGGCAAGAGGATCGACGTCGGCCTTTCGCCTTTGGGTTTCAAAACCAAGCTTGAGTATCCGGCCAAGGCAGAAGCCACCACGACGACGAAAGACGGCGGGCAAATCGCCTACGTTTTGGATCACGATGTCTATGTCAAAAAGCGCAGCGGCACCGAGCACCGCATCACGAGCTCGGGTTTCAAACACCTCACGCATGGGGTCGCCGTTCACCGCGTCGAGTTTGGCATTACCGACGGTTTGTGGTGGGACCCGACCGGACGTCGCCTCGCGTTTTATCGCGAAGACTTGCGCGTCGTCGATCCCTACCCCATCGTCGATTGGACTAAGACCCCGGCGCGACTGAGCCCCGGCCACTACCCGATGGCAGGCACACCTAACGGATTAGTCTCTATTGGCATCTACGACAGTCGCGATGATTCCCTGCTCTGGCTCGACGTCCCCGACGATTCTGACGACTACCTGACGAACGTAGCTTGGGGGCCGCAGGGCGACCGCCTTTATGTAGCCCATGTCGCACGCGGCCAAGACCGCATGACGCTTAAAAGCTACAACGCGGTGACCGGCAAACACGACCTGGACTTATTCAGCGAACGCGATGAGCAATGGACGGAGCCCGAACACGGCCCGATTTTTCTGCCGACGCAGGACAATCAGTTTTTGTGGTTCTCGCCGCGCGATGGCTTCAACAAGCTTTATCTCTATGCCAGCGACGGCCAGCTTTTGCAGCAAGTCACGACTGGCGATTACGACGTCGCGGCGTTCAAGGGATTTGATGCGACCGGCCTGGGCTTTTACTTCGAAGCCTGCGGCGACGACCCACGCCAAAAACACCTCTTCCACCAAAAAATCGTGGCGCCCAAGTACGAGATCAAGCAAGCCGGAGTTCGCGACCTTGAAATGAAGCTCAACACCATGGCGGCGGTGTCTTTGACCGGTGGCCGCGGTCAGCACAACGCTCAGGTTTCATCTAATGGCCGGTGGGTTTTGGATCGCCACTCCAACCTCGAACTCCCCTTGGCCATCGATCTGCTCGACGGCAAATCCCATGTCCATCGTCGGCTTCACACCGCCAAGAACCCTCTCGCCGACTATGACGTTGGGACCGAGAGTTTCTTCGTCACCAAGACCGAAGACGGCCAAAAGCTCTATGGCCACCAAATCCTCCCGCCTCGTCTTGATCCGAACGAAAAGCACCCCGTCTTACTGTACGTCTACAGCGGGCCCCACTCGCAGTTTGTCCGTGACGAATGGATGGGCGGGCTTGGCGGCACCAACCTTTGGCTCCACTACATGGCGACGAAGGGCTTCATTTGTTTTCGTGTCGATGGTCGGGGCACCCTCAACCGAGGGATCGAATGGCAGCAGTGCATCCATCGCCAACTTGGAAAGGCCGAGATCAAAGACCAAGTTGCGGGCCTCGCTCACATTCTGAAAACCACACCCGCAGATGCTAGCCGCGTGGGCGTCACGGGTTGGAGCTACGGCGGATTCATGACTCTGTCGTTGATGTCCCGCGCGGGTAAGCACTTTGCCGCAGGTGTTGCCGGTGCTCCGGTTACGGACTGGAGTTACTACGAGACCGGCTACGGCGAGCGCTACATGGATCAGCCCCGCGAGAACGTCGAGGGCTACAAGCTGTCCGACCCGGGCAATCACGTCAAAGGAATTGAAGGACGGCTGCTGGTCGTGCAAGGTTCCAGTGACGCCACCGTGGTCTGGCAACACACCATCAACTTTTTGGGTAAGTGCATCAAAGCCGGAGTCGACGTCGACTACTTCGTCTACCCGGGCCAGCTGCACGGCTTGCGCGGCAAAAACCGCGAACACTTTTACCGCAAGATGACGCGTTTCTTCGAACGCGAGCTCAACCCAAAAAGCGAGTGAGGGCTAGCGCTTGGTGATCTGAAGCTCGAAGAAAACGTTCAGCTTGATGAAGTCCACCTCTTTGACGAGGACTTCGACCGTGTCGCCCTCGCGGAAGACGCGCGTGCCTTGGCGGCTTTGGATCTTGAGGACCGGGCCTTCGAGCTTCACGCGCATCCCCAAGGTTCGCGACGGCAAAAACCCGGTGACCATTTCGCTATCAAGCCTGACTTCCATGCCGTAGCGGGAAACGCGCTCAACCTTCGCGCGGTGGATCTCGCCCACTTTGGGTTCCATGTACTGGCAGACTTTGAGGTCGCCGACGGCGGTTTCGGCCATCGAAGACATGTCGGCCTGGCCGCTCGCGTGCGCCGCCACGTCGGTGAGGTCACGCAACAGCTCGTAGTCTCGCAGATCACCCTTGGCGGCATCCCCGCGGTCGAGAAAGTCCCACAGCATCCGGTGCACGATGAGATCGGGATAGCGGCGGATTGGCGATGTGAAGTGCAAGTAATGCTCGCGCGCGAGACCAAAGTGCTCGGCCCGATCGTCGTGATCGCGCACCTCGTAAACAGCTCGTTCCATCAGCCCCATGATGCGAGCGATCATCGCTTCAGCATTCGACTGACGACGCGCCCAGCGAATCATCGCGCCAATGTCACGACCGGTGAGGCGATCCTTTTTGGGGACGCGGCAGCCGTGCTGTTCAAGCATCTTGGTGACTTGCTTGATCTCGTCTTCGTCTTTTTCCGGATGGATGCGGTAGATCGTCGGCAAGCCGTGGTTTTTGAAAAAATCGCCCACCGCCTGGTTAGCCGCCAAGGCCGTCTCTTCGATCAAAGTCTGCGTGAAGTAGTTCGTCGCCGCGTAGATCTCGGTGACTTTGCCCTCTTTGTCGAATCGAAATTTACGCTCGCTGCTCTGCATCCGCAGCGAGCCCTTGCGATCGCGAAGGAGCTGCTGTTTTTTGGTCCATTCCGTGAACATTTCCAGGTCGGGCTTCAGATCGGCAATCTTTTGGGTCGCGGCGTTGTCGACGCCGTCGAGTAGTTCCTGAACCGCTTGATAGGTGCAACGCCGCATGCTGCGGATGACGCTTTTCGTGACGTAGAAACCCTTGCGCTTCCCCTGCAGATCGAATTGCATGAACACCGAAAAAGCCAAACGGTCGCGATCAGGGACCAAAGAGCAGAGATGGTTCGAAAGCTCTTCCGGCAGCATCGGCACGACTTGATCGGCCAGATAGACCGATGTGCCGCGCGCCAAGGCCTCGGCTTCGACCGCGGTGCCGGGGCGAACGTAGTGGCCGACATCAGCGATGTGAACGCTAACCTCGTAGCCGTCTTCGATCTTGCGGATGCCAATAGCGTCGTCGAAGTCGCGTGCGTCGGCGCCGTCGATGGTGAAGATGCGCTCTTTTCGTAAGTCCTCGCGCGACTCGACGTCTTCGTAATCCGACTTCGGCGGATCTTGACCGAGTTTGGACACTTCCTCCATCACGTCGGCGGGGAAGATTGTTCGCACGCGGAAAGACGCGAGGAGGTTCATCTCTTCGCTATCAGACTCCCGGTAGGGAGGGGAGCCATCAGGCATCGGGCCGAAGGCCATCGGTCGATTCGCGATGATTTCACGGGAACCACCGGAGTAGCCCTCGAGAAGCGGATCGATGCCTTCGCCGAACTCGACTTCGACTTTCTGTTCGGTTTCGCCGTCGCGGCGGAACTCGATTTGTTCGTCGCCACTCGCCTCATCGGCGTCGGGTTCGTCACCGCCGCCGCCAAACTGGCCGAGCAAGTCCTTGAAACTCCCCAGAGAACCAGCGTCGTCTTTTTTGTCCTTTTTTTTGCTCACGAGGTTCTGAGCCTAATCTGCAAGCAATTCATGTGCGGCCTCCACCACGGCGTCGGCATTGATTTTGAAGTGCTCGAACAAAACCGCGCCCGGCGCGGAAGCACCAAAGCCCTCGCGGCCGATGACGCACCCGTCCAAACCAACGTAGCGCTCCCAGCCAAAGGGCGACGCCGCTTCGATCGCCACCCGTGCCCGAACCTTAGGAGGCAAGACACCTTCGCGATAAGCGGCATCTTGGCGTTCGAAGATCTCCCAACAGGGCATGCTCACCGCGCGTACTTTGACGCCCTCTTTGTCGAGCCGTTCGTAGGCCTCAACAACACAGCCAAGCTCGCTCCCGCTTCCGATCAAGATGACATCGGGTTCGCCCTCGGCGTTATCTGCAAGAACATACGCACCGTGTTGCAAGCCCGCACTCGCACCGTAGACGTCGCGGTCGAGAGTCGGATGGGCTTGCCGGCTCAAGAGCAGAGCAACGGGATGATCGTCGACTTCTAAGGCGCAACGCCAAGCCTCCACCACCTCATTGGCATCGCCGGGGCGAATAACATCAAGGTTGGGGATCGCGCGCAGGCTCGGCAAATGTTCGATGGGCTGGTGGGTAGGCCCGTCTTCGCCGACGCCGATACTGTCGTGCGTATAGACGTAGATAACCGGAAGCTCCATCAAGCCCGAAAGACGATGTGCCGGGCGCATGTAGTCGCTAAACACGAAGAAGGTTCCGGTGTAGGCGCGTAGGCCAGCGAGCGCCATACCGTTCGCGATGGAACCCATGGCGTGCTCACGCACGCCGAAGTGCATGTTGCGACCGTCGTACTGTCCCTTCAAGAAGCTCTTTTCGCCTTTGATGTTGGTCTTGTTGGAAGAAGCGAGGTCTGCCGAGCCCCCCATTAACCAGGGGACCTTGCCAGCGCTGGCATTGAGAGCCTGGCCGAAGGCCCCGCGCCCCGCCATTCCCTTGGCGTCGGCGGCGAAGGTCGGAAGCTCGCTATCCCAACCTTCTGGTAAGTCTCCGGCCAAAAAGGCCTCGAATTCTGCTGCGAGCTCGGGGTGGGCGGTGCGGTAGGCCTGCATCTTGCCTTCCCACTCCATGACGAGTTCTTTGCCACGCGCCATCGCACGGTTCGTCATGGAATCCTTGACTTCTGTGGGCACATAAAAAGTCTTGTCGGGGTCCCAGCCGTAGAACTTCTTGGCCGCCGCGATTTCTTCGACACCCAAGGGCGCGCCGTGGGCATCCGAAGTGTCTTGCTTATTGGGAGCGCCGTAGCCGATATGGCTCTTGACAATGATCAAGACCGGAGCGCCCATGACCGCCTCAGCGCTCTCGAGGGCTTCGTCCAAAGCGTCAAGATCGTTCGCATCCGCAACGTTAAGGACTTGCCAGCCGTAGGCCTCAAAACGCCCTTGGACGTTTTCGCCGAAGGCGAGATCGGTCGAGCCTTCGATCGTAATGCTGTTGTCGTCGTAGACCCAAACCAGATTGTCGAGACCTAGGTGTCCGGCGAGCGAAGCGGCTTCGCTGGTAACGCCTTCCATCAAGTCGCCGTCACCACAAAGGGCGATCGTGCGCCAAGTGACGACGTCATGACCCGGCCGGTTGTAACGCGCGGCGAGGTGTTTTTGGGCAATGGCCATGCCGACGGTGTTGCCGCAACCCTGCCCCAAAGGCCCCGTCGTCGTCTCGACCCCGGGGCATTCGCCGAACTCGGGGTGCCCCGCACAGGGACTGTGGAGTTGGCGAAAACTCTTGATGTCATCGAGCGACAGGTCATAGCCGGTCAAGTGCAATGTCGAGTAGAGCAACATCGAAGCGTGCCCCACCGACAACACAAAGCGATCTCGGTTGGGAAAATCCGGGTCGGCCGGATGGTGCTGCAGAAAATGATCCCAGATCCGGTACATCACTGGGGCCAGAGCCATGGGCGTTCCGGGGTGCCCCGAATTGGCGGCTTGAACCGCGTCCATGGACAAGGTTCGGATGGTATCGATCGCAAGTTTGGCGGGAGAGTCGGACGCGGCCATCGAGCGGAAACTCCGGAGAATGAGAGTGGATGTCAGCCATCCTATCAAGCTCGGGGACGCCGAAACGAGCGGGTCCTGAGCGCCATTTCAGCTATCCTCCTCGAAGTCATAGCAGAGAGTCAAAGCGACTCGATGGCAGGGAATCAGAACGATTTACTCCCAAAAATCGAGACAAGCTGCCGCGGAGAATCGAAAGAAGCGAAAGCTTAGGATTGGGGCCGACCGCAGCGGAGAACCGAAATGTCTGACAAACCAACATCTTGTTCGAAACCAGGCGGCAAGACGCCGCTCGCCGAGTCGTTCTACGACGGTGCCTACGTCACACGCGGGCAGATTCGGGGCTCGAAAATGGGCCGCCGGCGCGCCTGGGTCCTCGTCGGGATTCATGTCGTGGCCTTCATCCACATCTTGTGGTGGAAGCTGAGCGATGAAGCCCCCACGGTGAGCCCCGTCGAACCCAGCGAAGGCATGTACACCTTGGCCTCCGGTGCGATCAACGCCGGTGCCATCTTGATGCTGCTATCGCTGGCCTCGGTTCTCGTCGTCGGTCGCTTTTTCTGCGGCTGGGCCTGTCACCTCGTGGCCATTCAAGACGGCGCCGCGTGGCTACTCAGAAAGATCGGAATTCGCCCCCGCCCCTTGCGCTCCAAAGCCTTGATGTGGGTGCCGCTTGGAGCCGGGATCTTTTTGTTTGGGATGCCGCTCTTCGCCCGCATGTGGCGAGGATTGGGACTGCCAGAGTTTTCAAACGGTCTGATGCGCGCCGACTTTTGGGAGACCTTCCCGGGTCTTTGGCTTTCCATCCTCACCTTTTTGATCTGCGGCTTTGGAATGGTCTACCTGTTGGGGGCCAAGGGGTTTTGCACCTACGCCTGTCCCTACGGTGGACTCTTCGGCGTGGTCGACAAACTCGCGACGGGCCGCATCCGGGTCAATGACGACTGCAAGGCCTGCGGGCACTGCAGCGCAATTTGTACCTCAAATGTCGCCATCGCCGACGAAGTCAAACGCTTCGGAATGGTCGTCGACCCCGGGTGCATGAAGTGCATGGACTGCGTCAGTGTCTGCCCCGAGAACGCGCTGCGGTTCGGTTTTGGAGCGCCGGCCCTCGGAGCGAAATCTAAACGCAAGGCCAAACGCATTTCGGATTTCAAGTTTGCCGAAGAGCTGGCATTAGTCTGTGTCTTCACGGTGGCGATGCTGATTCTCAGAGGGTTTCCAAGTGAGTTTTTCCCCTGGGCGGGTCGCTTATATGGCAACCTTCCTCTTCTGTTTGCTCTCGGTTTAGCAATCCTTGCCGCCTTCGTCGCCTTGTTCAGTTTTCGTCTTCTGAGCCGACGAGATCTCGAGTTTCAAAGCTGGACGCTCAAGGATGCTGGCAAGTTGCGTTTACCCGGTATCCTTTTTGGCACTTTCGCTTTGCTCTACGGAGCGTTCCTCGCCCACAGCGCTTGGTACCAATATCACATGTTCAGGGCCGACTACGCCTTTTTTCAGATCTCAACGGACGAACTTGCTTCGCGACCAAAAGGGCAAAGCATCTCCGAGGTGGATCGCGAACACATCGATACCGCACGACGTTATTTCGAGCGCGCCGATGACATTCGGCTCTTTCCGGACCTCCGTCCCGCCAGTCGCCTCGGCGGCCTCAGTGCAGCCGAGCACAAATTCGCGGACGCCGCCAAGCACTTCAAAAGAGCTCTTGAGATCAATCCCGACTTTAAGCCGGGATACCACGAGCTGTTTTTGATGCAGGTCGCCGCAGGGCAACCCGAAAAAGCCGCGGACACCATGGAGAAAGCACACGAGCTAGACTCGAGGAACGAGACGATCCTTCGGCGCCTCGCCGACGCGCAGCTAAAAGTTAACCGCTACGAAAGCGCGCAAACTAGCCTTGAATCGCTCCTCGCCTTAGCACCCGATGACGCCTCCGTCCGAGCCGAACTCGGCAGCTTGTTGCTGAGGGGAGCACGCGCCGAGGAAGGGGCCGAGCATTTGCGCCGGGCGGTCTTGGCCGATCCGAAGCAGTTCGGTGCCGCCTCAAATCTTGGCGCCTGGTACCTCTTCAAAAAGAAGGATGCCGCGGCCGCCATTCCCTGGTTACAAAAAGCTGTCGCGGCCAGGCCCATGAATATCGATGTGAGGCATCGGCTGGAGGAAGCGCTCATCCGCAACCAGCAACGCGACGAAGCGCGTCAACTCATGGACGACACCCAAGATGTCCTACGCGAAGAGAGCGAACGCAATCCCAACAACGCCGACATTGTCTTTACCCTCGCCCAGGAATGTGCGCGAGCGAAGAAACTAGTCGAAGCGATTGTTGCGCTGGACCGCGTCATTGAGATCCGACCCGACGCCGCCCGCGCCTACGACTTCAAGGGCCAGCTGCTCATTGAATCTGGCAAGCCAGAGGAAGGTGAGATCTGGAAGAAGAAGGCCCTTGAAGTTCAAGCGGAAAACGCGAAACGGACAGAGCCCAAGTAACTCGCCTGGCGTTAGGGTGCAGGTGGCCTGAGCTAAGAAAAACCCGGACGAAACGCCGGGTTTGCTGAGCCAAGAAAAAACCCCTCGCGAAACGCCGGGGTCTGAGCAAAGAGAAAGACCCGGCGAAAACGCCGAGGTTTGAGCAAAGAGAAAAACCCGGCGAAAACGCCGAGGTTTGAGCTAAGAA
>JAZGFI010000058.1:0-17540 GCA_036479435.1 Planctomycetota bacterium | reverse complement strand
GTCCTCATCACTTAGCGAACCCGTCTAACGAGGAGCCGGATGCGTCAATCGCGCACGTCCGGATCTGTGGGGGGCTGGGGAGAAAAATCTCCCTGGTCTACCCGACGACTAAATTCTCCCGCTTTTTTAGGTTGTACGGAGTCAGACTAAATTCTCCCGCTTTTTTAGGTCAGACCTAAAAAAGCGGGAGAATATAGTCTGACTCCGTATAGCAGGTTTAGTGCTCGTCGAAGTAGTCGAGCTTGTCGATCGGCATGACCACCGAAGTCACGATGTTTTTGGCGTGGGCCGCGATGCGCTTCATGTGACGAGCGCCGAGGGCTTGGACAACACGGACACTGCCACCTTCGGTGCGGACTAAATGATCGACGTAGCGGTCGCAGCGGTCTTCGACTTTTTCCGCCTTCAACAGAAAGGTCTTGGCGGCTGTTTCATCTTGTGAAACGTAGACCGAAAGGAGCTCGCCGAGCAAAGTCGAAGTCTCTTCTTTGATCGCCTTGAACTCGTCGTAGTCCGGATCATCACGGCGCAACGGGCGGCGCTCGGCGATGTCGTAGAGGTTTTTGCAATAGTCGCCGATGCGCTCGGCATCTTTCGCGATGCTCATCAACACCAGGCAAGTCGGAAAAGTCGAGCTGCCGTGTACGGTGGCGTGGACGACAAGATCGCGGCGTAGCTGTTGCTCACCGTGGTTGATTTTTTTGTCTGTTTCAAACAGGTCGCTTCGAACGACCTCGGCGTCGGCCCCGCCCATGACGGCGTTGCTCGCCAAGTCAAACATGTGGCGGCCGTTGCTGATCATCTCCGCGAATCTTTCGAGCATCGAGTGCAGGCCCGGGGCCTCACCACCGAGGTTCTTCATCCAGTCGAACATCGTTTTGGGGCTTCCTTATTAGCTCTTAAAGATAATGGTGCCGAGCAGTGGCAAAATCACGAACACGATAATCATGTAGGCGAGGGCGTAGAGTCGATTCGAGGCGGTGACATCCGCCAGCTTAACGGCTAGACGCACCGGAATACGTCGCAGCGCTGGAATTGGATAGATCAATAGCGTCGCTGAGAGATTGAAAAACAGGTGGACGAAGGCGATCGTCAGCCCATCGACGGAGCCGGTTAATGCGGCCAACAAAGCGGTGACGGTGGTGCCGATGTTGGCACCAAGCGTGACGGGAAAACCGTTCTCGAGCTTCAAGATCCCCGCCGCGAACAGCGGGATCATCAATGAGGTGACAATACTCGAGGACTGTACGGAAATCGTGAGAATGGCTCCGATCGCGATAGCGGCGATACCGCTGCGGGCCAAGATCTTGTTGAGCGTCTTCTCCAGGCGTTCGGCCATGAGTGAACGCATCGTCTTCGTGATGAAGATGAGCGAAAAGAACACGATTGTCAGGGCGAGAACGAGCAAGATGATGCCGCCGGTCGTCGTGCCGAACCCGAGGTCCTCGGTCACGAAAGACTTAAGTGGCTCGGTGACAAACTTGACCCCCGACTTGATGGGGTTCGGCATCTTACCGCCCATGGAGTCGTCGCCGGCAAGTAGATGACTGGTCCAGCCCGCAGCCGACTTCAGCACGCCGGTCGCCATTTCGAGCGGGAAGAAAATGAGGACCGCCATGAGATTGAAGAAGTCGTGCATGGTGGCTCCCGCGAAGGCGCGGCGGAATTCAGCATCGTGACGAACGTGCCCCATGGAGACGAGGGTGTTGGTGACGGTCGTCCCAATGTTGCAGCCCATGATGGTGAAGACCGCGACGTCGAGTTCGAGTTGCCCGGCACTGACGGCGGCGACCACTAAGGAGGTCGTGGCCGAACTTGACTGCAGTAAAACCGTGGCGAGGATTCCGACCGCAAATCCTGCGAACGGCGATTCCAAGCCCTCGAAGAGGCCGTTCGCGCTGGCTTGGCCCAAAAGCTTGAAGGCTGTGCTCATGAGGCCAATGGAAACTAAGAACGCGTAAAGCAGGCCGAACATCCCAATAACCCTGACGGGAAGGGGTACGGACGACTGCTTTGGTGCCAGTTTGACCATGGGGATCAATCCGAAAGGAATGGTCGGCAAGGGTAGCGGAAAACTGAGAATTCAAAACCGGCGAGATAGCCGTCAAGGTGCGCTTTTGGGTCGCAATTTGGCGATGGCCCAAGGGATGCTTGCTCGGGGCCGCTTGGCCGCGGAGCCTCTCTGCCAACAACCGCAGTTCCGAATAATGGCGCGTGGAACTCTATCTTGGACCGATTCGGCGGCAAGACATCGGATATTGTGACCTATATTCCGAATATTATTCGGTGTTGGGCATGAGAAGACGGGGCTGCCGCCGTCAACGGCGCTTAAGAAAAGGGAATTGTTGCTCAAAAGGCGCCGCTTGGTACGATATCCTGACTATAGTGATGACGAATCGAGATTCCTGCATGGCCGCCGGTTAGCGCTCCGGACGGTGTTTACGCCCTTGACGGGTGTGCGGCCAGTGATACTCGTGTCTAAGAAAAATCGAGGGGTAAGTACATGCATTCTCATTCTTGTCGGCTGATCGTCGCCGTCTTTGCTTTGTTCATGATGGCCGGATTCGCCCAGGGCCAGCTTCAGGTTAACGGGTTTTTTAATTCGATTGGCGTCGATGTCACGGCGTCCTCGCAAGTCGGTGGCATTCCGGCCGCGGTCAACGTCTTCACGGATTCACCGATTACGGTGGATATCCAAGCGCAGGCGAACACGCCTGTGGTCCTGCTTTACTCGATCGGTGCCGCCGCGGGTTCCGCCATTACCCAAGCGTCCTTTGGCAACTTCAACGTTCAACTCGACCTTACGGATGTGAATGGTTCCGGCTTTACGGACCAAGTCCTTGTCGATGGCTACGCCCGACCCTTCCCGAACACCTTTACCGGATCGACCGGCAACTGGAACTCGACCTTCCAGATTCCAGCGTGCAGGTTCGTGGCGGGATCGGCGGTATGCATCTCCGTGCCGACTTTCGAAGTTGCGGTTCAGGCTATCGTTAACGACCCGGTGAATTCGCCGTTTTTCATCAGCAGCACGGCCGCCGCCGTTGCGACCTTCACGAATGGCTTCACCCTATTGCCCTTCACGGTCGGCTCGGATGACGCGTCAGTCCTTTACAACTTCCCGGGCGGATTCACCTTTAGCTTTTACGGCAACTCCTACACGGGCGCCTGGGTGTCTGAAAACGGTTACATCCAGTTCGGAACCAATAGCGGGCTCAGTGCCTTCCCGTCCGTCTCTCTCGGATTCATCAACAACGCTAACCCGAAGATCATGTCTTTCTTCACCGACTTGGTTTTCACGCCCAACGGCGGGGCGACCCCACGCATTTACGCGCAGAGCTTCACCCAAAACGGAACGCGTAAGATCAAGTTCGTTCACGAAAGCCTGCAGGAATTCGGAAATTCGACCGGCCCTCATGGTGGTGAGATCACCATCACCGAGCTTGGCGAAATCGCGGTTTTTGTGACGGGGAACAACTCCTTCCCAACGATCAACACTGGCGTCGGCATTCTCGATGGTCCCCACCCGAGCAGCCAGCTCACGACGGCTTTTGGACGCGACCTCACTGCCGACATCGCGGCGGCTGATGCTGGCGTTCCGCCCGCGCTCGGCGCGGGCTTCCCTGGATTCGAGCACTTTGATCATGGCAATCCATCTTCGTTCCCACCGCAGCCGATACTCAACCCCATCGACTTGATCGGAGTGGAACAGTTCAACACGCACGGTGTTGGCAAGGGCATCACCTACGTTCCCGATCCTTCTTTGACGCCCTTTACAGCGGGCTACATCATCCTATAGCTCCGAGGAGCAGGTTCGATCTTTTGGGGCCCGGGCACTCGCCGAGTGTTCGGGTCTTGTCATGGGAAAATCGGCCAAGAGAATCCCTGCTCCAGGACCCAAAGCGGCCTCGCCAGTGGTTGAAGTCGCCAGGGGTTCCAACACACTAAGGTCAGATCGTATTTCCCGATTCGGCCAGCGAGAAAACCCCCGTGACGGTTCCAGAGCACTATTGTCGTTTTTATCGCCTGTTCCTTCGCGTCGCGCTGATCATGTTTGTCGTCGGCGGGTTCGCCGGCGTGCTTTACGTCGAGATGACGCGCTCTTTGACCTACGCCAAAGTTCCGCCAGGGATCGCGATCGAAGCGAAGCTCCACTTGGCCTTGTTGCACGGGCACGGCATTTTGGTGGGGGCCGTCATTCCGGTGTGCTGGGTCGCGATCTTGCATTTCGCTCTTAGCATTGGCGGGCGCCCGATGGGCCCCAAGGCGCTTAAGTGGATCGCTTGGACCTACCTGCCGGGAGGGGCGAGCATCGTGGGCCTCATCGCCTACAAAGGCGTACACTTTGTCAATGCGCTGAAGGCGGGAGAGCGCGACTTCGACCACATCCGGGAAACTATGTTCGCTGGAAACCGAGCCTTGCGCGGCATCGTCTACGGCTCTTCGCACACGCTCGCCACGGTCGGTCTGGTGTTCTTTGCCATTGCGGCTTGGCGTTCACTCAAGCCGGCGCGAAATGACACCTGAGTTTGGATCGTCTCGAACTACACATGCAGCAGGCTCGGGAACACCTGAAGAGTTCCTTTGGGCACGAGGAATTTCAGGGGCTTCAAGAGCCGGTCCTTAGGGCGATCTTTGCCGGTCAGAACGCTCTCGTCGTGATGCCCACCGGCGGCGGGAAGTCTCTTTGTTACCAGATTCCAGCGATGGTTTTCGAAGGTCTGACCGTCGTCCTTTCCCCCTTGATCGCGCTGATGCAAGATCAGGTCGACGCGCTCGAGAAGCTCGGGCTACCTGCGACTTTCATCAACTCGTCTCTCGGGCCGGCGGAGCGAAGAGAACGCCTGCAAGGGGTCTTGGAAGGGCGCTACAAACTCCTCTACGTGACCCCTGAAAGATTTCGTAAGGACGAGTTTCTAAAGGTTATTGACCAGGTCGAGATATCTTTGCTCGCGGTCGATGAAGCTCACTGCATTTCGAGTTGGGGGCATGACTTTCGCCCCGAGTATGGGCGAGTGGGGCGCATCAAGGAGCGGCTCGGGAATCCGACGACGATCGCCTTGACGGCTACGGCGACTCCCGAGACCCAACTCGACATCAAAAAGCGACTGGGGGCTGAAGACGCTCAGCTCTTTCACGCCGGTATCGAACGACCCAATTTGCACATCGGCGTCCATCAAGTTCACGACGATGAAGAGCGTTTTGATCGAATCGTCGAGGTTATCGAGAGGCTGCGCGGGCCGGGAATCGTCTATCTTGCTCTCATCAAGGATCTACATCTTTTGGAGGAACGGCTCCGGCGCCTGGGCTTTGATCCGATGGTCTACCATGGCCGGCTTTCCGCATTTGAGCGCCGGGCCATGCAACGCCGGTTTTTCTCCTCACGCAAAGGGGTGGTGCTGGCCACCAACGCTTTCGGCATGGGCGTCGACAAGGCCGACATCCGATTCATCATTCACGGGCAGATCCCGGGGAGCTTGGAGTCTTACTATCAAGAGATCGGCCGCTCCGGTCGCGATGGCAAGCCGAGCCTCTGCGAGTTGCTGTACCTGACTGAAGATCTCATGATCCAAAAGCAATTCATCGAATGGGCGAATCCCAACGCCGCGTTTTTGCGATCAGTATTTGATCTTATGGTGAGTTGGGGAGATACCCTTCACGCGCGAGAAATCGCCGATCTCCGCGAAACCTTGCTGCTGAAGAACCGGCAAGACGGGCGCGCCGAAACCTGCCTCGGCTTGTTGCGGGCGGAGAGGATCATCGATGGTGATTTTGCGACGGGAAATATTCGGATCTTGCGGGATCTTCGGCCGGGAGAGGAAGCAGAGTTGATTGACCCTGAAAAGCGTCAGCGCAACTTGACCAAACTCCTCGAGATGGTCGAGTACGCCCGTGGTGAAACTTGCCGCCGCCAAGTGCTCAACGCCTATTTCGGGTTCGACGCGGGGCCGAGCTGCGGTCACTGCGACCTTTGTCTTGAGACAGATGTCTTTTTGAAGAGCCACGCCTCCCTTGATCTAAAAGACACGAAGGAGGCCGACGACCAAGACCTTATTGATACGCTTTCTGAAGACCTTGAGGCCCCGGTTCGCCGCGGTGATTGGTTGTTGATCAATCGTCGTCATCACGTCGTGGTCAAGCTCGTCGAGAAAACACCGCGCGGCTTTGCCATTGACGCTGAATCGGCCGGAGATTTGAAAATCCGACGCTATGAGCTGTGGCGCACTCGTTGGCAGAAAGTCGAGTGACAAAAAGGGCCCTTCATGACTGAATCACTGCGGGGCTCGTTATTGATTTCGGCGCCATCGCTGCGCGATCAGAATTTCTTTCGAACCGTCATCTTGATTTGCGAACACGATGTCACGGGCTCGATCGGGCTGGTCATTAATCGCGAAGCCGGTCTTAAGGCCAAAGATGCGATGTTACCGGTTCAGTTTTCAGATGACTGCAAATTGATGATGCGGCTCGGGGGCCCGGTGCAAACCGAGAGTGTGTTCCTACTTCACGACGGAACATCCCCCGGCGGCCTTGCCGTCAGCGAGGGCATTTCATTTGCGGCCGATGAAGCCACCCTTCAAGAGCTGACTTCGACAGATGGTGGCGCGGACGGTTTGACCTACCGTTTGTACTTGGGCTACGCGGGCTGGGGGGCGGGGCAGCTCGAAGCGGAGATTGAGCATGGAGCTTGGGTGCGGGCCCCAGCGTCATCAGACTTGGTCTTCGAAACCGAATCGGCCAAGATTTGGCCTGAAGTCTTGCGCCGTCTTGGAGGCCGCTACGCGATCATGGCCCAGACGCCCATCGACCCCGAGTTGAACTGATGAGAGTCGAGCCAAGCCAAACACCAGCCCAAACCCTCAACTCTAGCATCTGACACAATTCACCACCCTTTGCCACCATCCAATGGCCGCAATGCCAGGGAATTCGCAGTGAGATGGTGAGGGCTCCCGAAAACAAAAGACGCCTGGCAGCCCCAAATGAGGAGCCAAGCGTCTTTTTTGTCAGTCGAACTACTTGCGTAGTTGAAGTCGAACTACTTGCGTACTTCGGTATGCGGGGTGTGCTTACGCAGGCGCGGGCAGTACTTGCTGAGTTTCAGCGTACCTTCCATGTTGTTCTTGTTGCGCTGGGTCCGGTAGTTGAGATCACCGCTCTCGGTGCACTTCAGCCAGACGTATTCGCGTGCGAGGTTCTTTTTCGCCACGGCACTCGTCTCCATGAAAAATGTGGAAAATCAGACGAGCGGGTTGCCCCAAGGCCACGTCTGGGGGTCAGCGGAGATCGTCCTCACGCCGAACCGGCCGCTATTCTGACCCAATACCAACTCTGACTCAAGGGCAGGGGCGTCGCTTGCCTCTACCAAGGGCCTATAGGCCTCCTCAGGGACCGAATACACAGTCCTTCGGGGGCGGAGACGACGGGAGGAGCCGAAGAGTCACCAAAATACGACTATCATGAGACTTATCGCAGTTTGTTAGGAATGAGTCCTAAGCCCAGGACGGGCCCACCCCCCAGAGGAAGCGCAATCCATGCATCGACTCCCCATGATTTCGGCCGCGGTGGTCCTTGCAACGCTGGCGCTACTGGCGATCCCGATCTTGTCAGGGTGCGGAGAACGGGGAAGTTCGGAAAGCGAGAGTCCGACCTCGAGACCTTCTGCCAGCCAAAAAGAAGGCCCCAATCGGGTCGCCCGACGGTTCTCCGAAGCTCTGGCGGCACGCGATGTCGACGTTTGTATTGAGCTTTCGACCGATTACCTGCACGACCTCTTCCTTGCGGTGGGCGGGACCCAAAGAGACACCGGGGAGATCGTCGCGGCAATCCGCGAGCGCTTCCCCAAAGAGAGCGCAAGCCACCTCGGCCTCCGCGCCATTGAGCGCTCGCCAGCTCGGCTTATGGATAACCTTTGGCTCAACTTTTTCATCGAGGGACGATTGTCGGAAGACCTCGAAACCGGCCAGAACAAGTACCAGGTTGGCTACGAAAAGCTACGGGGCGGCGATTTTCTCAGGGAGATGACGGTCATCCGACTCCCGGATGGACGTTGGCGAGTTTCGATGATCGCAGACGAATTATTGACGCCGACTTTTCTTTCGGCGATCAAGAGTCAAGCGGCGGGCGTGACCGGGGTGGCGCCTCTCCTGAGAAAACGTCTGGAGCTCGAAAATCCAAGCTCGATCGACGCGGCGATCCGCCTCGCGGCGAAAGTCCAAAGCGACCGAACCGCACCCAAGACCGACGCCAAGTAGCGTCCCTCGAACCGGGGCGAGACTCTTCTCGCCTGAATCTGAGCCTTGGTTGACCTCAGCGACGTCGACCCCCATGACGGAGCACGCGATGCCCGCGATGGCCAAGTCAAGTCTCCCACCGCGACGCCTGTTTCCTATTGTGGTCTGGTCTCTCGCGATCTTATTGCTGGCCGTTCTTGGGCTGCTGGTTGCTTCGGTGCTTTACCTTGATTTTTCGCTCGAGTCCGGGATCGCGTCGCTGGATCACAAGGCTCGAGTCCAAGACTTACGCCGGGATCGAGACCTCGTCGAAAGACAGCTTTCGCCTCCCGAGCCTTTTCACGCGGAGATGATTCGTCTCGCGGCCGAGCGCTTGGACTACCCCGCTTTTCGCCAAATTCGGATGTGGCGCATCATGCGAATTTCGTTCATCATTCGACTGTCCCTTTACGCCACGGCTCTCCTTGCTTTTGCGGCCGCGCTTGCGGGGCGAAAATGGGCCCGATGGTGTATTTTCGGGATGGCCATGGTCTTGGTCATCTGTTCCGGCCTGGAGGCTTGGGCCCTGAACCGGGATCTATCCCGATTTTCTGCATCTTTCGGTCGAGATCTAGGGATCGCCCACGAAGAGGTCCAGGATGAGATCGAGTATCGGGCTTCCTTGCCGGGTTTCGGAACCCTCGATCGGCAACAAAGCCGAGCCCTGGGACTGGGCTGGTTTTTTCTCAGTTCTTTGCCTTGGCAGTTCATCGGCCTCCTCAGCGCCATTGGCTTGTTCAAAAAGGTGAAGCCCCAAGCCGAGGACGAGGACCCTCGCCCCCTACCCGACGAAGAGGAACAATCCTGATGCTGACCGCAAAGATGAGCCCGCACTTGAACCTGAGTCCCAGGCGCCGATGGTGTGCTGCGGCCTGCGGGTTCGTGGGATTAGTCCTTTGGATGATTCTGGGGCAAGGCTGCGCCTCCCCGAAGATCGGCGCCAACGAGCTCGAGCGAAGCGCCGCGCAGCAACTGCGGGATGGCAAGGTCGACGAGAGTCTTAAAGGATTCAGAAAAGCCCTCGCTGCCGATCCGAACTCGCTTCTGGCACGGGTCGGAATTGCAAATTGCCACGCCCGCAAAGGTGATTCCGTCAGGTTCGAAGCGGCGGCGATCGGCGCGGCGGCCGCGGCTCCCCGTTCCGTCGAGGGCTGGTTTCAGGTCGGCATCATGTACGTTCAAGGGGCGGAGCGATTCCGTAGGACACCGCGTTCCCGGATCTACGCCGAGTTAGGCGTTGGTTACTTGCGCTCGGTTTTTGCGACGGAGCCCAATCGCCGCGGTCTCATCGAGAGCTTGGGGGTGGGCTTGATATTGAAGGAAGACGCGAGGACCGCGGTCTTGCTTTTGGCCGAAGCCCACCGTCGGCAACCCTTGCGCTTAGAGCTTACTCACGCGTACCTGGTGGCTCTACGCAAGACCGGCAGCAAAAAAGAAGCGCGGCGAGTCCTGGCCAAACTGCAATCGAGCAGAGGCGATTTGCCCGCCAACTGGCGAGCCTTGAGCCATTGGGCAGAGAGTGACGATGGCGATGAGGCGGCGGGCTCCTAAGCCGCGCCAGCCACGGCGCCGGCAAGCCCTGAATGTTGCTGGCGCGTTTCGGAGCGTCGTTGTCGCGGTCCTGACCCCGGGGGGGGGGTGTTGCGACCGGTTATCATCTGCACCTTGGGAATCAACCTCTACAAGTTAGCGGCGCCAAATGTTGATCAAATTCGCCTTGGATGATTGGTACTAGCGAATAAGGCTTTCGACCTTCGCCGTGATTTGCTTACCATTGGCGTGAGGGAAGATCGCGGCCGCCCCGTCAGAAAGGGAGGCTCGCGGAAAATGGAGATTAGAAAGCGTGGAGTCCATGACTCAGGTGAAGGAAACGATTCTCCTCGTCGAGGATGAACCAGACGTTGCCGAAATCATTCGCAGGAACCTAGAGCGTAGCGGGTTTCAGGTCGATTGGTGTAGCAACGGCGAAGAGGGTTTAGCGCGGGTTCGACGCGGCGGTGTCGATCTCGCCGTTCTCGACATCATGTTGCCCGGGATGGACGGCAGAGAGCTGTGTCGCAGCATTCGCAGTGATGAAGGAAACGTCAACCTTCCGATCATCATGCTGACATCGCTCACCGAAGACCAAAACATCGTGATCGGCCTTGGCGCGGGAGCCGACGACTACGTCAAGAAACCGTTCTCGGGGCTGGAGTTGGTCGCGCGGGTGAAGGCCGCCTTGCGCCGCGGAAAACTCATCGGCAACGCCGGCGACGAAAAGGAAGGCGGCAAGATCCGCGTCGGCGATCTCGTCTTAGATCCGGGTCGCCATGTTGTGACGCTCTCGGATGAGACCGTTAACCTGACCCTCGCCGAATTTCGGTTGCTTCAGTTCCTCATGCAGAACCCCGGGCGTGCCTTCAAACGTCGCGACCTTCTCACGAGCGTCGTGGGCGAGGGCGTGCAAGTCATTGAGCGCAACATCGACGTCCATGTCCGTAACATTCGCCGCAAACTTGGCAGTTGCGCGAAGAATATCGTCACCGTGCGCGGCATTGGCTATCGATTCGACCCCGAGTTGGACTAAGCCCAGAACCCACTAACGCCCGCAGAGTTCCTTAAACAGGCACTTGCGACAGCTATCGAGATCGTCGATTTGCGGAAAATGCGTCTCGGGCGCTTCCGGGGAATTGGAAGCGACGTCCGACAACAGGCTCTCCATGATGCGAAAGTCTCTTCGGATACGTTCTTCGACCGCCGCGAGCGTGTCGGCATTGCACTCGTACTCGAAGTCTTTTTTGTCGTCGAGGTAATAGCCAAAGAGCCGAATCTGGTCCGGGTCGTAGCCCCAACGGTCTCGCGCGAAGAGGGCATAGGACTGCAACTGCATCGCGTCATTGGGGTTTTTGCGCCCGGTCTTCCAATCCCAGATTTCGCATTCGCCGTTGGTATTTTCGCGTGCGAAGTCGGGAAGGGCCCATAGCGTGCGGCCGTCGAGTTTCAGTTTTTGGTCTTCTTCAAAAGAAGGACCCTCGTCCACCGCGAGCCAGCGTTTCGAGTCGTCTTTTTTCAGGTCCTGAAAGAGATTGCCCGCGAGGAAGTTCTCGACGCAGCGAGACGCCTTGGCTCCCATCTGTTTTAAGACTGCAGGCGGTGGTTTCATCCCCGCGTAGTAGATCTCGAAGACCGGAGGGTGGTTCTTCAGGTTCTTGCGCCAAAGTTCCTTTTCAGCGTCTTGCCAAGTTCGGCTAAGGAGCTCTCGTCGCACGTAATCGCTGGGATTTGCGAGGCGGATCTCTCCGTGGTCTCGAATGTCCTCCAAGATTCGCTTGATGGTCTCGTGCACGGCGTGGCCGCAGAGCATCGGGAGATTCGTCATCTTGGTGAAGAAGTAGGACTGTTTGGCAGACTCGTCGGCGTCCCAACTCCAACCTCCCCACTTTTGGTAGTACTGGTAGTAGTACTGCCGCTTGCAGTTTTCTAAGGTTGAGATTCGGCTGCGCGACCAAGATAGTTCGTTGACGAGTTTTCCCATAGTGCGCGCATTATTCCAGGCCGCCCGGGCTTCGGCAATTAGAATCAGAGCTAGGGTCCAAACCCTTAAGAATCCCTGTTGTTCTTCGAAGGAGCGCAAAACTTGCGCGGTCTAAGGAGCTGGATTTGAAAAACACTGCCCGAAATCGCCTCGAAGGGGGCCGCGCCGTCCTGTGTGTCGTTGACGTCCAGGAGAAACTCGTCCCGCTCATGGGGTCCCCAGGCGGCTGGCTGCCGCGCATCGCTACTTTGGTGGCAGCAGCGCGAAGGCTTGAAATCCCGATCCTCGCCACGGAACAGTACTCACAGCGTTTGGGAGCGACACTCGCAGAGGTCGGGCTGACGCCTAGAGAAACCCGTATTGAGAAAATGACGTTTTCGTGCTGTGGCGAAGCCAGCTTTGGCCAAGCTCTTCGGGACCTTGAACGCGAGCAGGTCATCCTTTGTGGCATTGAGGCCCACATTTGCGTGCAGGCCACGGCATTGGATTTGTTGCGAGCGGGCTACGAGGTATTTGTCGCGGCTGACGCGACCGCGAGCCGTTTGCCCCACACGCAGCCTTTGGGCTTGAATCGCATGGCAGCAGCAGGGGCGGTCCTGGCGAGCGTCGAGAGCGTGATCTTCGAATGCCTTGACCGCGGCGACGACGAAGCCTTCAAGGCTTTGCTGCCACTGCTAAAGGAGCTGAGTTGATGCCTGGTGGTGAGGTGTTTCGATCCCGTCGACCTGTGGCCTTTGGCGACGTGGACTACGCCCGGATCTTGTACTACCCCAAGCTGCTGCACTACTGCCATCAGGCCTTTGAGGCCTTTGTGGGCGAAGTGGCCGGGATGCATTATTCCGAGTTTCTGAGCGTGGCCGACCTCGGCTTCCCAGCCGTTCGAGCCGAAGTGGACTACATCTTGCCGATCCCCTACGGGGTCGATCTTGAGCTCAGCGTCCAGGTTCTTGCCATTGGGACCAAGTCTCTAACGCTCCGCTATCGCGGCCGGATCGAAAAAGATGAACCCTTTCGGGTCGAGGCCAAGGTCACCACGGTGCTCGTCAAGATGGCGACTTTTGAGTCCTTGGCCATCCCCGACGACATCCGCCGCAATTTGGAACGATTCATGGTGCCCGCAAAGGCCTCCCCGAAAGCGGATTCCACCGGTTGAGGAAAGGCGCGGTCTTCACCACAATGATGCCTCGAAACTTCTGAGGATGGATGATGAGCACTTCCCAAGACGGCAAGATGACGGAGCGACTCGATTTCGGGGAAAGCAGGGTCTTTGTGACCGGCGGCACCCGCGGAATCGGCAAGGCCATTGCCCTCGCATTTGCAAAAAGCGGGGCTAAAGTCGCGGTCAACTATTTGCGAAACCGCGAGGCTGCCGACAACACCTTGGCGGCCCTTTCCGAGTACGGAGACGGCCACTTGTTGGTGAAGGGCAACGTCGCGGATGCCGACAAGGTCGCCAAGATGTATGACATCATTGGTGATGCCTGGGGGCGACTCGACACCTTGGTCTCCAATGCGGCATCAGGGGTCCTAAGACCCGCAATGGAAATGACGCCCAAGCACCTCGATTGGACGATGACGATCAACGCCTCGGCGATCTTGCCCCTGGCCCAAGGGGCCGTGAAGCTCATGGAGCCCGGACGGCGCGCCAACATCGTGGCGACTTCTTCGTTGGGGGCCACGCGAGCCCTGCCCAATTACTTTGCGGTGGGCGCCTCCAAGGGCGCGCTGGAGAGCATGATTCGCCACTTGATGATGGAGCTGGCTCCCCAAGGGGTCAACGTCAATGCCGTCTCCGCGGGCTTAGTTGATACCGAGGCCCTCACGCATTTTCCCAACCGCGAAGAGATGCTGAGCAACGCCATCGGCAAGACCCCCTCCGGGCGCCTAACGACGCCAGCTGATATCGCCGACGTCGTGCTGTTTTTATGCAGTCGTTACGCCGCACAGATCCACGGCCAAATCCTCGTCATCGATGGCGGTTCTTCCGTCCTCGCCTAAGCCAATTCGGGACCTCCAGTAAATGACCGAAGCCTCTTGGCAGCTACTTAGCTCCCAAGAGGCTTTGGTTTTTCGCGTCGAGCTATGCAGCTATTCGGCGTAGATGTCTTGCTCTTCGTCGGGGATGAACTCGTTGAGATGATCGAGTCCTTCCGCCTTTAGCACCGAACGCGCAACTACGATACGTTGCACTTGATTGGTGCCTTCGTAGATCTGAGTGATCTTGGCGTCGCGCATGAACTTTTCGATGGGATAGTCTTTCATGTAGCCGTAGCCTCCGAAAATCTGCACGGCGTCGGTGGTGACGGCCATCGCGACGTCGGTAGCGAAGAGCTTCGCTTGGGCAGCCATACGGGTCGTGTTGGGCATTCCCAAATCCAACATGCGCGCCGAGGCGTAGACGAGTTGTCGTGCGGCTTCCGTCTTGGCGGCCATATCGGCGAGCATTTGCTGCACCATTTGGAAGTTGCCGATGGTCTTGCCGAATTGTTGGCGACGACCGGCGTAGATGGTCGCCAAATCCAAAGCGCCCTGGGCACAACCCATACCCTGAGCGGCGACACTGGGCCGAGCGCGATCAAGGGTTTTCATGGCGTGTTTGAAACCATGGCCAGCTTTGCCACCGAGCAAATGGTCGGTGCTGACGCGCACACCCTTGAAAATGGTCTCGACGACCGGCACCGCGCGGATGCCCATTTTGTCCTCGACTTTGCCGATCGAAAATCCGGGCATGGTCTTTTCGACAATAAAGGCCGAGATGCGCTTGGCCCGGCTTTCGGGGTCAGTAACGCAGAAAACGGTGTAGAGATCGGCGGCGCCGCCGTTGGTGGTCCACTTTTTTTCGCCGTGGATTTCGTAGTCGCCGTGGCCCACGTCCACCGCGCGTACTTTGAGCCCTTGGGCATCGCTGCCGGCGGTTTTTTCGCTCAGGCAAAAGGCGCAGAGCGTCTCGCCAGTGGCAACCTTGGGTAGGTATTTTTTCTTCTGCTCTTCGGTGCCGCCCACGATGATGGGCACTGAGCCCAGCGCGTTGACAGCGTAGAGCACGCCGATGGCCGGGTCGGCCTTGGAGAGCTCTTCCACGACGATGCAGAGGTTTAAGTTGGGGGAGTCGCTCGCCTCGCCGCCGTACTCCTTGGGAATCCAGCAACGCATGAGGCCAGCCTCGGCCAAAGCGTCGCGAATCTCCCAAGGATATTCTTGGAGGTCGTCGTATTTCTTGGCCAAGGGGCGAAGAACCTTGTCGGCGACACCGCGGGCGCGTTCGCGCCACATTGCATTGTCGGGAGTGTCCAAAGCGGACATACAAGTCTCCTAATGGGTCTCGGGATCTTCGGGATTCTATCCCTTCCCCGGAAGAGACGGAAGGTCCAAGGGGGCCGCCGATTTCCTGGAGCTGAAAGCGGGTCGCAGTAGAAAATCTCGAGACAAAAGAAGAGGCCGAAACCTTGCGGCTTCGGCCCCGTGGAAGCGCGGTCTTGGAAACAAGACCTTAGAGCTTTGGTCTTAGGAAGACCTTGGAAGCTTAGGCTTAGAAGAGAATCCAGTCACCAATGCCGGCGGCGTCGATCCAGGTACGAGTACCCAATCCACCCGCGATGCTGCTGTAGTCAAATCCGCCAGGAACGTCTTCACCGATGTTGTCGGGGAGAATGGCCGCTGAGCCAGAACTTGAATAGGTACCGGCGGCCGCGAGGATCGCCGCGTCAATACCGGTTCCGAGCGTGTCGGAGAGGTCCGTTTGGGATCCCATAGTGTCGTCGCCGTTGGTAACACCCGTGGTGCTGCCGCCGCCGATAACGTTGGCTGCACCGGCCATGCCGGTGTAGTCCATGATGCAGGTGTTCGGGCCGAGGGCTTCGAACTGCGCACTCCAGACTCCGAGCGAACCTGCCCCCACAAATTCAACGCAGTTGTTAAAGATGACCGTGGTGTTGAGCAGGATAGTGTTTTCGAGGACTTCGTAGGTGCCACCGGAGTCACCGTCGAGGTCAGCCCAGACCGCGGAAGCACCGGGAAGGGCCGCGCCACCAAAACCACTGAGCATGCTGGGAACGCTATTGCCGAAATCCGTAGTGCTACCACCGAAGGTGACCGGGCCGTTCGAGCTGATGTTGAGGTCGGTGTAGGTCACACCGTACCAGGTGATGGTGTTGCCAGTCTGAAGGACGTGGTTAACGGAGTCATCATCGCCTAAGGTGTAGCTCGTGAAAACGCTGCCTGGAGCGTTGATGTTGGCCTGAATCGTAAAGGTCGAGCCGTTGCCGAAGTCAACCAAGACATCGACCGCGCCGGAGAGGCCAGGCATCGGGTTGGTCACGATTTCGAGGCCCTGGCCGCTACGGAAGGTAAGCGTATCGGGGTTCGGGATCGAGAATCCGCTGCTGCCGGTGTCATCGTAGACACCGTTGACGACCGCGAGGAACGGACCAGATTGAGTTCCTGCGGGATCGAAAGTGACGGAACCCAGGCCCGCATCAAAATTCAAGAACACTCCACCGATGGCGCGGAATTCACCGCCCGTAGTCGTGAACGAGTTCGAGGCCACGAATTCAGTGGCGTCGTCCGGCTGAGCGTTGACCAGGTGGTCACCTAAGGCGAGGTAACCGCCATCTCCCGCCAAGGTCGTGGTCAGGGGGATGAAGTCGATGCTGCGACCGGCTTTGTTGATGGTGAAGTTGTTGTAGCTACGACGAAGACCGAGGCCGTCACCACCGATAGTGGAAAAAGCGTTGGCGGCGAAATCGTGCTCCTCGAACTGAGCTTCGTTCGCAGCACCGACGGCACCGCTTCCATCGATGTTGTTGAGGTCTTGATCAGCCGCGCCACCGGCGATGACCGCGCCCGGGGTATGACCAATGAGGCCGTTGCCGAATTCGTTGGTAACCGCGGGGTCGATCAAGGGCCACTGAATGCTGAAGAAGCCTTGGTTTGTGTCAACGCCGTCGTTGAGGGTCAGAGTCGCACCGAAGGTGTTGAGGTCGCCGTCCATAAAGTGAGACACTTCGCCAACCTGCGGGTCACCCCAGACGATGTTGGCAATGTTGCCAACTTGCTCGACGAGGACGCCGGTGTTGTTGTTGGGTCCCGAAGGCATGCCGATGCCACCCGGAGCCCAGTCTCCGTAACTAGGAGCGATGCTGGGCTGATCGTTGAGCCAGAGCACGTTGTCACGGTTGAATCCACCAAAAGCCATTGTGGTCATCGCACCAAAAGTCATGAAGCCGTTGCCGACGACCCAGGCGCTGGTGTGGCTGACGCCGTGGAATTCGAAGGTGTTGCCGAAGCTGAAGGGCACTTCAAAGCTGCCGTCATCACCCGTACCTGCAACGATCGCGGTACCGAGGACAAAGTTAGCATCAACGACTTCCGTGCTGTCGAGGCCGGCCGTAGCGGAGGGATCGAGGATGATGCCCTGGAACGCAAAAGCCACGCCGGCAAGGTTCGAGCCGCCGCTGTAGACCAAGAGGTATTCCGGGAGGATGCCGAGGCCAGGAAGGCCATCGTCAGACGCCGCAAAAAAGTCAGGGATGCTCGTCGGGTTGTTGCCGTCGACGATCAGTTCAACCCCGGTGAGACCGGCGGGGCCGCCAGCAACACCAAGGTCAAGCGAGCCACCCCAGGGGACGGTAATGACCACCGGGCTGGGCTGCGTGATCGCGCCCAACAAGATAACCGGAGCCTGCGGGTTCGCACCCGTGGTGATCGACAAAACCATGTTGCCCGGAACCAAGACAGTGACGTCGTGGTTGACGGGGTCG
>JAZGFI010000057.1:0-2339 GCA_036479435.1 Planctomycetota bacterium | reverse complement strand
AGCATCCCCAACAATCCGACCCAGCCAGAGCGAGGCTACCGCCGTCGCCGGGGGATCTGCGTCCACGCCTCGCGCACATCGAGCCGATCATAGTCTCTCCTCCCTATCGCTTGTTTTAGGTCTAGAGGGGGCGAGGGGGTACAGGACGGAACGTGGGTCTACAAGCTTTCGGAACGATATCAACAACATGCGGGCCAAGGTCGCAACATTGTTGGTGTTTTCCGCATGGTCGGAGGCAACTTCGATTCCCGGCGCCTCCACTCAAACGGCCTCCTAGTGTATACTAGGAGGCCGTTTTCGCGACGTGCACTGCACTTGCACTGCGACCTGCACTGCGACCTGCACTGCGCAGACCACACGCCGCCACGGGATGACTCACCTACAACACTACAAGCAGCTCGCCGACGGCATCTTCGGGGCGGATACTTGCACATTCGACGAGACCCGTGCCTCGACGAACGCGGTGATCGGCGCTCTTGCGTCCACGACGAACTTTGCAGAATTCCGCCAGAACTTCGTCGCCCGACTCAACCGACTCGCGGCTGTGTACGCGCAGCACCCAAGTCGGCTGGCCCTGCTCACAAAGATCAGCGAGGTCGGAAGCGCCAACAACTGGCACGGAGCCGTTGCGGAGCTTGCGGCGCTCGATTTCTTTACCTCATGTCCGAACTTCTTGCCGACTCCGCCTCTGTTGGACGTCACGATCAATGCTCGACGACAGGCTCCCGGTGAGTAGACCGGGGGAATCTCACCCCCAGCCTCTCGCAGAACCGTACGTGAACCTCTCAGCTCATACGGCTCCCATCAGGCAAACGAGCCCATCATTCCACGCCGCCAGTGCTCAAACAGTCGCGGGCTTCGTTCCGAGATTCCCTCGATGAACTTGCTCGCTCGTGTCTTGTGTCGCCGCAGTCGCTTGTGTTTTCGCCGTGCCCAGGCAACCAGGGTCTGGTCGAAGTGGCGCCACACCGGATACATCGCCGAAGGCTGATAGCGTCCGTAGTAGTTGATCCACCCTCGCAGAACCGGATTGAACCTGTACGCGATAATTCCAAGGCTGATGTCCGAACGGTTGCGAATATTACTCTTCCGCACATACGACCTCATCGACTTCAGCGCCGCATCACTGACCGCCGGGGTGAAGCTCACAAAGATGCGGTTCCGCTTGGAGTTCTTGACCACACGCGGCCGGAAAGTGAAACCCAGAAAATCAAACTTGATGTTCCTGTACTTCCCTTTCCGGGAGCCATCCTTGCAATAAACAATCTTCGTCTTCTCCGGATGTAGCTTCAGGCCACATTCGGCGAAGCGTTTCTCCAGCTCGCTCAGGAGAGCCTGTGCTTGCTGTTCACTGCGACAGTGCAACAGCCCGTCATCCGCATAGCGACACCATGGGACACCAGGATGTTTGCGCTGCATCCATGCATCGAACACGTAATGCAAAAACAGGTTCGCCAGCACCGGACTGATTGGAGACCCCTGCGGCGTCCCTCGGATCCGCTCTACCCGCGGTCCTTCGGCCCTTTGCAACGGTGCCCTCAGCCATCTCTCGATGTAGAGCACGACACAACGGTCGTCGGTGTGGTGACGCACGGCCTTGAGAAGCAACTCGTGCGAGATGTTGTCAAACAGACCTTGAATGTCGAACTCGAGTACCCAATCGTATTCCCAGCAGCGTCGACGCGTGACACCAACGGCGTCCAGCGCAGACTTCCCCGGCCTGAAGCCGTAGGAGTCTGGGAGAAAATGGGGCTCGACCTTCGGTTCAAACATCAGCTTGATCACAGTCTGCGCGATCCGATCCTCGACCGTGGGTATACCCAGCACTCGCTTGCCGCCGCTTTTCTTCGGGATTTCGACCGCCTTCACGGGCGGTGGAAAGTATGTCCCCGACGACATGCGATTCCAGAGTTTGTACAGATTGTCTTTGAGCTTCACGGCGAAGTCGTCCAACGATTGTTGGTCTACCCCCGCCGCTCCCTTGTTGGCTTTGACAAGCCGATAGGCCCTCATCACCAACTGTTTTGAAATGTTGAACGGTTTTGCTTTGCTCACAATTTCCTCCTGCCCGAAGACAGTTGAACCACAACCTCCGCCGCCTGACCCAACCCCTTCGCTCCAGCCGCATTACCAGCCTTCCTCGCTCATACGAGTTGGTCCGCCCCAGTGCTCCGCTTCGGTACTCTCGCCTCGTGGCTTCAACCACTTGAACTCAAGGTGGATTCGATCCTGAGCTTACATGATAGCGAGGACCTCCTGGCGCTGGGCAGCCGCGTAGGATTGCCATGCGGAATGCCACCGTTCCGACACGACGAGAGATCGGATCGTCAGGGTGCCTC
>JAZGFI010000056.1:0-19654 GCA_036479435.1 Planctomycetota bacterium | reverse complement strand
GGTGGTCGACCTTGGCCGGATGGGATTGGGTACCCATAGGGTTTCGAACAAAGTTTCAGATCTGACTAAGTCATTTCGTACTCCTTGACTGAGCTTTCCCAGCGCACTGACGCCGTATAGCCGGTTTGGCTTAGCGGGTCGGGGGGTAGAGCTGGTAGAGCATGAAGTAGATGGCGACGCCGGTGACGGAGACGTAGAGCCAGACGGGCAAGACGATGCGGGCGAGGCGTTTGTGCTTGTCGATCTCGCCGCGAAGAGCGCGGATCAACAAAAAGATGATCGGCGGCACCATGAGGGTCGCGAGCGGCACGTGCGTGATGAGGATGATGAAGTAGATCGTCCGTGGCAGACCTTCGTGCGTGAACTCGGTTTGGCCGTGGCTGTAGTGGTAAGTCAGATAGCAAGTCAAGAACAGGGCTGAAGACGCCAGGGCGGAAAACATGCAGCGCTTGTGCGCGGCGATGTTTTTTCGCCGGATGAAGCGCCAACCCAAAAGCAGTAGCACGAAGGAGAGGGCATTGAGGCTCGCGTTGATGGCGGGGAGATGTTCCACGAGTTTGGACTCTTTCGAGGATGATGAAGAACTTGGATCTAGCGCCCGCCGCGGGCGCTGAGTTCGCGAAGGTCTTCTTTGAGTTCGTCGACGTCGGGGATCTTGTCGCGTTTGATGCCGTGGTAGAAACCGCGAACACGGCCATCGGCGTCAATCAGAGCGAAGCGGGCGGAATGACCAACGATGGGATTGTCGGGGTCACCGATCCCCAAACCGCGGTAACTAAAGTCATGCACCAGGTCCGCCTCGGCGCGCACGAAAAACCAACGCGCGGGATCGTGGGCGAATTTCTCGGCGTAGGCATTGAGGACCGCCAGGGTGTCTGTCTCGGGATCGACGGTGATGCTGACGAAGCGGACTTCGGGAAGGTCTTGAGTGTCGCGCACGACTTCCGCGAGTGATTTGGTCATGGTCGGACAAATCGTCGGGCAGGTCGTGAACATGAAATCGACGACCCAGATCTTGCCCCTCAGGCTTTCTTTGCTGATCTCTCCGCCCCGAGACTTTGCGAACCTGAAATCTGGGACGGCATGCAGCGGGGGAACGTCGATACGGCGCGGCGCGTGGGACTCCGCCCGAATCTCACTCTTGGAGGCTTTATCCTCCATGAGCAAGTACAAGATGCCGATCAAGCCGACGGTGAGGGTGATACCGGCGAAAATCAGCACGGGAATTAGGTGATTGGTTTTGTCGGTCATCGAAAGGTGGAAACCTACCTCGTGAGCGTTGGCGACTGTTGGCTCCATAGTGTGTGTTCCGGCGGCAATTCCAAAGCCGGTACAAAGCTGCCCGCGGGGAGGCGTCTGGGCCAATCTGGGCGAGGTAGCGCGTCTGTTGGCAGCGGGCGATCACCTTCGGTTTGCGCAGCACTCTGAATAGACTGTAGGACCCCAACGGAGGCTCCCCTTTATGCTCGCTCGGCTGAGCGCCTACCTCGAAATGACCAAGCCGCGGGCGATGATCATCGTCTGGGTAACGGCGGCAGCCGGTCTATTCGTCGCGCGGTCGGGACAGCCGATGGATTGGGCCTTGTTTTTGCATTTGGCCATCGGCGTGTTGACGTCTGGTGGCGGTTCGATCGTCCTCAACCAGGTACTGGAACGGCGCTACGACGAGCGCATGGACCGCACCAAGAACCGGCCGCTACCAGCGGGGAAAGTTGAGCCGATTCGCGCTCTGGCCTTCGGTATTGCCCTGTCGCTTTTGGGTATATTGTGGCTCGCCGTTTTTGTGAATGCCATCACCGCGATCTTGAGCGGGCTTTCGATCGTCACCTACGTTTTGCTTTATACGCCGCTCAAGCGGGTCACGACCCTCAACACCGCAGTGGGGGCAGTGCCCGGCGCGATCCCGCCGATGATGGGCTGGTCGGCAGAGCATGCCACGCTCGACCTCGAGGCGGGGCTGTTGTTCGCGATTCTTTTTGTGTGGCAGTTCCCGCATTTTCTGGCCATCGCGTGGCTTCACCGCGAGGACTACGAGCGAGCGGGTTACAGCATGCTGCCGCGATTTGACCCTAGCGGCATGATCACGGGCCGCCAAATGGTGATGAACACGGCGTTGTTGTGGCCGCTGTGCCTGCTGCCGACTTACTTTGGATTCACGAGTATCGCCTTTGCCTTCGGTGCGACGGTGCTCTGCGTTCTGCTGATGGGTTTGAGCGTGGTGTTCGCCGCCCGCCGGGATGACCGCAGTGCGCGCTGGATGCTGAAGGGCTCAGTTCTTCATATCTCGTTGCTCATGGTGGCGATGGTGGTTGATGGGCTGCTTTGATTCAGGTTGAACCAGCGCGGAAAAGGGATGCCGCCAGCTTCGGGGCAGGCGCGGAAAAAGAGATGCCGCCAGCGAGGGAGCTGGCGGCATCGAGCACTCATCTTTAACGGCAGCACCTTGCGCTGATTAGGACTCGGGCTTTGCGTAGCCGAGGCCTTTCAGCACCTGCAGCACCTCGCTCCAACTCGGAAAAGCTCGTTTGTGTTCCTTCTTGAAGGCCTCGATGGCCTGAATGAACTCGAGCTGGTCTCCGTCGACCGCTGTGCTGAATTGTGATTTTCGTCGCGATGGCTCAGTCTTTTGGACCAAGACTGGGCGGGGGCATTCTCCCGGCATGGCACACTCTCCTGCCGTTCGATCGCGCCTCGATTCGTCGTCTCGTCTCCGACGGTCGCGGTGCGAAAATCCTCTAACACCTTATTTATCGTATTGAATGATTCATATCTTTAGAAAATAAACGAGGCTTAGGGAAGCCGGGGCCGGGTGGAGCCGCCTACTGCGGAATTGACAATCGAAGGTCGTGGGGCGCCAAGACCCCAAACTCGGTAACGATGCCGCTGATGAGACCGGCCGGAGTGACGTCGAAAGCGGGTGCGTAGGCGCGAACACCGGGAGGGGCGATGGCGCGCGCAAATCCGGCGGTGATCTCCGCGGGGTCGCGCTCTTCAATGGGGATCGCGCTTCCATCGGCGAGCCCAAAGTCGATCGTGGAACTCGGCGCGACGACGTAAAAGGGAAGGTCATGGGCCTTTGCCCCGAGAGCCAAAGCGTAGGTGCCGATCTTGTTGGCCGTGTCGCCATTGGCGGCGATGCGATCGGCCCCCACGAAAATGCGATCAACCCTGCCCGCGGCCATGAGCGAAGCCGCGGCGTTATCGCAAATGAGCGTGTGCCGGATACCGGCCCGCATTAATTCCCAACTGGTGAGCCGAGTGCCTTGAAGCAGCGGCCTGGTCTCGTCGACCCAAACTTCAAATTTCAGCCCCGCCTCGTGGGCCTTAAACATCGCGGCCAACGCCGTTCCCCGGCCGCCGGTCGCCAGGGCGCCCGTGTTGCAATGCGTAAGCAAGCGGTCGCCGTCACGGATGAGGGCCGCCCCGTGCTGGCCCAACTTCAGACAAAGTTCCGCGTCTTCTTCGTGAATGGCACGGGCCTCCGCGAGGAGTTGTTGGCGTAGTCCTCGCGGGGGACCGCTTAGCTCGTCGAGTTTTCGGCTCAGCCGATCGAGGGCCCAGCCCAAATTGACCGCGGTGGGGCGGGCGGCGCGAATCCGGCTGACGACCAGCGAAAAACGCTCGCGGAATGCGGCCTCGTTGTCCGGCAATTCACGCAGGCCTAAAATCGCGCCGTAAGCCGCCGCAATCCCCAAGGCCGGCGCCCCGCGCACCGAAAGGCGGCGCATTGCCTGAATCATCGCCTTCACGGAATCGACGCGGAGGACTTCAAGTGACTCGGGCAGTTTGGTTTGGTCGATCATCTCGACTACGCCGTCACCGGGACCACCACTCCAACACAAAGTAGGTGGATGTGCGGGAGTGCGGTCCGGCATCAAGCCCGCCCCAGCTTTTCCTGGACTCGGGAATTCATCGCGGCAACTTTGTCCGAGAGTTCGTCGCGATAACGGAGAAGCTGTTCTCTCAAATCTGGATCTTGGAGCGCCAGGATTTGCGCCGCTTGGTAGGCGGCGTTTTTGGCCCCGTGCTTGCCGATTCCCATGCAAGAAACTGGAATGCCCCCGGGCATTTGCACGATGGAGTAGAGCGCGTCCAAGCCCTTCAACGCCGCCGATTCCATGGGCACGCCGATGACTGGAAGTATGGTGTAGGCCGCGATGACTCCGGCCAGATGTGCGGACAATCCAGCCGCCGCGATGATGACTTGGATTCCGCGACCTTGGGCTTCGCGCGCGAGGCGTTCGACGACATGCGGCGTGCGGTGTGCAGACGCCACGACGACCTCGTTTTTGACCTTGAAGCCCTCAAGGACTTCCACGCAAGGCCTCATGGTGTCGAAGTCGGAATCGCTTCCCATGATGATCAAGACGGTAGGCTGGCTCATTGAATTGTCCCCGTGTTTTGAGCGAAACGATATGGGTCATGAACAAGGCGCGCTGGTCACGTGGCCAGCCCATTGTCCTTCAGAACCCAACTATCTTAAAGCGGCTGCCCCGTAAGGCGCTCGTAAATGTCGAGATAACGCGATCGCGCGGTAGCCAAGATGTCGTCCGGAATGCGCGGTGGTGGCGAGGCTTGGTCCCAATCCGTCGATTCCAGCCAGTCGCGCACGACTTGTTTGTCAAAACTCGGCGGATCGGTCCCTGCGGGAGTCGACGCGATTTCGTCCGCTTTCCAAAACCGAGACGAGTCGGGAGTGAAGGCCTCGTCGATCAAGATGATCTGGTCGTCGAACAACCCGAACTCGAGCTTGGTATCGCAGATCACCACTCCACGATCCGCCGCGTATTCGCGAACTCGGCGAAAGGCCTCGAGGCTGAGCTCTTTCAAGCGCGCACCACGCTCGGCGCCGACGATCGACAAAAAGGCATCGCCGTCGATGTTCTCATCGTGCTCGCCGACGTCCGCCTTGGTGGAGGGCGTGAAGATCGCCGGACTGATCTTGGCACCCTTGCTGAGTCCCGGCGCCAACTCGATGCCGCAAACCGCCCCCGTGCGTTGGTAGTCCTTCCAGCCCGACCCAACTAAGTAGCCGCGAACAATGCACTCGGCCTCGAAGGGCTTGGCTTTTTTGCAGAGCATGCTGCGACCGCGAAGAATGTCGGCATGGCGTCTCACCTTCTCCGGCATCTCATCGACGTCGGCCGCAACGAGATGGTGCGGAACGAGGTCTTTGAGAAACTCAAACCAAAAGACCGAGATCTGCGTGAGCACGCGTCCCTTGTCGGGAATGGGCGTGTCGAGCACCCAATCGAAGGCCGAAATGCGGTCGGTCGCGACGATGAGGAGTTGGTCACCGAGATCGTAGATGTCGCGAACTTTGCCGCGTGCGAGGAGCTTTAGCCCCTCCAGATCCGTCTGTGAGACGGCGGGCGTACTCATGGCAAATGGTCTTCCCTAGCGGCGAACCCTAATGGCGGAATATCATTTTTCTACCACGAAGGGAGACCACTATCGAGCGCGGGAAGACGCCGATGGTCGTGCCGGACTAGACGCCGAAGAGGTTCGGCTTTTCCGAGAGGTGGGCGCGGATCTTTTCGATGCCCTGGGCGGAGATCTCTAAGAACTCGATCCCCATTTCAAAGGTGCCGTTGAGGCAGCGCCCGACATGGACCACCTGGCCGGTGGCCTCAACGACCTCCTCCTTCAGGGCGAGCTTGAAGCGAAAGCGTTCGCCGAGTGGCATGGGATCCGTGCTTTGCACCTTCACCCCGAATTCGTTCATGTCGATGGTGACGCCGAGCCCCAGCGTGTGGGCGAGGTCCGATTCTGCGACATCGGTATGGACGACGAGGTTTCCGGCGTCCGTGCGCTGGGTTACGCGTCGTTCTTGAGGGATCTTGTCGTCCATCGCTCTAAACTCCCGACCGGGTAGGATTCCATTTCACTATCGGCGCCTCGGCGGGCCTACTTGACCAGAGTGGGCAACAATCCGGAACTGGCCCTCGAAACCCTTGCTTTCGACCGTCTCCGAGCTGTGCTAAAATGCGCTGCTGACCTTCCTAAGTCATTGGTACTACAGGGATCTACACAATGCAGCGGACCCTGATTGCCGCCCTCGCCGCCACTTTATTGCTGAGCGCCACCGGATGGGCGCAGTTTGACGAGGATCCTATCTTCAAAGAGATAAAAAGAGCCCTTAAAGCTCTTAGTCCCAGCCGTCTCCAGAGCCAGCCCGATTTCCAGCGGTCGCGCTCGTCCTGGAGGGCCGAGGAGCAGCAGATTCACAGCGCGGTTGAAGAGCAAAATCGCGCTTTGGGCGGACCCCCAGCCGGGCTCGAAGCGGTGAGGGCGCGCTACCACGCTCTCGCCCAAAACTCGTCCCGGGCCGTCGATCACTATCTCTACGGTCGCCTTATGGGGCTTGACGGCCAGCTAGAAGTCGCCTTTAGCCACTTCAAGCGCGCCCTCACCCTCGACCGCTACTTCTTTTGGGCCTGGGATGGCGTTGGCGTCTACTACCTCAATAAAGGTGACAACCGCCTGGCGAAGGACGCCTTTGAGCGGGCGCTACAAATCAACAAGCAACACCTGAAGTCCGAGTTTGGCTTGGTCGACCTGGCCGTGCGCGCCCGCGATTTCAATACGGCCGTTTCTCACCTGCTGTCGATTCTGATGAAGGCTGGCCAAGACGAAGCCGTGCGCCAGCGTGCGCGTTTTAATTTGGCTCAGGTCTACCGCCAGCGCGGCGAATTCGCCGAGGCCATTGGCCAGATCGACCAGCTGCTCCGCCCCAACGAGCGCCAACTCAATCTCCGATTGATGCGGGCTCACTGTCATCGTGCCCTCGAGCGCTGGACCGAAGCGGCCAAAGACTATCGCAAGATCATTCAGCTCGATCCGACCGAGTATCGCTACTACTTCAGTCTAGCCGGTTGTTACGCAAGGCTTGGCCGCAACGCTGACGCCGTGGTCGAGTATGACCAGGGCCTGCGTAAGGCTGGCTCGGGCCTTGACTTTCGGGCTCGCAACTCAACGGCAAATGAGCGTGATCGCCTCGCGAAGTTACCTCGAGTCGAAGACCCTTCCAAGCGCGAACTCTCTTTCGACAAGTTGATTGCCCGCGTCGGCCAAGCGCCCGAAGTCGAGCGTCGCCGAGACGCGATCTTTGTCTTGTCTGGGGTCCCTTGGCCCTTGCCGGATCGAGACCGTGCACGGCGTTTGCTTCTCGCTTTTTCCAAGGCCGTCGAAGACCCCGATGACATTGTCGCGGCCAAGGGTTTGCAGCAAGTTGCGGCGCGGCTGCCTGGAAACGAAAACGTCTTCGGGCTGCTCGAGGTCGTGGCTTTGGATACTCGCATGGGCTCCAAAGTGCGCGGCATGGCCTGTCATTTGCTCAGCGCGTATCACCGGGGCAAGCCAGCCATCCCGATCTTGCTCATGGCCCTTCGCAACGAGGCCGATCCTTACGTTTTTTCGCGGATTCACGAGAGTCTCAACCGCCTCACCTTGGCTTGGATCGAACGAGTTCCTCCCGAAACGCTGCAGCTTCAAGACATGAGCCGCATCCGCGGAAAGTGGCAAGCCTGGTACAAAAAACACCGCGATATGTATCGCAAGCATGAACCCAAGGAATTTTGATGAGTTCTGATCCCGACTTGATCCTCGTCGTTGGTGGCTGCGGCTACATCGGCAGTCACTGCCTTCACGAGCTGCGTCGCCAGGGATTTAGAACCCTGTGCTACGACAACCTCTCGGAAGGCCACCGTGCGGCGGCTGGCGAAACGCCGTTGATCGAAGGTGGACTTGACGATGGCCCCAAACTCGACCGTCTGTTCGCCGAGCACAAGGTCAAAGCCGTCTTCCATTTTGCGGCTCACTGTTACGTAGGTGAGTCCGTCGAAAATCCAGAAAAGTACTACTTCAACAATGTGTCGAACACGCTGACTTTGCTTCACAGCATGCGCAAGGCGGGTGTCGACAAGTTCATTTTCTCATCGACGGCGGCAACATTCGGCAATCCGATCCGCGATCTCATCGACGAGACTCACCCGCAAGAGCCGATCAATCCCTACGGCCGCACGAAGTTGATGATTGAACACATCCTCAGCGACTACGCCGCCGCCTACGGCTTGAAGTACGTGGCGCTGCGTTACTTCAATGCCGCCGGTGCCGCAGAAAGCGGAGAGATCGGCGAGGACCACGATCCCGAAACGCACCTCATCCCGTTGGTTTTGCAGGTCGCCCAGGGCAAGCGCGACATCATCAAGATGTTTGGCGATGACTATGACACGCCCGACGGGACCTGTGTTCGCGACTACATTCACATCACCGATCTCGCCGATGCCCACATTCGCGGGCTCGCCTACCTCGACAAGGGCGGCGACAGCACGAGCTTCAACCTTGGCAATGGTAAGGGCTACTCGGTGAAAGAGATTGTCGATGCCGCTGCGAAGGTCACGGGGAAAACGATCAAAAGCGAAGTCGCCCCGCGCCGCGCTGGCGATCCCGGAGTGTTGATTGCGGACTACAAACGCGCCGCCGAAACCTTGGGGTGGACCCAACGCTACGGCGACATCGAGACCATCATCGCGACGGCCTGGAAATGGCACGAAAGCCACCCCGAAGGCTACGACGACTAGTCGGATCATCGAAACTCATGGTTCGCGCCGCCGCAAGGAAAACATGACGTATTCAACTGGCCACAAAGCGGTCATTGGGCCGCGCTCGATCGCGCTGGGGGTCACGATCTTGGTGGTCTTGGCCCTCTCTGCATTGAGCGGAGTCCCCGTCGCCGTTTGGGGCGAGCGCCCCGCAAAGTCAGCGGCGGCGCCGTCGAGCGACCAGGCCACCGCGTCCGGAGCCGATTCGACTTTGCCGCCCGAGCCGGTGCCGGCTTTCTTCGATCAAGCGGCCGTCGACGTCTTGTCCCAACGCATTGAGGCGAGCCTCGGTTTGGCGAAGTCCAAAACGAAGATCTCCTTTTTCGTCGCCGACCCCGCGACTCGGCAAGTGCTTTTCGCTCGCAACGAAACCCTGGCCCTCGTGCCCGCCTCCAACATGAAGGTGATCACCGCCGCGGCGGCCTACGATCTGATGGGCCCCAACTGGGAATTCGAAACCGAGTTTTCAGCTTTGGATTGGGAAGACGGCGTCGCTCGCGGAGGCTTGGTGGTCAAAGGTAGCGGCGATCCCAGTGCCGGGTTTCGCTTTTCGGGACAAAGCTTCAGCAAAGGTCTGGACGGCATCGCCGACCGGCTGGTGGCGGCAGGTCTTCGCGAAGTGAAGAAGGGGATTTTCGCGGCAAAAAACCCCTTCGTGGGTCCGCAACGCGGCGAGCGTTGGCCGCGGGATTCCTACGTCAACTATTGGATGGTCGAACTGGCACCGCTCATTTTCAACGACAATCAGATTCGTATCCAAGTGCGCCCCCAAGGGACGAAGGCCCGCATCAGCTTTTTGCCAGCTGTCGGCTACGGGCGCGCCATCAACAAAGTCTCGCTCGTGTCCAATCGCTCGCGGCAGTCACTCCAGTACAACCGCCAAGATGATAAGCCGGTTTACACCGTAAAGGGCAAACTCTATCGCAAGGGCCGCGGTCACGATCACGACGTGAATGTAGCCAACGGTTCGCTCTACTACCTCTCGGGTCTTCGAGCCGCTCTCAAAAAGCGCGGGGTCGTTGTTCCCAAGGACTTGAGCGAGTCGACCAAAGACTGGCCTAAGGCTCGCCTCACCTCCATCCTGATCGAGCGCAGCCCGCTCAAAAAGATCGTTAAGCCGCTGCTAAAACGCAGCCAGAACTTGTACGCCGAAATTGTCTTTCGCCAGCTCGGCCAAACCCAGGGCGCCGAAGGCAGTTTTGCTGGCGGTACGCGCGTCATCGCGAACTGGTTGAAGCGCGAAGAGATATTCGAAGAGGGCACCGTGATCCGCGATGGTAGCGGCCTTTCGCGAGCGAATGCCCTGGGCGCGCGTCAACTCGCGAGTGTTCTGACATTGATGTGGCAGCGCCGCTCAATTCGCGAGGTCTTTCGTGCCTCGCTCGCCGAACCGGGGAAAACCGGCACCTTGCGAAAACGGATGACAGGTCTAAAAGGCCGCGTTTTCGCGAAGACCGGAACGCTGACGGGAATGAGCACTTTGTCGGGATACGTACGCTCACGCGGGGGTCGCTGGCTGGTCTTCGCCGGGATTTTCAACGGCGGAGCCACTTCTACTTCGCGCCGTATTCAGGACCGAATCTGCGACCAGCTGGCCGCTTTCGGGGGCTGATCGGGCATGGCTTGCTCAGACGACCAAGCCGGGCTTTTCGATTTCAGCGACCGCTCTGACGAATCCAACGTTGCCGGAGCAGAACCAATAGTTCCCCTGGCGGAGCGCTTGCGGCCAGCGACTTTCGATGAGCTGATTGGCCAAGACGAGGCCGTTGGGCCCGGGAGCCTTCTGCGCGACTTGATCGAAACTGACCACATCCCGTCGGTGGTTTTTTGGGGGCCTCCTGGCTGCGGCAAGACCTCTTTAGCGCGACTTTTAGCCAGCAAGACCGGGTTGAGGTTCATTGCCTTTAGCGCGGTGACTTCCGGTGTCAAAGAAGTGCGTGGGGTGATCGCCGAGGCGAAGCTCGAGCGTCGGCATTGCGGCGTCGGCACCTTACTTTTCGTCGACGAAATTCACCGTTTCAATCGCTCCCAACAGGACGCGTTTTTACCTCACGTCGAGGATGGGACGGTGGTCTTGGTTGGTGCCACTACCGAAAACCCCGCCTTTGAGCTCAACCCTGCCTTGCTCTCGCGTTGTCGCGTCGTGGTCTTGGAGGCTCTTGGCGAAGACTCTTTGGAACTCATCGCGCGCCGCGCCCTCAACGACCGCGAAAGTTCGGGTCTGCCCTCGGGGATTGATTTTGACGAAGGCGGCATGAAGGCTCTCGTCGCCGGTGCTTACGGTGATGGGCGTACCCTATTGAATCGCCTAGAAGCAGTCGTGCGGCGCGAATCGGAACTCGGCGCGTTGGCTCGCTCGGTGCTCGATGCAGAGGCGGTGACCACCGCACTTGGCGGGGCGGGGCTGCGTTATGATCGTTCCGGTGAAAGCCATTTCAACGTCATGAGCGCTTTTCACAAAAGCCTTCGCGGCGGTGATCCCCAGGCCGCCTTGTACTGGTTGGCCCGAATGTTGGAAAGCGGCGAGGATCCGCGCTGGGTCGCGCGCCGGATCGTGCGCGCTGCGAGTGAAGACGTTGGTCTCGCCGATCCGCAGGCGCTGACTCAAGCCATCGCAGCTGAAGAGGCATTTCGCCGGCTCGGATCTCCAGAGGGCGAACTCGCCTTGGCGCAAGCTGCGGTCTACATCGCGACCGCGCCGAAATCGAATGCGGTCTACGCCGCGTTCAACGCCGCGCGGGATGCGATCAAAAAGGGCGAAGTCTACGACGTTCCGAACTATCTGAAGAACTCCACCAACCGGGTCGCGCGGCAGCTCGACTTTGGCAAGGGCTACGAGTACCCCCACGACTTCGACCAGGCCGTTAGCGGGCAAAACTACCTTCCCAAGGCGATGGCTGGCCGTCGTTTCTACCAGCCCTCGCCCTACGGTTTCGAAAAAGACATTGGGCGCCGGATGGCCTACTGGGACGGCCTCATAGCCAAGTTGGGCGCGGCTGGCACCTTGGGAAAGACAAAGGCTCAAAATGGGCGGGAATGACGAAAGAAGGTCGCCACTGAATGCGTTGCAAAGTTCATGGCACCGCCGCTCCCCCAACCTGAACCTAGCGCCCGCCGGGCTTCGATCATGACCAGGGCTAAGACGATGGTGGAAGCCGATGAATTGCGTACCTTCATGGAATCGACAGCTCGCAACGCGGGTGCGGTCCTCATGAGCTATTTCGGCCGACTTGAGGCGGGCGACATCGATTTCAAAGGCCGGCGAGATTTGCTGACCGTGGCCGACCGCGCCGCTGAAGAACTCATCGTCGCGGCGATTTCTGAGCGATTTCCAGACCACAGCATCCTCGCCGAAGAAGCCGCATCGACCGATCCCAGTGCTAGCGAAAAAGCCAGCGCCGCAAAGGGCTACCATTGGATTGTCGATCCCCTCGACGGCACGACCAACTTCGTGCATCAACTGCCGATGTTCGCCGTCTCCATCGGCCTGTTCAAAAACGACCAACCCGTGGCGGGGGCCATCTACGCGCCGCGGCTGGATGAGTTGTTTTTTGCGCATGAAGGCAAAGGGGCGATCTTAAACGGCAAGCCCATTCAAGTATCTAAGACCACGGAATTGCTCGACTCTCTGCTCGCGACCGGATTTGCCTACCGCGTGGGTGAGATCGCTGAGAACAACCTCGACCACTTTTGCCACCTCATTCCCCGGACCCGGGCCGTGAGGCGTTGCGGGAGTGCGGCGATGGACTTGGCCTACACCGCTTGCGGCCGCTTCGACGGCTTTTGGGAGCTGGAACTTTCGCCTTGGGATGTCGCCGCCGGCGCCGTTTTGATTCGCGAAGCGGGTGGGGTGGTCACCGACATGAATGGAGGCGATGATTGGCTTTTCGGCCGTTCGATCGCCGCTGCGAATCATGGCCTGCACCCGGTTGTGCTAGCCGCGCTAAATAGGACATGAGGATCTAAACGTGAACGTGCTTTTTCTCTGCACCGGTAATTCTTGCCGAAGCCAAATCGCCGAGGCCTTCGGTAGCCGATTTGTGGCCTCGGGCCATCGCGTGTGGTCGGCGGGGCTTACGCCCCAGGGGATCAACCCGCGAACGACCCAAACCATGGATGAGATCGGCGTCTCGATCGGGCAGCAGTACTCAAAGGACCTCGACGAAGTGCCGGTTGCAGACCTCGATCTCGTCGTCACGCTCTGCGGCAACGCTGAGGAGAAACTGCCAGCGGAACTCGAGTCCATCCGCCGCATTCATTGGAATCTCGAAGATCCCGCCGATGCCTCGGGCGAAGACGATGAAATCCGACGCGTTTTCCGTGAGACTCGTGATGACATTGAAGTCCGGATCAAACAGCTACTTGGCGCTTGCGGCTGAAAAAGTCCTCTAAATCTCTGCGAACCATCCCGGTCTTCCCAGCGTTGAGTTTCCTTTGCCATTGCCTTCGCCTGGGCAGGTCGAAACCGCCAGCGCTGGGATTCGTTTTCGAGACCAAACATGCAGTATACGTCAAAGACTCTCCTCGGCGCCATCGCCAGCTTTTTCCTCCTCGCTTCGGTCATTTTAGCCCAGGGAAGCCCGAGAGGGCTCCGTGAAGCGGAACGACAACAAGCCGAAGAGCTGAGGAGAAAAGAGGCGCTTGAGCTGGCGGTCGACGACGTCGTGGGCACGCTCGATACGATTGTCGTGACGGCAACTCGGCACGACGAAGAGCTTTTTGACTCCCCCTTCCACGTGACCGTGACGGGCCGAGACAAACTCCGCCGGGCCCGAACGATCCAAGATTCGCTGAAGGAATTGCCCGGTGTCCATTTGCAGCGGACTTCTTACGGGCAAGTTTCCCCCTTTCTGCGCGGTTTCACCGGCTATCACACCTTGATGATGATCGATGGGATCAGGCTGAACAATTCAGTGCTGCGCTCGGGGCCCAATGAGTATTGGGGCCTCGTGGATGGGTTTTCGCTCGATCGCGTCGAAGCGGTGTTTGGTCCGGGCTCCGTTCTCTACGGATCGGATGCCGTCGGAGGTGCGGTCAATGCCATTCCCCTTCGTCGCCGCGACTACGGTCCCGAGAACTCCTGGGACCGTCGCGTTGTTCTGCGCTACAGCAGTGCCGAAAACAGCATTTCTGGCCGCGCCCAGGTGTCGGGGAACATCGGCGAAGACTTCGGTTTTGTGTTGGGAGCCTCGGGCGGCGCTTTCAGCGACCTCAATGCGGGTGGCGATCTCGGGCGTCAAGACGCAACGAACTATCACAACTATTTCGCCGATGGCCGTTTTGACATCAACCTCAACGAGCACTGGTCACTGGGGATACTGGCGCAGCTGGGCCGGGTGGCGAACGTCAACCGCGTTCACCGAACCGTCGACGGCGTCTCTTTCCACGGCACGACGATTGGTTCGGATCTCTCCCGAGATTTTGACTGGGAGCGCGATCTCGCGGCAGCCTTCCTCGACGGGTACGATCTCAATCTCGGAGGATTCGTTGACGAGATCCACATCCGTCTAAGTTGGCATCGCATCGCCGAGCGTCAAAAACGCCGCCGCGGCGACGGACGGGTCAACGATCTGGGGTTTGACGTCGACACTTTTGGCGTCGCCGTTGAGTTTGTTTCAGACACGGCGCTTGGTCGTCTCACCTATGGCGTCGACTACTACCACGACGAAGTCGACTCGTTTCGAACCGACACCAACGCTTTGGGGCAACGGACCGTTCGAATTCAGGGGCCAGTCGGCGATGACGCCAGCTACGACCTTTTGGGTCTCTTCGCCCAGAACGAGATCGAAATCAGCAACACCGTGAATCTCATCGTGGGCGGGCGGCTGACCTACGCCGCGGCGGATGCCGATGCGGTCGAAGACCCTTTGTCCGGCGGACAGATATCGCTCGAAGATGATTGGCTGAATGTCATCGGCTCGGTCCGTGTAAACTGGCGCGCTGCGAATGAGCTCAATCTCTACGCCGGCGTTTCGCAGGCTTTTCGAGCTCCGAATCTGTCCGACCTATCACGACTCGACTCGGCGCGCAGCGGCGAGCTCGAGGTCCCTTCGCCCGGCATCGACCCCGAGAAGTTTTTGAGTCTTGAGTTCGGCGCAAAACTGCGTTGGCGGGGCTTCACCGGTACTGCGGCCTACCACTACACCGTCATCGATGACCTCGTTATCCGCCAGCCCACAGGCAACATCATTGATGGCGAAGCGGAGGTGATCAAGCGAAACGGGGGCGACGGACATCTGCAGGGAGTTGACCTCAGCCTGCGCTATGACCTTGATGACAATTGGTGGGTGTTTGGCACTTTTCATTGGCTCGACGGCCAAGCCGAGACTTTTCCGACTTCGGACCCGGTTTCGAGAACCGAGGTCATCTCACGCCTGCCACCGCTGGGCGGCACCTTAGGGCTCGGGTGGAAAACCCATGATGATCGCCTTCACCTCAAGGCCTGGGCCTTGGCCGCAGACCGGCAGGATCGCTTGAGCACTCGCGACCGTGCCGATACCAGTCGGATTCCGCCCGGTGGTACTCCAGGTTACATCACGCTGAACTTGGAAGGCGGGTACCGGATCGACGAGGGTACCGACGTCTTTTTGTCCATCGAAAATCTGTTGGATAAGAACTACCGAACTCACGGTTCGGGCCTGCAAGAACCCGGAGCCAACCTCATCATCGGCATCGATTTCAAATTCTAATTCGAGTCTGCGCGAAGGAGCGAACTTAGAACTCGAAGGGGATGTCCAAGGTGCAAGGCGCGGTGTGTTGGCCGCGTTGCGCAGGACGAAAGGCCCAAGAGAGCACTGCTTTTTTGGTGGCCTCATCTTGGCGCTTCGAGCCCGACGATGTGGCAATGACGGCGCTGATCGCACTTCCTTCCGCGGAGACGCGGACTCTGACCACAACGCGTCCGCGCCAACGATGTCGCGCGCCGAGACGACGCAGGCGTCTAAGAGACGCCTCGTTTCCCTCTGGACGGGCGAGCACAACTTTTGCTGCCGGTTCCTCGGTTTTTTGGGGTGTGGGCAGCGAAGCTGACGCTACTTGTGGCTTTTTCTTGGCAACGACGGCGGGTGGGGCGGCGATGGTGGTAGCTGCCTTCGAATCCGATTCACGGGGTCGCCTTGTTGGCTTCGTCAGCGCGGTGTTTTCGACGGGCAGCCTTTGCAATTCGACCGGTCGGCTGACCAGCGGCTTGAACTCGCCGTCGGGCGTGCGCTTGCGTTCAAGCTCAGTGAGGTCATCGGCAAAGACTGGAATCTCGGGCTCTTCGAAATCGGGTTCCCAGACTAAGACCTTCTCCGCTTCGCGAAAAAAATCTTCACTGATTTCCTCGACCGGCTCATCGATGTCGACGTCGAAGACGGCTGGGGCCGAAAGCTCCCAGGAGAGTGATAGCGGAGTCGAGGTGTCCGCCCGCGGATCTGAACTCAGCACGCCAGCGGCACCCAGGCCGACGGCGGCTAAAAAGCAGGTGTGGACCGCAACAGACGCGCCAAAGGGCAGCTTGAACCGCCAACGGGTCACTGACCTCGCCAGGAGCTTTGCCTCGCGAGCCGAGGGAGTGATTTGTCGCTTGAGCTGATCCAAAAAGGCTCCTTCTTCTGGCCGAAACGTTATCAAAACCCGGCAGGTTCACCCTCGAGCGCTCAGTTCTGGTTCTGGGCACAAAAAAACCGCCACTTCGAAGAGTGGCGGTTCGCTGTACGGTCGAGGGCTGTGGACTTGGGAGGAGTAAAAAGATCGATCAGAGCGTCCTAACCGGCTGCACGCTCAATATTTAGTAGAAACTTGTGACCGTGGCGCTCCGATCGGATCTTTGGCCCCCCCAAGAGGCCCTCTGTAGCGGCCCGAAGGCCACTGCATTCATCGGGATTTTGGGAGTCGACCTTGAGTACAGTGTCAAAAACTTCCCGGCGGTCGCTAGAGTGGGTGAAGGGCTGACTTTGGATTTGAAAGGGTAGTGAAAAGCGTCTGACGCTAGAGTTGCGGGTTTGTGGGCTGGGCGCCGAACTGGCCGATGAAGTTGGCGCAAATGACGTCGAGCTGGTGATCGCCGGGGCTGGTGGGGCCGCCGATGTTGCTGTCAATCATGCTCATCAAGGGGTCGACACTGGCTTCGGTGTGAAAGCGCGGATCGACAATGGTCAGCACGTTCATGCTGCCTTCGGCCTCAATGAAGCGTTCAAAGATAGCGACGATTCGGCGCTGGTCTTTAGAGCCCTCGGTGTCGTCCAAAACTAGGTCGCGGGTAGAGTTGCCGCTCGGGCGATGGCGTTCGATCGCAAAGGGTATCTTCGGGACCTCGCCGGAGTCATCTATCGGGTCGGCTTCGATATCCAGGGCCTGGGAGACGATGAAACTCTCAATCTCGAATTTCATGCTCTCTTCGGTGAGCACGCGCAAGCCGCTCAGCACGTCTTCAAGCTGGCTTGAGATCTCAAGCTTGGGGTCGACAACATGGAGAGTCGCGTAAGCCGGAGCCGTCGGCGGCGCATGGACGTTGAAAAGAGCAAAGACGGCGGCTTCGGTTCCATCGCTGGGGTAGCGAAGGTGAGCCTGCCTTGAGGTCCGGCTCTCGTGAAAGATATCGAGACTGAATTTCATAGCCCAAACTACGACAGTGGGCGGGATCACCCAACTAAGGGGCGATGGAGCCAAAGCCTAAAACGCCGTGCCGTGGTCGCTCGCAAGCGAGCGACCACGGACAAGTCACCGATCGGCGTAAACCCTATTGATGACTCTTCAGATCTCGGGAACTCGGGGCGAAAGATGCGCCAACACTTCACCCACACGGCGACATGAATCCGAGGACTCATGCGCGGGCATCATCGCCATCTGGAGCGCATCGCGATAGAGCGAATCAGGTCAATCGGGACATCCCTTACCCTCACTGTCATCGCTTATACAACTCGCCTTCACGAGTACATTCACTTGGCGGCAGCTAGCTCTTCTCGTTTCAGGCGCGGGTCAATCATAAAGGGTCCAAATGGAACCAACGAAGCCGCGAGAATCAAGAATGCACGCCCCCAATTCCATGCGCATACGCGCAGCGCTTGCAGGGTTGCCAAGCCGTATAGAACAAACAGCAGACCATGAGCCCAGCCGACGAACTTGACCGCCATCGGCCAACCCCAGACATACTTCAGGGGCATCGCCACGCCGAGGAGCAGCAAGAATGAAGCTCCTTCGACGAGGCCAATGTGGCGAACCCGGCGTATGGCATCGCTTTGCGGACCTGCTGTGCTCATTTGTACTTCATGCTCCATCTGTATTTATAGAGAACGCTTGCTCGTGATGTGGATTTCGTCCAAGCTTAGGAGGATCTAAGACCAGGGCAAATGCCCAAAGTCGGAGCGCAAATCGACTGGAGTTTTTGATCATGATTCGAATTGGAATTCTATTTGTCGCGTGCAGCCTCATCGCGATGGCCTTTTGTTCAGCACAGGTGACCGTCTGTCCCGCCCAGGGAATCAACATCAGCGCCTACGGGCAGGGCTGCTCGCCTTTTTTCGCCGCACCCACTCTCTCCGGAAGTTTCGATGCCTCAACGTGCATCCTGACTTTGAACATGAGTTCAGCGCAGTCATGTTGCAACACCTTCCGTAACGGACGCTTTTTGATCGTCGGCAACAATGCCGCCAACACCCCGGTGCCAGCTTTTGGACCGACTTGCAATCTGTTGGCTCAAGTCGATCTCATCGTTGCTCTCGGTGCCAATGCCGCCGACGAAATCCTCGTCGCCTTGCCGCCCTGGGTGCAACCCGCTGTCGACATTTACTTGCAGGGTGCCAATAGCTTTTTTAGCACGTTTAGTTTCACGACTGACGTTGAGCTGACCAACGGCGTTAAGCTCACGACTTTTTAGTTTCTCTGGCGCAGTTCGCTTCTGACCCTTACCAGGGGCGGGCTCGCAGTTTGAATCGGAAACTCAACTCAATCTTTCCTCGCTTCGCCTTGATCGTGACGGTGTCGCCGGTCTCACAATTCAGGCGAATCCAAGTCGTTGGATTCGTGGTGTAAGGACTCCGAGTAGTCCCGTTGACCGAGTAGACGATGTTACCCTTCTTCAGGCCTTTTCGAAAAGCGGCGTGAAGTCTCGGGTTCGCCCAGAACTTTGTGACGCGGCCTCCCATGCCTCCGGCGGCGATCCCTTCTTCTTCCCGTTCGCCGTCACTCAATTCCCGGGCCCAAAACTCCGGGAAGGGCGTCAAGGCATGGGTCTGCGAGCGCCGTCCAATTTTGGTGACCCGCCACCGCGGCGGAAGATTCAGCCTTACCCGGCGGTGTTTGGGTACACCCACCTTGCCGATCGTCAGTTCAAGGCTCTTTGATTGGCGAGGAAGCTTGTCGAGCCCGTATTGAAGGTCGGCATGAGTCAAGACGGTCTTGCCATCATAAGCGAGAATCTCCTCGCCAACTAGGATGCCTGCCTTCTCCGCAATACCACCAACCGCCGCAATCTTAAGCCCGTGCTTAGGATCAACATCGATTCCAAGTTTGCGAATGTCGGGCAGCACCCAAAGGTCTTTGAGTTTGTCCAGACTCCCGCGCTCTTGTGCCTGCCGCGTACGGTTGGAGCCGAGCATGTGGCAATGAACACAGCGCCCGGCGGCAATCTCTTTGCGTTTGATGTCGGCAAAGTCACGAGGAAACAAAGCCGACTTCCGCTTCGGCGCTCGCCACTTACCCGCTCGACACTGTGCGTGCCGCTTCAAGCCGCGACCAAGAGCAACATCGAGCGCCTCAAAATTAAGGAACCGCTCCGGCGACCGATCATCCCGCCCGCCGTAGCGAAGATAAATATCTTCCTCCGCATTCACGACAAACAGAAAAATCGTCACATCGGAATCAAAGTCATAATGCCCGACATCAATGCCGCGCAAGTCATCCACCCGACAAAGCACGAATTTGTCCAGCAAAGCGCCTATGGCACAGCGATTCCGCATCTGCTGGTTCTCGCCATCCCTTCAGGCAAGGCCAACGAGCCTCAAAGGTGGTTTAGAGGCGGGGCGTAGGTTTGATGCGGAGAATAGCGCCTTCGAATTGCGAGTCTTGTT
>JAZGFI010000055.1:0-8213 GCA_036479435.1 Planctomycetota bacterium | reverse complement strand
AGCTAAGAGAAAACCCCGGCGAAAACGCCGAGGTTTGAGCTAAGAAAAAACCCCGGCGAAAACGCCGAGGTTTTTTGGAGAAGCTTTTGAGATGCGCGCTTAGCGAGCGGCGGTGACCTTTTTATCGGTCTTGGTTTTTACCGCTTCATGCTTTGCGACGACGTCTTTCGCTTTGGAGAAGGCTTTTTCCGCATCGGAAACAGCCGTCTTCGCTTCGGCGATAGACTTCAAGATCTTCTTGGTCTTCTTTTTCTTCTTGTCGGCACGCTCTTGGACGCCGCTCAAAGTCTTCTTCGCAGTCGCGACAGTGTCTTCAGCTTTTTCCATGTCCTTGAGCTTATCGTTGTAGGTGTCAACCCACTTCGTAAGCGAGCCCTTGGCGTAGAAGCTCTTGTAAAGTTTACCGAGCTTGCCGAAGACGGTTTTCGCCTTCTTACTGCCAGTAACTTTGCCGATCTCTTTGCCCTTCGCATCGTAGAAGAAGATGGCCGGGAGCTTCTTGCCATACTGCTTTTGCAGTTTGCTGTCCGGGATATCTTCGACGTTCATGCGATAGCAATTGAAGAGTTTGCTGCCCATCACGACCTCTTCGATACCGAAGAGCTTGCGCATGAGCTTGTCCTCGTCCGCGGCCTCCCGCTTTTCGTCGATGAAGACGAAGAAGGGGCGAGCCTCATCACGCTGGAACGAGCTGAGCTGGCTCAAGGCGACGGGGACATCCCCGTATCCATCCTTGTGCTCGGTCGGCCACTGCGTGCTGAGCCACGCGATGTCGAGCATACGCGCGACTTCGGGACTGCGGTTGACTTTAGTGATGCTCGGAGGAACGCGCCCGGCGCCCCCAGCGGCTTTGCTGCCGCCTCCACCGCTTCATCACTGCGCAAAACTGCTGCCGCCGAGCGACAGCAAAAAGACCACTGCGAACGCCGTGACGGCGCCGGTCTTACGTAATTCCATGTAACCAATCTCCTGTGCACGGGAGGTTGCAAAAAATCCAAGGGTGAATTCACCCCCCAAGTGTAATCGGAACGCAGCCGCGCTGGGCCTTAATCCCAAAATGTCGGACAATTTGAGGCCAGAGTTGTGATTTTCACGGCTTGGTATTTATTAAGTAGCTTCCACAAAATGACTTAGGTCAAATCACGCATCATGAAAACTCTGGAATACCCGGTCGCCTGGTGGAGAGCTTATTCGGCATTTTCTGGCTATCGGCGGCTCCTGCGCGCCAATTCCGCCTCAAGGCCTCAATCCGGCGGCCAAAGGGGTCAAGCTCTCGCCCTCGTTTTCGTGCCCGGTTGGGCCTCCAATGCGGGAGTTGGCAGGCCCTTGCTGGCGGAGCTCGCCGCCGAACTTAGCCCCCTGGAATCAACTGCCTGGCATTGCCCTTGGCCCACCGACTCTTTGCTCCACAGCGAAAAAGTCCAGATGCTCAGGGCGGTTCTGCTAAGAGCAGAAGCTGCCGGTGCCGAGCACATCGCGTTAATCGCCCACAGCTACGGTGGCTTGGTTGCGGCCACGACGCTTCTCGATTACGCGCCGAAATCAGCGCTGACCACCGAGATCATCACCCTTAACACTCCGTTTCGGGGCCCGAGAAAGGGCCTCTTGTTCCTTGGTCAGCTGTTGACCCGTCTCCGGCGAGGACTTTCCAACGACCCGGAACTCGATTTCATGTCTCCAGACTCCGAGGCTCTGCGCGCGTTGAGAGAGCGCTTGACCTCAAGTAGCCGCGGATTTCGCCTCCGAACGCTAACTTCGGCGCATGATGAATTTGTCGCACACGCCTCCGGGCAGCTGGCGGGTGCCGAACTAGCTGCCGACGGCCTTCAAAGTCTCCAGGGGCACACTGGTCTTTTGGTTCGTCCCCGGGAGCGAAAGATCTTGGTCAAGGCCTTAGCAGCTGCACTGCGCGACGACCATCACTATGATTCCCAATCTCAATAGCGCAAGCCTTTGGTTCGCGCGCTGTGATCGCGCACACTTAAACGTTCATCACTCTTTCTGAATTCTGCGCGGAGAGTTTTCTCGCATGAGCCGATCTCGGGCTTACCACGACGCGACGAAGTACTGCCCCAAGACCATCGCCAATCACCCCGCCCTCGATTGGACTTTGAAGCCCGCGACGACAAAGACTTTTCACAGCGACGACCGCCTCGACTTGCGGCCCCACCTTGCGCTCACCCGTGACGACCAAACACAGCTGCCCAAGCTCGTTTCCAAGCTCCCAGACGGCCCGCTTGATCTCAAACGGCTCTCGACATTTTTGTTGCACGTCTACGGCGTCACCGCGGTGGCCAATGACGGCAACCGCGAACACACCTTTCGTGCGGCACCTTCCGCCGGAGCCCTTTACCCCAACGAGATCTACTTGGCCCTATGCGACATCGAAGGTGTGGCCAACGGGCTCTACAACTACCAAGTTCAAGATCACACTTTGGTGCCGGTTTGCGAGGGGGACTACCAAGGCGACCTTCGACACTGTTTCTTCGATGCCGCGGCAACGCGCGCGCGCTGTATCGTGCTGGTCACGGCGGTCTTTTACCGCAGTGCATGGCGCTACCACGAACGGGGCTACCGCCGAGTGCTCCTTGACACCGGGCACCTTGTTGGCAACGCCCATTCCATTGCCCCATTTTTGTCCTTAGGTGTCTGCTCGCTCCCAAGTTTTCAGGATGCTTGCCTGGCCGCTCTACTTCTTCTCGACGCTGGTAAAGAGGCCGTCCTCGCCGCCTTCGCCCTCGACGACGACCAAGCCGATTGCCTTCGAGCGCCTGGCCTCAGCGCATCGCCGCCAAGCCAAAGTCATGCTGCTGGCGCCGAAGCGCTTCATCGAAGCAGCTATCTTGAAAACCTCAGCCCCGCCGGGTCAAAGGCCTGGTCGCCGAACCCGCCCAAAGGATTCGAAGGCCTGCCCTGCCAATTGCTGCGCGCGAAACCTCTCGACTGGTCTGAACACATTTGCGGGGCCATCTTGCTGCGGCGTTCCGCGCGCACCTTCGCGCAAGACGCCATGACCCGCAGCGATCTCGCCACCATCTTGGCGCAGAGTTACCTTCACTGGGACCAAGCACCCACGGCCTTCCACGATCTTAGGGCCCTGCGAACCCTGATCGCCATCCACCGCGTCGAAGGACTCAGCCCCGGCCTCTACGAGTACAACCCTGCCAACAACTCACTACAGCTTTGGCGCGCCGGACGATTCGCTTCCGACTGTTGCCACATCGCCTTGGAGCAAGAGATCGCGCTTCACTGCGCCGCGATGGTCATCCACCTCACCGATCTCAACCACCAACACCAACGCTACGGCGATCGCGGCTACCGCTACGTCGGTCTCGACGCTGGCATCATCGGCCAACGCCTAAGCCTCAGTGCGCAAGCTCTCGGCCTCGGCGCCTGCGGTATCGGTGGCTACTACGACGACCTCATCAACGGCCTCTTCGGCCTCTCTACTCAAGAGTCCGTCCTCTACCTCACCTGCCTCGGTCCCAAGCCCTCATCTCCCACCTAACCGGCCATACCGCGTCAGACACAATTCTCCCGCTTTTTCGCGTCAATCGGTTTTCTTCCGCCTAAGATCAGCCATCGCGGCCCCGAAAAGCTGGTCATCAACATGCAAGCGAACAACAATAGGGAGATGATCGCAATGAAGAAGAAGCCCGTCTTAGTGGTTCTCATGCTGCTCAATGTCATGGTCTTGGTGGGGCAGCTCTGGCCAGAGGGCGCACCGCCTTTTGCCCGGGCGGTCAACATTGTCTTTCTGTTTGCAAGTCTCTTGTGGTTTGCGGCTGCATACCGCCGGTAGCGCCCGGCTGGGGAGATAGAGGTTTGCCTTCTCTGGCAGAATTCTCGTAACGCTCAGCTACGCCACCGCCATTGAGGCGTCATGAGAAAAACACCAACTGATCGACTGCTTCTAGGTTTCGCGAAACGCCGCGACCCCGCGGCTCTCGCCGCCGTGTTCGACCTTCTCGCTCCGAAGCTCTATGGCCTAGCCATCCATCTTTGCTCAAGAACGGTCGATGCTGAGGATGCCTTGCAAACGACTTTCCTCGCCGTGATCGAGTCCATCGACGATTGGGATCAAAAGCGGCCCGCAGAGCCTTGGATCACGGGCATCCTTCGCAATCGTGTGCGAAGCGTTCGGAGCACACGCTCGTCGGCGCCGCTCAAATTCAGCAACGAAGTTGGCGCCTTGGTGGTATCGGACGGCCGGGTTGAGACCCGCGAGACTGAGCGCGCCGTCATTGAAGCCGTTGAAGAACTCAGTACGCCCGATCGCCGCATCATCATCCTGAGCGCCTGGTACGGGATGAAGCCAGCAGAAATTGCCCACGCCCTCAACCAAACTCCTGGCACGGTTCGCGTTCGACTCCATCGCGCCTTGAAACAGCTCGAAAAACGCCTCGGCGCCGGGTTCGCCACTTCCGCTGCTTTGTTGGCCCTTTCGACTCCGGGGCTCGCGCAGGTGCGCGAGCTGATCATCAGTAAAGCCTCGGTGGCAAGGTCACCCCAAGCATCGAGTTTCCTTCTCGGAGGAGTTGCCGTGACCAAAGCCCAAGCCGGCCTGGCCGCTGGCGTCGGCATCGTCTTGCTCGTGGCGGCTTTGGCTTGGCATAATCTGAACTCGCCAGACAGTGCGCTGAAGTCTGAGCCCTCCACCGAGGCAAGCGAGCTCGAAGCGCCTCGCAACACCATGCGTAAAGCACGCCGCGAGGAACCACGCGGTGGCCAAGAAACAGCGGATTCGTCACCCACGAACAATGCTCCTATCGATGCCACCCGAAAACAGCTCGGAGACATCAGCATCAAGGTGACCTGGCACGACGGAACGGCGGCCAAAGGAGTAACTTTGAAATCTTGGCCGCGCGGATCGCAACCCTTCTTCCTTTACGCCGAGCGTTACTCGACCGACCAGGACGGCTACTTACTCCTCAAAAACCACCCGCTTGGGGACTACCTGTTCTACGCGACTCACAATAACGGTTCCTTTGCAGCTACCGTCGTCCCCGGTGGCCTGGTCGAAGGAGAACTGAGAATCGACAAGGGCCGACAGGTTCGTGGAGTTGTGGTCAATGAGCGCGGAGAGGCTCAACCCGGAGCCGCCATCTGGGTCTCAATTTACGGGAACACGCAAGAAGGCTTCCAGGTCAGCCGCGCGGATGATCAAGGTCGCTTTGAGCTAGGGGATCTAGGCGAGCAGCGCTGCGTTGCGGCCCGAGCGCCGGACCATGCGCCGTCTCCGGCCATTGAGACCGGGCAACTACAGAGCAACTCCATTGATCTTCGTCTCGTGGTGAATAGCCACGGCCGCTCACTACGGGGAATCGTGGTCGATCCCAGAGGCTATCCCGTCCCCGGTGCCGCCCTGTACATCTTAGGAACCAGCGATCATTCAAAACTAGCTCGGGGAGAATCGCCGCCACCCCCACAGATTCTCAGGACCGATGCCGAAGGTCGATTTGTTTGCTCCGGCATCGGCAGCGGACCCGTCGACGTGTTGGCGCGGGCCCCGGGCTTTGGGTGTTGCACAGAGAGACTTGCCCCAGGTACGGCCCCCCACGAAGTCCGAATGGTCTTGCCGCAGGGAGGGATCGTGCGGGGCCGCGTGATTGACGGCGATGGCAATGCCGTCGCGGCGGCCGTCGTCATTTGCAGCGGCGCCCATGATTTCGAGTACTGCCGGAGCCTCTCAGACGAGAACGGCCAGTACCGAATGATCGGGCTTCCGACCGGAAATCAGAAGTTTCGGTCGGTGAAGCGAGGCCTGGGAAAAGCCTCGGAGACGATTTTCGTCACGAACGGAAAAGAGCTGACCTGGAACCCGGTGATCGATGCTGGCCGCTCGATTCGGGGCCACCTGCTTGCCGCTGATGGCTCTGCGATTTCCGGCGCGTCGATCTCTGCTTTTGATGTGCACCCCCGGCAACGCCCGCCCAAGTTCATCGCCAACACGAAAACTGACACGGACGGGGATTTTTCAATTCCAAATTGCCCGGACATCGACCTCATCGTTTCGGTATATGACGCCACCGATAAGCGAGTTGTCAAAACACTCCCAGGCATTCGTGCTGGTGGCGGCGAACTCGTGATCAAACTGGACCCTCCGACCGGCAGCTATGTTGTTGGGCGCGTCCTGACGCACCAGGGCGAAGCATCAAAAGTGAAGATCGTGCCCGTTAGGGGAAGCGAGATCCCCAGCGTCTTCGCCGACAAGACCACTGGACGATTTCGAATCGGGCCTTTTGCCGAGGGAAGACACCCGCTCATCGCGGAAATCGATCCACTTGGAAGTCACAAATTCGAAGCCGTCACTCCCGCTGGCTCCGGCCTCATCGACCTTGGCAGCATTCAGCTCCCGAGACCCGGGAATCTCAGCATTGCGGTGAGCAACCTTCCCATCGAGGCCAAAGTCTTTTCCATCCGCGTCACCGAAGCGCAGCGGGGATGGCGCGAGTTTTTGTTCCAATCCGGCAAGATCCCCGACCAGATTGAGTTGCCCCCCGGGGAATACAATGTCCACATCAACGGACAGGGCATTCGGCCGGGAACCCAACGGCGTGTCTCCATCGTATCGGGAGAGCTGAAGAAACTTCGACTCGAGCTGCCATAGCGCAGCAAAGTGCCGCATTGCGGATATCGCTTAGTCGAGCGGGAGAAAGATGACGGCACACAAGGGCGACGATATCTATCGACCCTAAGTCCTTGAGTTTGCGGACTACAGCATGAGGATGGGACCATCATCTAATGGGAAACCGGGCCGATTCCTTCGCCGGCTGGGCTTCTTCAGGACTGTTGATCAGAGCAAGATCTTCTGGCACGATCGTTCGTCTTCGTCGGAGTGATTCATGCCATCAGAACCAGAGCTCGTTCACCATCCATCTGAAGCTCCTCCGCAGGTCGATGCTCCCAAGCCAGGCCCGAATGTTATAGGGATCATCAGCATCATCGTTGGCGTCTTGGCGCTGCTTTGCACCTGTGGCGTCTTCTCGCCCCTTGGCCTCCTTCTCGGATTCGTGGGCTGGTTCTTCGAACCCAAAGGCACCGCCATCGCCGGCATGGTCCTCGGCGCCATCGGCACGGTGGTGTTGGTGATTGCCATCATGTCCAAGGTGCTCGAAACAGCTACGGAGCTTGGGAACCGCCGCGAGGAAGCTGAGGTCGCAGCCGCCACGGCGAAATCCGCAGAAGAGACGCGCTTAACGATTACAAAAATCGCGAAAGAATTTCGAGCGGCACACGAATCCCCAGACACGCTTCCGAAAACTTTCGCATCCCAAGACCTGGACGCGTGGGGTCGAGTGATTCAGTACCAGAGTTCTCCCCGAGGATTCTCGCTGCGGAGCGCCGGACCAGATGCCCGGCTCGGAACCGCTGACGATGTGCGCGTTCAAGAACTTTACTGGAAGTAGAAGAAACAGGACTGTCGCGAGCGGAGATAAAACCTTGCAAGTGTTGGCCGGTCCCATATTGGCCGTGACGAACCCGTCACTATCGACGCACACCAGTTGCGAACTCCCGCCATGCGTGATCAAAACTGCTGACCAATCAGCCGGTCGATTGTGGCCTTGGCCAGCCAATTGAGACCCCGGAAGACTGGACCATATGACCGAGGGAGCAACGCCGCCAAGTGACGGCAGGCGCCGCAGCACGATCGTCTCGAACTGACCGTGATCTGCGAGCAAAGTGCCGTCCTACCGGGCAACGGTGGCGCAGATAGACCCGATCGCAAACTGGAAAGTTGTTCTGCTTTGGTCGGTCGCGAACAGGCGATGCGGACCACTACCGTCATCAATCGTGAGTTCGCTCACACGTAACCGGGTGAAATGCCACCGGAGGCCGGAAAGGTGACCTGAGTCGTGAGCCCTGTCAACAAATCATGGCGCCATAATTCAGACTCGCCATCACCAAAGACGTGACCGGCACCCAGACTTTTGCCGAACGTTGGGACCCGACATCGCAGACTTGGTCCACCGACTCCGGCCTCTTTCCCTCCGCCACCCTCGGCAACTTCCTTGACTAGCGGACTTGGTGTTCAGTTGAGACGCTGACCAATCCAAGGCGAGGCAAGGGAGAAAAGTGGGAGAAAGTCGACGTCGGGTAGACCAGGGAGATTTTTCTCCCCAGCCCCCCACAGATCCGGACGTGCGCGATTGACGCATCCGGCTCCTCGTTAGACGGGTTCGCTAAGTGATGAGGACCGAGTGGACTGCCCG
>JAZGFI010000054.1:0-4187 GCA_036479435.1 Planctomycetota bacterium | reverse complement strand
ACCACCACGCAACGACGTTTGAAACGTCGTCTCACCGGTTTGTGAAGGGTGTACGTGTCCTGTTCGGATAACCAGCGTTCGACGTCCTGGTCTGGTACGACTCTTCGTAACGCAGCGACACCGCCGTAACTTCCGACAAGTTTTTGGTTGTAGTATCGTTGTAGTTTTTTCTGCCCCATGGCACGACACCTCCCACACACCAGATATTCTTATCCAACGACGACGACGACGATAGCAAGACGACTACGACGACGACGGCTGCGAAGATGGAGATGACGACCGCTACCATGCACGGCCGAGGCATTGTGTGACGCTTTTGACTCCACCACTCCGGTTTTAACAAGACTCCCAATCGTCGAGAACTAGCGCTGGTGTCTTTCGTCGTGACACCGTCTGTTTCTTTCTTGGTGTCGTCGCCTGTTTCTTTCGCGGTGTTATTTCGCCTTTTTGTATGTGCTGCCGCCTTGCAACGTTACCCACTAGCTCCATGGGTATGTTACTACCACGCAGTTGACCGGCGAGTTGTTGCCAACCGACTGGTTCGAACGTTTTACGTCTTCGCACTAAATCGTGGACGAGATCGGTTATGTTGCTTCCGGGAATAGCTACACCCTCATGTAACAATTCGCCTCGGTCGTTCCAATCTACCATCTTCTTTAGTCGCGCCGTCAGCATACGGGCCTTCAATTGTAGTGACTTGGGCATTGTAGCGACGATTTCACTAAGCGTATCGTTTTCTTCATCGTTGTTGTCTTCGTTCCCGACTTTCTCATCATTCACCACGACAACGCGTGTCGGCTTTTTGGCGTGCGTCTTGGTCATATCGTTATAGCGTAGCAACGTCTGGTTGTACAAACGTACCTTCTCGCTCACGTCTATGTCAGGTCTATCGAGAATGCTTGTCATTTCTGCATCGAGGTCGCGTAGGGTCGGGTCACTCGGTGATTGCTTCGGGGTACGCAACGTCTCCAACAGTCTCGGATCAACCAACGCCATCTTCCTCACATGCGCCATCTATGCGACTAGTTGACGCAGCAAAGGCATACATACAGTCAACGCCAAAGGAGCTAACAAAGCTGGTAGGAAGCCACCCTTCTGTTGCAGGATTCGACGTCTTCGAGTGACAGCCGTCTTCCTATTAGCTATGGCGCGCAGATCTGACGTGTATCTACGCAGACGAACTTTCTCACGCGGAGTCAATCGTACAGTACCTCTTAGGATATTGTGCGCGCATTCGCAAAGTGCACTGATCAGTTCGGCGTCGGCGTATTCGAGAATAGCCTTCCTTAGTTTTGTGTTATGTGTTCTGTTCAACAGCTGCAGACAAAGGACTTGTCTCTTCACCAGCCTGGACATATCGTTGTGTTCGACACCGCCGCTACCAGCGGACTGAGGAAGGAGACGCATGTCTCGGTTAGTTATAACTTCGGGACGTAAACATATTGAACAGTGTCGTCGGGTAGGATGGTAGTGCGCAGGCGCATATCTTCTGGAGTATCTTGTTTCAGATCAACAAGTAGATACCCATACGGAACACTCGTTGCGTCTTTGAAAGCTTCTTGCACAAACTTGACACGACCCGGGTACATCTGTTTCGCCAAATGCGTTACCTGTGAGGCATCGCGGGGATTCTTGAACACGACCATGTATTGCGCGTTCAAACTTATGGTTCGACTCTCCTTATGTTTCGGGAAAAGGTTCTGCACGAGGTATATGACGGACGTGTTCGAGTGATGACTTTTCTTGGTGAAAAGATCCGTCACACGACCATCGGTTTCAGCCATAAGATCGTCTAACACCACGACGTTGCGTTTACCCGTATCGAAAACCGTTGGCAATCCTTGTTCTAGACGTACGTTTGGTATGTCGAGATTCTCGTACGCTGACTGCCATTCACCGTAATACCACGTGACGTGTTCGGGTGCTGGATTGATCATGGAGGGTGCATTCCGTAGTAAGCGTGCAACGAAAGTTGTTTTTCCACAACCCGTAGGTCCGGCAACGATACAAGTGAAAGGATGCTTCCAACGCGGATCCATAGCGATGACTGAACAGTTGTTGCTTCAACTTCTTCTTTTCTATACTTCCAACGGCGCCGTACTGACACCGTCGGCGAGTACTTTGCGCTTTCCGTAGAAGTAGGTGAGTGATGCTCTCTCCTGAACATACGTCAGCACGGAAGAATTGTAAACACGGAAACCGCGATTGACCCCACCACCACTGCGTCGGTCGGATAGAACAGTGAGGAAACTCTCCTTGTTGATGGCGTTCTGATGTTTACTCAACCCTTTCGTGCTGAACTTATCGATGGCACCGAAACAGTAGTACGTCTTGCTGCATAAACCGACGAAACCATCACCGCGCCATTCTACTTCGAATAACCCCGGCGTGCGTTTATCGAACATCTGACGCGCGAGGCAACACGGTTCGGTTGTTGTCCACGGATGTCCGGATATTCGTGCATTGACGTAATCTTTATTATGTTCATCACAACATTCGGCCGGTAGCCATTCGGAACGGTGTCGGAAGTAGTTCTCACGGTCGACGACTAGGTCATCGATACTTTCGCCAGCAAGTGCAATGTAGGCCGAGTCCGTATCCATCTCGCAGTACTGAAACAAAGGTCGTTCGACGTATCTGTCGACGAAATCGTAGTAGAACTGCAACATGCGGAGTTTCGCATATTGATAGACAAAGAAGCCAATGTGTAGCGGTAGCGTGTACGTGACTACACCTTTGCTCATCTCTATTTCGTACGCGTTGTCGGTTACAACCTCTAGTTGTCGAAAGCGTTTGTTGTTGATCAGCGAAGACGTTCCGGCTTTGGTACAGTACTGAACATTGCGATGTCGATCGATGTTTGTCACCGTCTTGCCGTATCCAGAATTACCAAGTAATTTCATGGTGTCGGCAATAATGGCTTTATCAGGATCGGCGTCACCAGGGCTGTGGAGACGGACTCCCCAAAGCGTTGGAAGCAGGGATTCGCTTCGTACTCGATGACTTGGTAAACCCGATCAACGACGAGCCCGTGGGTGAGGTACCATCGCAACAACGGCGTAGCGAGTTAGATTTTGTCGCCTCTATGACTTCCAACGAGCAATCGACGCGGTTTCGTCAGGATGTTGTGCTCTTCGGCGTACTGACGCATATACGGACCGATGTCGTCTCTGGTGACAGTAGTGTTCTTGAATACGGGTTGCATCTCGGCGAAGTGTTCGCGAAGGTTGTCGGGAACGCGGACGTCGCATTCAACCATACCAAACAGCGTGCCGTCGACCACTGCGGCGATGATCTGCTGCTGAGTCATTCTTCGCGTCGAGCGGCTTGGAAATTCAGCGTCAATGAATCGCTTGGTGTCCGATTCGATCCGTTTCCCTTTCCACGCGCACTCCCACATATCCACTACTTTAACATGACGTCGAAGATATTCCGTGTGCTTTTTCGTCTCAGCCAGGAGCACACCCATCGTCTTACCGTTCACAGCGTTGATTTCATCAGGGTCAGTATGGCACTTTGGGCAACCGTGCCAGAAACACCCGTGAAATTGATAGGCTGTATTCGTATCTGCGCACCACCCGTCAACCGAAAGCTTCCCAATTCGCTTCTCGCGGCCATTAGCCTGATGACGGATCGTACATCCGATCTCACAAGCCTCCCGATTCAACCATTGGACAGCCATCTGACCGTACGGTTGTGCCTGTTGTGGACGGAATCCGTTCTCCTCTCGTCGACGCGTGTACCAACCGGTGGGCATATCCTGCATGATAGCCCACAGATATAGCGCGTTAGCGTCGTATCCCACGACCGTGCGGCACGTCTCCCCGCCCCTAATGCAAGATATGCCCTTCTCGTGATATCGATGAAAAATGATGGCCGGGCCACCGACTATGTTGTCTTTGACGAGCTGGTGCAGGTCGCTGTTGGTTCGGTTGAAGGTGACGAAGTTTGTGTCGAGTGGGAGGCCGTTGAAGAGGTAGAGCAGCGAGAGGCCCGGAACGCTTATTCCATCTTTGAACATGTCGATGTGCCGGTCGTGGTAGAATGTGGCTTGTTTTGCGATGGCTTCGAGAAAGGGTTCGACGTCACGGTTGTTATACCAGATGAGATAGTCCCTCATCGTCGTCATCCGGTTGTCACGCCACACGGCCTGGCACGCAGCGTAATCGGTGTCGGAGATGCCTTCG
>JAZGFI010000053.1:0-32877 GCA_036479435.1 Planctomycetota bacterium | reverse complement strand
CCGTGGTGATCGACAAAACCATGTTGCCCGGAACCAAGACAGTGACGTCGTGGTTGACGGGGTCGACAGCGCTAGGGACGTTGCCCTGAAGCGTGAGATTGGCGTTAGGGCCATTCACGTCAAACTGAGCGCTTGCCATGCCCGCGACACAAAGGGTCGCGACGAGAGCAAAGGCGAGTGCCTTAAATCCAGTTTTCATTTTTAGGTTCCTCAAATAAACCAAAGGGGGGAAGTCGGCAAGCCGACTCTTGGCAGAAGCGAACTTCTGCCGACAGGTATCCTCGGGTACAAACCCGAGTGAACAGGTAGGTGATCTCTGGCAACTGCTTCTTAGGGAGCGAAACTCCCACCCGCCCGCATTGTGGGCGCCTTGGACCGGAACAACATCCTTGCCGAGGACTCGCCTTTATACAGGCCTGTCCGACATTGGCAAAGCATCCATCTTTTTGTCGTCGGTTTTTTTGGGTCTTGCCTCACCCCTGAAGCCACTCCAGAGCCAATACCCCACTCCCAAGCTTCCCCGCCCAAGCACCTAAGTGCCATAGGAAGGTAGTGAGGTTACTGGTCTTTATCATGCAAGAAGGCGAATCTGCGGCCCGAGTCTGGGCCAAGCTGTGCTTTTGGCCTGCGACGAATTGTCATACCGATTCCCCACTCCTGGCGATCAAGAACCTGCCATATCGTGCCAGTCATCATTCTCCCTCTGACCTATTTTCTCTGTTCTTAACCCCACGATGCCGTCGTAGATGGATCAATCGTCTTGAACGCTCGGGTGAGGGCCTCGATGGCCAAGGAGTGGTGGCCCTCCACCTTTGGAGTCGCAGCTTGGTTTTTGAGTTCTGTCGCGAGGTTCGTCATGACTGAGCCTTCGAGGCCGCAGGGGCGAAAATGCCTGTAGATGGCGGGGTCGACGTCGATGTTGAGGGCAAATCCGTGGTAGGTGACCCAAGATCGAACCGCGACACCGATCGAGGCGATCTTGCCGCCTTCCGTCCAGACTCCGGTGAGGCCCTCGCGGTGCGAAGCTGCGACTTCGAAGTCAGCTAAGGATCGAATGAGGAGCTCTTCGATGAGACGTAGGTGCCGATGCAGATCGCGGTCTTCGCCGACGAGCTTTCGAATCCAGTAGCCGACGATCTGCCCCGGGCCGTGGTAAGTGATGTTGCCGCCGCGACGCGTTTCGATCAGAGGGAGATCTGAGTTTTGGGGAAGGCTCGCGCGGTCGCTGCCCCGACCCAGAGTAAAGAGAGCCGGATGTTCTAAGAGCAGGAGCGTGTCGCCAACTTCATCGCGGGCGCGGCGGGCGACGAGGTCTTCTTGACGGGCCAAGGCGTCGGCGTAGTCGACGACGCCTAGGACTTCGACCCTAAGCGCAAAAGGCTCGTGACCTTGACCCTGGTCATGTTGTCGCGAGCCTTCGTTCACCTGAACCTGAATTCGTTACTTGGGATTGTAGATGTGGATCGCGTGGCCGTGTACCGCTTCTGCTGCCTCCATCATGCTCTCGCCGATGGTGGGGTGGGGGTGGACGGTCAAGGCGATGTCTTCGACGCAGGCGCCCATTTCGATCGCAAGGGCTGCTTCAGAAATTAGGTTCGAGGCTTCGTAACCGATGATGTGCACGCCGAGAACACGATCGCTGTCGGCGTCGGCGACCATCTTGACGAAGCCCTCGGTTTCGCGGACCGCCATGGCTTTGCCGAGCGCACTGTAGGGAAAACTGCCGACCCGAACCTTGTGACCGGCGGCTTTGGCCTCGGCTTCCGTCAAGCCGGCGGTGGCGATCTCGGGGTCGGTGAAGACGGCGGCGGGCATGACGCGCACGTCGTAGATTTCGTTCTTGCCGGAAATCACGGCCGCGGCAACGAGTCCCTCTTTCGAGGCTTTGTGGGCCAAGAGTGCGCCACCGGCGACGTCGCCGATTGCGAAGATCTTGGGGTTCGAGGTTTTTAGCTGCGCATCCACGGTGATGAAGCCCTGCGCGTCAAGCTTGATACCAACTTTTTCGAGCCCGATGTTTTCACTATTCGGACGGCGGCCGACACTGACGAGGATCTTTTCCGCCGGTATCTCGTGGACCTTGCCTTTTTTGTCCTCGGCGCGGACCTTCAACTTGCCAGCCTTGCCCTCAAAGCCGAGTGCTTTGGTTTCCGTCATGACTTTGATGCCGCGCTTTTTGAGTTTGCGCACCAAGACTTTGACGATCTCAGGGTCGATGCCGGGCAAGACTTGCTTGGTCATCTCAAGGACGGTGACCTTCGATCCGAACTTGTTCATGAACATGCCGATTTCAAGCCCGATGACCCCGCCGCCCACGACGACAAGGTCTTTGGGGACTTTCGTCAGCGCGAGCATGTGACGGCTCGTCAACACGAACTCGCCGTCAAAGGGAAAGGGCGGGATCTCCGTCGAGCGAGAACCGGTCGCGACAATCGCGTTTTTGAATCTCAGCTCTTTAGTTTCTTTGCCCTTCACGATAAGCGTGCTGTCGTTTTTGAAACTCGCCTCACCCTTGATGATGGTGACGCCGTTTTTCTCGAGCAGAAAACCGATGCCTCCGGTCAGCTTGGTGACGATGCCGTCCTTCCAAGTCTTCATCTTCGCCAGATCAACTGTGGGCTTGGAGGCGCTGATGCCGATCTCAGCTGCGGTCTCGATGTGCTCGATGACTTTTGCGGCGTTGATGTAGGCCTTGGACGGGATGCAGCCCCAGTTTAGGCACACCCCCCCGAGCTCGCCTTTTTCAATTATGGCGGTCTTAACCCCGAGCTGCCCGAGACGAATGGCGGCCACGTAACCTCCCGGCCCCGAGCCAACGACAACGGTATCGAAAGATTCCACCGCCTATGCCTCCATCAGCATCGTTCGGGGGTCGCCGAGGAGGCGCTTCATCGTGTTCATGAAACGCGCCGCTTCGCCGCCATCGACGATTCGGTGATCCAAGGTGATCGACATGTACATCATCTTGCGCACGACGACGTCGCCAGCGACGACCACGGGGCGATCCTCAATGCGGTAGATGCCGAGGATGGCAACCTCGGGATGGTTGATGATCGGTGTGGCAAACAAGCCACCGATGGAACCAGCGCTGGTGATGGTGATCGTCGAGCCGCTCATCTCTTCGCGCGAAATGCTGCCGTCGCGGCCGGCGCCGCTCAAACGTCCGAGATCACCGGCAAGCTCGTACATGTTCTTGCGGTTGGCGTCGTGGATGACAGGCACCATCAAGCCGCGGTCGGTGTCGAGGGCAAAGCCAAGGTGGACGTCGTCGTAGGTGATAATCTCGCCCGCTTGCTCGTCGAGGATAGCGTTGAGGGCGGGATGGTGCTTCAAGGCCGCGATCAAGGCCTTCATGATGAAGGGCAAAAAGGTGAGCTTCACTCCGCGTTCGGCCGCGGTTTCTTTGTAGGTCTTGCGCAAATCGTTGACCGCGGTCATGTCGATTTCTTCGACCAAAGTGAAGTGCGGTTTGCTGAAGGCGCTCGCGACCATTTGATCGCCGATTTTTTTGCGCAATCCGCGATACGGAGTGATCGTTTGTCGTGATCCCTCGGGCCGCGTGACGGGCGCCGAGGCGCCCGCCGTCGGAGTGGCTTGGGGGCTAGTGCCAACGAGGGCGCGCACGTCATCTTTGGTGACGCGCCCGCGAGGACCACTGCCTTGGGCGGCGCTCAAGTCAACTCCGAGTTCACGCGCCAGCTTGCGCGTTGCCGGGGCCGCCAAGACCGAGGCGGAGTTCGCGGCGGGCGCTGCCGCCCGTGGAGCCGGAGCGGCCACCGGGGCGCTGGCGCCACTCGCGGGTGGCGCGAGCTTGACCTCCGCTTGCACCTGCGGTGTTGCCTCCGCAGGTGCGGCAGCGGCCGGAGTCGCGGATTCGCCGCCCCCCTCGATCACCACGAGTACTTCTCCCACGGGCACCACGGCACCCGCTTCGTGACGGATCTCTTTGATCGTCCCCGCTTGCGGCGAGGGGATCTCGACGGTCGCCTTGTCGGTCATGACTTCGACCAACGCAGTGTCTTCTTCGACGGTGTCGCCAACTGCGACTTTCCACTCGATGATCTCACCCTCGGCGACCCCTTCACCGAGATCGGGCAATTTGAATTCGAAGGCCACGGCCTATCCCTTTCAGAAATCGATGACTTGTTCGACGGCTCGCATGACGCGACCGCAATCTGGTCTGTAGAGCTCCTCGCCGCAACGGCTAAGGGGCGTGTTCCAACCGGCGACGCGCAGAAGCGGTGCCTCAAGCGAATCAATGGCACGTTCGGCGATCACCGCGGCGACTTCGGCGCCGATGCCGCCGCGCTTACTGCCTTCTTCGACGATGACACCGCGGCCGGTCTTGCGAAGCGAGGACAAGATCGTCTCTTCGTCCAGCGGGTTGATGCTGACGAGGTCGATCAACTCAATCTCGATGCCCAGTTCGGCCGCTTGCTCCACAGCTTCGCGAGCGACCGGAACGGCAGCGCCCCAGGCGAAAAGGCTGAGATCATCGCCTTGGTGGAGAACCAAGGCCCGATCGAGCTCAGCGACCCTTGCCGCCGCGCGCTCGCGATAGAGCGATTTTGGTTCCAGCAGCACGACGGGGTCGTCGCTGCGTATAGCTTGCTCAATCAAGCTCTTGGCGGTTGCCGCCGAACCACAGGCGACGACGCGCAAGCCAGCTTGGCCGCCGAGTTCGCGAGCCAGGTCGCGGCTGTGCGCGGGGCCGGCTCCGATGCCGCCGCCACTGGGGAGTCGCAGCACCATCGGACAAGAATTCTGCCCGCCACTGCGATAGCGCAAGGTGGCGATGTCATCGCAGAGGATGTCCAACGCTCCGAGCACATCGTCACCGAAGTTCAAACTCAGCACGGGGCGTAGTCCGGCATGCGCCATTCCCAAAGCTGTCGCAAGTTGAGCACGCGGATTGTCGGGCAAAGTCAGGACCCGTTCGGGGCCAAAATCCTCGACCAAGCCTCGGGTCGCGCCGAAGAGCCCGCCTTGAGTTTCGGTTTCGTTGCCCAGGCACAAGACCTTGTCGTCCGCCAACATGGCCTTGGTCAAGCCTTCTAATATCTGCGTGGCCATGTCACTCATGGGGCGGTTATCCACGCCAGGGTCAGCTGGAAAATTGTCGCGATCGGTCGTCATGATTGAATTCGCGGTCAAAGGAGGCACCTGGCGTCGGGATCTTCCGAGCCGCCGTACTCCGCGTCAAAATCGCGGTAGTTTTGATCTTGGCCTTCCAAGTCTGCGCTTGCCCGGCACAGCACCTCAGCAAAGATCTGTTCGCTCGGGGGCCGCGGCTCTTGGGTCTTAAGATTGCTAGCTGCATCGCGAGCTTCGACGACTTCACGGTCGATCGCTCGGTTGATCTCGCGGCTTAAGTCATCAGGTAATAGTCCTTCTGATTTCAGGAAATTCCCCAAGCGATCGTGGGCCGGATTCGATCCGGGATTGCCACCAGGTTCCGGAAACTCAACCGCCATTTCGATCAAGCCCGGGCGGCCGTCTTGACGCACGATTTGGCTGAGGCTGCGCACGCTTTCGAAGACGGCAATAGCGTCGTCACCGTCCACGTATTCGGCGCTGACTCCCGCGTTTTCGGCGCGGGCGGCGATCTCACCGCTTGGTCCCTGACGATCACTCGTGGCTAAAAACAAGACCGGGCTCTCAAGATGGGTCGCGAGTTCTAAGGCCCCCGCAAAATCCGGGTGCTGCGTGCTGCCAACGCCAAAAAAGGCGACCGCGATGCGAGGCTGTGCTTGGCCTTTGAGGGCCAAGGCTCGTGCGGCACCGACCGCTGGCATCAAAGACGCAGCCGGGCGGGCCGACCCGCAGCAGATGCTGAATTCCGGTTCGGCGCTGAGGCCCGGGAGGGATCGACCCATGGCTTGGTCGCAACCCAGTGCGGCCGCAAAAAAGGCATGCAGGTCAACGCCGCGCGCGAGCGCAATGCCGCTGCCCCGCAAGCCGCGGAATATCAGGTCGTCGAACTCGAGCGCGAGGGTGGCGGCAACATGCGCTGTTTCTTCGCCGAAGCTTGGCACGAAGAAAGACAGGTCGCCCAGACCTTCGGCCTGAAGGCGCAACATCTCTTCGTCGGCTCGGCGAGTAAGTTTCGCGAGTCGGTAGATCTCAAGAAGCTCAGTACGTGACGCCGTCAAGGCATCCGCTTGGCTGAGGTGACCGTCACGATCGAGAATCTGTTTCATAGCTTGGAGTTTTCCTCCGAGCGAAGGTCGTGGTGCGGGGTCGGCTTGGCGGTATTGCGCTGGGCGAGATAACGCGTCAAGAACAGCTCGCCCGCACGGTAGGAACTGCGGACCAAGGGCCCTGAGGCGCAAAACGCAAAACCCAAATCCAAGGCGCGCTGTTCCCAGTCGGCGAAGGCCTCAGGGGTCACATAATCGACGACCGGCAGGAATTTCTCGGCGGGGCGAAGGTACTGGCCGATGGTGACGATCTCGCAGCCCGCTTCGCGCAGGTCGCGCAGGGTTTGCTCGACATCTTGGTCGGATTCGCCCAGGCCCAACATGATCGAAGATTTCGTGACGAGCTTCGGATTGACCTTTTTTGCGAACTCCAGCACGGCGAGGGTTTGATCGTAGCCGCACTTTTTGTCGCGCACGCTGGCGGTCAAGGTTCGCGTGGTTTCGATGTTGTGAGCAAAGACGTCACAGCCAGAGTTGGCGACCAGGCGAATGGCCTCGCGATTGCCGCGAAAGTCTCCGGTCAGAATCTCGACGCGAAGATCGGGCAGGCCGCTTTTTAGGCTCTGAATGCAGTCGCGGATATGAGCGGCGCCGCCGTCTTCGAGGTCATCGCGATCCACCATCGTTAAGACGACGTAGTCGAGCTCCATCGTGGCGACGGCTTCGAGGAGGTTTTCGGGTTCGGCGCGGTCGACGACGCCCCGGGGGTTGCCGGTGTTGACGTTGCAAAAACGGCAGCCGCGGGTGCAGGTGTCGCCGAGGAGCATGAAGGTCGCGGTGCCCCCTCCCCAGCACTCCGCCACGTTCGGGCAGGCCGCTTCTTCACAAACCGTGGCGAGCTTGAGTCCCTGACGGAGGCCCCTAATGCGCTGGTATTCCGCGCCCGCGGGCGGACGAATCTTCAGCCAGGCGGGTTTTCGTTTTAGCTCGGTCATCAAAAAAGCTCCGCCTCGATACGAGGACATCGTTGTAGGGAAAGCCGGTCAGGCCCGCAAGGCAGGGGGGTATGGGTTCACAAGTCACTATCTTACAGCAAGTTAGGATGAAGTCTTCGGTCGAGATATTGCAACGCTGTTTAGGAGGCGCGGTGGTCCATAAGTTGCTTAGCAATAGATAGTTATATCAAAACACTGAAGCTGCTGGCCAAATTGGTCGATAAGAGGGGGGTCAATCTGTCGTCCCGGAGCTCCTTCATGTCCTCAATTCCCCGGCCCATCACGCTGCGAGGAGCCCGCGCCACGGCGGCTTGGCTCGCGGTATTGATGGTGCTGGGTATGGGAGCACAAGGTGCTTATTCCCAAAGCTTTAAGGGGTTTTCACTGCCTCATAGGACCGTGGGAAGCTTAGAAAGGAAATCCGCCGCCGATCTCCTTCGGACACTGCGAAAATCGCATCCCGAAGCGATCACGCTGGCCGCTTTGGAATTGGCGCGTCGGCGCGATCCCCACACCCTCGCGGCTCTCATTGCCGCGGTAGAACGGTCCACGGGGCGGTCGAGAGAAGACCTCATCATCGCCCTCGGCCTGTTGGGAGATCCTGGAGCGCGACCCTATCTGGAAGCCCTGGCTTGCCAGCGCGCTTTTGCCGGGGCCTGGCTGAATGATCGGGCTGCGTCCGCAGATCCGGCTTTGCGGGCCGCGGCGGCCCTGGGCCTTGGATTTTTGAGTGCGGCATCGGACGCGAAGAGTGAAGCTCTCCGCGAATTGGTGCTGGACCCCGCCGGTCAGGCCGCCGAGGTTCATCTTGCGGCTTGCATCGCGATCGGGTTACGGGCGGCGGCCAACGAGGCGCGGCGCGATCCTCTGCTTGAGCTGAGTTCAAAGACCCACGACGTCGATGTCGCAGGCAGCCGCGAGGCCCAAGGTCAGGTGGCGATCCTAGTGAGGCTTGCTCGCAGTGAGAAGGTTCAGGTTCACTCTCGCGTGGCTCTGTTAATCAGTCTCGCGCAGGCCTTTCCGCGTTATGAGATTGTGCAACAGCTCGTCAAACATGAGCTTGCCAAGGGCCGGCCCGAGCTCTCCCTCGCCGCCCGTGATGCAAAAAACTTGATCGAGCGAGCGCTCCGAGCCAAATCTAGGCGTGTCCTGCGGCGATCCTCTCGCGGCGTCTTGGCTCGTTCTCGTTCTTTGTCGAGCCAGCCTCCAGAAAGCCTACGGCAACGCGAATTGCGCGCGCAAGTCCTTCGTCGCCAGCACGAGCTCAAAGCACTCCACGGGGTCATCGTCTGCCTGCGTCGCAGCGGACAGACCGGGAAGCTGACGCGTTTGCTCAAGACCGCTGCGCGCGGAACCAACCCGAAGCGTCCCTGAAGGCCCAAGGCCGGATTCTGCTCCGCTTAATGTGAAGTAGCGGGTTTTTATTCAAGAATCGCTGCGCCTAATCCGAACTACTATTAGAGGGATTGCTTACGACTGGGGGGTCGTGAGCGAGGGAACGGGAAAGCCAGGTGGGAAACCGCTGTTGGCGGAGAGAATCCGTCAGCTCATGGCAAATTGAGAGCCCCGATCATCGTCAAGACGATCGGGGCTCTTTTATGCCTCGGCCCTTGGCAAAAAAAAGACGCCGCAGGGCTTTTGGGCCCGCGGCGTCGACAACATCGACGATCTCGTGTTGTCTTGACGAGTCTTCCTCTTTCGAGGCTGTTCGTCATCGAGTCCAATTGGTGTTGCCACCTTTAGGACTCGCCCTCTTCCATTTCCTTCTTCACCAAGCTTTTCGGACGATGCTTGTCTCAATTTAGGGCTCAATCGAATTTTTTCTCGGCCGGCTAGGGCTCCGATATTTGAGCCGCGCGACCTCTATCCCTACGATGCGAGCGGTCTGGCCCTGCGATGCGGACTGACCGCCCCCAAGGAAGCTCCCATGACTGATGCCGTTCGCGTTCGATTTGCCCCCAGCCCCACGGGATACCTTCACATCGGGGGCGCCCGGACCGCCCTTTATAATTGGCTCTATGCCCGTCAAAAGGGTGGCACCTTCGTGCTGCGCATGGAAGATACCGATGCCGCGCGCAATACAGACGCGGCCCGCGAGACTATTTTTCGAGGTTTGGATTGGCTGGGCCTCACTCCCGACGAAGGCCCCGAGCAGGGCGGCCCCTTCGGCCCCTATTCGCAAAGTGAGCGGCAAGATCTCTACCGGCATTGGGCCAATCAACTGATTGAGATCGGTGCCGTTTATCCCTGCTTCGCGACGAAGAAAGAACTCGCCGAATTACGAGCCAAGCAAGAAGCTGCGGGCGAGTCCACGCGCTACGACGGTCGCTACCGCGACCTTGATCCGGCCGAGGCGAAGCGCCGTATCGACGCTGGCGAAGAACACACTTGGCGTCTGCGTGTTCCCGAGGACGAAACCGTCGAAGTCGACGACGAAATTCGAGGTGTAGTGCGGGTCGAAACCAAAGACATCGAAGACATCATTCTCATTCGCGGCAACGGGATGCCGATCTACAACTTTGTCGTGGTGATCGATGACCACCTGATGGAGATCAGTCACGTCATTCGCGGCGAAGACCACCTAACCAACACTTTCAAGCAGGTGTTGATCTTCAAGGCTTTGGGCTGGGATACCCCGCGCTACGCGCACCTGCCCCTCATCCTTGGGCCCACCGGGTCCGGCAAGCTCTCCAAGCGCAAGCATCCAGAGGCAGCCCTCGAGCTTTACCAGCAAAAGGGCTATCCCGAGGCGGGACTTGTCAATTGGTTGGCGTCGGTCGGATGGAGTCTTGACGACAAGACGGAAGTCATGACGCGCGATGAACTCATCGAGCGTTTTTCTTTGGCCAGCGTCAATCGATCGGGAGCGCGCCTGCCGCTGGATAAATTGGATTGGATTTGCGGCGACTATTTGCGGCGTTTTGGTGTCGCGGAGATCGAAGCGGGCATAAGGCCCTACCTGCAACAAAAAGGATGGGTCGCCGAGCCGCCCACGGCCGAACAAAGTCGGCAGCTTAGAGTGTTGGCGCGCGCTCAGCAGGAACGGCTACGCTTTTACTCGCAGATTGTCGAGGATGCGGCCTGGATTTATGAGGGCGTCGCTAAGATCGAAGGCAAGGCGATGAAGAACCTGAAGAAGGCCGGTGCCCCGGAGCTCCTTGAAGAGTACCTCGAATTCCTCGGTACATCCGCTGCATGCGCGGTAGACGCGTCCGCGATGGAAACAAGAGCCAAGGCCTGGGCCGAGCAACGCGAACTAGGCATTGGCAAGTTGATGGGCCCCTTGCGCTCGGCGCTCACCGGAAAAACCCAAGGCCCCGGCGTTTTCGACTGCGCCGAGATCTTGGGGAATGCCGAAGTTGCGGCGCGGATCAAGAGCGCCGTGGCCGCGGGCCGCGCCGCTCAATCGTCCTGATCGCTCAGTCTGCTTCTTCTTGAGCCAGGGTTACTTTGACCTCAAACATTTCTCCGTCGGCGCTATCACCTTCAGTGATTTCGACGATATCGCGGCTCGCATTGCCAGCCAGAAGGACGTCGTCCAGCAGGGGTTCAAGGGCCGCGATGTCGGCGGCCTTGCCGGTGATCGAAATCTGGCTGACCGGCCAGCGTAGGCTTTTTTGCCCTTCGGATTTCGCCCCGCGGATGAAGGCGGTTAAGCACACCGCGGCGGCGTAGCTAGTGGCCTGCGCGGGAGCTGGAATTGCCGCAAATTCGGCGGATTGCGGCCACTGGGTGGTGTGGATGGAGGCGTCGCGACCTTCGCCCGCCATGCGCCAAGACCACACTTCTTCGGTGACGTAGGGCAAAAACGGCGCGAGGAGTCGCAAGTAGGTGTGCAAGGACAATTGCAGAGTCGCGAGAGCGGACCGGCGGCCAGCGGAGTCTTCTTCGGCGTAGGAGCGAATCTTCACCAGCTCTAAGTAGTAGTCGCAGAAACTCCAAAAGGCTTCTTCTGAGACTTGTAAGGCACCCGCGTAGTCGAAAGCTTCAAAGGCCTTCGTGGCCGAGTCCACGGTCTTGCGCAGGCGGTCCACCAAGGCCAAATCCAAAGCTTCGGTGATGGCCTTATTGCCGGGGACGGCGGCGCCAGCGGTGGCGCTCTCAATTTGCGTGTGTACGAAGCGGCTGGCGTTGAAAATCTTGTTGGCGAGTTTCTTGCCGACCTTAAAGACCTTGTCGTCAAAGGCGGTGTCTTGGCCGAGGCGCGCCCGCGCCGTCCAGTAGCGGACGCCATCCACGGAGTGATCGTCCAAAAGGTGATCGGGCGTTACGACGTTGCCCACGGACTTGCTCATCTTTTTGCGATCGGGATCGAGGATCCAACCGCTGATGACCACGTTCTTCCAGGGGATCTCTTTTTCGTGTAGCCAGGCCTTCACGATGGTGTAGAAGGCCCAAGTGCGGATGATCTCGTGGGACTGGGGGCGAACGTCCATGGGGAACAAGCGCTGGTGACGCGCCGGGTCTTTTCTCCAATGACTCATGATTTGCGGCGTGAGCGAACTGGTGGCCCAGGTGTCCATGACATCGGGGTCACCGCTGAAACCACCGGGTTGGTCGCGCTGGTCTTCGGTGAATCCGGTCGGGACATCGCTCAAAGGATCGACGGGCAAGATCGCATCTTCGGCGAAAATCGGGCGCTCGTAGATCGGCTGTGAATCGTCGTCGACCTCGTACCAGACGGGGAAGGGGACGCCGAAGTAACGTTGGCGGCTGATGCACCAATCTTGGTTGAGCCCTTCGACCCAAGAGTCGAAGCGTTTGCGCATGAAGGGCGGGTGCCAGTCAATCTTGGCGCCCTGTGCGAGGAGTTCCTCTTTTTTGTCGAGGATCTTCACGAACCACTGGCGGGTCGGAACGAACTCCAGCGGGCGATCGCCCTTTTCGTAGAACTTCACCGGGTGCGTGATCGGCTCGGGTTCTCCGACCAGAGCGGCGCCTTGACCCTTCGGCCCGCTGCCTTCTTCGGCGAGGATCTCTGCGAGGCGCTTTTTGGCTTGCTTGGGGTAGAGGCCAGCGATTTCGTCGTAGTGTTTCTGAGCTTTGGCGGAGTTAAGACTCTGAAAATTGCCGCTGCCAAACTCAACCGAGAGCAGGCGTCCGGTCAAACCGATAATTTGCTTCAAGGGCAGCTTGGATTGCTTCCACCAATCGACGTCCATCGCGTCGCCGAAAGTACAAACCATCAAGATACCGGTGCCTTTTTCCGGGTCGGCGTGTTCGGCGGGGAGGATGGGGACTTCCGCGCCAAAAAGCGGCGTGATGGCGGTCTTGCCGAAATAGGGCTGGTAGCGTTTGTCGTCGGGGTGTGCGACCACGGCGATGCAGGCCGGAAGGAGCTCCGGGCGCGTCGTCATGATCTTAAATTCAGTGTCGTCGTTGCCAGCTTCCAGATCACCACCAATGCCGAAGCGGAGGACGTGCATGAAACCCGGGCGGTCTTTGTCTTCAACTTCGGCTTGGGCGACAGCGGTGCGGAAGTCGATGTCCCACATCGTGGGGGATTCGGTGCTGTAGACCTCGTTTTTGCGGACGAGATCCAAAAAACTCAGCTGCGAGACTTTGCGGGAGGCGGCGTCAATCGTCGCGTACTGCTGCGACCAGTCGATGGAGAGGCCTAAGCGCCGAAAAAGCTGTTCGAAGACCGCCTCGTCTTCCTCGGTGATCTCGGTGCAGGCTTCGATGAAATTTCGGCGCGAGATCTCCTCAATGGGGTCTTTTTTGCCCTTACCGCGCTTCGGCTTCCAGTCGGCGTCGTAGGGTAGGCGCGGCTCGCAGCGGATGCCGAAGACGTTTTGGACCCGGCGTTCGGTGGGCAGGCCGTTGTCGTCCCAGCCCATCGGATAGGCGATGTTTTTGCCCTGCATGCGCTGATAGCGGGCGATGAGGTCCTGGTGGGTGTAGCTGAAGACGTGCCCGACGTGGAGAGAACCCGAAACCGTGGGCGGTGGGGTGTCGATGACGAAAGTCTCGTCGCGGTCGCACTCGGGGTCCCAGCGGTGAATCGCCTGTTCTTCCCAAAAGGCCTGCCACCGGGCTTCGGATTCGGCGGCTTTGTACTTCTTGGGGATCTCGCGCATCGGGTGGCATCTTTCGTTTGGCAAACCGCAGATCTTGTCGATCCGAGCCCACTCTCGGGCCCGAATTAGGTTGGGATCATATCAGTGAGTGATCGGGGCCTCCAAGAGCTATGCTTTGGCTATGACCGAACGATCCCCCTCGCCCCCGACGCCGTCCAGCCCCAGACGTCGGAAGCCCAAGAAAAAACGCCAGGAGCCCGAGCACCCCCAGCAAGGGGAGCTTGAGGAGGTATTGGCTCGCTTGGGCGAAATTGGCCGCAAAGTTTTCCTCAGCAAGCCCCACGCCCGTGATGTCGTCCGCTCGCTGCCTGAGCTCGACCTTTCCTTGCCCATCGATTTCAGTGGGCACAACAAATCGATCAAGGCTCGGGCCAAAACCGCCCTATCCTCCCTCGACCAGCACCTCGACGATGCGATCTTGGCTCACGCGGCTTTTCGCCCCGGGGCGGTTTATTCCTTTTTTGAAGATCGGGCCGACACCGAAGCTTGCCGCCCCCACGGCCCGCGGGAGATTTTTTGTGGCTATAGCGAAACGGGGATTCCGCAGTGGCAGCCTCTGCTTGCCTGGGCTCTAGACCAAGGCCGGCCGGAATTTGAGATTCTGTCTTCGGAGCGCCCGCGCTCGGTCATCCTCGCCGTCGACCGGGAGGACTTGGTCTCGAACCGCATGCCGATTTTTGCGAAGCGCGATCGCGTTTACGACATCCGGGGGCAGATTCTGATCGGCTACTTTCGGCAGAACGGCGCGGACAACGAGGGCAAGTTTGCGGTCACGATTCAGATCATTCGGTCTTCGACGCGCTCGAAAGTGGTGCGCCTTGGCCTGAACACGATAGGCATCTTGCCTGATGGCAGAGGAGCCGAAACGCTCTTAGGTTCCGACGAGCCCTACGGCTTCATCGAATTGTTGCGCCGCGCCGACTGGAGTTTGGCGGCGATCAATCAGGAATTGAAACGACTGGATCCAGGCCTTCGTCTAAAGGCCGCCGCCGAGGCCGCGACGCAACTATTGGCCGACATGGCATCGGGTTTGAAGCGGCACGATCGCCGCGAGCAATGGCGCACTGATCACGCAAGAGGGCGTGCGGAACAGCAAGACCGGCCTACAGGGATGGCGCAGGCTGATCTGGTTTCGGTTCGATTCGACCGGCTTTATGAGGACCTAAAAGAAAAGACCTGGATCGTTCTCGGAGCCAAGGGTCGTACCCACGTTTTTTCGCCCGAGGATGGACGGCATATCACCAGCCTGCAGGTTGGCAAAAAAGGCCTCGAAACCCGAAAAGTCCGCGGGCGGTGGAAGGCTCTCGATAAACCCGCAGCGACGGCGGCCTTGGAGAGCATCCGTGCGGCCTATGCCGCGGCTTCGGCCACCTCGTCGGCGGCGGTGGAGCCAACCCCAAGCTCATCACCCGTCTCCATGCCGATGCCGGATGCCGCATCTCCAGTCTCGCCAGTCTCGCCAGCCGGAGAAAAGCCAGCAGAGCCCAGCGAGGAAAGCCCCTGAACCGCCCCAGTTCTCAGCTCTGGGCATTCTGACAACCCGAAGCTAAAGTTGGCGACTCCCTGTTTCAGACCGCCACCTAGGAGCTGCGCCTTGAGCCGAAAACCCGTGGTACTCATTACCGGAGCCAATGGCGAAGTCGGTCACGGCCTCATCCACGCCCTGGCGGACGAGGGGCGTTACGACGTTCTCGCTTTGGATCTCAACGACATCGACTCGCGTTTGGCTCCCAAGTGTGCTCACACGATTGTTGGCGATGTGCTCGACAAAAAGCTCCTCGGGCGCCTGGTCAGCGAGTTCGAGATTCACGCGATCTTGCACCTTGCGGCCTTGCTGTCGACGCGGGCGGAGTTTACGCCCAGCACCGCACATGCGGTCAACGTCGAGGGCACTTTGAATCTGCTCGAACTCGCGGTTGAACAATCGCGCTGGCACGGCGCGCGCGTGAAGTTCGTTTTTCCGAGTTCGATTGCCGCCTATGGTCTACCCGACCTTGAAACGAAGGCCCGCGCGGGTCGCGTGAAAGAGCGCGATTGGACGCTGCCGACGACGATGTACGGCTGCAATAAACTCTACTGCGAACATCTTGGACGCTATTACTCCAATCACTATCGGCAGCTGGCCGCAGAGCCGGTCAAGCAGGGGGTCGATTTTCGTGCGATTCGATTCCCCGGATTGATCTCGGCTTTTACGGTTCCGAGCGGCGGTACGAGCGACTACATCCCGGAGATGCTGCACGCCGCGGCCAAGGGCGAACCCTACGCTTGCTTTGTGCGTGAGGATACCCAGATCCCCTTCATGGCGATGCCCGATGCCGTCGACGGGATGTTGCGGCTTGCCGCGGCGGATACCGACGCCATGACGCGGACGGTCTACAATATCGGGGCTTTCAATCCGAGTGCGGGCGATTTCGCCGAGTTGATTCGCGAGGCCTTCCCCGGCGCGGACATTCGTTTCGAGCCCGACGAAAAACGGCAGGCCATCGTCGATAGTTGGCCCCTGGACGTTGAGGACTCGGCGGCGCGCCGAGACTGGGGATTTGCTCCCCGTTTCGACTTGGAGCGCACGATGAAGGAGTACCTGCTGCCGAACATTCGAAAGCGTTACGGCAAGTAGCTCCAAACACCAATCTGGGCGGAGTGCGCGCCCACTATCACTAACGAAGAATTAGGAGAGACGATGTACGGCGAAGTCCAAAAACGACTACAGGGCGAAATCGCCGCGATCAGACAAGCGGGCCTTTCAAAAGACGAACGGGTCATCAACAGCAAGCAGAGCGCGCGCATCGAGGTCGGTGGGGTAGAAGTGCTGAACTTCTGTGCGAATAATTACCTTGGCCTCGCCGACAACCCCCGGTTGATCAAGGCCGCGCAAGATGGTCTTGAGGCTTGGGGTCTAGGCCTTTCCAGTGTGCGATTTATCTGCGGTACCCAGACGATTCACAAGGAGCTCGAAAGCGCGATCGCTGAGTTTCACGGGACCGAGGATACGATCCTTTACGCTGCTTGCTTTGACGCCAACGGTGGCCTCTTCGAGCCCTTTTTGGGCAAAGAAGACGCGATCATTTCTGATTCCTTGAATCATGCCTCCATCATCGACGGGGTCCGTCTCTGCAAGGCCCAGCGTTTCCGCTTCGCCCACGCTGATATGACGGAACTCGAAAACTGTTTGAAGGAGTCTGCTGGCGCGCGCACTCGCATCATCACTAGCGACGGCGTCTTTTCGATGGATGGCGACATCGCCAAACTCGCCGAGATCTGTGACCTTGCCGAAAAGTACGACGCCCTCGTGCACGTCGACGAATGCCATTCCACCGGGTTTTTCGGCAAGACCGGCCGCGGCACGCCCGAGCACTGCGGCGTCGAAGGCCGCATCGATCTCATCACCTCAACTTTGGGCAAGGCTCTCGGCGGAGCCAGCGGCGGTTACACGACGGGCAAGGCCGAGATCATTGAGCTCTTGCGCCAACGTTCACGGCCCTACCTATTCTCGAACACGCTGGCTCCAGCCTTGGTCTGTGCGGGTCTAGAGTGCCTCAAGATGCTGTCGGAAACCACCGAACTTCGCGATCGCCTCGAAGCCAACACAATGCGTTTCCGTGAGGCGATGACGGCCGCCGGATTCGCCATCCGTCCCGGGGTGCATCCCATCGTCCCGATCATGCTGGGCGACGCCAAGCTCGCTCAAGACATGGCGAGCGACCTGCTGCTCGAGGGAATCTACGTCATCGGCTTTAGTTTTCCGGTCGTTCCCAAGGGTGCTGCCCGTATTCGGGTTCAGATCAGCGCCGGTCACGACGATATTCAACTAGGTCGCGCCGTAGCGGCTTTCGTGGCGGTGGGTAAAAAACACGGCGTTATTTAGAGGAACGCGTCAGCTTTCCTCGTGTTTTCGAGCCTGAGGAGGACCTTTCATGTCGCATTTTTCCGGGTTGACGCTTCGCTTTTGGCCAGCAGTCTTGGTCGTCGTTGCTGGGCTCTTGTTGGGCGCGACGGCACCGAGTCTATCAGCTCAGAAAGCCGGCACTCACGAGCGTACTTTGGCGATAGGAAAGACCAAGCGCCAGTACATCCTTCACGTCCCCCGTGGCTACAAGAAGAATTCAAAAAAGCCGCTGTCGTTGGTGCTCATGCTCCACGGCCGTGGCGGCAACGCTCGGATCGCCGCCAGTCGCTACTACGGTTGGAAAAAGCTCGCCGACCAAGAGCGTTTCATCGTCGCCTTCCCCAGCGCCTTGGGGTCGCCCACGACTTGGAAAAGTGGCTGGCGGGGCCAAGCGACCGAAGACTCCAAATTCCTCGCGGCTTTGATCGACGCCTTGTCGAAAGAGCTCGCTGTCGACAAAAACCGCGTGTACATGTCGGGCCACAGCAGCGGTGGTTTCATGAGCTACTCTTTTGCCACCACGCACTCAGATCGAGTCGCTGCGATTGGCCCGGTCGCGGGCCTCAGAATCGGCAAGACCGTTCCCAAGGTCCCCATCTCAGTCATCTCCATCCACGGCATCGCCGATAAGGTCGTCGCCTACGACCAAGCGAACGGAAAAAAAGCTAAGTACAAGGGCCTAACCTCCGCCATGGAATCCGCCGCCTTCATCGCCAAGCACAACGGTTGCAAAAAATCAAAGCGCCAAGACCACGCCAAAGGCAAAGTCCACATCGACACCTGGACCAAAGGCAAAAACGGCGTCGAAGTCAAACTCTACAGCATCAAAAATGGCGACCACAGCTGGCCCCGCCAACGCTCCCACTCCCTCGCCGCCACCAAACTCATCTGGAACTTCTTCAACTCCCACCCCCGCCGCCCCCAAACCAAAGAAAAAGAAAACCCGCAAGACTAGCGTCAGACGCTTTTCACTACCCTTTCCCCTGCTCAACATTAGGGCCTGCAGTACTAAGTAAAGGGTAGTGAAAAACGTCTGACGCGAAAGTTGAGGGTTTGGCGTATTTGGGTGGGTTATTGGGTGGCGAAGGCTTCGCCGAGGGCTCTTAGGTTTTGGTTCATGATGCTGAGGTAGTGGGTGCCGGAGGCGCGAGAGTTGGCGTCGAGGGTTTCGGCGGGGGAGACGACGAAGCTGGTGAGGCCGCAGCGCTTTTTGAAGGCGGCGGCGACTTCGGGTGTTGGTTGCGATTCCCAGATGATGGCGCGGATGGATTGGGATTTGGCTTTTTGGGCGATGGATTGGATCGCGGAATCAGAGGGGATGGACTCGGGGTCCAGGTCGAGGTTGATGATCGGCAACTTGTAGCGCTTGGCGAGGTAGTTGTAGGCGGGATGCGACGCGAAGATTGCGGGTAACTTGTCGATTTCGGCGACGAGGTTGCGCAGGTTTTTGTCGAGGGTGTCGAGGTCTTGGTTGAGAGCGCGGGCGTTGGCTTCGAGGGTGGCCTTGTTCTGCGGCAAGAGGCGAACCATGGCCTTAGTGATGGCCTGCGCCTGCCGCTTGGCGTTTAGGGGGTCGAGCCAGGTGTGGCCGTCCAAGCCCTCGTGGCTGTGCTCGCCTTGGGGGCCGTGGCTGTGGGTCGTGGCCCCGCTTTCAAAGTTAAGGAACTCCGATTCGAGTTCTTGGGCTGAGTTGACGACTCTTGATTCGGGCAGGCTGGCGCTTGCGACCCATTTTTCGAATTCGGCACCGTTCAAGATGATGAGGTCGGCCGCGACAAAAGTCGCGATGTCTTCGTCGCGCGGTTTCCAAAATATCGGGTCGGCGTCGGCGGGGACCGGGCACTTTACTTCACCGAGGTCGCCCAAGATGCGCTCGGCAAAGTAGGTCGTCGGATAAAAGGTCGTCGCGACGACTAAGCGGTCGAGGGTTTGCTTATTGCTGCTGCCGGATTTTGGTTCGTCGCCGCAGGCCGCCATTGCCGCCAAGGTGATGGCGAGGATCGCGACCAAAGAGGTTGGCTTGAAAGTAGAGAGTTGGATGCCCTTCATGGCGGTCGTTCCTTTGGTTTTACTGATCGTCGTCGATGCGTTCTTGCGAGAGGATTTCGACGTCGGAAAGACGCCATTTCCCGTCTCGTCTCGCAACCTGATAACGCGCCCGGTAGCGCTGAGTTCTGAGATGTTTGTGCCCTTGGTGCTCGACCACACCTTTTACCTGCCAGTCGCAGTTGACCTCGAAGCGGTGCTCGGAAGTATCGCTGGGCAGATTTATCGCGGCGTCGAAGATCTTGACGGCCTTGACCGAGGCGACGGCACCGCCCGCTTCGCGCATGATGAGGCTGCGGTAGATCTCGTTGTAGAGGCGGTCGAGGAGGTCTTTGCTGACACTTTCGGCTAGGGTGTCGTAGACCGCGCTTTCCGTGTCGTAGTCGAAAGCGCGGTAGACGTTCGCGTGGAGCGATCGGAAGAGTTCTTTGGCGTCGTTTTCTGAGATCAAGTGGTCCTTTGTCGCCGTCCCCGACTCAACTTCCCATATCGCGATGTTTTTCGCGGCGTAAGCCAGAGCGATTCCTGCTGCGAGAACCATGAGGCGTGTGCGCAAACTCCACTTGAGTGGCCCGCCAAGAATCATCGCTAAAGCGGCCAAGAGCACGATAGCGGCTGAACCCACCGGGATCGGAATCGTTAGCGGTGTGGGAGGCATGAGCCTATCGCCGATGACATCGAGCGGCAGAACAGGGATGGTTGGTGCCGGTCGGTGCCAGGTGAACTCTTTTTCTTCGGCCGTGAAAGTGTTGATCAACATGTCTTCGGGATAAGTGAAGAAACTCCTGATCTCTGGCAAGCTCAGGTCGTCTTCGAATAAGAAATCGGTCCAGCGATAGCGGACCCGCTTCGGTGGCGTCGGGGTCGAGTAGCGAAAATACATGGTGACGTTTTGCAGGTCATTGAAGTGCGTCGTGAGCTTCTCGAGGGTTGGGCGCACCCTCACGCCATCGATCCAAACCGGAGCGTGTGAATCGACCCAATCGCAGAGCACTTTCTCGCGGAGCTTCGCTTCCTTTACGGCGTTCGCTTCGATGTCGAGATGCTCGAAGCCGTAGGTGGCGCGGTAGATCTGAGACCACATTAAGATGCGGTAGGAAAGATGATCTTCTTCGAGGAACATCTCCGGGAACACCGGGGGCGGGTCGTGAGGCGTCGCGGCCACCACGAAGGGCACCGCCGCCGTGACCCATCCTATAAAAACGAAAACAGCCAATCTCATGTCGTTTGAGACAAGTCCAAGTCCGTTGCGCGGTCGATGGTGTCGAGCCATGTGGCGAGGTCTTTTATCTGCTCTTCGGTGAAGCGGTGTCCCGAGCTGTAGCGCTTAAAAGTCACCGGGAAATCACGATCCCGGAGGCGGTTCGCGGATTCCTCCGCGACTTCTACCGGAATAAAGCGGTCTTTTTCGCCGTGGAGAACCAGCAGGGGTAGCTTGGCGTCGCCGCTCTTGCGGTCCGGTGGGATCTCATTTTTGACGCGCGAGTTGATCGTCGCCACGCCAGCGAAGAGGTCCGGCCGCCGCAGGGCCATGATCCCCGCCAAGTAGCCCCCTTGGGAGTAACCGGCCAAGTAGACCCGCCGCGGGTCCACCGATCGCATCGCCATGACCTGGTGGATGAGATCGTGCAGATAGGCCTCACTGCGGATCGCCGAAGCCAAGAAGCGCTCTTGGTCGCCGGTATAGATGTACCAGGCGTGCCCTTCGCGGCGCGTGCCGCCGTCCTCGTTGATTTCAAGGGGGAGGGGGCCGTCCGGGTAGACCACGATGAAGCGCTCGTCGAGCTGCCCGTGGAGGTCGCTGTGGAACCGTAGAGCGTCCTGGCCCATGCCGTGTAGAGCCAAAAGGAGAGGACGCGGCTCCCGGGGACCGGGGTCCGTGTGGGGAGAATCGACAAGATTGTCTTCGAGGTACCAGGCCGGCTCAACTTGAAAACTGGCCTGGTGTCGCTCGAATCGGGGGTCTGAAGTTTCGTGGTGCATGCCTGAATCATGGCCGATTACGCGGCCAGACGCCAGTGGGGCCAGGATGGGTCGTTGAGCGGGTCTGAATCCTCGCTAAGATAGGGGCATGGTCGATTCGCTTTCGGAACTCCTGCCCGCTTCACGCATCGTCAAGCTCGAATGCCGCTCCAAAAACGAAGCGCTTCAGAGCCTCCTGGATGTGTTGGCAAGTTCGGGAGCGATTCCCCAGCGAATCGAAGCGGAACGCGCGATCTTGAGTCGCGAAGTCCTCATGAGCACGGGCATTGGCTACGGCATCGCCGTGCCCCATGCCAAGCTCCCGGATGTCCCGGAGTTCGCGGTGGCCCTGGCTTACTCGAACGACGGAATCGAGTATTCCTCAGTCGTCGACGACCAGCCCGTCAAGCTCATATGTATGATTATCGGTTGCAGTGGTCAGCAGGATCGCTACCTGAAAATCCTCGCCATGATCATGCGTTTTCTAAAAAGCGAAAAAGGCAAGATCCTCTCGGCCTACAGCCAGACCGAAATCCACGGCTTCACTCGCGACTACGATACCTCCGAGCGCGGCCCTATCCGAAACGAAGGCCAGAGCGTCAGCGAGAACTGAGGGCCTTCGTTCTCGCACTTGGGCCCCCGCGGTTTGACGCCGCTGCACTAGCTTAACGACACAAAATCTGTCCAATCTCGACCCGCCAAGAGTACCCAACATGGACTTCGAATTCGAAAATGGTCTTTCTCGGATCAAAGCTGGCCTGTCTCATTTGAAGGACTCTCTTTGACTACGCCGGTAAGATCGTTGAAGTCACAACGCTCGAAGAAGAGATGGCCGTCGCTGGCTTTTGGGATGACCAAGAATCAGCTCAAGTCGTCATTCAAAAACTAAAGTCAGCGAAGGGTATCGTTAACTCTTTGGATAGCGTTTCATCTGAAGCCGAAGACCTCGGCGAGTTGGCCGAGATGATCGAAGGCGACGCCGAACAGGAGACGCAGCTAGTCGCCGACTTGGCCGGCTTACAAGAGCGCTACAATAAGCTTGAGTTGCAAACGCTCTTCTCCGGGCCCTACGACAACGCCCCGGCCATGCTCACGATTCAAGCCGGCGCGGGCGGCACCGATGCCTCTGATTTCGCGAGCATGCTGATGCGAATGTATTCGCGTTGGGGAGAGGCACACGGCATGGATGTGTCCATCACCGATATCAACAACGCAGAAGAGGCCGGCATCAAGAACGCGACGCTCTTAATCAAAGGCGAGAACGCCTACGGCAAGCTGCGTTGCGAAATTGGCGTGCACCGTTTAGTTCGCATTTCACCCTTCAATGCCAACGGCAAGCGTCAAACGTCCTTTGTCGCGGTTGATGTCCTTCCCGAAGTGCCCGACAACAGCGGCGTCGAGATCAACGAAAAAGACCTCAAAGTCGACACTTTTCGCGCCGGCGGCAAAGGCGGCCAGCACGTCAACACCACGGACTCCGCGGTTCGCATCACCCACCTCCCAACGGGCGTGGTCGTGAGTTGCCAGAATCAGCGTTCTCAGCATAAAAACCGAGCTCAGGCGATGAAAGTCTTGAAGGCGCGCCTGATCCGCCTGAAAGAGATGGAGCGCGAGTCCGAGCTGGCGAAGATGTACAGCGACAAGGGTGAGATTGGTTTCGGCAGCCAAATCCGTAGCTACACCCTACAGCCCTATTCGCTCGTAAAAGATCACCGTCCCACGCCGGGCATCGAGAATCACAACGTGCAAGCCGTCTTAGATGGTGACATCGATGGCTTCATCGAAGGCTACTTGAAGTGGAAACTGTCGCAGGAGTCAAAATCATGAGCGGCGAAATCGTCATCAAGCGTGCCCTCATCAGCGTCTTCAAAAAAGACGGCGTCCTTGAGCTGGGTCGTGCTCTCGCCAATGCCGGCGTCGAGATCATTTCGACCGGCGGTACCGCTAAACTCTTAGAAGGCGAAGGCATCGCCGTGACTCCGGTTTCGAAGATCACGGAGTTTCCGGAAATGATGGACGGGCGAGTGAAGACGCTTCACCCGCGTATCCACGGTGGCCTGCTCATGCGTCGCGATGTCGACTCGCATCGCAAGGCGGCTGCGGCCAACGGAATTACTCCGATCGATCTCGTCGTCGTGAACCTGTATCCCTTTGGCGAAGTCATCGCGAAGCCCGATTGCAAAGACGAAGACGCGATCGAGATGATCGACATCGGGGGGCCAAGCATGGTGCGCTCGGCCGCCAAGAATCACGACTTTGTCGCCGTCGTGACCGATCCTGTCGACTATGCTTCGCTCATCGCGAACGCCGAGAAAGGTCAGGTAACGTCGACGCCGGCTGAGCGCCGCCAATGGGCCGCCAAGGCCTTTCAAACCACCGCAGCCTATGACGCCGCAATCGCATCTTGGATGCTACGCGACGCTGAGGAACTGCCGCAACGGCTCCAATTCGTTTTCGACCAAAGGCAGTCTTTGCGCTACGGAGAAAACCCGCACCAACGTGCAGCGCTCTACACCTCAGACGAGCCCGTGCAGGCCTCGGTGGCCTGGGCACATCAGCATTCGGGCAAAGCGCTTTCGTTCAACAACTACCTCGACGCGGCGGCCGCGCTGGAAGCGGTGCGTGGTTTAGAGGGCTTTGGCTGCACCGTCATCAAACACAAAAACCCCTGCGGTGCGGCCAGTCGCGACGACTCGCAAGTTGAGGCCTATCAAGCGGCCTATGCGGGCGACCCCCAGTCGGCTTTCGGCGGCATTGTCGCCTTCAACCAGCCGCTCACTCCTGAAGTGGCGCGCTTGATGGCGGTCAAGGAAAAGTTCTACGAAGTCGTCGTGGCCCCTCGCTATGAAGGCGATGCCCTCGAAATTCTCCAAACCGGAGCCAAGTGGGGAAAAAACGTTCGCCTGCTCGAATGCGATGACCTAAAGCCAGCGTTCGCCGATCGCGAGCTCGAATTGCGTTGGATACGCGGCGGGATGCTCGTTCAAGATCCGGACTTGATCGGCGCAGTCGACTTCAAAGTCGTCAGCGAACGCCAACCCGACGAAGCCGAAATGGATGACCTTCGTTTCGCCTGGGAATTGGTTCGCAACGTCACGAGCAACGCCATCGTCTACGCGAAAGACCGTACGCTCGTTGCGGCGGGAGCGGGTCAAATGAGCCGCGTCGATTCCGTCGAGCTGGCCGGACGCAAGGGCGGCGATCGTTGCCAGGGCGCGGTAATGGCCTCGGACGCCTTCTTCCCCTTTCCCGACGGCATTCTCGCCGCAAAAAAGGCCGGTATCCGCGCCGTGGTTCAACCTGGCGGCTCTATCCGCGATGGAAAAATCATCGAGGCCTGCGACGCCGCCGGCATCGCGATGGTGTTCACCGGCCGCCGGCACTTCCGCCATTAGTCCTAGCGAGCGAGGGCTGACTCCTAAGAAGCCAGCCCTCGACGCTTGCGGCGGTTTTTTCTATCGAGGCCTTACTCGGGCGGGTAGAGCATGTCGTCGATGAGTTCGCCAGTGTGGCGACCCTTGTTGATGACGTCGGCCCAGGGGATGAGTTTCTTGTCTTTGTCCTGCTTCATGGCGAGCTTGCGGTTCATCCATTCGAAGTAGGCATTGAATTCTTTGTCGAACAAGATGAACTTGGGGTCGTCTTGGCCCTTAGCGCCGATGCACTCGAGGAATTTTTCGCGCGAGCTGTTGCCGCCGAGGTTGGACTCGAAAAAGCGAATCCAAGCGTCGCGGTACTTGCCGTGCTTGCCAATAACGACCATGCCTTTGGCGTCAATGTTGAAGTTGTTCATGAAGTAGCAAAGGAACCAGCCCTGCGAGTAGACCATGAGGTTTTTGTCTTGGTCGTCGTTACGGGTGTTGATCTCGCGGTGGGCGTAGGTGAGCTCGATGAGGTCCCAAACGCTGTAAGCTTTTTGCGGGTTGGTACGCCAGTAGTTCAAACGCCCCTTTTGCAGCAGACCGATTTCGTAGACCCAGCGGTCGTTCTCTTTGTCCTTGCTGATCGTATTGGCCGCGAGGTATTCGGCAAGACCCTCTTCGAACCAATACGAGCGCTCAAGAAAGCTGACCGAGGCACCACTCGAGAAAAAGGAAAGCTGGTGAGCCCCTTCGTGAAAAACGGTGCCGATGTCGGTTTCCTTTGAAGTGAAAAGGCGGCCCGTTGAGGGTTCAAAGTGGCCCGAGGCTCCACCCATACCGCGTTTTTGAGTGTAGCGGACATAGGCGTCGTGGTTGTGAAAGTAGATCACCGGCACGGGGTCTTTGACCTTTTCGAGCTTCACGTTACTCGCGTATTTTTCGTAGTAAATTTGGTGAAGCTGGGTCAAAGCCTCGCCACGCTTGCGCGCAACCTCGGTTTCGTTCCAACGACTGTCTTTTTCAACGATCAATACATAGGGACGGTGAGTACGCGCGACGAACTTGTAGGAGTCGTTTTCAAGGTCTTTGCGGATGAAGGCGCCGACTTCTTCGGCGATTTTTTGGGCCTTTTGTTCCCAAGGGTCTTCCATGAGCTTGGCATAGGCGACCCTTTTCTTTTCGATCGAAGCCAAGAACTTATTGTATCGGGCCTCGCCATTCCAACCGGGCCGCAGCCAAATGGTGTGGCCGCTTTTTTCGCCGGCGGCCTTGAGCAACTTCTTGACTTTTTTGAGTTCGTCGAAGTCTGTGGTGTCGAGATACGGGGCCTCGCCAACATCATCAAAGTCAACTTCGACTTTGTGCCAGCCCAATGACACGCGAAGCGCGTCGTTGTTCGGGTCCATGGCGAGCATGTACTCGCGGGACCTCGAAAGCTGTTTTTCGAGGTTCGCGGTGATGGCCTCGTGCCCGCTGGATTTTTCACTGGCGATGGTCTCAGCGATCCAAGTTTCGAGTTTTTTCAAGTTTGGCAGGCTGTCGGCATTGCCGATCTTTTTCACCAAGGCCGTGACACTCGATGTCAGGTTTCTCTCGGTGCGGTGCATCATGACGCCGACGCTGCCGCCTTCGAGCCCCTTTTTTCCTTTCGCTTGGCCGCGAATCCACACCAAGGTTTCGTGGAGTTTCTTGGCGTTGTCACTAGCTCGGTCCAAGCGCTCGCGGGCCCCGTCGGTGATGGGGGATGCCTGGGCCTTGTCACCGTTGCCGACGCCGGTACTGCTGGCCTCGTCGCCACAACCGGAAGGCAAGAGGAGACAAAACACGAGAGCGCCAAGTGCAATCGAGCGAAACGCAATGAGGGGGAGGTTCGAATTTGAGGTCATGAGCTCAGGTTCGCCATGGGGCTGGGTGGGCTGGGTCAAGAACAAGACGTAAAGCTCCAAGGTTTCTTGCAAGCTGGAGCTTCGGTGATTCACCGTATGGGATCGTAGCATCCCTGTGGTTGGCTGGCCGAGTGAGGCTAGGCGAGGGCCTTTTTGAAGGCCTCGGTGAGGGCCGGGACAACCTCGAAAAGGTCGCCCACGATGCCATAATTTGACACTTTGAAGATCGGTGCCTCCGCGTCCTTGTTAATGGCCACAATGACTTGTGAGGTCTGCATGCCGGCCAAGTGCTGGATCGCACCGGAGATTCCGCAGGCAAAGTAGAGCTTGGGCGACACGACCTTTCCGGTTTGTCCGACTTGGGCGGCGTGATCGCGCCAACCGGCGTCGACCACCGCGCGGGAAGCACCCACGGCGGCGCCGAGGACCTTCGCGAGCTCTTCAAGCGGCGCAAAACCTTCGGCCTTGCCGACGCCACGCCCGCCGGCGACGATGATGTCGGCCTCCGCGACGTCGAGTTCGGCATTCTCTGCGGCGCTGATGTCCTTAACGATGGCGCGTACGGCGTCCATGGAGAACTCTTCAGCCATGACTTCAGCGTCGACACTGGCGCCCGGTTGGTGCTCGACAATGCCGAAAACGTTAGGGCGAATTCCCAAGACAAAGGGGGCGCTGCTGGCATGGACCCAGGCCTTGGCCTTGCCGGCGTAAACCGGACGGCAGGCTTTGATCTCGCCGTTCGCCGACGCCTCAATGGCGTCGCAGTCGGTCGCGAGCGGCGCGTCGAGGCTTGCCGCGACCCAGGCCGCGAGGTCTTTGCCCATCGCGGTCGCGGGGATAATGATCGCTGCCGGGTCGATACTCTTGCAAGCTTGCATGAGCGCTCGCCCGTAGCCACCCGTGGAGTAGAGGGCGAAGTGGTCTTGATCAAAACAAACCACTCGATCGGCACCGTAGGCGGCGAGACCGGCCGCGGCGCCTTGGATTCCCTTGCCGATGACGACAGCCGTAACGTCGCCACCGAGATCAGTCTTCAGTTTGGCAGCGGTCGAAACGGCCTCTTGTGCGGCCTTTTTGAGCTGGCCGCCCCGCTGTTCGCAAAATGCGAGGATTCCCGCGGGCATGTTGTTCTCCTTTTGAGTTCGTGCGCGATGTTCGTTCCCAGAACGAATTTAGAGCTTGCGCCACGAGACGGTGAATCTGGTTTCAGATGACCTTGGCTTCGTTCTTGAGCAGGTCGATGAGAGTGTCGACGGCTTCAAGGCCTTCGCCAATGATGCGACCAGCTGGCCGCGCGGGGGGCAGTTCGAGGGAATCCAGCAGCAACTTGGCGGGCTCTAAGCTGATCTCGACTTCGTCGAGGGGCTTTTTCTTCGCCTGCATGATGCCTTTGAGCTTCGGATAACGGGGTTCGTTGAGACCTTTTTCCGTACTGAACACGCAGGGCAAGGAGCCTTCGATCTTTTCGATGCCGCCTTCGATCTCGCGCTCGGCGCTGAAGCCGTCACCGGCAATTACGAGTTTGGAGATCTTGGTGACGACCGGCCAGCCCAGTCTCACGGCTAGTTGCGAAGGAACCTGGCCGTTGTCGCCATCCACCGCTTGCTTGCCCAAAAACACCAGCTGGCTTTCGCCTTGAGCAATGAAGTCGGCCAGGGCTTTGGCGATCGAAGCGGAGTCCGCGTTTTCGATGGAGGTCTTTAGGATCGTGGCGCGATGGGCGCCGCGAGCGAGGCACTTTCTGACTTCTTCTTTTTGTGATCCGTCGCCTACGGTGAGGATTTGAACTTCCCCTTCGCCTGCGGCTTCGACGGTGCGAAGGGCCTCTTCGACCGCGAGTTCGTCGTAGGGATTGAGCTCGTAGGAAACGTCGGCTGGATCCAGGCTCCGGCCATCGGATCCGATTTTGACTTTCGTGTCGGTGGCGGGTGTAACCGCAACGCACACCGTGATTTGCATTTCGAGTCTCCAGGGTGGGGGAGTGCCCTGGATCCTACGGACGGGAGCCCTGCCCATCAAGGACACGGACCGTCGCAGCGTGGAGGTTGTGACCGTTCTAAGCGCGGGCCCCGGAACCAACGGTGGCGGTCTCTTCGCGCATCATCGGGATAAAGACATCGACCAAGACCGGGTCAAACATCTTTCCGCGTTGCTCCAAAACCATGCCCAGCGCGGATTCGAGCGTTTCGGGTTGGCGGTAGGGGCGTTTGGAAGTGATGGCGTCGAAGAAATCCGCAATGCAGATAATCCGCGCATCGAGAGGTATCTCCTCGCCGCAGAGTCCGTCGGGGTAGCCAGTGCCGTCGTAGCGTTCGTGGTGCCAGCGGACGATGGGGGAGATATCCTTGAAAAAAGAGATCGGCTTCAAGATGTACTCACCAATTTCGCAATGCCGTTTCATGGTCGCGAATTCGCTGCTGGTGAGCGACGCTGGCTTGTTGAGGATCGCGTCGTCGATGCCGATCTTGCCGATGTCGTGGAGCCGGCCCGCGAGCACTAAGCGTTCAAGCTTGGCCTCCGAGTAGCACAGTCGAGCCGCGAGTCGCTCGGCGTAAAGGGCGGTGCGCTTGCCGTGCCCGGTATTTTGAGAATCGCGCTCTTCGGCGGCCCTGGCGAGGCTCAGCGTGGTTTCCATCGCCAGTTCCTGCTCGCGCTTTAAGACCAAGTAGCGGGCGGCGTCGTCGCGAAGGCGTTGGCGTTCTCGCACCCGTTCGATCGTGAGCTGAATTTTTTCGAAGTTGAAAGGCTTGGTGAAAAAATCGTAAGCGCCCTGTCGCATCGCTTGGATGGCGTAAGTGATGTCCAGATAGCCCGAGATCATGATGACATCGACGTTCTCGTCGTATCGTTTGGTCTCCTTCAACAGCTCGATACCCGACATGTTGGGCATCGAGATGTCGGTCAAAACTAGATCAAACGAGGAGGTCTTAAGCAACTTAAGAGCCTCGTCTCCGTCTTCAGACGTCACAACTTTGTAGCGTTGCTTGACGAGATAATCCGCCAAGGCTTGCCGTAGTCGTGGTTCATCATCGACGAGAAGAATACGGAACTTCTCGCTAGAAGTCATGGCGGCGCGTCCTACCCTGAATCCCTTGTGGAAAACTCCAGCCAGAATGTTGAATGCGACCAACCTCCTGTGGAGAGATGGGGGACTCTACAGCTCTTGGCCCTGGGTGAAAATACAAAAAGGATAAATTGCAAAGAACATATAAGCTGCGGCGTCAAGCCGACCGCCTCGCAAGGGCAACTGGAGGCTATATACGCTATCGAAATAGGAGTTACGCTTTAGTAAAAATCTGGGTGAAGAAATCTTAACTAGTGGAAAACCCGTGGAGAAATACCGGCAGCGATTCTCCTAAACCAAGTTATCTATCCTTCGGCGGCGCGAAAACCGGGGGCTCATTCGCCTTGCGCATCGAGCTCGGGCATTGCGAATTGCGTCCCGAGATAGGCGCGGCGGACGCGTTCGTCGGCCACGAGCTCTCGGGGCGTCCCCTCTTCGAGGATGCGCCCGTCGTGGATGATGTAGGACCGATCCGTAATCGACAGCGTTTCACGCACACTGTGATCGGTGATCAGGATCGCCATGCCGCGCTCTCGAAGCTTGGCGACGTGTTTTTGAATCTCTTCGACGGCGATGGGGTCGACAGCCGCAAAAGGCTCGTCCAATAAGACGAGCTCGGGATCGGCCACCAAGAGCCGGGCGATCTCCAGGCGCCGCCGTTCCCCTCCAGATAGCGAATCGGCGCGCTGCGTCGCCAGATCTAAGATCGTCATCTCTTCCAAGACCTCTCGCGCGCGGTCGTTTCTTTCTCCGGCACTCAAACCCGGCATCCATTCCAAGACGGCGAGAACGTTCTTAACCACGCTGAGACGTCGAAAGACCGAGGGCTCTTGGGCGAGGTAGCCAATGCCCATGCGCGCGCGCCTTGAGACGGGCATCGTCGTGACGTCGCGGTCTCCGAATCGAATCCGTCCCGCATCGGGTCGGACTAAGCCCATGACCATCGAAAAAGTCGTGGTCTTGCCCGCGCCGTTGGGGCCGAGCAAGCCGACGATCTCGCCCTTGGCTACCTCTAAGGAAACCTGGTCAACGACTGTCTTTTTGCCGTAGCGTTTTGTCAAGGACTCGGCGACGAGCAGGCTCATCGGATGATGCCAGCCTGCATGATCGGCCAGAAAGTCAAATAGGCGCGGCCCACGATCTGGTCGCGGTGAACGTAGTGCGCGAAGACGGTCTTTTGACTGATGATGCGGCTCGGGTCCAACTCGATCGTGTTGCCAAAGTCATCGTAAAAAGTCTGGTCGTTATTGAAGGGGTTCATCATCGGTCGCGGTTTCGATTCGTCTGCGCTCACGCCTTCGGCATCGCCCCGCATCGTGACCACTTCGCCATCGTCGTTTTTGTACTCGAGGATGGTGGCCTTGAATCCTCGCGCGTCCAAGCTGTTGGGCGAGTTGTCGCCGCACATGAGGTAGGACTTCTCAGGGATCTTAAAATCGGTCTGTCCGGCGTAGGTGTAGTAAAGATCGCGCGACAGCTCGATGGCGCGGACGCCGGCGCGCCCCCCGTCGAAGCCAAAGGCAACGCCATTTTCGTGGGGCAAGTCGTGGGTCGGCTGGAAGGCGCGCGCTACAAAATCCTCCCCCGGTGCCGGCGCAGGGCCCCCGCCGATTTTTGCTTCGTTCGGTTCGATGAAGGCGTGCCGATAGTCGTGGCGGGCCACTTCGTCGCCGTCCACGATGATCAAGATGCGGTCGTCGCAGTTGGCGACGGATATCTCGGTCCATTCATTGGGCCTAAGCTTGACGTCGAGGTCTTTGGAGACCTCGCCGAAGAGCAGGCGGCTGGTGCGACCCGATCCTTCCACCGCGATCTCGACCTGAATCGGGATACCGTGGGTGCCGTCCAAGAGACGGATAATGGCGGTGCCCTCGCCAGTTGCGGGCTCGACCTCGAAGTTCAGTCGGATGTCGCCGACTTCATCGTCGTAGCCCGGGCCCGGTGCGGTGCCACGAGCCGGGCCGGGCGACCCGAGGATTCCCAGCAGGCCGCCGGGTTTGTCGGCGGAAGGCGACCAACTGTCGTAGCGCCGATTCGAGATCACGGGTACCGAAACCACACCGTCGGGGCCCCGGCGTTCGAGTTGGGACGGGGGGCGTTTGAACTTGACGAGCGTGACCCCGCTCTTCGCTCGGAAAACGATTTTGCCGTCGCTCTTGAGGGGCGCGACACTGCCTTTTCCAAACTCGCCGTTGGCTTTTTCCCAATAGCGCGTGAACTGGGCGACTTCGCGGTCGCTCGGCGGAATGAGGTTGGCGCGATCGAAGATGGCGTCCTGCACGGAGTCCGGTTTTCGTTGAATGCTCGCGGCCTTAAGAGCGGCGGCGTGTTCTAAGCTGCCATCCGATGTGTAAATGTCGCCGTTGCGAATGAACAGCCACTCGTCGGGCATTCCCACGCAGCGCTTCACGTAGTTGACGAGGCGGTTTAGCGGGTACTGGAAGACGATGATCTCCCAGCGTCTCGGGTCGCGAAGCTGGTAGACGAACTTATTGACGATAAGGCGGTCGCCGCCCTCCACGCGGCCGATGATGGCCGGCTCCATGGACTCCGTGGGCACCTTGAACGCTTCGAAGAAAAAGAGCTTCACGGTCAGCGCCATCACGATCGCGACCGCGAGGGCCTCGATGTTCTCACGCCAAAACCCGAGGTTCTCCTTTTCCTTCTTCCCCCACTTCTTTTTCTTGGCCTGAGCATCGCCGATGGCGGCCTGAGCTCCGTCGAGAGCGGCCGCGGACTTGTCGCCGGGGGACTGGGCTAAAGCTGAATTCGATTCGTTCATGTTGTGCTCCGTCTTCACGCTGCTCTCAGCGCAGGACTTCCATGTGCTTTAACGCACGACACCCAGGCGCGCCCATGGCCAAAAAATGGCAAAGGCCCGCCCTGAGATGAGCCGGCGTGGTACCCAAGGCCATTCGTCGTTCAGAACCGGGAAGATCACCTGGTCGGTGATGTCGAGCACATTACCGTACTCGTCGACAAAGTACTGCCGGCCGTCCTTGACGAAGGGGTTTTCCAATCGTGAGTCGAGATCGTTGGGATCGACGACCGCTTCGAGATCGCCGTTGATTGTTCGACCGCCGAGGCCCTCGGGGTGGATCGAGATTCGCCGCCATTCGCGGGAGTCTTTGCTCGCGGCCGAATTGTCGCCCATGACAAAGTAGTGGCCGGCGGGGATATCTGAGGAGGAATGCCCCCGATAGTACAAGTCGCGATAGGCTTGGGCCTCGCTGAAGACGACTCGCGCGTCTTCGACGCCGAAGGCCGTGGCACGTTCGACCCTAAAAAGCCGTTCCTGCGCCATCGGCGGATGCCGATAATCGGCCTGCGCCACCAGCTCGCCATCGATGTGCAGCGTGATGCGGTTGTCGAAATTAGAAAAAGCAATCTTCGTGTTGGAGTCGGGGCTAAGTCTGACGTCATCGAGCGCCGCCACCCGTTCACCCGCGATGAACA
>JAZGFI010000052.1:0-53874 GCA_036479435.1 Planctomycetota bacterium | reverse complement strand
GGTGGTCGACCTTGGCCGGATGGGATTGGGTACCCATAGGGTTTCGAACAAAGTTTCAGATCTGACTAAGTCATTTCGTACTCCTTGACTGAGCTTTCCCAGCGCACTGACGCCGTATAGCCGGTTTTAGAATTGGCCTTGTGGCTCGGGGACGGGGTAGAGGCCGGGGTGGAGGATGACGCGATTACTGGTGTAGTAGGTGTCGGAGACGCCCAGGATGAAGGGCGCGGGGTAGGAGAACATTTGTAGATAGACCGTCATGTCCGCAATAGCTGCAGGGATGATCTGTAGACCCTCTTTGGGTGTGCAGCTGGCCGCGACGGTACTGGCGAGGACGCCGAGGTCGATGACATAGGTGGGAACTCCAAGGACACCGACCTTGACGGTGACGTTGAAGGGAGCGCCGACCTGCCAACCGGCGAGGTTGTCGGCGAGTGAGAACAGCAGACAGCAACCGTAGTTCGGGCGCACGCCGTACTCGGTCTTCGCGAGAAAGTGAGGGCTCTGCGGAATCGTCTCAACACTCTTCATGCGAAAGTTGTTGAGGATCGGCAGGTTGCCGGCGGCATCGAAGGCCGAAAGCGACATCGTCAGAAAGCCACCGGTTTGCGGGTCGGCGATCTCGTCGTCGCCGATTGAGCTGTCAGCAAAGGAACCGCTAAAGGCGTAGACCCCGATGGATTCCGTTCCCGGGCCGGCAAACTCATTCAGAAGTTCGCAGAATCCGCCCATCGACATTTCGATATCGGGGCAGTTGTCGAAAGGCGAGCCCAACACCGTGGCGGCTTGAGCTGCAGCCACCGGATCCCCGAAGTTCGAGTGGGCCGTTTGAAGGTTTAGGCTTGGTGGGCAGTAGGTCGTCTTGAAATCGTTGATGTTGCCGCCAGGTTCGACGCCCATCATGATGTCGCCGACGCCGTCGCCATTAAGATCAAAGACGAGGACAAAAGTCTCTCCAGCGCCGAGGTCGGGGATGTCGAGCCCTTGAATCTGGTCGAGCTCGGTTCCGGTGGTTCCGGCATCTCCGTTGCCATCCGCATCGCCCCCAATACCGTAGTAGTCGAGGCCGATGAAAAAAGTATCGGAAGCCAAGTCGTAGTGAAGGGCCAAGCCCTTCATGTCCCAACCACTGGTAAGCCCAGTGAAATTCGCCGGCATGGAAACATCCACGCCGCCGGGGTCGACGACGGTGGTCAAACCGGCAAAGTCAGTAGCAACAAAGCCCGTCAAATTGACGCTCTGCGCCGAAAGCGGCATCGCCGCCGCCATCGCCAGGGCCCCCGCCGTCACCCATCGATTGAATCTCTTCATGGTGCATACTCCAAATGTGGTTTCGATCGAGGTGGGGGGAGACCTCGAAGATTCGATTCCAACAGATTGAAGTTCTGAAAAGAACGTCGCAGTGCGGCGCTGGAAGTTTACTCAAAGAAAAGGGGAGCCGATGGGCTCCCCTTTTCTCGATTCAACTCATTGAATTTATGCAAGTTACGCGACGGTGACTTCGTCGCAGAGGTAGACGTCTTGGATGGCGTTGAGGAGCTTGATGCCCTCGGCCATGGGCTTTTGGAAGGCCTTGCGGCCGGAGATGAGGCCCATGCCCCCCGCACGCTTGTTGATGACTGCGGTCTGCACGGCTTGCTGCAAATCGTTGGCGCCCGAAGCACCACCGGAGTTGATCAAGCCTGAACGCCCCATGTAATTGTTGACGACCTGCCAACGGCAGAGATCGATGGGGTGATCTGTGGTGAGCTGGCTGTAGACCAAGTCGTGCGTCTTGCCGGTTTTGGCGGCCTTGAAGCCACCGTTATTTTCGGGCAGCTTTTGTTTGATGATGTCCGCTTTGATGGTGACGCCAAGGTGATTCGCCTGGGCGGTGAGGTCGGCGGCAGCGTGGTAGTCGACGCCATCGACTTTGAAGGCCGGGTTGCGCAGGTAGCACCACAACACGGTGAACAAGCCCAGCTCGTGCGCTCTTTCGAAAGCGCGCGCGATGTCAACGATCTGCCGGCCCGACTCTTCCGAACCGAAGTAAATCGTGGCACCTACTCCGGCCGCGCCCATCTCGAAGGCTTGATCGACGCTTGAGAATTCGATCTGGTCAAAAGTGTTCGGCGTAGTCATCAACTCGTTGTGGTTGATCTTCACGATGAAGGGAATCTTGTGCGCGTAGCGACGCGCGACGCTGCCGAGCACGCCAAGAGTTGACGCAACGGCATTGCATCCACCTTGCAGCGCAAGCTCGACGATGTTCTTCGGGTCGAAGTAGATCGGGTTCGGCGCAAAGGACGCCGCCGCGCTGTGTTCGATGCCCTGGTCAACCGGCAGAATGCTGACGAAACCAGTACCGGCCAATCGGCCGTGGCCATGCAGTGCCGCCAAGTTACGCAACACGGAAACCGGTCGATCGGAATCCAAGTGCACGCGATCGATAAAGTCGGGACCAGGGAGATAGATCTGATCTTTGGAAACGGTCTTGCACTCGTGTCCAAGAAGACCGGCGGCATCGGCGCCGAGGATTGACTGAATCTCGCTGTAGCTGGACATGGGAATTCCTTTGGGGCTCGGGATCAAGTCTTGCGGGATCGGTTAGAACGGCAAGAAAGCCGCAAGGCCGAGCCGACAATTCGGCTGCAAGAGCAGCCGCCAAAGTTAACAGGCGCCGCCTTTTTTGCAAGATCTGGGCGGATCATGAACCTATCTCGAATCGCGGCGTCCAAGCAGATATCCGAAGGCATGGCGTATTTCGGCGGGGCTCCATAGCCCCGTCAAGAGACTCCCGCCCAAGTAGATTAGCGCCGCCAAAGGGAACCACTTTCCCGGTTCCCCGAGCCACCACAACAACGAGATCGCTGCCCAAAGCCAAAAGAGGGCCCGGAGAATCGCAACGGCAGCAAACTTTACATAGCTCGGCAGATCCCGGCGATTGAACCAGAACATCAAAATTCCAAAGAGCATCGGGTACGCCAAGGCGGCGGACGCCGCGCCCATCAAGCCGTACTGCGTCACCAAAAACCAAGCCAGGGGAAGGTTGACGAACAATGCCGTGACGTTAGCGCGACGAGTGTTGGCGGCGAGGCCGCGGGCCACGGCGACCGTGGCCACGAGATACTCGACACTGAACATCGGCGCCGAAGAGATGACGATCGCGAGGTAGGGCCAGGTGCCATCCCATTTTTGCAAACTCGGAATCTTTAGCAGGTAGTCGTAGCCGCCCAAGACGAAAACGGCCAGGAGCGGAAAGACCGTGAGGTTGATACGCACCAAGCTGCGAAACGCCGCGGGGACTTCCTCGGGAAGCCGAGTGAATAGCGGCAACGCGGCGCGCTGCACCAGGGCCAGAGGCTTATGGATGAACAACATGACCGACATGACGTAGCCGTAGCGGCCGAGCGCGACATTGCCCAAGGTATGGTCAACGGCCAGTTTCACCACTTGAATATTCAGCAAGAAGGCCATCCCCCCCAGCCAAAGCTGGCGATAATCGGCCCAAAACGGCTGGTAGGCGGTACCAAAGAAGTCCGGCTTCGCGGGTGCGGTCTTGGTGAGCTCTCGCAGCCGACGCGACAACACAAATCCCACGATGAGCGCCGTCAGTACCGTTCCAGCCAGTGCCCATGCTAATGGCAACCAAGACGGCAGCCAGGCCACGCCATTTTCAAGTCCTTGGGGCTTGGCCCAAAGCCACACCGACAAAGCGCAGCCCAAAGACCACAGCAAACTTTGGAGGCCTTGAAGCGACAGCTCCCAGGCTTGCTCCAAGCGAGCTCGAAAAATCAGCTTGCCAAGTTCGGCGATGATAAAGGGACCCAAGGCCACGAGCGCCAAGACAGTCGCCGTTGAGTAACGCTGGTAGGCAAAAGCCGCGGCGAGAGCCCCCAGAAGCAGGGCAAACGCGCCATAGCGGACGAAAAACGCCAAAAATCGGAGGTAATTTTCGGGGGCGCGATTGATGAAGGTGACGAGGGCGTGCTCCATCCCCACGATGAAGACCCCTGCGCTCATCTCCACGACGAGTAAATAGTGCTGGTAGACCCCGAACTGAGCCTCTGTGAGGGCCCCGCCCAGTACCAGCAGCTCCACGACCTTCGTCAGGACCCCAGTGATCAGGTGAACGAGCACCGCCAGCGAGAAGTACTTCAGTAGCGCCTTCAGCATTCCCGTTTTCGGCCGTTTACCCTAATTCGCTCAAGATCGCTCACGATCCTACCACTCCCCTGGCCCCCCGCGCACGGCCGATTCTCCCCTGCCTTTGTCGACCGATCCCAGGTCCTGGCTGGCCAGACGTTTACATTCCGTCGCCGATCCGATACAAAACGCCATCTTAAAGCGAGATGCGAGCCCCAGCCAAAACTGGTTTCGCGTCTCCAAAGGGCGCGGTTTTGACGTCGAAACCCGTCTGGAGCGGACCATGCTAAGTACGATCACCGGAGGGCTCTGCACATGAGCGACGCCGCCAACTCAGGCGCTGTAGAAAAGACATTCCTCGGTCACCCCCGCGGACTCTTTGTTCTCTTTTTCGCCGAGCTTTGGGAGCGCTTCAGCTATTACGGCATGCGCGCCCTCTTGACCCTTTACATGGTCAAGGTCCTCGCCATGGACGACAGTGCCAGCGCCGGCGTTTACGGCGGCTACACCGGCCTCGTCTATCTCTTCCCGGTTCTTGGGGGATACCTCGCCGACAAGGTGCTCGGCTATCGCCGCTCGATCATCCTCGGTGGATTGCTCATGGCTATTGGCCACGGGCTGATGGCGCTCGAGGATTCAAAAGCCTTTTACATGGCGCTCGCCTTTTTATGCGTCGGTAACGGGTTCTTTAAACCCAACATCTCCAGCATTGTCGGCAAACTCTACAAAGACGGCGACGAGCGCCGCGACGCTGGCTTCACGATTTTCTACATGGGTATCAACGTCGGTGCCATGCTGGCCCCGCTCGTCTGCGGCTATCTCGGCGAAGACATTGGCTGGGACTGGGGCTTCGGCGCCGCCGCCATCGGCATGCTGATTGGCCTGGCAACCTTCATGTGGGGGACTGGCTTCCTTCAAGGAAAGGGCGACCAACACGATCCCGCCATTGGCAAAAAACATGTCATCCCCGGCCTCAGCCTTAGTAACGTCATCTACCTCGGCGCTATAGCCTTCACTCCGGCCATCGCCTACCTGCTCTACCTGAACAAAGGTGACACGCCGATCGTAGACTATATCGTCTACTCGATCGCCGCCGTGGTCTTAGTACTCTTGCTGAAACTCGGCATGGGCGAAGGGAAGGTGGCTTTGCACCGGATCTACTCGCTCCTGATCCTGATGTTCTTCCACATGATGTTCTGGGCCTTCTTCGAGCAGGCGGGTTCTTCGCTCACCCTGTTCGCCGACCGCGTCGTGGACCGCACCGTGCCCTTCTTCGGCACTGTCTCGGCCTCGCAGTTCCAGGCTGTAAACCCCTTCTTCATCATCTTGTTCGCACCGTTTTTCACCGCGATGTGGATTCGGCTCGGCAAGCGCCAACCCTCCGTACCCGTCAAATTTGCGCTGGGTTTACTCCAGCTCGGCCTCGGCTTCGGGGTGCTGGTTTTCGGCATGAGCCAAGCTGGCGATGGCCACAAGATGCTGTGGTTCTACCTCGTGCTCATGTACCTGCTGCACACCACGGGCGAGCTTTGCCTCAGCCCAGTCGGGCTTTCTGCAGTTACGAAATTGGCCCCGGCCAAAGCCACGGGATTCGTCATGGGCGCATGGTTTTTGAGCATCGCGATGGGCAACATCGTCGCGGGCAATATCGCCAAACTGACGGAGGTTAGCTTCGAGAACGGCACCGCCCTCAACGAGATGACGGATCGACGCTACGGCTTCGGCAAGGGAATCAAGGATAAGGTCACGATCGCCGATCTGACGATGGGCGCGCCAAAGACAAGGCTTCTCGACAGCCTCCGCATGGACGCCTACGTGAACGGCACTTTCGCCGGAGCAAAACTGACCGACATCGACCGTACGGCGATCCTCGACTCGATGACCAAGGTCCCCGAGAGCGAAGCTGGCGGAGGCAAAAGCTTGCTCTCGCTCGTTTCGGAACTCGGCGAGCTCGGTATTTCACCCGGCCAGGTGTTGACGACAGCTCTCGCCAAGGGCCACATGAACCAGGCCTCAGCCGACGAGATTCGCGAGATCCTCGGCGCCGACGGCCTGATGCTTTCCGACAAGTCCTACGAAGGCGACGCCAAGAATGACCACGACAAGCAGTTGAAAAAGTGGATCAAGGTATTCGCCAAGAGTGCGGACTTGAAACCCGAAGATCGCGACAAAGCCGTTGACGCCATCGACATCAAGTCAATGCGTGGCGCTCATGTCGCTATGGAAAAGATGGGTAACCACCTCGTGCAACCCATTCTGGACAAGTACCAACCCGTGTACTTTTGGGTCTTCATCGTCGCCGTCGGCGTCGCCGTCTTGCTCTTCATCTTGTCGCCCTTCATCAAGAAATTGATGCATGGCGTGCATTGATCCCAAAGCAAGCCTTTTGACCTGAACCAAGACGACAAGGGCGCGCTTCCGGCCACGGAAACGCGCCCTTGTTCTTAAGCCCTCAACCTCGCTTTCAGAGCTCTGACATGCCAACACGCCTTCGCGCCTTCTTCGCACTCGCCTTAAGCGCCCTGCTGTTTGCCGCTTGCAGCAAACCCCACGAGCTGGAGTTCTCCACGCCCAACCCGGCGATCGGCGACGAGATCGAAGTCACGCTCAAGACCGAGTATCCCAACGGCAGCCTGGTTCACTTTTACTCCGGCATCAAAGACGGTGAAAAGACCGTGACGCCCATCTTGGCTCACCAGGTGTCCATTCCGCTCGGCGGCGCCGAGGAACTTGGCACGGCGACCGTTGAGGGCGGCCTGGCCAAGCTCAAGACTTCCGTGCCCTTCGAGTCGAGATTCAGCGGTCGCAAGTTCGAGATCGTAGCGGCGGTCGAGCTTGGCGAGGCCATTGAGCTCGTCGACAGCCGTACCGAACGCAGCGTCAAGAGTGCCCTATCGGTAGGTCCAAGGCAGCCCTTCCTCGGCGAACAGCTAGAACTCAAACTACAGTCCGCAAGGCGATCCACGGACGCCGTGGCCTATGTTTTTCGCGGCGACCTCTCCAAAGACGAAGAACCTCAATCCAACTTCACGATTGGCGACCGTGTCCTCAGCGTCCCGCTGAAAAACGCCGCCTTGGTTGCGGCTCTCCCTTTCGCGAGCGGTAGTGCCAACAAAACGCTGGCCATTTCCGACACGGATTACCCGACTGACAGTCGCGTGCCATTGGCGATGGTTGTCGTCGAAGATGGTGTGGCCACGCTGACCCACCAAACGCAGTCCAAGCCCATTAGCGACGTTCTGATCACTAACCAAATGGGCGTCCTCGCGGTCTTGCTGCTCATTTTGGCGGCGCTGTTTGCAATGTCGAACAGCCCGACCTTGGGTCGCATCTTCAAAATCCTCCCCCTGCTCGTGTTCTGCTACTTCGTGCCGACCGCGTTTTCTAACCTTGGCGTCATCCCCATCGAATCCTCGCTCTACGGTTTCATCAAGACCTGGTTGCTACCGGCGAGCCTCTTATTGTTGACTATGTCGGTGGACATCCCGGCCATTCTGCGCCTCGGAAAACAGGCCCTCAGTTTGTTCCTGCTGGCGACCTTGACCATCGTCATCGGCGGACCGATCGCCTACGCCATTCTCTACAAACTCGTCCCCGAGGAACTGGGTTCCGAAGCCTGGCGCGGCCTCGCTGCATTGTCCGGATCTTGGATCGGAGGCACCGCCAACATGGTTGCCATCGGTCAAAGCGTCGGCGTCGAAGACAGCACCTTTCAAAAGATGATCGTCGTCGACGTCGCCGTGGCCAACATCTGGATGGCGGTGCTGTTGTTTTTTGCCGGCCGTGAAAAAGCCATGGACGAAAAGATCGGGGCCGACCGGAGCGCCATCGATGCCTGCAAAAAGGAAGTCGAAGCCTTCGAGGCCGAAGTACAGCGCCCCACCAATCTGCCTGACTTGCTCTTGATCGTCACGATCGCCATTGGCGGCACCGTACTCGCCGCGACCTTAGCCGGAATTCTCCCCACCATCGGCAGCATCGTGAGCAAGTTCACCTGGGTCGTGATTTTGGTCACGACTTTTGGCGTCGCCTTATCGTTCACCAAACTCCGCCGCCTCGAAGGATCGGGCGCAAGCAAGGTTGGCTCGGTCTTTCTCTTTTTGCTCGTGGCGTCGATTGGCGCTCACGCCGAGTTCAGCAAGATCGTCGATGCGCCCGCCCTGGTGGCGATCGGCGCGCTGTGGATGGCCTTCCACGCCGGTTTATTGCTGTTTTTCCGTTGGCTGCTAAAGGCACCTATCTTCTTTTTGGCCGTCGGCTCGAAAGCCAACATCGGCGGCGCCGCTTCGGCCCCCATCGTCGCGGCGGCCTTCCACCCGGCTTTGGCCCCGGTCGGCATCCTGCTGGCGGTCGCTGGCTATGTGCTGGGGACCTACGCCGGGCTGCTCTGCGCCTTTTTGCTGGAGTTAGTCCACAAGGCGATGTCTTAGGCCCACAACCGAGACTCAGCCCTTAGGCCAAAGAAACGCCGAGTTCGGCCAAAAGGGTCGTCGCATAACTGCCCTTGGGCAGATCGAAATCGAGGCGCAGGTCATCCTGCGCCTCGGTCATTTCTACCGGCCCCAAACGCAAAAACGCCCGGCGCCGCGAACCCGGCATCCGCACTCGCGCAAAGTCATCAAGCTCAAGCCTGGCCGCGGCGAGCGCCGCCAGCTCGCGCTCGCGCGCCGGCCCTTCGGCCCCCTTCATCTTGCTTCCCCACATCGGGCCGGTGTAGCCGATCTCACCGGCGGCAAAGCGAGCGCGTTCGGATTCGAGATCCTCGACCAAAAAAAGGCCTCCGGTATCCTCTTTCTTCGCGAGGTCACCCAGCAAGATTTGATCAAATAAGCCATCGCAAATTCGGCTCGCCAACCAGTCGTTGAAAAGCTGAGACTGCAAAGCGGAGAGCATGAGTTTGCGGTGTCGCGGAGGCAGACGGCGCTCACCCAACAAAAACGCGCGGCCGGTGGCGGCGTTATCGCCACCGCGGCCAAAGCGTTGCTCGCCGTAGTAGTTTGGCAAGCCCGGTTCGCCCAGGCGCGCCAGCACGGCCTCAGCGCGCTGACGCGCGCCTTCACCCGCACCTCGAATCCACAGTGAGAAACGATTGCCTAAGAGGTGCCCCGTTCGCAATTTGTTGCCGTGGCGCTGAGCGCCCAAGATCTCGAAGCCAAGTTCGGCTTCGACTCGTTCCTTGACTTCAGATAGCGGCGCGTCGCGCAAGGCCAAAGAGAAAGTCTGGGTACAGCGCGCCCACTTGTCCTTGAGGCCGGCATAGCCAACTGCGACGGGGTCAAGCCCGAAGAGGTCGGCGAGATCTCGTTGCACCTGAAAAGTCGTGTGGCCCTCGCGACGCAGGGTCAGGTAAAGGTGTTCGCCTTCACCGGACAGTTCGTACAAGGGCCGCTCCACAACCTCAAAATCGGCCGGGGAGCTTTTGAACACGCCACCGACGCTGGGTAATTCCGCCGCAAGGCGTGGCCACTCAGACAACTGAACGTTCCCGATGCATCAACGGAAGGTCTTTCGGCCCTCGAGCTCATCGGCGAGTCCTGATGCACCGTACACCTGACGTAAGGCCTCGATGATGATCTCGCTGTCAACCGAGACCGACCTCGCCACTTTCTCGTCGAAGACGAAGCGGTTGGAGAGGCTTTGAATATTGCCATCAAAGATCAACCCGACGATTTCGGCGCGGCGGTTGAGGACCGGGCTCCCCGAGTTGCCGCCAATGATGTCCGCCGTACACACGAAGTTGAAATGCGTGTCCAGATCGATCTTGGTGCGAGCTTTCTGCCAAGTTTTCGGCAAGGAATAGGGATCGACACCTTCCATGCAATGATGGCGTTCGAAAAGTCCCCAAGCTGACGTCGTGTGGGGAACATCGGTAGTCCCGAGTTCGTAGCCCTTCACGACGCCAAAGGACAAACGCAGGGTGAAGTTGGCGTCCGGAGCGCCCTGCCGGCCGATGATGCGCCGCCTCAACTCCGACAGCTTCGCTTCGGCCTCCCGAAACAACTGGAAGAACTCGACCTCTCGGCGTTTCGCCAAACCCTCGATGACCGGGTCGGCGGCCAAGATTAGTTGGATGATCGGGTCCTTCGACGCTTCGACCGCCTTGACCCCGCCTTTCACTAGCTGGCGCCTAAAAGCAGCATCCCCGACGCGAGTGTTCTTCAAGGCAGTAAGGACGGTTTCGGATGAGCTCTGGCCCAAACAGGCCGCGACGAATAGGTCCTTTTTGCCAAGCTCACGATGCGCCAAGGTCAAGCCCGAATGGAGTGCTGCCAACTCAAGATCGATATAGATTGGCGCCGAAGAGAAAAGCCCGAGCTCTGTCGACTCCAAGCTGCTCTCGCGGTAGGGAGCTTTGCGTTCTTCATTGGGAAGCTCCAGCTGGCGGACTAAGGTGACCATCTGCCGCGCCATCTGTGCCAAGCGACCTTCAAGGCGTGAGAAGAGACGCTGCCGCGCGAACTGTTTGTAGTTGCGAAAGGCCTCCTCGACTTCGTTATAGGCGGCCTGAACCGCCGCCCGCTCGTCACCGGCTCGATGCAAGAGCATCGCGTCACGAGCTTCGATCTTCTTCATGACCCGGCCTTCTTCGAGGCCCTGAAGGTAGCCCGTGTAGGCTTTCAATGAGTTGGCCCAAGAGGCAATAGCGTCCGCTGCTTGACGCTTTTCTTCCGCTCCACGCTTGGCGTAGGCTTCAAGACCGGAGAGGTTGCTTTTGACAAGCTTTAAGACGGCGGGATAAAAAAGGTCGCGATTGAAGCGACAGGCAATCGCGGTCTCGTAGCGCCCCGTGCTGCCGGGATTTCCGGAAACGAAAACCAACTCGTCCTTTTTGGCACCGTCACGGCTCCAAGCGAAGTACTCCGGAGTCTTAGCGGGCTTGCCGTCTTCGTAGACGCGGAAGAACGCGCAATCCAAGCACCAACGCGGGTAGCAAAAGTTGTCGCGATCCCCTCCGAAAGCAGCAACAGATTCTTCCGGCGCAAACACAAATCGAACGTCGGTGTACTTTTTGTAGCGGTAGACGCAAAACTGATCCCCGCCGTAGAAAGACTCCACGTCACAACGCAGCCCTGTGCGGTCGCTTTCTTCTTTCTCAATGCGGGAGATCTCCGCGCGACGGGCTTTGGCCGATTCCTCAGCCGTCTTCTTGGTCGCGGCTAATCGAACGCGCTCCGTCACATCCGTAATCGAGATCAGCTGGTTCAACTCAAGATCCTGGCAGCGAATCTCTTCATCTCGCCGCAAGGCCAAGAATCCATCGCGAACATAGTCGCTCTCAGCGCTGGAGAGTTTATGGATGACATCAAGCCCCACGTGATGATTGGTCATCACCAGGCCGTTGGGCGAAACAAAGGAACCGCTCCCGCCGTTATTGAATCGCACCGACGCCAGCTGGACGTGTTGTGCCCACTTGTCCGTCAGCTCAAAACCGTACTTTTCCTTCAGGAGCTTTTTGGGCAAGCGGTCAAAAGTCCACATGCCCTCATCCGCAGCACTTTGCTCCAGACAAAAAAAGGCCGCGACTGCCAACAGCAGCCCCGCCGCCATCTTCAAACTTCTCATCGCCATTTTCTCCGGCCAGCACCGACAAGGCGAACGTGCCAAGCACGTCGCTTCGAACTCGAATTATCGCGAAAGTCGGTGTCGCTGAAGCTTATCAGATTCGGCGCCCTGTAGCCGAATCGAGCCGTTCGCGAACCTTGGCGCCAGGAATGTCTAAGTGGCGCCAGTCTCGCCGGGCATCTCCAATTCATCATTCTCGGCTGTCATTTTCGCGCCGTGCCGGACATGAAGGACATGCACCGATTCCTCTGTGATCGTGAAGATGACACGGTAGTTTCGAATGATGAGATTGCGAATTTCGAATCCCCGCGCCTTGAGGTTTTCGGGTGCACAGGGGTAACGCGATGGAAGCTCGCCCAGGTTCAGAATTGCCTTGTTCAAACGATTGAACCAACGAACTCCGTTGAATGGCGAATCTTCTGCGATCTCGCGTTAGCGTTGACGTAAATCCTGCTCGGCCTGGGGTTCGATGATGACTTGATAGGACCTGGACTTGGGCCTCATGCGTTTCGAGGGATATCAAACTCCGCTCGGAGCTCGTCGAGAACTTCGACCGCGGGACGCCCCTCACTACGCTTCATGGATGCAAGACCATGGCGAATTCCTGCCAGGCTTTCCAATTCCTCGAGCCGGTCCATCAGCATCTCGTAGGCCGCCGCCGATTGAACGACAAGCTTGGCACTGCCATTGACGGTAAGGACCTCTGGTTTCCCACTTTCTTGCAAGCGATCACTATGCTCCCGCGCCCGGCGCACAAAGTCGGTCAATGAATGGATGTTGCTGGGTTGAATCATGGGGACCCTCGTCACAGTTAATTAGCTGTTAATTACATGCTAACAAGACTTCCCGATAGAAGCCTAGCCTGAGGCCTTCTAGCGCCGACGGTTGAGCACCGAGCCGGGTTGAAGGCCCTCGGGCAACGGGACGGCGACGGGAATGGTGGGGCCGGGATGGCCGAAGGTCCTGCGGCTGGCGTCGACCGCCAAAAAGGCGGTGAGGCGCGAGACGATCCCGTACTCGAGAGCCAATGATAGGGCGTCGCGGTCGGCGCCGGCGCGGCCCAAGGCGCTTTCGTAGTCGAGGTCGGCGAGTTTGCGGCGGGCCCAGATCTTCGAGAGGTCGGCGTTGACTTGAGTTCTGCCGCCGAGGGAAATGTGCTGCTCGCAGCGCCGGCCTTCGCGACGACCTTCGACTTGGATCGAACGCGGTGGGCCGCCGCGGAAGCGGCCGGTGAGGACGACCGGGCGGCCGACGAAGAGATCGGGAATGCGGCGCGGGTAGACGTCAACGACGTCGGCACCACCCCAGTTAATTTGAATGTTTTCAAGCGCGGGATGGCGGATGCGATCGTAGAAGGCGTCGACCGCCCTCCCCCCGTCGCCGTCCAAAGAAACGTAGGCCGCCGCCCCGCGTCCTAAACGAGCGAGCCCCTCGATGAGGTGTCGGTTGACCGAGGAACCAATCCCAAACGAGAAGATTCGCGCGTCTTTCACGTTGGCGTACACGGCGCGAAAAATCTGATCTTCGTTGCCGATGAAACCATCGGTCATGAAGGAAACAATGCGTTGGCGGCCGCGTTCAACGGGGGGATCGAGTGCCGCGCGAATACCCGCGAGCATGTGGGTGCCGCCGCCACCTTCCAAGCGATCGAGATAGGTCATGGCGCGGCGAATGTTCCCAGACGTCGCCGCCAGGGCTTCTTCGCCAAGGCTGGAAGCCGACTCGGAGAATCGGATGATGCGAAAGCTGTCGGACGGGGTCGAGGCCCGTAGGGCCCGTCTAATCGCCGCCTTGGCTTTTTCGATCGGCAGCCCGCGCATGCTTCCCGAGGTGTCGATGACGAAGACGAGCTCGACGGGGCGACGTGACTTTTCTTGGATGTCGCGCGGCGGCACCATCATCAAGGAAAAGTAGCTTCCGCGCGAATCAGATTGCGTCACGATGCCGGTTTTCAGCTGATTGCCGGCCACTTGATAACGCAGAACAAAGTCGCGGTTTGGCACATCGTCAGAAGCGGCGAGGGTGATGCGCGCTTGGCGGTCGGAGCGCCGTTCGATCTGGGTGCGATGAGTTTCGCTTTTGATGTCCTCGATCGTGACGCCCGCGTTCAGCTCAAGCGACAGTTCAATGCGGTGGCCGCTGTAGTCGCCCTTATTGAGGTAGACCACCGCCTTGTCGTCTTCGCCAATCGGCGTCCCTCTGGAGACGGCGTGAATCGGATCATTGGATCCACTGGGATTAAAACGCGGCCCCACCACCATGGGAAAACTGAATTCGAAGCCACCGTCTCGATAGGGAAGAGTCTGAAAGTAACGCAAGTCGATCTGGATGGCGTGCCCGGGATCGATGTTGGCGATCTTCTGTTCGAAGATGTTGGGCCGATCTTGGGTCAACAAGGCGACGATCAATCCGGCGTCGCGAGCTTCGCGGTAGAGTTGTTCGGCTTCTTTTTTCTCACGAACAATGCCGCGGATGCGGCGTTCCCCGACCGTCATGACGAACTCACTGACGGCGGCATCGACCGGCAAGGGAAACAGGTACTGCAGGTTGATCTTTTGAGAGTAGGGGTTGTGATAGACCTGCTTGAGATCCACGGTAGCGGTGAATCCCGCGATCTCGGCCCTAACGGAGGTTAGCTTGATCGGCATCGCGACGGATTGTCCACCGCCGTCATCGAGCTGCGCGTAGCAGCCATGTTCGCGCCGAGTCTCGTGACGTCGTTTTGCGAACAGACTGTCCTCGACGATCCAAATCTCCTCGTTTGGCGACAGCCTCTGCATGAGCTCCGCGTCGTCGTTTCGGCGCATTCCAGACCGAGCCTCAAGGTTCGGCGCTGAGGATTCAATGGCAGACCTGACGATTAACTGCTTGTGAGCCTTGCTAGAGGGACGATAGTAGGCTCCCGCTGGCGCTCGCTTGTCGGCAACTCCATCAAGGCTGCCCGATCGCGACGCCGAATCACAGGAACTGAGCACCCACAAACCGAGGGCCGCAAAAAGTAAATACAGGGGCCTTGTTCTTCCAGAGCAAGCCATCTTAGGACTCCTGACGGATTTCGAGTTCGGCATCGATGTCGTTTCCAAGGGCGTCGACCGCGGCGATCAGACGAAGTTTGAATTCGGGAGGCGCGTCGGCATCGACGCGAAGGTGAAGGGTGGCGACGCGCGTTTTTCCACGCGGCAGTTCGTCATCGGGTGCAAAGGCGGCGAGCACGATGCGCGCGCCTTGTAGTGCCTTTGGATCATAGAACGCAGGTTGCGCAAAGGCGCGGTGTTCGCCACCTTCGATCCCGACGAGCCGAGACTTGGCGGCAAGATCGACGACTTCAACTTGCCAGGCGCCTAGTCCGGCGTCATGGGTATCGAGGTAGAGTCCGTAGCTTCGGAACTCGGGACGAGCCGCGGCTCTGGAAACCGCAGCCGTCGTCCCCATCGAATCAGCGACCGTAAGCTCAGGCGCGACGGCGAAAAAGGCGATCAAAGCCAGTGTGAAATGAAGTCGCGCCATCATTTCCCTTGCTCCACATCGTCGAGTTTCACCGCCGCTTTGGCAATGAGTTCAACATCCAAGCGGTCAACTTTGCCGTCGCCATTCAAGTCAGCACTTGAATTCTTATTCAAGTCAGCACTCAAATCCACGCTCAAATTTTCGCCTTGGTCAGCGGACCTCAAACTCCGGGCGAGAACGTAGGCGTCTCGAATGTCGACTCGGCCGTTCCCATCGCGATCCAGCGGCGAGCTAACGTTTTGCCCGGGGCTGAGGGAGGCATCGGCCAGGATCTGGTCTGGACCCGCGGCAGGCTTCGCATTCGGAGCCAAGTTCGATCCCGGCATGAAGTAAAGACCGACGCTGATCGCCGCCAAAAGGCTCGCAGCCACGAGGCCGCCGCGGGCCCAAGCAAATCTCCGCCGCGCTCCGCACCGTTTCGCCAGCTCAGCCCTGAGTTGACGCCGAAGCAATCGCTCCTGCTCACCCCCGCCATCCGTCGCAGGATCGGCCCACAAGGCCGCCAGGTCCGCCTGGAGCGCTTCTGGAAGGCTCTCCGACCCGGCATGGGGGTCGCGGGGCTGAGCTCGGGATTCAGAGTTTTCGTTCATAACGACTCTCCAGGGTCGAGATTGTCCTGCGGGTTCGAACTTTCTTTTTTTTCGAAGTAACGCCGGGTGAAGGGGTCTTCGCGCAGCTGCGCCAGCGCGTAGTGCAAGCGGGACTTAACCGTCCCGGCGGGAACAGCTAATGCCGCCGCGATCTCGTCAAGTTCAAGACCATCGACAAATCTCAGCAGCAGCACTTCGCGCTGGGCACTGGGAAGCCGTGCCAGCACCTCGGCTAAGGCCTCGCGGGAACTCCCAGGTTCGGGCCTTTGCGGTGGCGCGGGAAACTGATCGAGGAATCCGCTTTCACCCTCTTGGTCAAAAGACCCTGCCGTCGTCTCCGCCCGCCTCCGCCGCCGACGTAAAAGGTCGATGGCCTGATGCCGAATGACGGGGAACAACAAGGTAGTCAACTTTGCCCGCAAATCGATGGAACCCGCCCGGCGGATCAGCCAGGAGAAAACCTCCTGCATCACATCCAGCGCATCTTCTTCTTGCTGCGTGTAGCGCCGGGCAATGCTCAGGACAAAGACCCGGTGCCGAGCGTAGAGCTGCTCGAAGGCGGCCTCGTCGCCGCGGGCGAGCCGGCGCAGTAGTTCTTGGTCAGGCGGTACAAAGGGGTTCACAATGAACAGCTTCGGGGTACAAGGCGATGCCGTCAACCGACCTCAGCAAGACCGACGATGAATTGAACATCCGTGGCGATTGAGGAAATTCACTATTCATCCAGGTATTTTCCGGACCGCCACCTCAAGCCTTCGTCTGTAGATATGCCGAAGCAAGAGTCCGCTCATGAGAAGCGAAACGAAGAATGAAGGCGAAGTGACAAAGAAGCTCGTTTCAAAACCTGACGGTTACGAGGATGTCCTCAGCGTCATTACCTTGGCGCTCGAATCGGGACGGCGGGCGAGCGCGAGAGCGATTAACACTTTCATTGCCACCACCTATTGGGAGATTGGCCGCCATATTGTCTAGTATGTCCAAGGAGGCAAAGAGCGCGCGGAATATGGACAGGCACTCTTGGAGAACTTGGCCGAAGATCTCGGCACCGCCTATGGTCGTGGCTTCTCCATAAGAAACTTGCGATTGATGCGGCGGTTCTATGCGACTTGGCCGCATGTCAGCAGACATGAATCAAGTCGCTCTTCCGAAAGCACTTACGAGATTCGGCAGACAGTGTCTGCCGAATCTTCTGGTGGCTTTCTTGCTGGCCGAACATTCCCCCTCCCCTGGTCCCACTACGTCGAGCTAATTCGAGTCAAGAACAGCGGGGCGCGAGAGTTCTACGAGCGCGAAGCCCTGGCAGGCGGCTGGACCATCCGGCAACTCAGACGCCAAATCGGAAGCCAGTTCTTTGAGCGCGCCGCACTATCGAGAGAAAAGACAAGGGTCCTCATCAGAGGTGAAAAGGCGAAAGAAGGAGACGCCATCTCACCCGAAGAGGAGATCAGAGATCCCCTCTTGCTCGAGTTCTTAGACCTCAAAGATGAATACTCCGAGAGCGATCTTGAGGAGGCTCTAATCCGGCACCTCGAGAGTTTCCTGCTCGAGCTTGGTGGAGATTTCGCTTTCGTCGGCCGACAAAAGCGGCTTCGAATCGACGACACTTGGTTTCGAGTCGACCTTCTGCTCTACCACCGGCGACTGCGATGCCTCGTCATCGTGGACCTAAAACTCGATGAATTTTCACACGCCGATGTCGGACAGATGAACGTCTATTTGAACTACGCGCGCCGACATTGGACTCACGACGATGAAAACCCGCCGGTCGGACTCATCCTTTGCGTCGCGAAGAGAAAAGAGCTGGCGGAGTACTCCATGCAGGGCATCGAGAACACCATGCTCGCCAGCGAATATCACACCAAACTGCCAAAAGCCGTACAGCTCGAAGAGGAACTGCGTAGACGGCGCGTCGAGTTAGAACATCGAGGCAAACCCAATCACCAGCCCTAAGACAAATGCACAAGGTGGCCTCGTCTAGCGATCGAGCTGAGACGGTCGCGTCAAGCGGATCTGATAGGTGCGGCGGTGTTTGGAGATGGGTCCGCGTACCTTCACGTTCTTGCCGATGAGGTCGTCGACCTTCCCGATGCGAGCCACGGCTTCTTTGGGCACATAGACGACGACGGCACTTGCGTGATCGCGGTCGAAGTTCAAAGCCGCCGCGCCACCTTTGTAGTGGTGGACTTTCACCACGATGCCTTCGATCTCGACTTCTTGAAGGAAGTGCTTCTTGGCGCTTGCCAGGTCTTTGGCTTTGATGCGCGGACGCTTCGGAGCTTTGGGTGGACCAAGGGCTGGACTCTCGAGCCGCTTCAGAGTTGAGGTCACAGCGAAGTCGACGATGACGGGGCTGTGGTCGGAAGGGCTGTCGGCGCGCTGTAAGAAGTAGGCTTTGTCGGCGCGCGGCATGCCCAACCCCAAGATGAAGTCGATTTGTTCGCGGTTTCCTCGAAAGGAAAAACTGTAGCGTTCAGCGGCCGGCACGATTTTCGTGGGGTCGTTGAAAGTGGCGAAAATCGGTTCAAGGGTTTTGGCTTCGCGGGTGTCGTTGAAGTCTCCCATGATGACCACCGGGACCTTCGGTTCGAGCTTGCGTTGTCGGGCCACAATGCGCCGGATGCCGTCCGCTTCGGCGCGACGCCAAGCATTGGACTCGCTCGCCTTGCCGCGCTTTGACTTCAAGTGCAGGACACCGACTTCGATGAATTCTCCCTTGGCGATCTGCACGCGAAACAGGGGGAAATCGCGGGCGAAGCGGTGGTTGGTCTCCAAGTCGAGTTGGCGGTGGCTCGCGGCCCGGACTACCGGCAGACGCGACAGCAAGCCGACATCGATGCCGCGATGGTCATTCCCCTCGATCAACTCGACGTAAACAAAAGGGCGCTTCAAGTGCGCGTTGAGGGCCTCGAGGACGGCGCGATTCTCAACTTCTTGAACTCCCAATATATCGGCATCGAGATCATCAATGGCTTTCGCCAAAAACTGCATTTCGGCGAAGGACTTCGGAGGCGTGCCCTCGTCTGGCTTGTTGGGCTCGTCGAAGTTGTCAAAGAGGTTGAGCATGTTCCAGCTCGCAATGCGAAGACGATGGTCGCGCGTGAGCACTTTGTCATCTTGTTGGGGAGCCTTCGCCGGAGTCGCCACTTCTTGGCCCAAACTGAGAGTACAGCAAGCCAAAAAGCAGAGAATTGAAAGTCGCGCGAGCATGAGGAGTAAGCCTCTCAGTTGGGGAGCTAGTACCGGGGGCAGAGCCCAAAAAAACGACCAAGCTGAGGATATCAGGGATAGAGATGGATTCCATCCAAGACAAAGGAAGTGCCCTGGATGCGGGTGAAGACCAAGGTGTTCCAGCCCTCCACCGCATGGACCAAGGAACCGCGGCGATAAAAGTCGACCCTTGCCGGACGCGGCAGGTTCTGGCTTAGGATTCGCACCAAGGGACGCCCGTTGAGGCTTACGTCGACCGTGGCCCCCTTCGGATCTCGGCTCCAGTGACTGAGGTGAAGCCGGCGGGTATCTTGAAAGCCAGCCGTTTTCAGTTTGAAGCGAATGCGGGTTACTTTGCCCGGCAAGATGCGGCCCGTGCTGTCGAAACGTGCCCCTTCTTCGTCGAGGACTTCGAAGGGCGCAGCACCCATGTTTTTGCTTGGGCCCAAAAGCGCCCGGCGGTTGGAAGGAGCGAAATGCTGAGGACGCTGACCGTAGGCGGCGAGCTGCTCTTCCAAGACGACGACCCCGTGAATTTTCAAAGATGACAAGACGAATCCTTCGTCGGGAGCAAGCTCGACGGTCAACTCTCGGATCGCCAGTTTTTGCGGTGGGACTTCTAATGCCAGCACCCGCAGATGTTCTTGCGAGGCGAAGGCTCCTGGACCGGGGGTGAATTCCTGAATGCCAAAATCGAGGGTGCCCAAACGAATGCGACCTTGAACCTTGGCGTTTCCGCTAAGACGATAGCCCAAAAGAAGATGTCGAGCGCGACCGTGTACGGGTACCGAGATTCGAAGACTCGTCTTCGCAATAGAACGCATGGGGCCCGCGCCGCGAACTGCAGAAAACCCGCGTTCGACAGCGTCGTCAAGACTCGGCCACACGCGCGCCACCGTGGTCAATGACAAGCGGGTGCAAGCGGCACCGTAAAGAGCTTCGTCGATAAGCCCTCTCATCTCAGCGCTGGGAGTGTTCTTTCGCCACGAAAGTGCGGCAGCAGCATTGGCGGCCGTGGGCCGGCGTGTGGTCATGGACTGCAGCCAAGCTTTCCTCGCCTCCGGGTGAGACTCTCGCCACATCGCTTCATCGCGGTGGCTCCTGAGAAAAGGACTCGATCCCTGGCCAATCGCCAGGGCCGCGGCCGCCCTCAGCGTGGGTGATCGGTCGTAACAAGCGAGAGCGGTGAAGCGGCAAAGATCGGCGTCTTGGGGGTGAGCTTTCATCCAAGGGGAAAGGTCTTCATTGAGCGCAGGATGAAGCGTCCCGTCTTTGCGCAGTTCATCCCAAAACGACACCGGAGGCGACGAGGCCCCCTTTGCCATGAGCTCGCGCATGGCGACAAGGCGCTGAGGCAAGGCCTGCTCGCGATCGAGGAGTGTCTCAAGAGCGGACGCCGTCTGTTGGCCCAAGAGCGCTCCCGCACCGATGGCCCACAACAACATCATGCCCACGCCCATGCCAAGACTTGTCCAAGCCTGCTTCATTAAGACCTCCGACAAGCTCCATCGTATCAGAGCGATCTCAGCACGGCCCTCTTTCCTCCCTTTGCAGCCGCGTTACCCTGGGCTCGGTCAAAAGGAGCCAGGATGCCGCACACCGGGCGAAAACTACTACTCGGGCTCTTCGCCACCACCCTGATGTGGATCGGACTAGCTGAGACTTCTTGGGCCTTGGAGCCCGAAGCTGCCGCGAGCCATGAACCGCCCACGGCCTTGCTCCCGATGTTTGTGATCGGCGGCATCATGGTGGCGACCTACATCGCCATCGCTTTTGAACTCGTCCACAAAAGCCTCGCCGCAATCGGCGGGGCCGTCGTCGCCGTCGGCGCCGCGATGGCCTTGGGGCTTTACCCCCATGGGTACGAAAGCGTTCACCTAACCATTGGACATGATTTGGGGGTGCTCGGAGTCTTGCTCGGCACGTCCATCCTCGTTGAGATCGCAGGGCACAGTGGGCTGTTTCACTTCATCTCGGTGAAAATCGTCAAGCGGACAAAGGGCTGCCCCAAAAAACTGTTCCTGTACATCGGCGCCCTCACCGTCGTGTTCTGCACCTTTTTGACGATCGCGCCGGGCACCTTGATCATGGTCACGCTCGCCTTGGCGGTGACCAAAGAGCTGAAATACGATCCCAAACCCTACGTCATGCTGGTAGCGATTACGGCGAACTCGGGCGCGCTCGTGACTTTTGCCTCGGGCATCTGCACGATGATGGTCGGCAGCAAGGCCAACCTCGCCTACGTCGACTTTTTTCGCGTCACCACGCCCATCGCCATCATCTCGGCGATCATTGCCTACTACATCTTGCGTTACCTTTATCGCGCAGCTCTTGAGGTCAAAGACGACGGCAAGGCGCGCGCCGAGCTCGTGGCGACCTTCGACGAATGGGCTTTGGTGAAAGACCGGCGGATCTTTTTTCGATCCGCGTTCATTCTGATCTTGACGATCATCGGATTCGCGACGGCGCAGCCCATGGGACTTGGCTTGGATTTCATCGCGATGGCTGGCGGCGCTGCCGCGCTTTTGCTTTCCGGTTTTGATCCCGAAAAAGCCATCAAGACCGTCAAGTGGCCGCTCATTGTCTTTTTCATCGGCCTGTTTGTGATCATCGGCGCGGTTCAAGAAACCGGCCTTCTGGCCAAGATGGCGGAAGGCATCACGGTGATCTCCGGGGGCAGCCAAGTGATCACCATGGTGATCTTGGGCGTCTTCGTGCTCGTACTATCGGGAATCGTCGACAACATCCCGGTCGCAGCGACCCTCATTCCCATCGTCGCGGCCATGGGTGAAGCGGGCTACGACACCACGCCTTTGTGGTGGACGCTCATCATTTGCTCCAACCTCGGCGGAAACTCGACTCCCGTCGGTTCCGTCGCCGCCGTGATCGCGCTGCACGCGCTCGAGAAAGAACGCGGTATCAAAGTTGGCTGGGGTGAGTTTTTGAAAGTTGGCACCTTGGTGTTGTTGGTGCAAGGAGTCGTCGCCGTGGGCTACCTCCTTTTGTTCGAGGCCTTCGACCTTTTTCCAAGAGGCTGATTCATGACGGAACAACGCGAAGACGACGACATCAATGAAAGCCTGGGTCTCTTCGAAGCGGCTTTGCACGCCAAGGCGATGGACTTACCGCCACCGGTATTGTCGAAGTTATTGGTCGTTCTCGATGGCTCGGATCAAGATAGTGCGGCAATGGCCTTCGGGGCAGCTTTAGGCGACCGACTGCTCATCCCTATCTCGACTAGAGAGAAACCCGCTGGCACTTGCGAGGTCAACGGGGCCGCCCAGCCCATCTTAGATGCGGCAGCGAAAGAAGCCGCGAGTCTGATAGTCTTGCCCGCTCCTTTTGGCGACGACCTTCATACTCTGGAAGACAAAAGCCTGAGTGTCACAATCGACATGCTCTTGCTCAATTCACCCCTTCCTCTTTTCGTAGTTCGAGATTCCATGGAAGCGCCCGCCGAAGTCCTGAAGCGCCCCTTGGTCTTGACGGATTGGCATCCCGAGCGCCAAGCGTTCCTGGGGTCTTGGGGAGCGCACTTTGCGCGCGGCGGCAACCTTTTTGTTCTCGCCGTCCCAGATCCCGAAGTACTGGAAGCGATCGCCCATCTCGCGGGCGACGACGAAGAGGGAGTTGAGATGCGTTCGGCCTTGGTCGATCGGGCCGAGACGCGCCTGGCGGGAAGCCTGATCGCAGCCCTGCAAAGAAAAGGCCAGGCTGAGGATTTTGAAATGATCTTCGAAGTAAAAGTCGGCATGGAACCCGCCGCTGAAGCCGCACGCCTCGCCGAAGCCGAGGATCGCTTCATCATCTGCGCCTACAAAAAGAGTCGTGGGTCGGCGTCCTTAGGACACGCCCACGCCACCATTCTGCGATCTCGCGTCCCCGTTTTAGCGATTGGGCTTTAGCCATGGAAATTTCTGAACAGTCTTTCAAAGAGATCTTCCTCGCCGAGGTCGGAGAGTGGGTCCCCGAACGGGCCGACTTACTGGCCCACCACGCTTGGCGCGTCGCTGAGCAAAACAAGGTCATGAACCTGACTCGCATCAGCGACCCCAAGGGCATGGCCATCCGGCACGCCTTGGATTCTTTAAGCGCCCTCCCCATCCTGAGCGGCACCGATGAAGTCGGCGTCCAGCGCGTTCTGGATTTGGGCACCGGACCTGGCTATCCGGGCTTGGCTCTCGCCATCGCGATGCCCGAACTCGAAATGGTGCTTCTCGATAGTCGCCAAAAGAAGGTGAAGTTCTTGGAGGAGCTCGTGGCCGACTTGGGCCTGAGCCAACAAGTCCGCTGCGTCTGGAGCCGCTTCGAGGACTGGATTCGCCCCGAGCGCAAGTCCATCAACATGGTCTTAGCCCGCGCTGTCGGACGCCTACCCCGCCTTTTAGAATGGACCACCAACAACTACTTCGGCCCGCTGCTGTTGTGGAAAGGCCCGGCCTTCGACCAAGAATTGATCGAGGCCAAGAGCATCATGGAGCAACGCAAGCTCAGCGTCGTCCTCGATTTGCCCTACGAGCTTCCCGAAGACGACGTCAAGCGCCGCCTCGCCCTCATCGACTGGAAAGTCGAACACGAAGAACAAGAATAAGCGGCTCCTGGCCTGTCAAAGTCCGAATTCGGCTTCGACCACGTTTTAGGTGCCAAGGAGCCGCAATCACCCATTCGCCCCAATATGTTTAATTTTATTGTAATTTTCGACATATCATCTGGATATGTCGACGACGTCACTCTATCCTCAAGGACATGTCGAAAGATCAAGAGAATATCAACATGACGTCCGACTGGGCCGCGGATCGCCCCTATGACCAGCTGCCGCTCCTCCCGCCAGCAACAGATGTCGAAAGCAAAGCTGTCCTACGACGATGCATCGAAGCTCGTGCTTTGCTCGGTGAGCTCAAGCTTGCCTGTGAGCTGATTCCGAACCAGGGCATGCTCGTCAACATCCTCCCCCTCCTCGAGGCGCGTGCCAGCAGCGAAATAGAGAACATCGTCACGACGACAGATCGCATGTTCCAGTACTTAGACGACAACAGCTCGGCGGACACGGCAACAAAGGAGGCTCTTCGACACCGCCTCGCTCTCATGGAAGGCTACCGAAGCCTCCGCCAGCGCCCTTTGTGCACGACGACGGCCGAACTAGTCTGCAGTCGCGTCAAAGACGCCGAATTACGAGTGCGCAAGGTGCCCGGAACGACCCTGGCCAATGCCATGACGGGCAATGTGATTTACACTCCGCCTGAGGGAGAGTCACACCTGCGGACGCTGCTGGGCAACTGGGAGTCTTTTCTTCATGATCGCGAAGGGCCGGACCCCCTGGTTCGCATGGCAATCGCTCATTACCAATTCGAGGCAATACACCCCTTTGTCGACGGCAACGGACGAACCGGGCGCATTCTCAACTCCTTGTTCCTTGTTGAGAGTGGCCTACTCACGCTTCCAGTCCTCTACCTGAGCCGATACATCACTCGCCACCGTTCCGAGTACTACACTTTGCTCCTCGGCGTCACGCGCACATCAGCCTGGGAGCCCTGGGTCCTCTACATGCTCACCGGAGTCGAAGAGACGGCGCGATGGACCCTGGAGAAGATTGCCGCGATCCGTCATCTAATCGAGGCAACGTCGCGCCATGTCAAGAACGTGCTCCCAAAGATCCACTCACAGGAACTCATCGATATTCTGTTCACACAACCGTACTGCCGCATCGCTCACCTCGTCAACGCGGGAATCGCGAAGCGTCAGACGGCGTCGACCTATCTTCAGCACCTCACGAGTGCGGGTGTACTGCGCGAAAAGAATTCGGGCAGAGACAAGCTCTTCGTGAACACGCGACTACTTGAGGTCCTCGAAAACGAGGACCACGAATTCAGTCCTCACACTTAGTCCGCCTATCGTTGAAATAACCTGTGCAACCTAGACGTTCCGCCGAAAACATGTCCATTGCGGGCTGCCTCGAGTTCATTGGGAGTACCCTGCCGCGCTCTTTGCCAAAAGCGGTCAGCCACCGACATTCCAAAGCACGACTTCTTGCTGCTATTCGTCAGCTAACTGTGGCAAACGCCGGAGGCCTTGGCGGCGGCCGCGACGGCGCGGGCGACTTTAACGGGTACGTTGCGATCGAAGGGACTGGGCAGGATGCGTCGCGGAGTTGGTTCTTCGACGGATTGAACGATGGCGTCGATCGCGGCGAAGAGCATCGAGTTCGTGAACTTTTTGGCTCGCGCTTCCAAAGCTCCACGAAAGAGGCCGGGAAAAGCCAGCACGTTGTTGACCTGGTTGGGAAAATCACTGCGGCCGGTGCCGACGATCGCGGCCCCTCCGGCCAAGGCCTCGTCGGGCATGATCTCTGGAATGGGGTTGGCCATCGCGAACACGATGCAGTCGTCGGCCATGGTTTCGATGTCCGCCTGCTTCAAGATCCCGCCACGACTCACGCCGATGAAGACGTCGGCACCTTTGAGCGCTTGTTGCAGATCGCCTTTTTCGGATTCGGGGTTTGAGAGCCGGCCCATGTCTTCTTTCAGCTCGGAGTTGCCGTTGCGCCCGGGATAGATGATGCCCTTTGAATCGCACACGCGAACCTGCCCCACCGGGACGCAGCGATCGTCTTGCTCTTCGCAGAGCAACAAGCGAGCGATGGCCCGACCCGCGGCCCCCGCTCCGCTAATCACCACCTTCAGGTCGCTGAGGCCACGTTGCTGGACGCGGGCCGCATTCATCATCGCCGCAAGCAACACAATGGCCGTGCCGTGCTGGTCGTCATGAAGCACAGGAATGCCGATATCTTGCAGAGCGCGCTCGACAGCAAAACAACGGGGCGCCGATATATCCTCGAGGTTGATACCGCCAAAGGTCGGAGCCATCAGGGTGACGAACTTGACGATCTCGTCGACGTCGTGGGTCGCCAAGACGATGGGAATCGCGTCGATTCCGGCGAACTCGCGAAACAAGGTCGCTTTGCCTTCCATAACCGGAAGGGCTGCTTCTGGGCCAATGTCGCCCAGGCCCAAGACCGCTGAGCCATCGGAGACGACGGCAACGCAGCGCCCCTTCCAGGTCAAATCCCAGGCTGCCCCAGGATCGGCGGCAATGACCTCGCAGGGCCGCGCCACGCCCGGAGTATAAGCCAAGCTCAAATCATGCTGAGACTCAAGGCGTACTCGCGATCTCACTTCGAGCTTGCCGCGTTGTTGGCGGTGCATCTCGAGGGATTCTTCGTAGATATCCAAAACCGGCCTCCTCGTTTTCTCGCGGTATCTTGCCGCGCCTGAACTGTCGACGCATCCTATCAGCAATACCCCGGCAATCAGATAGGATGCCCTTGGGACTTTCTCGACCTATCGAATGAGCGATGAAGGCATGACGCGACAAGCAACAGTGATTCGGACCGGCCTATTCCTGTTGCTGGCGTTTTTCTTCGTCAACGGGCTCGCCAACCTCGTTCTTTTTCCGCTGGGTTACGGAGCGGATGAAAACGATCACCTCGACTACGTCTGTTTTCTGGCCTACGAACAAAGGCTCCCCGATCCGAGTTCGGAATCAGTCGGGCAAATCCAACACCCGCCGGCGGCTTACGCGGTGATGGCGATCTGCCTTCGGATTGGCGCGGTCATCGACGAGAAAATGGGAGACGGGGTCTTCGGCGACCAGATAGGCTGGGACATTGCGGGACGACGCACGGTATTCCGTCCCGGCCGCCGCGACCTCAACTTGTTGAGCGATGAACAGATAAAGGTGGCGCGCGAACAGCCCGTCGATGCCCTGACGGTCGCGCGCTATGAGTTGCGAGACCGCGTGCGCTATGGATTGCGATTCCTGTCTTTGATGCTGGGTCTGGCGACATTGTTGTTGTTGTACCGCGGCCTCGGCGCGGTTTTGCCGCAGCGACCGGGATACGCCCTGCTCGCGACCGCGGCGCTGGTGTTGACGCCCCACTTTGCCTTTCACTTCGCCACCGTTAGCAATGATCCCTGGTCGACTTTTGTCTCGACTTGGATCGCCGCGACCACGCTTAGAGCATGGCGATCACAGCGGCTCTTTGAACGAAAAACCGTCATCGTCTTAAGCATACTTCTGGGATTCGCGTTTCTCATCAAGCTGCACGCCATCGGCATCGCCCTGTTCACCGGGCTGTTTTTTCTGTTTGCGGCCATGCCCGAAGGTGGCTCAAGCAAAAAGCGCCGGGCCGTCGCGATCTTGGGTTTGTGCGCAGGGCCGCTACTAATCGCGGCTTGGTGGCACCTGCGACAGATGCAGCTACAAGACGGCATCTTGGCACTTGCGCACCATGCCGAGCATGCCCCGCACCTTTTGCGCCTCGAACCCAACTCGCTCGCGGCCTTTGATTTTCTGAGCTATGCCGCCACCAGTTTCTTCTGTGACTTAGGCCAAGACGAGATCAAAAGCCTCCCGATCTACTATCTTGGCACTCAGGCTTTGCTGGCCGGAGCGGCGCTCGGCTCATGCCTCGCCTTGTTCGCGAAATCAAACGTTGCGGCTGAGGACCTGGGCGGCAAGACGCAAGAGACTGCAACCTTAGACCCAGGCGCAAGACTGCCACTGTTCGCGAGCTTGGCCGCAATCTTGCTCCTTGGCGCGGCCATCATCGCGGCGAATCAAGTCTACTACCACCTCCACGGGCGCTACTTCTACGCCGTTCTCCTGCCGGTCGCGATAGCCCTTGCCCTGGGATTCCTGGCACTTTGTGGCCGGCGCGCCGCCTGGGTATTGGCTGCCTTTTGCCTTTGGACCGCTGGTTTTTCCGTCTTTACGACCACGGTAGTCATCGCCAACCGTTACTCCGTGCCGAGTGAGAAATTCGACCGCGGAGTCGTCGCTCTCTACGCTGACTGTGGCCATGGCTTGTTCGACCAGGCGGGCGTCGGAGGGTTTTCTATGCAACGCGGGGCCAAGCTCCTCGCTCGTCCCGAGGACAGTTTTCGCCACGCGCCTCAAGTCATCGACAAAACCGAACTCTCCTATCACGTCGACAAACTCGACCCCGCGCGGCGCTATCAGGTCCGCTTGCGATACCCCTCTCCCGGAAGCGATGTGGCGGGCGACGTGCCCGGGCCCTCAGCGAGCGTGCTCATCGGCGACGGCTTCATGATCCACGGGCCCCACAGCCTGTGGAACGGCGTTGGCGAACTGCGCTTTCCCTTGCCGAGGGAGATGACCGCAGACGGCGAACTCAGACTTTACTGGGAGAACTACATTGCGGATCGCAGCGCCGTCGCCTGTGCGGAACTTTGGGTCGAGCAGGCTTGGATTCAACTCGATGGCGATCCGAAACTAATCCTCGCGACAGGCGGCAAGAGTTCACAACTGAGGGTCAGGGTTCGCAACATCGATCCCCAAGAGCACCATGCCTTCTATGCTTCCTTGCGAGACGAGACCGGCCCGCTTGGCAACAAGTTCAGGTTCAAGCTCACGCTTGGCCCCAATGAAAAACGAGAGCTCAACTTCGACTGGCCGAACCATCGCGCCGCGCGAGACCTCAAGCTTCAGATCGTGGATGCCGACTGGTCGCCACAAGTCGATCTCAAACTCAGTTGGTATGGGCTTCCCAGCGCTGAGGCTTCGTTGAGCGGGCGTTTGGAAGTACCTGATATCCGGGTTCTCCGCTGCAGGCCGAAAACTCCCATCAAGGAGCTGGCGAGGATTCCGCTCCCGCGCCTTCGACCCGGTCGCTATCGCTTCGGCATCACGCACGTCGGCAAGGACAGCCCCTTTGCCTCGGGAAAACTCGATGTCATCAGTTCGCAGGATCTAGACCGCAAGCGCCTCGTTGGCTGGAAGACCGAGCGCTGTCGCCTCGGCCGGGATCTTTGGCGTTCTTATTGCGAATTCGAAAAGACGGTACCCGGCGAGACCGATGTCTTCTTCCATCTCACGACGGGCGCCGAGTTGATCTCGGGATCTGTGGACCTTGATCGTTTGTCGCTGTGGCGGCTCGAAGACCATCCCCGCGCCGGACACCTCTACGACTTGGGGCAGTAGCCCAAAAGCCGCGTGACAAGCTCGCGCGTGTCGCGCGCAAAGACTTCGCTATCGAGGAACTCCGCCTTGAGGCGTCTCAACAGGCAGGACCCAATACCATTCATGGTCAAAGTCCAAGCCAAAGACTCCGACTCGACTTGCAACTGGATACTTCCGTCCGCGCGCCCCTCTTCGACCAGCTTGGTAATCGTCAAGACGTAGCCTTCGTAGTAGTGGCGCAAAAGGCCGCGAGTCCGGTCATCCTCGGCGCTCACCGCCGCGCAATCAATGACGCGAACGAGGCCGCTTTGTTGGAGAGCATAGCGGGGGAAGTCTTCAGCCAAACAAAGGATCTTCTCGGCGCCATTCGCCTCTTTGGGAATGATCTCGTCAAAATGCTCGCGCGCTTCGCGAAGCGTCTTCTCCAAGATCTCGTGGAAGAGATCTTGTTTGCAGTCAAAGTGGCGATAGAGCATCGGCTCGGAGACTTCGGCCATCGTGGCGATCTTCGCCGTCGTCGAGTTGGCGTAGCCGTGTTCGGCAAAACAACGCTGTGCAACCTCGACAATCTGCGCGCGGCGATCGCAGGCTTTCATGCGAGATTTGGGCTTCATTGAAAAACCTCAAATGATTGGGGGCACAGTTCGAGCGGGCCCACCACGTCGATGGATTTCCAATTCATAGCCTCGCTCAAGAACCGGCCTCAGTCCAACCCAAAACCTCATCAATTGTTCGTACCGAGATCGCGTGATAAGTCGGCCGGGCCCGGCGGTAAATTTCCATTGCACGTTTTTTCCCGGCCGGGGTTTGCATGAGGGCTTTGTAGAGCGGAGTTAGAAACTTGCGCCTGCCCTGCGAGGTCAAAAAGTGGGCCGTTTTTTCAAACGCCGGGGTATAGCCGCTCGTAATGGAAAGCTTAAGCCACGCGGCGGTGATCTCAGAATTGCCGGATGCCGTGAGCCGGTAAGCGCGATCAATCTCGCTAAGTTTCGCCACCGGGCGTCGTTCGCCAAGGGAAGCGATGAAGTGCAGCCACTCTTGCGTCGTCCAGGAAGCATGCCCGGTGGAGCCGAGTTGCAAACGCCCCGCATCCCATTCCATGATGGCCTGATCGATCTCTTTGAAGGCTTCACTCGCTTCGCGCGGCAGATCGTCGGGTAGACCCGAGCCTTCGATCCATTCGTCCAAGTCGACTTTGGCCGCAGCTTCGGGATTGCTCGCGAGCAGGTTTTTCTCGAGAAAACTGCGAAAGGTTGCCGTCGTGATGCTGCGGAAGGAAAAGTGGTCGAAGTAACGCCGCAGAAAAGCGTCGAAGGGGTCGCGGCCAAAAACCTGTTCTAGGCGTCGCAACAGAGCCGCGCCCTTGTCGTAAGGCACCGAGGTGAAGCCGTCGTCGGGATCGCGGCCGGCAAGATCGACGTGGAGAATCTGGTCGCGCGCATCCATCTCGGCCATTTCTTCCTCTAAGCCGCGTAGGCCTAAAGTGACCTCCATCGCGTAGCGTTCGCGGCCGTAGACCGCTTCCATGATTCTCTGCTCAAGATAGACGGTGAAGCCCTCGTTGAGCCAAAAGTCACGGTGAGTGGCATTGGTCACGAGATTCCCCGACCAACTGTGTGCGAGCTCATGCGCCACCAACGACACCAAGGAGCGATCGCCAGCGAGGATGGTAGGGGTCGCAAAAGTCAGGCGCGGATTCTCCATGCCGCCGAAGGGAAAACTCGGTGGCAAGACGAGGATGTCGTAGCGACCCCAGCGATAGGGTCCGTAGAGCTTCTCGACGGTGGTCATCATTTTCTCGGTGTCGGCGAATTCCCAAGCCGCCTTCTCAACCACCGAGGGCTCAGCCCAAACTCCAGTACGCTCGCTCATCTCGCGAAACTGAAGATCGCCGACGGCCAAGGCAATGAGGTAGGTCGGAATGGCCTGGGGCATGTGGAAGTGGTGCTCTAAAGCGGGCTGATTGCCACCCGTCTTCTCGGCGCTCATGACGGCGACAAGATCTCCCGGCGTTTTGACATGAGCCTCGTAGGTGACGCGAATCCCCGGGGAGTCCTGGCAGGGAATCCAAGTCCGCGCGTGAATCGCCTGCGACTGGGAAAACAAAAAGGGCTTTTTTTTGCCCGCTGTCTGCTCGGGTCGCAACCACTGCAAACCGCTGCCGGCGTCCGTCGTGAAGTAGTCAACCGCCGCACGGTCGTCACCGGGTTCAAGTGCGATGATCAGGGAGTCGCCACCGCTCTCACTGCCCTTTTCGATGTGCCAGGCTATCTCACGCATCGCGCCGCTACGTCCAGCACGACAGGCCCTAATGTCCAGGTCCTTGACGTCGAGCCGAAGCAAGTCGCCGTATCGCCGCTGCAGGTGATGCACCACGGTTCCCTTGAGTCGGCGCGCCCCAAAGTCGAGTTCGAGATCGAGCACCAGATGGGTCGAGCGAACCTCTTTGGGGCGCGCGGAGCTGTGAAGATCCCGGCCTTCATCGTCGGCGCCTTCAAAGGTCGAAGAGCTACTGCAGGCGGGAAGAATTGCCAAGAACGCGACAGCGACAATCAGGAAACGAAACATGCAGAACTCCAAGCATCATTTCATCGAACACAAACAAGGTCAGCACTGGAATAGCGTAGGGGCGGGCTCCCCAGTTGGGAAGCCCGCCCCTAGGCAGAGTCAGTTTCCGGCCCCTCTGAGAACAGCGGGGCGGGTGATAACTTTAGTCGAAGTCGATGATGACCGTGTTCGACAGAGCGAGTTCAGAGTCGATACGGCCCAAGACCGAGGTCGGGGTCGTGGCATCGCGGAAGATCGCCTGGAAGCGAAGCTGCCCGAACAACAGGCCCAAGGGGATGAGGTTATAGACGTTGGTATTGCTCGGCGTGCCAAAACCACCCTGAATGTTGCTGCCGTTAAACAGGCCTTCCGGGTCTTCGATGACAATAGTCGAAACCATGGAGAGCAGGTCGACCGTCAACAGACCAAATGCCGTTGGGATCGTCGGGACCGAGTCGTCCGTCATCGCGAACAAGATCGGCACGGGAGCCGTACCATTCGAAGTGTTGACGAAGGAAGCGATCACCAGGTCATGGCTTCCGGCGAAACGGATGTGGTTGACACCGATACCGCGGGCAAAAAGAACAACCTGCGTGCCACCAGCACTGCCACCAGGAGTGATGGCGGTCAAGGTCACGCTGCCCGGGTTGGTCGCAGAGATCATGACGCTTGCGCGGCCCTGAGCATCTGCCGTCACCACGGCAGAGCCGGCGAGGGTCCCGCCGACAACTGACAAGGTCACCTGGGCTCCCGGAATCGGGGTGCCGGACGGCGTTTGAACTTCAATCACCACCGGGTGCTTGAAAGTCTCTTCGCTGACTCCAACTTGGTCGTCACCACTGATGACCACGATACCGTTGACCGGGCCATCCGTCTTGATCCGCGAGATGCGGTTGGCGGTGCGGTTGCAGAAGTACATCGACCCGTCGGGGCCGAGTTCGAAGTGAACGCAATTGGCAAAACCGGTTCCCCAGTAAGCCGCACTGGGCTGGCCGGACACCGAAGGGGCGTTCGACCAGGAAGTACCGTCGAACTCAAGGCGTTCGATGGTGCCGTTGAAGTAGTCGTTGTGGAAGACATTGAATTCGTAGTCCATACCCCAGTCGTTCGCTTGCCCGAGGTTGCGATAAACGCCAGCGGACATGATCGAAAAGCCGCCCGAGGATTGCGAGTAGTCATCGATGGGATTGGTCAAGCCGGTGGTGGCCACACCGGGGCAACTCGAAAAGCCAGCAATGCCTTCCCGCAGGGGCCAGCCGTAGTTGAGCGCCGTGATGGTGCCGCCCAAGTTGCGGGGGAACCAGTCGAGCTCTTCGCGGGCGTTCTGGCCGACATCGGCGATGAACATGTCGCCGGTAACGGGATCGACGTTGAAGCTGAAGGGGTTGCGAAGTCCCCAGGCGATGAGCAGGGCTTCGTTCAAGTTGGCCGAAGTGCTGAAGGGATTGTCACCGGGGTTGAGGTCGGCCTTATTGGCTGGGCCCGTGCCCGTCGCCGGAAGCTGCGACATATCCATGCGATAAAGACCGCCCGCCAAGATCGTGCGGTTTTGGGCGCTGCATTGCACCGCGTCGTCACCGATCGAAAGGTAGAGCATGCCGTCCGGTCCGAAACGCACGGTACCACCGTTGTGGTTGAAGGCGTTATCCGGCGCATCGTTGAACAGGATGAACTGCTGACCGAGCGTGAGGTTCGAGCTGGTAGCGTTGTTCAGGTCGCCGCTAAGAGTGTGACGGCAAAGCCACATCGAAGAACTCGTCAAGCGTGCCGACCAGGTGTAGATGAAACCGTTATTGATGAAATCGGGGTCGACGGCGATGCTAAGCATGCCGCGTTCGGATCCGGTCTCGATGCTGGGGCCGGAAACGGTGCCGATGATGGTCGCCGTGGTGCCCACGGTCGGACGCCACAAACGAAGACCGCCGTTGTACTGAGCGATGATCGCGCGACCATCGGGCAAAAAGGCCATGTCCGTTGGCTGGCTCACTCCGGAAGTCACGACGTTCTCAACTGAGAAATCATCAGGAACATTTTGGGCCGCGGCCGGGGCCGCCAGCGCCAAAGACAGTAGGGCGCAGAGACCGAGGACTCTGGTGAAGGTTTGCATGTGAAGCGTCGCTCCTTGAGGGAGGGCCAGGGCGAGATCGTTCAACGACCACGCCGGGCTGAGGTTTGGTTTTGCAAGCAGTTGGGGCGCGTCTGCGGGGAGATCGGCAGTCCCACACCGCGACATCGATGGATCATAAGGGCCCCCCCCCCTCTAAGCCAATGTTTCGAGTTTTGTGGCCTTGGCCCCAAAACATCTCCAAACTGGTGGAGACAAAGCACTTGAACCCATTTCGCGGCCAAGATGCCCTCCACCTCAAGGCAGATCGAGGCCCTTTTTCCGCAACTGGGCCCGAGATTCCAGCCATCGGCGTCGAAAACCGAGCCCGAGGGAGTCAATCGGATTGAGAGCCGTCATCTCATCAACTCACCATCAATGAGCGCATTCCTAGATACTCATGGGCGCCCTCGCCCTCGCCCTCGCCCTCGCCCTCGCCCTCGCCCTCGCCCTCGCCCTCGCCACCGCGCCCTGACGCCAAAGAGCAGACTGATGACGTCTCCAAGCCTTCTCGATCGTCTGCTCCTGTTTATCGCTTTGAGCGCCATCATTTTGGGCGGGGCCTGGAGCCTGCAGGGCCTGCGCGCCGACGCCGAGCCCGAGCCCGAGCCCGAGCCTTATCAAGCCTGGGACCGGGCGAAAGGTCGCCTCGAAACACCGGGACCGGTCGACCTCTCGACCGTTTTTCGCGACGTCTCTTTGGTCATCGGCCCCTCTGTCGTGAGCATCAACCGCATCCCGAGGCAGTTGATGAACTCGAACGCGGCGGATCATGACGACGACCGTTTTCAGCTGAGCATGCGCGACATGCCCCAAACCGTCATTGGGAGCGGCGTCGTCATCGACAAGACGGGGTACATCGTGACCAACTCCCATGTCGCCACCGCCGCAACTGAGATCGCCGTCACGCTTCACGACAAGCGCGTGCGTCGCGCCACTGTCGTCGGCATCGACCGACGATCGGACCTCGCGGTCTTGCACATCCGCGCCGACAATTTAGTCGCGGCTACCATCGGCGACTCCCAAACCGTGCGTGTGGGCGATTGGATAATGGCGGCAGGAAGTCCCTTCGGCCTCTCTCACACCGTCACCGCCGGTATTGTCAGCGCCTTGGGTCGCGCGGGAGTTGGCATCACGGACTACGAAGAGTTCATTCAGGTCGACGCGGCCATCAACCCCGGTAACAGCGGCGGGCCACTCGTCAATCTCAACGGGCACATCATTGGCATCAACACCGCGATTGCATCCCGCAGCGGAAGCTCCGCCGGCATCGGATTCGCGATCCCCAGCCGGATGATGAAGTCCGTCATCGAGGGGCTCATTGAAGACGGCGTGGTGCACCGAAGCTACATCGGCGTCGCCGTCATTGACCTCGACCCTAAGGCCGCCGACCGCACGGGGCTGACGACCGCAGCGGGGAGCATCGTCGAAGACGTGATTCGGAACGGACCGGCCGACAAGGCGGGAATTCGAGTCAACGACATCATCCTCGCGGTCGGCAACGAGTTGGTCAAAGACGCCAATACCCTTCGCAATCGTGTGGCCACGCTCAAGCCGGGCAGCGAATTACCCATAACTTTGTGGCGTAATGGTCGCCAACAACGGGTGACCTTGGTCTTAGAACCGCTCTCTGAGCGGCGGTGATCCGGTCGCATTGGGGACAAGCGGCGGGTAAGATCTGGCCATGTCCTTCGTGCCGCCAGTAGATCTCGCTTTTCAGTCCTTGGATCGCTTGGAGTCCAAATCCGTCGCTCTCAAGGACCGAGGCCGAAAAACACTCTCCATCGTGTCCCTTGCCCGCTTCTTACCGGATCGACGATTCTCCGGCGCCGCCCTCCTCGATGGCCGTGCGGTATTCGCCAAAGTCTTCGCTCCTGGCGCCCGAGGGCTGGTCCGAGCGCAGCGTGAACAAAAAGCACACGGCAAGCTAAGCGAACGCGGGGTGCTCTGCCCGGCCCTGATCGACATGGGCTTCGTGGGCTCAAGCCCCTTGCAGAAAACCAATTCGACCGGCCCCAGTCCGGTTTTGATTTTTGAACGCTTAGAGTCTCAGTTCGACTTTCAGCGGCTCGCGCCCTTGGAACCTGACCAAGCAGACGACCAACTGCTACTTCGGCAGATCGCGGCCCTCGCCGCGCTCCTCGGGCAGCATCACGCCAATGGCATCCGGCAAGACGATTTACATCTCGGCAATTTCATGTCGACTAAGCTGGGAGTTCAGACTCTCGACTTCGGCAGCTTGAGTTTCGATCAGTCCTTGAGCCCGCGCGAGCGTGCCCGCAACTTTGCGGCGCTTCTCATTCAAGTTGATCCCCGGTGGTACGGTGCGATTGCGTTCCTGCTCTCGCATTACCAAAAGGCGGGCGGGGAACCCCTCGATCAAAAGATAGTGCGCAATGAGGGCAAGCTCCTTTGGGAAGAGCGGCGCCGCCGCTTCGCGCGCAAGGTTCAACGCGATTCCAGCGCCACGAGAATTCACGCGATCAAGTTCGGAACATTCGCAATCAACCGAGTTTGGGGCGCGAACTTGGCGGGTCTGGAGGACGCGCTCGCTCAAGAAATCTTGGCCACGGCGCGCGGCAAGCGCGCGGCAAGAGTCACGATCAAATGGCAAGAGGACAAACTCCAGTTGGTCTTTTCAAAGGGCGTCTTCAGAGAAGCTCACGCCCGCAACGACTGGATTGAAGCGCGGCAGCTCGGCCAATGGGGATTGCCAATATTGCGAGCCAGACTGTGCCTTAACCGCTTTCCGCGGCGGCCCGTGGTGGCCTTTGAAGCGGGGATCGCTGACGCGATTCATGACGAGCTGTGGCAGCGATCAGACACGGGCCGCAGCGCCCGCAGGAAATTGGCGAAGGCCCTCGCCCGATTCGATCTTTTCGGATGTCGAATGGAAACATTGGACCGCGAAGCTATCTGTGGTCTTGATTCGAGCGGCCGTCAGGACCTGCGCTTCGACTCGACGAAACTCAGGATTCGATGGCTAAGCCCCTTTGACTCCAGCGGCCCTTGCCCGCGCATCTTGGGGATCAACCAGGACTTTCAAGAAGAGATCGCCACCGCTTTTGCATCGGCTTGCGCCTCGATGAGATCTGCCGCCGCCTCAATCAATCCGTAGAGGTCATGCTCACGGGTGTAGGCACGCCCTGCGGCGGCTAGAGCCTCGCGATCCTCAGCTAAAAGACGCTTCTCCAAGGCCAAAGTGTAGCGGCCGAGGTCAAAGGGCTCCTTCATGACCGTTCCGGCCCCCGCCGCGCGAACGTGGTCCGCGAAACCACAATTTTCGGTGCAAAGAACCGGCAGCCCGCAATACATCGCTTCGATCAAACTGGTCCCGGTGTTTTCGACCCGTGCGGGATGCAGCAAGCACTCGGCCGCCCTGTAAAAGTCGACGACATCCGCCCTTGGCCCCGTGGCAACGAGGGGAACGCCAACTAGGTCGGCCTGTCGTTCCAGCGCCTTCACTTTCCCCTCCCCCACCACCACAAACACGAGGCCTTGGCGCTTGTGGACAGGAATGCGGGACAGCGCGCGCAAGGTGCGATCAACGCCTTTGGTTTTGAATCCCGATCCCAAGGTCAAAAAGACTCGATCGCTAGGTTTTAGTCCGAGCGACTCGCGAAAAGCAGCCGCGGAAAAAGGCCGGGCCAAACCCTCATCAAGTCGAACCCGGTCGATGCCTGGAGGCATGAGGTGAAAGCGTTCGGATTCGGTCTGATAGTAGCGCTGGAAGACCTGTTGTTGGCCGTGCGCAATCAACATGACTTGGGTTTTTTCGCCCTGGGCGAACACCGCTTGTTCCTGCCGAATCAGCTCACGGTAACGCGGCAACAATCTTCGGGCGAAACCAAAAGTCGCTGCGCTCACCCGTTGATTGAAACAGGGGTCTGCCGCGTAGTAGAGGTCAAGGCCGGAGACTTTCGTGAAACCGACCACGAGAGCCCGCGGGCTTTTGGCGACCTCCGCCGCGAGGTTTTTCGCGAAAGCCGCGTTGCGCTCATGGTTGCTGAGTCCCTCAACGCCGAACTCTCGCAGCTCGGCAAAATCGGGATGCGGGCCGTCCCAACGGCTAACACAGAGTTTGAGTTTTCGACCGCGAGCGTGGAGGCTTTTGGCAATGCGCAAGTAGGTACGTTGCATGCCGCCAAACTCGAACCATCGCGCGGCGGCCAACACGATGTCGGCCGGAGCCTGCGGGTTAGGCTCGTCGGACTCGGGCTCGGGCTCGCCTTGAGGGTTCAAGTCGAAGCTTCCAAGCGAAAGGGCTGAGGCTGACCGTAAATCAAACTCCTCCAAACCCACTCCAGCGGCCCGAAGCGATAGCGAGCCAACCACCAGGGGCTGAGCCAAAGCTGAAAGACGAAGATCCCAAAAGTCAGGGCGAGACCTTCAAAGCGGCCCCATCGGTCCCACTGCTCGCCGAATTGAAAGATCCAAAAGGTGATGAAGGAATGAGAGATGTAATTCGTGAGCGCCATCCGCCCCACCGCCGCGAGGCGATGACGCAGCCCCAACCATCGCGGCTTAAGAGTCCACAGGGCGATGATCGCAAGGTAGGCCGGCGACAACAGGTAGGCCGCGTGAGCGCTCAACAGGGAGTTGGCGACCTCCAAGCCCATGGGGGCTGAGTCTGAGTAAGCGGCGAGGCGAAAACTGGTATTCACCCAAATAAACTGAAGCGGCAGACCCAACAGGAGCCCAAAAAAGGCGATGCGCCGCCAGGCCAGCCGATGTTGAGCAATGTCGACGAGCACTCGCGACTTGACGAGCGCCATGCCAAAAAAGAACAAGCCCAAAGTCCTTGGGCCCATAATGAGCGTGACGAAAACCGTGGAGGTAATGAACTCTTTGGCGCGGTAAACGAGAAGCCGCGGGTAGTCAAATTGCAAGTAGATCGCCTCAAGCGTCTCGGCGTTGCTCGCAGCAAGACCGGGCGCCTCCGCCATCTTGAAGTGCATGCCGACCGCTAGCAGGCTCCAACACAAAATCCCCAGAACACTGAGAATCGAGCCCATCATGACCAGGGTCTTGACGGACACCTTGCGAAACCACAAGGCCACGAATCCGACCATTGCGTAGTGAACCAGGACATCGCCACGCCACAAGAAAATGGCGTGCAACGCCCCGAAGACGAACAGGAAGAAAAGTCGTTTGAGATAAAGGCCAGCGAAAGGCCGGTCACCGTTGGCTAAGGCCTTTTCGCTCATGAGCCCCAGGCCCGCGCCGAAGAGAAGCGAGAAAATCGTGACGAACTTGGTGTCCGCCAAGATGCGCACGAAGGCAAAGGCGAAATAGTCTTCGGCGCGGTCGCTGCCCACCCAGGCGACATGAAAAGTCCAGGGCCAGGTCATCGACATCAAGGGCATGTTGGCGAGAAGAACGCCCAAGACCGCAAAGCCGCGCAACAAGTCCCAGGTCAAGATCCGATCCTTGGTGGCGACCGGAGCCACAGATTCGAATGAAGTCACTTCAGCGAAATCTCCCGCCGAGAAAACCGGTTGCCAGTGCGCTGGCTTGCGACCGGATCAAAACTTTGCCCGAACTCGCGCCCCAGAATGCCAAGTCAGAGCACCTTTACCCAAGGGCCGTGACCACCAGTCACCCTCAAGTCCGAAGGCCTCAATGGCTGATATATCGAAAGAGACGAAATAGGGCTTCATAAAATCCCACACGGGGGAGTTTCCAGGATGAGTTTCCGCAACTTTGCGATCTGCACGCTGATCATGTCCGCCTTGGCGCAAACCGGGCTTCGCGGCCAAGATGTCCTGATCAACGAGGTCAACACCGGAAACCCCGACTGGGTCGAAATCTACAACTTCAGCAGCCAAAGCGTCGACGTTGGCGGTTGGCGCCTCGAGTCGTCATTCGGTTTTTCGGTCTATCCTTCCTTCCAAATCCCCGCGGGAACCTCGATCGCAGCCGGGCAGTCCGTCATCTTGTTGGAATCGCAGTCGAACTTCGCCTCCGGAACGGGGCCCGCGAATTTCACGACCATTTTTCACACGGGATTCGGTTGGGGCTGGGTCGGTATCAGCACTGGCTCCGTCGTCCTTTTTGACGATAAAAACGTCGAGCGCGACATGCTCATCTTTGGCCAAGATGGACTACAGCTCCCGGCGGGGGCCAGTGCCAGTAATTTTTCCAATCCGCTTGACCGAAGCGGCAACTCGATCAGCGGCAACGATGTGATTGCCCGCACCACGACCCTCGATACCAACACGGGTCTTGATTGGTCATTGGGATCAACGCCGGCCGCAACACCGGGGATGCTCAATCCGGGACAAGCGCTTGGCGCGATCGACGTTCGAGAGTTTCTTTTCGACGGCACGCCCACCGTCTCTTTGAACCCAGCTCTCGGTCAGTTCGAAATATCGGCAACCATCAGCGGCTTTGTCACGAGTACGGGAATCTCCGTTCTCAACCCTGCCGCCGACCCGATCATCGGCGGGACTTTCCTCGCCTCCGGCAGCTACAGCCCTCCCGGGATTGACCTCGCGAATTTCGCTTTTTCGCCAGCGACGATCTTGGTCACAGCCGGGCAGGGGACGCAAGACGGCGTCATCATTGTCAATCACTGGGTTCCCGACAACGAGTTGGGATTCGAGTTTGGGGGCCCCGCAGGCGCGACTCCTTTGTCGTTCCGCCGCCTTCGCTCCCTCGGTCAAAACGCGCTGATTCGAACCGGGAGTGGGTCGGCCGTCATCCAAGCGCTGATGAGCGAATTGCAAAGTGCGGACTTCATCTTTCAAATTCGCGACAATGCGATCGCACCCCTGCTCTTGCGCGCGGGTACGGTGCTGCCGCCCTTGGTGACCGGTCATCGAGCCCGCATCGGTTCTGCCAGTCCCGGCCAGGTCGAGATCGGAATTGTCGGAGCTGAGGGATCGCGCCTTTATCACCTCTTCGTTATCAACCCGAGCTACCCTCTCGGTTCCGGGCCGGTCGCAGGCATCACTTTCGGCCCTCTGCAATTTACCATGGCGACCTCGCCTCTCGGCACCGAGCCCTACCACGTACAACCGGACTCCGTTGGCCGCTACTACTACACCACTCCGGGCAGCGTCGTGCCTTCGGGCTGGACGCTCGATTTCTTGGCGGTCCAAATAAAAGAGGGAGCGATCTTAACGCTCCCTCCTCAACGCATCTTGATTCCCTAGTGAGTTAGGGTCAGGGTTGGACTTTTTCGATCACCGGTTTTGGCAAGCCGCCCTTGTGAACCATGAAGGCGAGCATCTTCGCGGCCATGTAAGGCCGTGACATGAACATGTAGCCCTGGTAGGGGCCAATCTTGCCCCAGGAGTTCTTAACGACGTAGAAGACCTTGCCGTTTTTGTCCTTGGCGGTGCCGACGACGTGCATCAAGTGGTCATCGCTAGTCTTGCCGGACTTGAACATCTGGTCGCGAATTTCCTGCGTGACCGCCCCTTTCTTTTCAAGTTCTGCGGGCAGTGTCGCCACGCCTTTGCGCGCCTTGAAACCCGGCTCGGAAACGTCGACGTCGACCGCGACTGAGTAGCCCTTGGCGACGGCGTGGTCCATAGCTTCCATGAGGTCCTTCAGTGGCACGTTGCGGTACTTCGCATCGCGGCACCAGTTGTCCGGGACGTCGAGGGAATTCTCTTCCCACATCGGCTTTGTACCGTTGGACATGACTTCCAGATAGTCCTCAGATTTAAACCCGCAGTGATCGCGTGCGTATTCCTGCGTCGACATCTCCTTGCCGTCGACCGTCACCGTCTTGGGGATCTCACCCAAGTAGGCGTCGAGAATGCCGCGATAAGCGTCTTCCCATTTCTTGCTCGGAACAAACTTGCGCCGGCGCTTTCTTTGACCTTCCTTTGGCTTTTTTGGGAGGAGCCCGTCGAGGAAGCCTTTGGTGACGCGGCTGAGTTCGGAGTGATTGTGGATGCGGTCGCCGGGCAACAGCCCCTTGAATGCCGACTGCGGGGCGACGCCGAATTCTTCGATCACCAAGCGAAGATCGTGAGAGAGTCCACCCTCGGTGAACTGCGACTCGCCCTTCTTTTCAAGATAACGCCGCGCCTTGAGCAAGTAGGTGAAGTACACCGGATAGATCTCCGAGAGATCGACACGTTTGCCGCTCGACCTCAAGATCTCCGCTTCGAAGAACGATACCGTGGCGAAGGCCCAGCAAGTTCCCGTGTTTCCTTGCGACAAGACCGCCAAGTTGTCGAGGTCCTTGTCGATGGTGAACAAACCGTCTTCGGTTGTTCGGCCCGTTTTTTTGGGCGCTGCTTCTTCTTGGGCAAAGGCGAGCGACGAGCTGAAGCCGCCAACTAAAACGAAAAGGCAAACTGCCAGCAGGGTGTGTGAAAGGCGATGACTCATGTTTTCTTCTCCGATCTGATCGATCCCCTGCTAATCAGCATCCAGGGGTTATCCGGGGGGGTCACCCGCCGGGATTGTCCGGGGGTTCATAGCATACTTCAGACTCGAGACGTCGACCTAGGTAAGGACTGAAACCATGGCAGCCGAAAACCCCAGCGATGGAATCTCCACCCGATCCATCCACGTTCTCGATGGCACGGCGATGCTCTTTCGGTCCTACTTCGGCATGGGCAAGTTCCGCTCACCCCGTGACTTGGAGGTCGCGGGCGTCATGGGAATGGGCCAAACTTTGGCCCGCCTCTACCGAGATCTTCGGCCCCAGCACCTCACCGTCGTGTTTGATGCTGCCAAACTGAACTTTCGTCACGAAATCTACCCAGACTACAAGGCGAACCGTGAAGCCCCGCCGGAGGACATGACTCACCAGTTCGACCTCGCGGCCCGCTTGGTTGACGAATTGGGCTTCCCCTTCTTTCGCATCCTCGGCTACGAAGCCGATGACTTGATGGCCACGATGGCCTACCGAGCCACCAAGGCTGGCGTGAAAGTCGTGCTGGTGACCCCGGACAAAGACGTCTTGCAACTTGTTGACGACAATGTCGAAGTCTTGGACGGCAAGGGCAGCCCCGTCTTTGATGCCGCCGCCGTCGAGAAAAAACTCGGTGTCCCGCCTCATCGCGTCGTCGATTTGTTGGCCCTGGCCGGCGACTCAAGCGACAACGTGCCGGGAGTTCGCGGCGTCGGCCCGAAATCTGCGGTGGCTTTGATCCAAGCTCTCGGCGGGCTCGACGATATCTACGAAAACCTCGACCGCGTTCCCGAACTTGCCATCCGCGGGTCAAAATCTCTCGCCGCCAAACTCGAGGCCGGGCGTGAGAGCGCTTTTCTCAGTCGCCGCCTCGTCGTTTTGGACCAAGAGGTCCCATTGTCAGATGAGTCGCTCACGCTCGGCAGCTTGCGCTGGCGAAGGCCCAAACCGAGCGCGGATGCCTTTTTTGACGAGTTGGGATTTCACGGGCCCCTGCGCACACTGCGGGCCATTTGAGCATCAGCCTGACGCGGGGTTGAAGTGGATTGAGGGTTTGATCAGCCATTCGAACGAGCCATAATCCGCCATGACTCGCCTTCAACGCCTCATCATCATCGCGACTTTGGCCACTCAGCTCCTCATCATTGTCGGCGCCACGGTGCGCGCTTCTGGTGCGGGCCTAGGCTGCCCGGATTGGCCAAAATGTTTCGGTCTTTGGATCCCGCCCACGTCCGCCGATCAGTTGCCTCCGGGCTTTGACCGCGAGGCCTTCAACGCGCAAAAGACCTGGACTGAGTACGGCAACCGTTTGGCGGGGGTGACCGTGGGGTTCTTAATTCTCGCGGCGACGATCGCCGCTATCCGAGCTTGGCGTCGTAAAGAGGCTTCCCGACTCATCGCCTTCGAGATGATCGGCACCATCCTCATTACCGGAGGGCAAGCCTGGTTGGGGGGATTGGTCGTCAAAAAGGAGCTCGATCCCCGCTTCGTCACCCTCCATTTTGTCTTGGCCTTGGTCATGCTGGGACTGCTCGTGCATGCTGCATGGTTGAGTTTTCATACCGAAAAGGCAGCGAGCACGGCGAAACCGTCCCAAGGCGTCCGCCGGGCCCTTTGTTTGGCCTTAGCCACCTTAGCTCTCGTGTCGGTACAGGTCGTTTTGGGGGCCATCGTTCGAGGCACTTTGGAAATCGTGGCCTCAGAAGACCCCCTACTGCCTCGTGGCGACCGTCTCGCCGAAGTCGGCTTTAGCGACTGGCTTCACCGCAAAGTCGCTCTCGCGACGCTCATAGCGGGCATCGGCGCGGCCTGGATGACCCGGCGGCTCCCGGTTTGGAAGCACTCTCGCATCCTGCGCTTCAGCACCACGGGGAGCGTTTTGCTATTGGCGGCGCAGGTTGGGGTGGGTCTAACCTTGGCCTACTGGACCTTGCCCGCGATTTCGCAGGTCGCGCACATCTCCATGGCCACCGCATTGTGGTCTCTTCTTTTCTTGCAGTGCTTAGCCCTCAGGGCATCGACGACCGTCAAAGATTGAAGAAAAGGAGAGCCGCGGGCCTGCCTCCTAAAAAACAGCCCCAGCTTCGGTCGGATCCGAGGCTGGGGCTGATTGTGATTGCCGGATAAGCCAGCGTGTGAGTCTTCGAGGCCGCTTAGAACTGCACTCGGATGTCGGCGTAGAACAAAAAGGCCGTGTCATCTTCGCCCGACAACGAGGCCGTGCTCTTGGGCAAGGGTGCCGCATCGTCCGGCAAAAAGATCCCGATGCCGAAGGTCGCCAGCGTGTTTTCACTGTAGCGGTGCTCGACCCAAAGATCGATTTCCCAGCCAATGTCATCGTCGCGGCCCGCAACCAAGATGTTGGAACGATCCAAAGTCGCCCACAACACGGTGGCGCCAACGGTCCACTCCGCAGCGAAGTCGGTGTAGGCACCGACTTGAACGCTGATGACGTTTTCGAGCGGAATGATGTTCATCAAACCGTAGCGCGCACGGTAACCCGTCCAACCACCGTCTCCCGCGTAGGCGTGACGTTCGGTGAAGAGTGGGATGTAACCCGTGTCGTTCGAGTCGCCACCTTCTGAATAGAGGAATCGGGTGAAGATACGCGTTTGCTTGGCTTGGCTTAGCAAGATGCCGACTTCGGCTTCAATCGCGAGACCTTCGACATCGATCGTGGTGTCCTGCAGGTCACCGGTCTGGTAGGCGACTTCGACGTTGTAGTCCAAACCGTCCGCCACGCCGTTCAACACGCCGAAAAGACGCGCGCCGAAGGTGTGATAAAAGGCATTGACGCCGCCGCCTTCGAGCGTCAAGTCACCGAACTGCGACGCCGACAGGGAGTTGCCCAAGCTACCACGCGAAAAGCCGTTGTTGCCGTCGAAGTACAAGTAGTAGACGTCAACGTTGAAGGCTCGCGAGCCCTTCCATTCGAAGTAGATCCCGAAGATCGTATCGTCGTCGAAACCCTTACCACCACTTGCGTAGGGGTGGTTGCGCGTGCTGAAGGTATCGCGATAAGCGAGCGTCAAGTAGAAGACGTGCAAGTCCCAGCCGTCGCTCTCGTAAAAGAGCATCGCGCCGTCGAAGTTTTCACCGGTGAAAAAGTCGTTGTTGCCGAAGATGAACTCGTTGCCGAGCACGACTTCTTGGCGACCGACACGCCAGGACAAACCGTCCTGGCTGAAAATGTTGTCGAACTGAATCCATCCCTCGTAGAGATCGATCTCGTCCAGGACTCCAGATTGATTGCCCAAGACTTGGCTGTCGAACAAGGGCCCAGAGTTGAAGGACTCGTTGCCCGGCGTATCGCCGTTGGCAAACCCGCCGTGCGCTTGCACCGCAAAGTGCGTGGTCACATCGCGGTCGAAATTGAAGTCAAAACCGATGAGGTAACAACCGACGAGCGCGGTGCCGCGATCGTCTTCTGGGGTATCGGTGCCGCCGCTGCCGCCAGCGATCTGCCCGGTGCCGCCGCCGGGAGCTTGGCCCGTACCGTTGTTGCCGAAGTCACGGTTGTCGGTGTAGTACAGCCGAGTGCGAAAGTTGCCGAAGATCGTGATCGGGTTCGCAATCGAATGCACGTCGGTGGCAGACCTGGTGCTGATGTCTTCGGCCAAGGTGTTGAGGCGCAATTCAAGACCATTGGCCTCCACCGTCTCACCCACAATGCGTTCGTGAATATCTCGCTGGTCGGACGCCAGGCGTTCGTGATCCGCGATCGCTTGACCAATTTGCCTTCGCAAAGAGTCGAGATCTCTTTGTACTGAACTCGATCCGTCGGCGGCAGAGTTGACACCCTGCGCTAAAACCGAAGCGGCGCTCCACGCCAAGACGGCCAAACATGCCATGAGCATGCGCATCAAACATCCCTCCTATTTCGCATTCCAGCGTTGTAACCGTCGTCATTTGACCAATTACTCGGGCGGCTGCAAGGACTTATACCCGCGAGGGCGCAAAAAAAGATCGGCCAGGCTTTCGCCTGGCCGATCCTCAGATCGTTTTGATCGTGCTCGGGTGTCGCTTAGAAAACGACGCGAACCTGTCCGTAGAACAGGAAGGCGAGGTCATCATCGTCACCGGCGAAGCCACCACCCAGAAGGGGCGCCGCTTCGTCAGCAAAGAAAAGTCCAACACCGAAAGCCATGGTGGTCTGATCGCTGTAGCGATACTCGGCCCACACATCGATTTCGAATCCGATTTCGTCTTCGCTGTTACCAGCGATGGTGACGTCTTCGTCGAGCGCGGCGTAGATGAAGGTCGCACCGATGGTCCAGTCCGCACGGGGATCAAAGTGGAGACCACCTTGAACCGTGAGAACGTTGGTCAACGGAATGATGTCCATCAAGCCGTAGCGAGCGCGGTAGTTGGTAGTACCACCGGAGCCAGCTTGCGCGTGACGCTCGCCGAAGAGCGGAATGAATGCCGCTTCGTCGGACTGGTCACTGCCTTCGGCGTACAAAAAGCGCACGAAGACACGGAAGTTGTTGTTGCGGTTGAAAGTGATGCCAATTTCGGCTTCGACCGCGAAGGCGTCGACGTCAATGTCGCTGCCGCCGCCGGATTCGATGTCACCGAACTGGTAGCTGAACTCGATGTTGTAATCGAGGCCCGCCGCCACATTGAACATACCCGCAAGACGGATACCGATGGTGTGGAAGAAGAAGTCTGCGCCGCCCCCGAGGGAGTTGCCAGCCGTTCCTGCCGTGCCACCGTTGTTGCCGTTGAAGTAGACCCAGTACAGATCGAGATCCGTATCCTTGATCGTCTTCAGCGTGAAGTAAAGCGAGTAGACTTCATCGTCATCGAAGCCATCCCCAGGCAATGAGTAGGGGTGGTTACGAGTGTTGAAGTTGCCACCTTGGGTGGCGAGCTTCGCGAAGACGAAGTGGAGATCGAAGTTTTCGGACGACCACATCCAGTGAGTACCGTCAAAGGTCTCGCCGGAGAAGAAGTCGTTGTTTCCGAAAATGAACTCGTTACCGAGCACGATTTCCTGGCGACCCGCACGAACCGAGAATTCCCGGCGACCGAACAGGTTGTTCAGGTGAATGTAGCCCTCGTAGAGATCGATGTCGCTCAGGTCACCACTCGATGAACTGGCAAACGTGCCGGACGAGCTGCCTTTGAAGAACTGCTGCTGGCCACTGCCGTTGCCGGCAGGAGTGTCACCGTTTCCGAAGAGGCCGTTGGCCTGCATCGAAAAGTGGGTGACGACGTTGCGGTCGAACTCAAAAGTGAGTTCAACGCGATAACGAGCATCGTAGAAGCTGCCATCGTCGTCGCGATCATTGCCACGCCCGAAGTCGCGGTCGAAAGTCCAACCGTGACGGTTGCGAAACTCTCCACCGATCGTGATCGGGTTGGCGACGCTGTTGACGGTTGTCGACGGCGCAAAGTTAAGGCTCTCAGAGAGAGCGTTGATACGGCCTTCGAGGGTGCTATCCGCAGCCTCGATGCCTTCGACCCTGTCGCGCATGTCAATGTTCTCGCTCGCGATGCGAGCATTCTGATCGAGAACCTTGCGGAGGTCGCGCTTTAGCTGCTCAACCTCCTGGCGCAGGTCGTTGTCCGTCTGAGCTTGTGCGAGCGGGGCAAACATAAAGCCCGCCGCCAAGACCAGCGCTACAACATTCCAAATCCTCATTAGGGAATTACCTCCTCAAAGTGATGAGACCAGCCACCCATTTTTCCTTCTGTGACTCGGTCTGCGGATCAGCGTACTAAAACGCTAATGCCGTGCAATAAGCTGTACGGCCAAATGATGGGCATTGTTCGCCCCGGTTTCACGCCTTGAATTCAGAAAAGTTCTGCTTTCACGTTTTGGACCTCGCGTGTCCATCGCCGACTCGCCCTATTAAGAGTCATGGGGCATCGAGTCGATTCGCGAATCGCCAACGACAGCGCCTGTGGCACTATCAAGATTTATTATCTACTGTCACGGGGCAAATCTGCAAAGTTGCCGAAATCGGCTCTGAGGTGCCAAAAACACTCTTTGTTGGGATCCGGCGCGTAAGCTGTAAACGCTCGGATTTCGGCGAATCAGCGGGGCAGAACCGCCGCCTATGATTCCGCCTGATCAAAGTGCACGCCCGACTGCTTCAAGAACTCGACGGCGGCCAAAATTTTCTCTTCGGGGCCTTCGATTTCTAGGGCCATACATTGTTTTTCTTCATCAATCGTCGCCCCGAAGACATTGAAGCTGAGTTCAAATTTCGTGGCGAGCGTGCTCAAAATCGGAGTGTCGCGGCGGACGGCGCTAAAAGTTAGGAACAAACGCTGCTTCATGGGGTCCTCGATCTCTCGCATTTGCGGCCTCGGAGACGGTTCAAGACCAGACCCCCAACCGCCGCCAGAAAACCAACTCCGAACAAGCTAAAGAGCGCCGCTTTCAAGTCGCGGGGGGCCAGCAGTTGCTCGCCAATCATGAAGTCTCGGTAGATCCTTTCCTGCCGAAACAAGTCGAGCCCGTAGGTCTCTTGGGCCAAGAGTGCTGGCGGCGACAAGGTAGCCGCGCGGGCCAGCCATCTATCCGTGGACGGTGCATCCTGATGCGCTTCAATGAAACCGTCAAGGCAGAAGGGAGCCAAGATGAGCCAGTAGGCCAAGATCAGCGTCAAGACCTGGGCGGTCTTCGCCCGCCACAGCTGAGACTCAAAAAAGGCCATACCGCCTACAAAAGCCGTAAACGCGAAGACAATTTGGACGAGAGGAGCTTCGAGGGAGCCCCATTGGGGATGATGTGCCGCAGACCAGGCGTCTTCGCCCAGGATAATTCGGGCCCCCAAGGCGAAGCTCAGCGTAGCAATCATGATGCCCCCGGAAGTTTCCAGGAGTTGCCGCCGCCAAGAGCTCGCTGACGCGCCTTCGCGGCCAACAAGCTCAATCGAAACCGTCGCAAGGGCAAAGGGCACGAACAACAGCCATCCGGTCATGAGGGACGCCAGAGGCCCCTGGGGGCCATCGCCCCCACCTTGCGCTCCGCTCAATGCCAGCCAGAAAAGAACAAAGGCCGCCGAAACCGCGGCTTTAGCGCCCCATACACGAGGCCACCGAGCCCCCTGAGCCGCTCCAGCGTTTCTCACCCTCCCGCGTTCTGCAGGGCCTCAAGCGCGATTTCCAGGGCAATGGTGGCGTAGCAGGTGGCAATAACCGCGTAGCCTTCGCGCCAACGCCCGTTTTGGTCATTCACAAAAGAGCCGTCGCTGCGCTGCAAAGAAAGCAGCTTCTCCGACAATTCACGGGCCCAATCGCGCTTCACGCCAGCCTCGTCCTCGATGATGTCTTTGCCGTAGACCCCCAAGGCCTTCGCCATGCTGTAGTAGTAGTAATAAAGCCCCTGATATTGCTCCGTACCCTTTTCACCGGCGCTAAAACCGGGGTGCTTGTCGAGATCGAAATTCGAAACGCACCACTTCGCCACCGCGCGCACGCGAGGGTCGCGGCGATCGATGTCGCAAAACAGATAGGTCTTCAGCAGCGCGTAGGACATGGAGCCGTAGCTGATGAAAACACGCGAGCCATCGGGAAGGACCTGGATACCCGCCTTGCTCTCGCCGGGGAGGTAGATCGCGCCGCCATCGTTGCCAGGACGCACCTCGTTGCCCTCGCTGTCTTTCCAGATTTGATCGTTAGTCTCGCTGTTGTTTTGACAGCGCTCCAAGTAAGTCACGGCCGCTTTGAAGAACTTGTGGCCGGGCTCAAGGCCCGCTTTTCTGACCGCTTCGACGGCAAACTGCGTGTTGGAAAGGTCGGGGCGTTCGTCGCCGCCATAGCCGACACCCCCAAAGAAGCGGTCCTTGGGGCGGTAGCCGCTTTCCTCATTAGCCTGCAAGCGCAGCAAGAAATCGCGGGCTTTCTCGATGCGCCCCGCGAACGAGGCTTCCCCGCTTTCGACCAAAGCGGCGACCGCCAAGCTCGTCACGTAGCCGATGGAATCGCTCTCGTAGATGGAGCCATCATCTTTTTGAAGGCTCGCCACCCAGTCGAGCGCGTTGCGCACGAATGGGTCGTCTTTGTAGTTGTAGCTGCGATGCGGCGCGTTCAGATAGGCCAGCACTGCCATCGCAGTGACGCCGGGATGCCGGGTTTGGGGCATGACGGGAAGCGCCACGCTCACCGCTCCGGTTTTGGGATCTTGGTGCTTGCGTAAGTACTTGATGGCGCGGTCAATCGCGTCTTGGCTACGCTTTGCGATGGGCTTTGCCCCGTCATGTCGGGTCGACGGCTCCGAGGAAGGGTTCGTCGCGTTCTCCGCTGGCTTCCCCTCTTCCACTTTCGAACAAGCGCCAAGGATGGAGAGCATAAAGAGCAAGGCCGCCCCCAAATTGAACAAGGATTGAGCTTTTCGCATCCGACACTCCGGTTGACAATGATTGATGGGTCTGAAAACGAGGCGCGGGGCAGCAGGGTTCAGAAAGCGCCGAGACGGCCACCAGCCGACCCTTGGCTCAACAGACGGTGCAGCTTTTCCGCTTTCACCTCGATTCAAGCGAGACTTAGGCTTCCGACTCGCTCTGAACGGCCTTGGCCTTGGAAGACTCAAGCTCAGCGGCCTTGTGCTCCGCAATGGTAGCGCGTCCGCGCTCCGTTTCATGGCAACCCGCGCACACGCCAAAAATCGCCAAGGTGTGGCGAACCGGGTGAAACCCGAGTTCCGAAGCAGCTTCGTGTTGAAGGGCTTCGATCTTCTCGCTGCGAAACTCGATGATCTCTTTGCACACCGTGCAGAAAAAATGGTCGTGGTGGCGGTGACCAAAGACGTGTTCGTAGTAGCGCGACCCCTCGCCGAAATCGTGATCTACCAATAACTTACAATCCAACAGGATTGTAAGCGTCCGGTACAAGGTCGCCTTCGAGACCCGAACTTCATTCTTGCGGCAGTCGTCGAACAGCTCATCGGCGGTGAAGTGATCGTGATTCGAAAAAATGAGATTCAGTAGGTCGCGGCGTGCCTGGGTCAGCTTGAGGCCGCGCTCTTTGAGGTATTCCTCAAAAACGTCGACTTCGCCTCCGGGCTCCTGATGATGGTTTTTGTCGTAGCTGTAGCTCAAGAATCTCGCTCCGGTCCTTCGGGACTGATTGTCACATCCCTTGCGCGCCCGGTCCAGAACCATCGAAGGATCCGGAACCTTGGGCGGCAGATCGCTCAGAGTACCCGATGGGCGATGTCACGTCGGACAAAGGACTTAGGGAAATCGAGCGCATCGACGGCGGCATAGGCTCGCTCGGCGGCTTGGGCAAAATCGTCGCCGAGGGCCGTGACATTGAGCACGCGCCCCCCGGCGGCCACCACCTCGCCTCCACTTTGGCGGGTTCCCGCATGAAAGACCATCAGATCCGGGAGTTTGGCGAGAGCGTCGAGTCCCGCGATCACCTGCCCCGATGAGACGGGCCCCGGATAGCCTTCTTGCGCCACGACCACCGTCACGGCCGGCCGTGGATCCCACTCAACTTGGACTTCATCCAAGCGGCCCTGCGCGCAGCGCTCGAGCGCCGTCGCCAAATCCCCTTGCCAACGCATCATCAAGGCCTGGCATTCCGGATCGCCAAAGCGAACGTTGAATTCGAGGACGCGCGGCCCTTTTTTGCCGATCATCAATCCGGCGAACAAGACCCCGTTGAACGGGCGCCGCTCTTGTTTCATCGCGTGCACGATCGGCACGAGGACTTCTTTTTCGACCTGAGCCTGAAGTTCCGGCGTCAACACTGGAGCCGGAGAATAGGCGCCCATCCCGCCCGTGTTGGGTCCTTTGTCGCCGTCAAAGGCGCGTTTGTGATCTTGGCTGGATTCTAAGACCAAGATGGTCTTGCCATCGGTCAAAGCCAGGACGCTGACCTCTTCGCCTTCGAGGAAGTCCTCGATGACCACGGTCTCGCCCGCAGAACCAAAACGGCGATCTCCCATGATCTCAACCAAGGCCTCTTTGGCCTCTTTGGCATTGGCGCAAATAATGACGCCCTTGCCCGCCGCCAAACCCGAGGCTTTTACCACCAAGGGATAGTCCACGGTATCTTCGGCGAAGGCGATGGCCGGAGCCAAGCTGCGGAAAGTACGATGGCCAGCGGTGGGGATCGAGTGCCGCTTCATGACGTCTTTGCAGTAGGCCTTATCGCCTTCCAAGGCAGCCGCGGCCTTGGAGGGTCCAAAAACCATGAGCCCCTCTTCCCGAAAACGATCCGCGATGCCGGCGCACAAGGCGACTTCTGGGCCGACGACCGTCAAATCAATCTGAGCTTTTTTGGCAAAAGCCAACAGTCCATCGATGTCATTGGCGGCAATATCGACGTTGTCACCGAGCTGCGCCGTGCCGGCGTTTCCGGGGGCACAGTAAATATTGGGTTGGCGAGGTGATTGGCTGAGCTTCCAGGCGAGGGAGTGCTCGCGGCCACCGCTGCCGACGACAAGGATGTTCATGGTTGCTCCATTTGAGGGAGCCCAACTCTAACAAGCCACCCGCAGGCTCGGCTAAAAAGAAAGCCGCTCGATCCCTTGGGACCGCAGGGCTTGTCGCAGGTTATTCTCCCCCGCTTAGAGCCCTTCGAGCACCTGTCCGTTGGAGGGTTCAAAGAAGTTGTCTTGAGCCAAGCCCAAATGCGCAACGGTCTGGATCATGACGTCCGCGCCGTTCAAGGCCCCGCAAACGCCGTAAGAGCTCACGCCGTTGCCGCCGCGCCCAGCCAAGATTGGCGCGCGGCGGCAAGGTCATACTAGAATTCTGCGACGACGAGGTTGGTGATCTCGAAGCCACCCACGCCATCTTCGATGATGCCTTGGAAGGTTAACTCGATGCCCGCAGGTAAGCTGGGCAGCAAGACCGAAGACCAAGGAGCGGGGTGTGAGGCCAGGATCTGCTTGCAGGGCAAAGCCCCTAAGTTGTTGGTCATCGTAAACAGTAGGTTGGAAAACTGTGGAAACAGCGGGCATGGCGGTAAGGCCATGGTGCCGATCCCAAAGGGCAAGAGCGTGGCGTGCTCAAGTTGCGGGACACCAAGACCTCCGGCCAGAACAAATTTTGGCGCAAGGACGCCCGGAGGGGCCGCCAACTCTATCGTCCAGGTCGAACCGGCCGGGATTAGAACCCGTTTCGCGATGTTGCCTGTCGATCCCGAGATCGTCAGCAAACCGCCGGGCACCGAGCTTGCGCCCGCAGCGTAGGGACCGAGAGCGGCGTCGTTGACCTCATCTGCACCGATGTCGGGGCCTGACAAAAGCTCACGAAGATCGCCGTCGATGTCGAAACTCGTCAGGGTCGTCGCGGTCGAAAGACCCTGATCGATGAGCGGCGATTCCGGTCGCAGATGGTAGTCGCCGTTCGCCGGGTCGCGGAACATCGGGTCGACATCCAGGTTCATGCTGCCGGGAAAACCACCTTCGATGTTGCAGTGCATCAGGGTGAGGGGGTTGCTGCCGTCGTGCGTAATAAAGCCCGCTGAGTTGCCCCAAATGTTGGTGTTCACGATCGTCAAACCTGCCGCGTCCGGCGCGGCGTAGATATCGCCGAACATCGTGGAGGTATTGCCCGCGATCGTACAATTCTCTATGACGCCCGCGCCGATCAACGTAAGTGAGGGGAGGGTCCCGGAGCTATTGCCGACGAACTCGCAGTTGCGGAGGTCCATGCTCGGGAAAGCCTGCTGGGCCCCCGCGAGCAAGATGACTGCACCGCCACCTTGATTGGCGGAGTTGTTGTAGAAGCGGGAGTTCTCGAAATGGAACTTCCCGAAGCTGACAGCGATGGCTCCGCCTCCACCGAGTCCGGAAAAAGCGTCGGCGGCTTGGTTGCCTTCGAAGAGGCAGTCGATGATCGTGAATTCTCCCCCAGCCCCGTTGATGCCACCTCCATTGTTGGCGGAGTTGTTGCGAACAACACATC
>JAZGFI010000051.1:0-10148 GCA_036479435.1 Planctomycetota bacterium | reverse complement strand
CCCGCGAGAGTTGCCGGCGGGAGCGTCGGCTTAGTGAGAGAGAAACATGGACGACTACCTTTACAGCTCGGCGAGCGGTCTCGCGGCGATTCATCGCGCGCTAGAAAACTCGACCTACAACACGGTCAACGCGAACACGCCAGGCTTTCAACGCAACCGCGTGATCTTCCAAAACTTCGGTTCCTTTCTTGAAGATTCCGGGCGCGCTCAGAATCTCATCGCCGCCAAAGAAACGGTGAGTTTCCAACAGGGGAGCCTCCGCAACTCGGAGCTTCCCTACTCGGTCGCCCTTGAGGGCAAGGGATTCCTCACCGTGCGTAGTGCCGAGGGTGAAACCCTCTACACCCGCAACGGTGACCTCATGACCGACGCTCAGGGGAGGTTGCGTACACGACGTGGCGACGACGTCCTCGATAGCCGCGACGACCCTATCGTTATCGATCCCTTTGCCGGCGCGATCTCCATCGACCGCCAGGGTGCCATCGTACAGGGCAACAAAGAAATCGCGCGATTGAAGATCGTCGAGTTCGAAGGCGATTCGCGGTCAAGGCTGGAGTCTGCCTCAGAAACCCTATACCGCGCCCCGAAAGATCTCGAGGCGGAAGATGCGACCGACACCCTGGTTCATCACAAGTACCTCGAGATGCCCAAGTTCACCGGTGTCCACGGCACGATCGAGATGCTGACAGCAAAAAAGAACTTCGAGTCCATGCAGCGCGCCATCATGACTTTGGATCGCGCTCAGGAGGCATTGATTCGCGGCGTCCAGTAGGCGGAGCGAATGTTGATTCCAAAGCGCAGGTGAGAGCGCTCTTTGGAGTTTGAGAGTGAACGGGCGGTGAGAGGCCCGATGAGATGATGAGCTCGAAAGGGCTCATTGAGAAAAGAGAGAGAAGCACATGTTGAAGGCCCTTTTTACGGCGGCCACGGGAATGCGCGCTCAGCAAACGCGTATCGATGTCATCGCCAACAACCTTGCCAACGTCAACACGACGGGTTTCAAGAAGTCGCTTGCGAACTTCAAGGATCTCGTCTACACCACCCGTCAAGAGGCGTCGAGAGGACAGAGTTTATCCCGGCCCACTGGACTCCAGGTCGGTTCTGGAGCTTCGCTTGTCAGCACGACAAAAGTGTTTACACCGGGCGTGATTGAAGAAACAGGCCAGCCCTTAGACATGGTTATTGAGGGGCAGGGATTCTTCGAACTCGTCGACATCGACGGCAGCCCGGTCTACTCGCGCGACGGTAACTTCAAACTCGACGCCGAAGGCTCCATTGTCAACTCGGATGGCTATCGCCTCGCGAGTATCGGCACGGTGGAGCCCGGTGCCTCGATCAGCGTATCGCCCGAGGGTGAAATCAACGCCCGCGTCGGCTCGGCCGCTCCGACCTTGGTCGGGCAGATTCAGCTGTCAAACTTCCCCAACCCGGCGGGCCTCGATGCCCTGGGCAACAACTTGCTCAAGGCTACCGAAGCCTCGGGGTCGTCTTTTACCGGATCACCCGGAAGCGGGCAGGGACTGGGCCGAATTCAAAGCGGCTACCTTGAACGTTCCAACGTTGAGGTCGTGAGCGAGCTCGTCAACCTGATCGTCTCGCAGCGCGCCTACGAAACGAATAGCCGCGCGATCTCCGCCGCGGACGACATGCTCACCACCGTCAACCAGATCATCAACTGATGGTCATGGTCATGTTGCAAATCATCAGATTCTCTGTTTTGGCCGTCCTGTTGGTGGCCATTCCCTGGACCTCGGTCTCGGCCAGCACCTTCGACGAAGGCCCGGTTTGGGTCACCCTCAAGGGCGAGGCGCAAACCAAGGGCCTTCGCGTCACCCTGGGCGACATCGCCAATGTCGAAGCACTCGACCCGCGCATCGAGCGCCGGTTGCGCCGGCTTGTGGTGGGGCGCTTTCTTCGAGGCCGGCGCCAAATGGTGTTCCAACGGGAGACCATTCGCCGTCTCATCGAAGACCAACGCGGAAAGGCTGGGGCTCTGCATTTCGAGGGCGCCCAGTCGGTCCGAGTGCGGCCGGACCTCGTCAGGATTCGTCCCAGTCGTCTTCGCGCCCAAGTCGATCGACATCTCAAAGAAGCTCTCGCGGGGCAAAAAGGCGTGGGTGAGATTAGACCCCTGGATGTCCTGAAGGGCATCGACGTTCCCGCGGCGCGCTTCAGTATCGACTTCCGGGTCAGGCCGGACCAAAAAAACAGCCGCTACGCCGGACGTGTCAACCTCGCAGTTGAGATCAGAGTTGACGGCGAACTCGCCGAAGTCGTAGCGGTGCCGATGCTCGTGAATCGCCGCGGCAAGGTCGTCGTCGCCAAGCGCCGTATCGGAAGAGGCCGGGTCGTGAGACTCGAGGATCTCGATGTCAAAGAAATTGATCTGGGCCGCATGGCGACCGAGTACTACGAAAGCCCCGCAGAGCTGCTGGGGATGATTGCCAAAGTCAACCTTCAGGCAACGCAGCCCTTGCGCCGTTCATCCTTCAGCTCGCAGCCGGTGATTCGCCGCGGCGATCTGGTGACGGCCCGCGTCAAGATTGGCGGAATCCTGGTCAAGGCGCTCTGCAAGGCCTCGAAGGACGGTGCTCCCGGAGATCGTATCACCGTCATCAACATTGAAACAAAAAAGGTGGTCTACGCCGTGGTTGCGGACTCGCACACCGTGGACGTGGTCACCGGACTCTGAGGATCGACACATGAAGTTCATCGCAATCACTATCTTGCTGCTATCAGCATCAGTTTCGGCCGAGGCGCAGTCGCTTTGGAATCCCGATCGCCCGGCGCCCGCCATCTTCAGCGATACGACGGCGCGTTTGGTCGGTGACATCTTGACGGTGGTCATCAACGAGACTCAAAGGGTCGCTAACGACGAGCAGACAACTTTCGACAAGAGCTCCTCTCTTGACGCCGTGCTCACGAACTTCGACCTTTTGCCGAACTTCCTGGAACCGCTGCCGCAGGTTACGGCCAACGCAGAGAAGAAGTTCGAGGGATCGGGGAAAGTCGATAAGGACTCGAGTTTTCAAACTCGGATGTCGGTTCTCGTGATCGACGTCATGCCCAACGGCAACCTGCTGATCGAGGGCACGCGAACAATCATTGTCGACGGCGACAAGAAGATCATTCGCTTGACCGGCGTGGTGCGGGCCTACGATATCGCACGCAATAACACGGTTCGCTCCGAATTTGTGGCGAACGCTTCGCTGGCCTTCGAAGGTACCGGACCGCTCTCGCGCTCCGTCAATCGCGGCTGGTTTTCGCGGCTGCTCGACACGGTTTGGCCCTTCTAAGGACGCGACATGAAGTATTTCAGAATTGCCATTGTTGCGCTTTTGCTGTTGATGCTCGCCGGTGCCTTGGCCGCGCAGTCGCGCATCGCTGAGATCACCGATGTGCAAGGGGTTCGTGAGAACCGTTTGCGCGGCATGGGACTGGTCATCGGCTTGAACAAGACCGGTGACAAATCTGCGCTCGCACAGCGCTTGATCGGCAACATGCTCCGGCGCGAAAACATCAACGCTCTCGCGGCGGAAATTGGAACCGGAAACGCCGCGGTCGTCATGGTGACCGCGAAGCTCGATCCCTTCCGGCGCCCAGGAAGTAAAATTGATGTCACGATTTCTTCTCTGAACGACGCCAAGAGTCTTCGGGGTGGCACCTTGTTGGCGACTCATCTTAAGGGCCCCTACGGCAAGACGGTTTACGCCATCGCCGAAGGCCCCATGATTGTCGGCGCCATTGCGGCCGAAGGTGATTCGGGCTCGTCGGTGACGATCAACCACCCCACGGTCGGGAAAATACCTGGCGGGGCGATGGTCGAAAAGGGCGTCGCGATGAAAATCACGGATCGCCGCGGCTACATCACCTTGCAACTAAAAAACCAAGACTGGAAAACCGCTCACAACATCCAAGAGGGCATCAACCGGCTCTTTCCGGCGGTGGCGAAGGCCGTCGACGCGGGCGCGGTCGAGATTCGGCTCAACGAAAGCCGGCGTCGCGACGTGACGAACTTTCTGGCGAAGATCCAGGACATTCGCGTCGTGGTGCACGCGGTTTCGAAGGTTGTCGTCGACGAAAAGACGGGGACGATCTTGGTGGGCTCGAATGTGCGGGTTTCTACGGTTGCGATCGCCCAGGGTAAGTTAAGCGTCACGATCTCAGAGACGCCGCTGCCGGTCGTGGCGGCACCCTTCACCGAGGGCCCGGCGATCAGTTCGGTCCCCCGTTCCGAAGTCAACATCCAAGAGCAGGGCACGGCCTTGAAAGTCGTCGAGGGCGGCCAAAGTATCGCGCGACTGACTGAGGCGCTCAACGCGATCGGCGCCTCGCCTAGCCAGTTGATTTCGATCCTGCAACAGATGAAATCAATGGGCGCGCTGCACGCCGAACTGGTGGTGAACTGATGACTGATCCGATCGCAGGCGTTGGTGCCGCCGCTCAAGGCCAATTCGCTCAACGCGGACTCGGCGACCTTCAAGCTCTCGTCGATCGCTCCGACGAATTGGACGAGAAGCAGCTGAACAAGGTCGCAGAGAAACTCGAGGGTCTCTTCGTTTCGATGATGGTGAAAACCATGCGCGAATCAGCCAGCGAAGAGGGACTCTTTGGCGAGGGCAGCGAAGGTGAGATCTACGGTGGTTTCTTCGATCAGATGATCGGTGAGGGCTTCGCCAAGAACGGCGGCCTGGGGATTGCTGAACTCGTTGTTCGCTCCGCCTGGGGTGGCGACAGAAGCGAGCCAGGCCGTGGCAAGGGAGCCGTGGATGCGGTGCCCGTTGAAACGCTGAAACTGAAGGAAGAAGGGGAGGGCAGAGAATGAACTCCAACCACCATCAACTCGATGCGGCGGATGTCGCACTGCTAGTGGCTTACTTGGTAGAGGAAAAGACGAGCCAGGAGGGACTGCATGACTCCCTTGAAAAGGTCGAGCACCAGGTTGTCAGCGGACATGCCGATGATCTTCGCGAAGAACTTGCCAATCTCAAACCCTTCCTAAGCCGCATGGAGGCGATCTCGATCCGGCGCCGCAAGGTGCTTGGTCATCTGGGTGCGAAACTGGGCATGGCGCCAAGCCAGATCGACATGGATCGTTTCGTTGCCGCCACTCCAGAAGCATCGCGCCAAAAAGTTGTTCGCGCCCGGACCCAGTTGCGCGATCTGGTGATGCGGACCCGTCGCCTCAACGGCCGCGTCAACCTTCTCATCCGCCATATGGCGGCCTTCAACCAGGACTTGTTGCGAGGGATCTTCGACCTGGAACAAGCTCCCGTGGTCTATCAACCCAACGGTATGACGCAGGAACGTTCGAATACCAATATCTTGGATCGGAGTCTCTAATGAGCCTCAACATCGGAACGTCGGCGCTTCGAACCGCGCAGCTCGCGATCAACACTATTGGTCACAACCTCTCAAATGCAACGACGCCCGGGTACTCCAGGCAGCGAATCAACTTGTCTTCGATCGGATCTCAGTTCGGCACGAGCAGTCGATTCGCCGGCGGAGTTCGCGCCGGTTCCCTGCAGCGTCTGAGCGACGGAATTCTGTTTCGTCGGGTCGTTGATCAAGAGCGTTCAGTCGGCTACCAAAGCTCGACGCTGAGCGGACTCAACGAGATTGAGTCCATTTTTGGCGAGCCGGGTTCGAGCGGCTTGTCGGCGCGATTCAACGACTTTTTCAGCTCATTGAGCAGTTTGAGCGCCGCGCCGGACGAGGCGAGCAATCGCAATGCGGTGCTGGCCCACGCCGGGAGCCTCGCCGACCGTTTTCGCGAGCTCTCGGGATCTTTGGATCGCTTGGGGTCAGGGTCCTCGCAGAGCATCCGCGGAGCGACTCGAGAAGTCAATGGCATCATTGCCGAGATTTCGAGCATCAACCAGCAGCTCACGCAGTCGGTTGGTATTCCCGGCTCTGGGCACGATCTCAAAGACCGCCAGGACTTGCTTCTTCAAGAACTCGGAAGCTACGGAAACTTGCACCATGATCGAGACCAAGTGGGGCGTCTTCGCGTCAAACTGGCCAGTCAAGAAGTCGTCTCGAGTACGAACTACAAAGAGATCGAAGCTCGCTTCGACGTCAAGGGCAAGCCCACTCTGCATCTTGAGGGAAGCAGCCACCGCTTGGACATTCGATCCGGTCGCTTGCGCGGTTTCTTGGATAGTGCGGACGGCGGCAAAGAGAGCGAGCGCCGAGACGACGTCGACGAGGTGGCGCACAACCTAATTGCGGAGTTCAATCGTATTCACTCCACGGGCGTGCCCTTGGCGGGTGGCTTCGAGAGTCTGCGCTCGAGTTACGCCTTAGAGACGAGTACGGGTCAGGCCCCGGGGACGAGGCCTTTGGATGAACTCGACCTGCCCTTTGAGATCCTCGACGGCCAACTGGCCATCACGGTGATTGACGAGCAGACGAGGGCGGTCACCCAAACCCTGATCGACGTTGATCCCGGCGAGACATCACTCAACACCTTGCTTGGCGAAATATCCGCCATCGAAGGCGTTGAGGCACGACTTGATGCGAACAACCATTTGTTGATCGAGTCCAACCCCGGAAGCGTCTTTCACTTTGGCAACGTCCTTGATCCCAACCCCGACGCCTCAGGTGTTTTCGGATCGGGATCAGCGGTTCTTGGCGGAGATGAAAGTGAGCCCTTCTCGTTCCAGGCGGGTGATATTCTCAACATCTCCGTCAATGGCGGTCTCCCGACTGCCGTCAACTTGCAAACGAGCAGCATTGCCGACCTCAGTGCGGCCACCGCGCAAGAATTGGCGGACGCGATCAACGCGGTGAGTTCAGGCGCGACGGCCCAGGTTGTTGATGGTCGGGTGGTTCTTTCGTCAGACGTGCCGGGCGCTGGCAGCACCTTGGCAGTGACCGATCAGTCCGGAACTGCGGCGGCGACCTTGGGAATCCCAAGTGCGATTGCCAACGGAACTGATCTGCCCGTCGACGTTGCTGTTACCGGAGCCTTCGAGGGCGACGAGAACCAAACCTTTACTTTCGAGCCGGTCCAATCCGGCACCATCGGTTTGACTCCGGGTCTTCAGATCAGGGTTCTTGATCAGGATCAGAACCTCGTCTCTACTTTGGAGGTCGGCGAAGACTACGTGCCCGGTGATCCCATTGACATCGGAAACGGTGTCGAGGTTGCCTTCGGCAGTGGCGAGATCGAAGCTGGAACTGGACGATTCTTCCATGTGGAGGCGGTCGCCGAAGCCAACAGCAGCGACATCTTGGTCGCCTTTGGACTCAACTCGCTGTTCACGGGGACCAACGCGCAAGACATCGCCTTGAACCAAGATCTGGATGACAATCCCTTGCTGTTTTCACAGGGCGTGGGAACCGCCAGCTCGGACTCGCGAAACGTCCTTCGAATGATTGGGATTCGAGAAAAGAGCGTCGAAAGCTTGGGCGATGTGAGCATCGAAAGCAAATACGACGGCATCATCAACCGCGTTGGGCAAGACACGGCGCGCGCGAGCGCCAGCCTCGAGACCGAACAACTTGTGCTTCAGGGTCTGAAGAACCGTCTCGAAGAGGTGCGCGGCGTTTCGATCGACGAGGAACTGCTGGAACTCGAAAAGTTCCAACAGGCTTACCAGGCGGCCGCCCGATTCATTCAGGCGGTCAATGAAGTCACCGACATTTTGTTCCAAATCTAATGCGTATTACCCAAAACATCTACTTCGCCTCGACGCAAAGTTACGTCCAAGAAGGTCTTTCGAGGATCTTCGAGATAAACCGGGACATCGGCACTGGTGTCCGCATCCATAGACCTTCCGACGATCCGGCGGGTACCGAGCGCTTGCTTTCTTACAACCGCCGCCTCTCGGACCTAAGTCAGTTTTCCGCGAACGCCGTGCAGGGGAGGAGTTTCGTTGACACCTCGGCCACCACCCTGGAAAGCGTCAACGATATTTTGTCCAGCGCTCGTGAGGCGATTCTGAAGGCCAAGAACGGCGTCATTGATGACTCAATTCGCGGGACTCTTATCGACGAGCTGACTGGGCACATTGAAGACATCGTCGGGTTGGCAAACACCCGAGTTGGCAACCGCTACCTTTACGCCGGGACGGCATCCGATACTCAACCCTTCCGGCTCGAGACCAACTCCAGTGGTCGCGATATCGTCCGTTACTTTGGCAACCATGATCGCATCAATGCGCAGATCGGGCCCAACACCGTCGGCGCTTTGAACATCCCCGGGAGTGAAGTGTTCGCGGCAGGTCAGCGAGGGGCGACGCGCTACGAAGGCCTCACCGGTGCTGCCGCCGGGCTGGGCTCGGACAACGGCGTCGGTGTCGATCGCCTCGACGTTTATCATGTGGATACGGTTGTGGGTGGGGCTAGTGGGCTGGCCACCGGGTCGGATTCTGCCGCCCTCGACACCGTGATCGGTCCGCTAGGATCGCACTCAATCAGCATTCAAGTCGACCCTGGTGGACAGTCAGGGACGATAAGTCTGAACGACGGCGAAAAGATCCCCTTCCAGAACCCCCAAACCAACTTGTTGCTTGAAGGTCCGGACGGAGAAGTCGTTTACCTCGATACGACCGGAGTCGTGGGAGGGTTCTCGGGGACCATTCCTCTGACTGCGACCGGTGAGACCTCCATCGACGGCGGCGCAACGCGAGTCCCGATTGACTTCTCGTCTAATCAGCAACTGCGAGACCAAGGCCGTGATCTGGTGTTGAATGTCGACACCAGCAACATCAGGCGTGCGGGACACGAGACCGTGAGCTACGAGGGAACCTTTGACGTCTTCTCCAGCCTCATCGCGATTCGGGACGCACTCTTCGAAGCCGGCGAAAATGATGATGTAAGCAACGACAACAAACGGCTCAACGATCTCATCGAGCAGTTTGACCAGAGTGCTGACCGCGTGCTATCAGCCCTTGGGCGTTTGGGAACGCTCTCGAACCGACTTGAATCCGCCGAATCGAGGCTGGACGAACTCAGTGTACGCCTAAGCGGTCTTAAGTCGGACGTTGAAGACACGGATTTCGCCGTAGCGACATCGGAGCTCCGAGCGAGCGAAACTTCTTACCAAGCGGCGCTGCTCCTGACAGCTCGAGTCGGTGAGCTGAGCTTGTTGAATTTCCTCTAGTCATGCTCACTCAGCTAAAGACCACACGCTTGCGCGCTCTTGAGGATCGTGAGTCCGCGGGTGCGATGGACATGATCGACGCGGCTATGCGGCCCGGAGAACCCTTGTCGACGGCGGATGACTTTCCGCTTCTCGTCGGGCCCAACGCGGGGACCGATCGCCTCGTCATTGCCGTAGGCGACGAAATTTTATCCCACGCGGCCTGCCGTGACGCGGTTTTCAATTGGGTCGACGGCCGTCGCCTGAGGGTCGCGAACATCGGTGCGGTGGCGACGCGCGAGGACGCGCGTCGCCAAGGACACGCCGCGGCCATCGTCCGGCAGCTATTAGTCAACACTCGCCAACGCGGCTCGCAAGTCGCCATGCTGTGGACCGATCAACCGGCTTTCTACGAGAAACTCGGTTTCCGATGGGCCGGTTGTGAGCGCCGATTTGTCCTCAGTCGCGAGCGACTCGAAGGAAAACTCGAGCCGGATTTCGAGATCGCGGAGATGCGACCCAGTGATCTGCCGTCCATGCTCGCCATCCGCGAGCACGACGCGCTTGCGCTGGAACGTAGCCCCGAAGAAGCGGCCACGCTCTACGGCATACCCCAGTCCACCACCTTGGTCGCGCGCCGTCAGGGCCAAACTTACGCTTGGGTCACGGTCGGTAAGGGCCTCGACTTTCAGGGAGCCGTGGCCGAATGGGGAGGCGCGCACCGGCTTGTCCCGACCTTGTTGGCCTCTCACATGGATCGACAGGGTCTTGCGGAACTGCTCGTCGTGGGTCCGACCCATGATCGCGGCTACACCGCGCTCGCGGCGTCCTACGGGACCTCGGAAGTGGCCCCCTTGGCCATGATGAAAGTTCTCAACGAAACCAGTCTCCGCCGCTCCTTCGGCACTTTCGCCGAGCGGCATGCACCGGGCTGTGATCTGCTGGAATCACTTTTCGGATCGGTCGAACACGGCGAAGGAGCTCTGCCGTTCTACGTTTGGGGCCTCGACTCGCAGTAGTTTGCAGGGGTTCGTAGTGCGGGGACACCCTGGTAGGCTGG
>JAZGFI010000050.1:0-2357 GCA_036479435.1 Planctomycetota bacterium | reverse complement strand
CACGATGATCGGCGCGATTGCCCTCGACGGCTTTCGTGGCTTCATGACGATCAACGCCGGTACATCGATCGATGTCTTCGACGCGTTCGTCAAACAACAACTCATCCCCAATCTCAAGCCGGGCGATGTCGTCGTGATGGACAATCTCGCTGCCCACAAGAACTCGGTCATTGTCGATGCGATTGAGGCCGCTGGGCAAAGCATCGACAACTCATGCCGGATATACCCTCAGTGCATCATGAAGTCGGTCTAGCGCAATTGGCCAGAAGCTCGGTAGCCCTCGATCGTCTGCTCAATTCGATTCTCGAGAGGCTCGGCGCGAAAGCCGAGCTCGCGGAGCTTCGAGCCTGAACATGCCCACGATCCACCGACGGCTTCGCGATACTTGTCGATGCTCAAAAAACGAGGCTGGTCACGAAGCCGTCCGATCATCTCGCTACTCGCTGCAGCGATCAACGTGACTGCCTTCGGAAGACGCAGCGCACGCACGCGTTTGCCCATTGAGTCTCCGATCAAGCGGCCGAAGTCGATCATGTCGAGCGGCGGAGCGCCGGTCGCGTAGTAGAGCCCTTCGGCAGTCTCGGCCTCAGCGGCGCGCTCGCCGTTCTTGGCAACCACCAGCAGCGCAGTGGCCAGATCCGCGGCGTGAATCACCGAGACCGGTGACTCGCCGCGAGTCGCCGTGACCGTGAGCCCGCGCGAGGCGAGCCGAAACAAACCGGCGCTGTTCTTGTCGCCCTCGCCGAAGACGATCGGAGGTCGCACGAACGCCATCGAGACCTGCTTTGCGAGCTTTCGTGCAGCGCGCTCGCCAGCAAGCTTGGAACGGCCGTATCGAGAAACCGGAACCGATACCGATTTCTCGTCACGGACCTCGCCAATCGCAACTGGCCCGCCGGCCGCAAGCGACGACACAACAACCAAGCGCGGCGAGCTCTGGGCCGCCGCACAGGCACTGGCTATGTTCTCGATTCCACCTGCATTGGCCGAGAGAAAGTCAGGGCGCCACGGCGCCTTGAGCATCGCGGCGAGATGAAACACGACGTCGACGCCAGCGCTCGCAGCTGCAAGGGTCTCCGGTTTTGTGACATCGCCAACCGCGATTTCAACGCCCTCGGGAAACCCACTGGTGTTGGAAGTCGGTCGAGCTAAACAGGATCGCGCTGAGGCCGATCCAAAGTTACGATTTGACAATCGTTCGGTTGAGGATCATCGTTGCGCGATCGCTCAGGAGGGCGGCTATGGCGCGATCGAAAACCGGAGAGGCAGTAAGCCAAGCAGGCAAGTCACCGTCGGCACGTAGGAAGCTACACCGATTCATTCGCGATGCAGAGAAGCGTGGTCGCCTCGAGGAGTGGCGCAGAGGCCGTGCGATCCTCGGATACATCAATGGCCGTCGGGTTGTCGATCTTGCGAAGGAAGTTGGAAAGAGCCGCGGTTCCGTGAACCGATGGCTTCAGTGGTATGAGAGTTTAGGTGTTGAAGGACTGGTGACCGGCACGGCACCAGGGCCCGCTCCGAAGCTCACGCAGAAGCAACGTGACCAGCTCAGCTGCCTGGTGGAAAACGGGCCGCTTGCAGCGGGGTATCAGAGCGGTGTCTGGACCGGGCCCATGATCGGTGACCTGATAGAGCAACGTTTCGGGGTCCGCTACCACAATCACCACGTTCCGCGGCTTCTTCACCGGCTTGGATTCTCGGTCCAACGACCGCGAAAACGGCTCGCTCGTGCCAACATCGAAGCCCAGGCCACGTGGCTCAAGAGGACGTTTCCCAGGATAAAAAAAAGGCCCGGCGGTGCCGCGGTGTCGTGATGTTCGAGGACGAGGCGAGCTTCTGGCTTGACGGAACTCTCCACCAGACGTGGTCGCGTGTTGGCGTTCAACCTCGCGTCGACACCTTCGGCATGCGGAAGACCGCGCACGTTTTCGGTGCCATTTCTCTCGAAGAGAGACCTCGATTTCGATGGATGTTCGCCGACGTCTTCAACGGAGAGACGTTCCTGGATTTTCTAAAGCACCTCGTAGCAAGAAGTCGGCGGAAGATCTTTTTGGTCATCGACAATGCGCCTTGCCACCATCTAAGGCCACAGGGCAAGCAGTGGCTCGCCGCCAACAAGCACCGAATCGAGCTTCATCGACTGCCGCCGTATTCACCTGAGTACAACCCGATCGAAGGCGTCTGGAAAGAGACCAAGAAAACAACGACCCACAACCGTTTCTATCGAACCGTCGACGAGCGCGATGCTGCCTTGACTGCCACCTTCAAGCGTTTCGACGGCCGACCAGCTACCATCGCAAACCGTGTGGCTAGGTTCCTCTAACCCGATGATCCACGGTCTATGCGTTTCTGTTTAG
>JAZGFI010000049.1:0-4943 GCA_036479435.1 Planctomycetota bacterium | reverse complement strand
GCGAGGAGCTGCTCGCCGAGTACGCCGGAGGGCGGCGGGATTTCCGCGGCACGGTTCTCGCCGAGTACGCCGGAGGGCGGCGGGATTTCCGCGGCACGGTTCTCGCCGGCGTCGATTTGTCCGGCGCGGCGTTCGCCGGCGTCGATACCCGCGAGCACAGCGCCAGCGACTCGCCAACTTTCGTTCCAACCGTCGAGCAGCGCACACCGTTTCCGAGACTAAGGAGCGACTCGGAACCACGCACCCGCCTCCCCCATGATCCCGAAACCTCGCCTCATCGCGTTCGAAGGCATCCACGGTGCGGGCAAGACCACCGTAGTGAACCTTCTCACGGAACACTTGCGTGCGCGGGGCGTGCCTGTGTGCCTTCCTCGCGGGACCGCCCGAGACGACGGGAGCCCAAACTCCGGACAAACGCCTCCTGGGCACCCGTACAATCCGCCAGACAGGACACTCGACCCGGGGGAGGAGTTGAACCTCGACTGCGCTCGAGCAGCGGAAATTTTCAGCGAAATGGTGGAGCCCGCGCTCGCCCGAGGTGAAACTGTTTTGCTCGATGGATCGCTTCTCACCACCGTGGTGCGCGGCGTCTACGGATATGGCCTGGACCCCGAGGCATGCGCGTCGGCAGCTGCGGGCGCCACCTGCGGGCGCGAACCCGACCTCACTTTTATACTCGACGTCGATCCCCGAACCGCTGGCATCCGAACGCGCACAGAGCGGGTGCGGAGACATGCCTCGCCCGACGCATGCGGGAGCGTGACTGGGAGCGCGTTTCAACAACGGATGCGGGCGGGTCTTCTCAGCCTCGCAGCTGAGCGCGGTCTCCCGCTCCTGCACACCGAACGCTCGACCGCACACCGCCTGGCGCACGACATCGTCGGCATCCTTGAAGGCGCGCCACCACAACTGTCGAACATCGAGACGAGCCCGCACTGGATGGTCCCGCAGGCATGGACCTTCGGTCAGGCGCTCGCCAGCATGCCCGCCACCATGGCGCTTTATTTTGGGCGTGACCTCGCACTGTGCAGGCCGCTGCGCCGCGAGGCGGCAGCGGAAGAACCCCAGTTGTCCGCCTGGACCCTCGACCGCGTCGACCCGTTGCGAGAGGAGTTGCTGCAGGCCGAACCCGAGTACGCGCTCAGCGGTCTGATCCGGCGTCCGTTCGAGCGCGAAGATCTACGTGATCAGGTCGCCGAAGCCTACCCGGCGGCCGTGGCCCGTGCCTTGCGTTTCGTCTCGGATCAGGCTGCAGACACCCTGCGCGAGCACCTGGCGCACCTGGCGCCAGGTGCGGTCGTCGAGAGTCTCTCGGGTCGCGAAGACCCTTGGGCCAGCGCGCTGCGCGAGCAACTCTGGGAGCAAGCGGACCCACCCGAGCGCGCCTCGAGTCTCATGTATTGCTGCGGAGCGGCGGCCGTGCGTGCCCGCGAAGCGCTCTTCGGCTCGTGGCCCGCACACGGTATCTCGAGCTTACGTGGTGCCCCCGCCGAGCTCGCCGACCCCTGGCTGGCGCAGTGTGTTTCCTGGGCGCCCGCAGCGGTCCTCCGCGCGCTGAGGGGGCGCGACGACCCGACGGCTCACGACCTGCGCGCGCAACTTGTGGAGACAGGTCGAGAGGTTATCGACTCGATTCGAGGCCTCGGCGATCCCACCTCCTGGGCCCTGCGGGAACACACCGTGGATCGCTGGCCGTCCGCGGTCGCATTCAGCCTGATCGGCGTCCCCCAAAGCCCACGTCGTCAGCAGATGCTCGAACGCTGCCAAACCGCGGGCCAAGGAGATGTCCATATGTTGCGGCAACTACAAAGCCTCCAAGAATATGGACGACTCCCCCCGTGGGCCAGAGCCGATGACAGCCTGGACGGATCCGACTAGGGGAGGCACTGTGGCCATCGGGTTCGTCGGACCAACCCCGGCAGACTCGCCCACGCCCCCCACTCGCGCACGCCCCCCACTCGCGCACGCCCCCCGCTCGCGCACACGGATCCACATTGAATCAGCCTTCGAGTCCAGCACCCGATCCGGGCGTCCTCAGCGCTTCCGACGCGCGAATGACAGCCGACCGAGACGAGGTCAAATACCTACTGGCCCCCACCGCCGCGCGGCAGCTCGCCGCCACGGTGAGCGCTCGCGTGCCACGACACAGGTTTCAAGGCAAGACCCACGAGCTACTTCCCAAGGCCCACCAGTACGTAACGACGATCTACTTCGACACCTCCGCCCGTGACGTGGCCGAAGCTTGTCGCAGTGGCGACAACAGCCTCAAGCTCCGCGCGAAGGAGTACTACGATCTCCACCCATCCATGGCGGAGCTGGCCACCCATCCCTCCCAGCTGGTGGATTTCAGCCCTGTGCTCTGGCTCGAAACGAAACGTCGTCGTGGCCAACGCACCATGAAGCATCGTTTCGGCATCCCGAAGCGAGAGCTGGCGGCATTTTTCGCGTCGGGCGTGGTGACAGAAGAAATGGTGCGCATCCAAATAGGTGCGTTCGGCGGAGCGGCGCAAGACGTGCTCGCCGATCTGGCGGAGCTGTGCCGCCCCTACGACGGACCGCTGCGTGCAGACTGCCTCGTGAACTACCGCCGACGTGCGTGGCAGGACAGCGGCGGCACGCTACGCATCACACTGGATAACAACCTCAGTTTTTTCGCCCCTCCCCCCGACCTTTGGCGGCGTCAACAGGCGATGACACGAGAGACTTTGGGCCCCCCCGCGGGCACCCTCTCCACATGCGTACTGGAGGTCAAAACACGGGGCACACTCCCGGGGTGGCTCGAAGCATCGCTGGCACAACTGCATGCCGTGACCGCTCGGCTCACGACGCCCAGCGACGCGCCATTCAGTAAATTTTTGGCGGGATCAGACGCGATTCACGCTTCCTAGCGCACTCGCTGAAAGGCCCGGGCGAAAGTCGTCGTCATCCCGCATGAGCGCCGGTTGCTCGAACAAGATCGAAAGTGCCTCCGTCGACCCTATCGACGAAGGGACTCCGCACGGACCGCAGAGCCCCATCCGCACCACATCGCTTCGCGCCGATTCCCATCCACAGCGCTTCGCTCCAAGATACTCGTGGCGAAAGCCCGCCAGTTTTCGTCTGTTGGCAACCCCAACCTTCTGCGTCTTGTCGAGTTTCAGCAGATTCAACGCGAAATGACGCAGCGTAACGAAGTTGGCCGCGCAGTTCTTGGCTCGGTGCCGCGCTTCATTTTCTCGAAACGCAATGTCAGCACCCAATACAGACTGTATCGGGTAGCCGGGAGGATCGCTCCCACACCAAGCTCCCACACCACCGTGCGAACGGTTCCGTACACGGCGGTTCAAGCGAACCGCGCTTGACTACGACGCATCTGAACGAGGCTGAGCAACCCCCGTCGAGCAAGGAGCGCTTTTCCGAGCGCGCCCTGCATCGCAGGCGACATGCTGTTCCACCATGACCCTCGGCCGTTGCCGGTGGCTATGGCTGCCTCGTGGGCACTGATTCCCAAGCTGAGCAGTTTCTTCCTCCTGGTCTTCATTTTCTTCCAGCGTATCCACATCAGCCTTCCTGATATGACGCCGGACCCATTGGTCCAGAAGTTCGAATACGTACCTGACTTGGGATAACCGATAATAGCCGAATCACCCCCACAGATAGAGGTTGAGCTCCTCTATCACCTTGTGGATGTTCCGCCCCCGTCCGCGCCTCATGATCTCTCGCACCCCCTGTGTGTCAAGATGTTTCCAGACAAGTACTTTTCAATATTGCTTACACCGCTCCATCGTGATCACTGGGATCAATCCATCGTGATCAGCTAGATCATCATCGTGGTCACCTGGATCGCTCCACCGTGATCAGCTAGATCATCATCGTGATCGCCTGGATCGCTCCATCGTGATCACCTAGATCATCATCGTGATCGCCTGAGCGCTGACTCCGAGGGAGTCGAGAAATCACTTGACGTTGGGTCAGCCGACCGTCCGAACTACCTCCACCAGGAGGTATGCGCAGATGACGACAAGACGACTGATCATGATCAAAGCACGAGAAATTCTACGACAATAATGGGTCCTCGAACGCAGCCATCGTGAGGTGGCTCGCTGCGAGGGGATCAGCGCGGGGGTGGTCGGCGCCACCCTGACGAGGGCCATCAAGGCTGGCCTGAGCGAATGGCACCAGCTCGAAAACCGTTCGAACCGAGCACGGAAACATCCAGGTCGATATCCCCCGCGACCGACACGGCTCTTTCCAGCCGCAGATCATTCCAAAACACGAACGCCACTTCAAGGGCTTCGACGACAAGATCATCTCCATGTACGCCCGCGGTATGTCCGTCCGCGATATTCGGGCCCACCTTGAGGAAATTTACAACGTCGACGTCAGCGGGGACCTCATCTCCCGCGTCACCGATGGCGTTCTCGACGAGCTCTCGACATGGCGTACCCGCTCCCTCGAGCCTATCTACCTCGTCGTCTATCTCGATGCCCTCGTTGTCAAGATACGCGACAAGGGTATCGTCACCAACAAATCCGTCTACCTCGCCATCGGCGTCGGTCCGGATGGACGCAAAGAGACCCTCGGCATGTGGGTACAACGTACCGAAGGCGCCAAGTTTTGGCTCTCGATACTCTCCGAACTTCGACAACGGGGCGTTCAAGATATCCTCGTCTTGTGTGCCGACGGCCTCACCGGCATGTCCGATGCCGTCGAGGCTGCCTTCCCCAAAACCATCTTCCAAACCTGCATCGTTCACGTCATCCGTGGGTCCATGCGTTTCGTGCCCTGGAAGGACCGCAAATCCGTCTGTGCCGACCTGCGCCTCATCTATGCCGCATCGGAATGTGTCAAGGACAATGGGACACGGAGGTGTCACAACGTATGAGTGGTTTGGGGTGGCTTCGCACCGGGTTGGGGGTCGGGGCGAGACTGGGGAGTGAGGACCGGCGCGATGCTCGATGCCC
>JAZGFI010000048.1:0-4375 GCA_036479435.1 Planctomycetota bacterium | reverse complement strand
GCGCCTACTCGTTCCAGATCTACTTCGACTTCTCGGGCTACTCCGACATGGCAATTGGGCTCGGGCTGATGCTGGGGTTTCGATTCCCGGTGAACTTCAACGCGCCCTACCGCTCGACTAGCATCACGGACTTCTGGCGACGCTGGCACATCTCTCTTTCGAGCTGGTTGCGCGACTACCTCTACTTGCCACTGGGAGGAAATCGAAAAGGATCAATTCGAACCTACATCAATCTGGCGGTCACGATGCTCCTAGGTGGCCTGTGGCATGGCGCGGCGTGGACGTTTATCGCCTGGGGCGCCTACCAGAGTTTTTGGCTCATCGTTGAGCGACTGTCGGGCAAAGATGCCCTCTATGGTCGCCTTCCCAAACCTGCGAAGATCGCGATCACTTTCGTGCTCGTACAAATGGGGTGGGTGTTCTTCAGAGCAGCCGATCTTCCGAGCGCATTGAGTTACTTCTCGATGCTCTTCGGATTCGGGCAGTCAAGCGCCGTGGGGCCGGTTCTTGAACTTCGCACTCTTCAGGTTGCAGTACTGATCATGGCCGCCTTGATCGTGTGGTTTGTGCCAACATCACAAAGGCTCACGACTCGCCAGAACCCCTTGTTCTCACTCGGGCTGCAGCCGCTGTTTTGCTTAGCCCTCCTCCACCTCCACTATCAAGACGACGTCCCATTTCTCTACTACCAGTTTTGATGAAGACAGAAACACCATGATCGATCAACGCGAACACTCGACCGCGCCCGATGGCCTGATCCTCGTCGACGATAAGCGCAGATCGGGGCCGCTCCGCCGAACCGTCGCGGTCCTCGTTGTGCTTAACTTCGCTGTCGTCCTGATCGGCACGGGGCTTGTAGACACGATTTATCCAGCTGAAGCGCCCAAAGTCATCGGTCAGGAGAAGGAAAAAGAGGACGAACGGCGAGCTCAAGCGAAACTAGGCGACGGCAGTGCGGCGCGTCTGCTTGAGCGTGACCTTAAAATCGCGTCGAGGATTCGCAAGGCGACTCTTCCAGATTACACGCTGTTTCTCTTCGAGAACTTCGGCGAAGCGAAAACCACAGGAGTTCTCGGACGCGACGGGTGGATCTTTGTTCGTAACCGGGTCCAATCCGTCCCGCATGCGAGCGAAAGATCAGTCCCGCTGGCCGCCGCCCTCATTTCAGCTGTTGATCGACGCCTCGCGCTCGTCGACGTCGAACTCACGGTTGCTATTCTGCCGCGCAAAGCTGTCACGCACCGTGATCGACTTCCGCGGGGCAGTCGCGTCGACGGTGGTCTTTACCGAAAGCTTCAAGATCGCTTGACGGTTCACGGTGTCCGTTCTGTCGACCTCCTCTCGATCTACCGCAGTCACGACGGCCCCGACCTTTTCCGCAAGGTTGACACGCATTGGGCTGACGAAGGAATGTTTGTCGCGGCGGAAGCGATTTGCCGCAAGGCGGGCATCCTGAAGCCCAAGACGGAGCGGCGATACCTCGTAAAGCGCGCGGAGGAACGCCGAGGGTCAGGCGACATCTTGCGCTTGCTCGGGATTCCCGAAGCAAAGACGGTCGACGGAAAATTGCGCACGCACGCCGTTCACGCCGTCTTGTGCCTCAACAAGACCACGGGAAAGCAGGTTCGGCACGAAAACCCTGAGACCATGCCAAGAGTCGCGCTTGCCGGCACTAGCTTCTCCACCAGGCGTCGAATTCCAGTCTATCTCGCACATTTCAGCGATGAGGAGGTTTGGGCGGGCACCTGGCGCGCACTCGGACCGGTAGAACCTCTTTACCGTACGGTGGCGAAGATGAATGAGATCGGCCAGCCGACCACACTCATTTGGGAGATTCCAGCGCACTATCTTTTCTGTACCGGCGAACCTCTTAGGAAAATGGGAAACATCTTTGCCGAACTCCCCGTCAAAAGGATCGCCTCGCTCAAGAGTCTGGGTCTTGTGAACCCAGTTCCGATCTTCGTCCCCAAGGGAACCTTGCGAACTGGCACCCACAAACTAAAGCGCAAGCGCCTCAATGCATGGACATTCGGCGGCCGCTGTATCCTACCCGGCGACGGCTCTGTCTCGCTGCGACTACGCGGTACGCTCAAGGGCGGACAAGCTGCCATAAGCCTTAGATCCTCTGACTACGTTCTCTCCTCGAAATGGTCGCCCGCGAATCAAGACATCGTCATGCCGATCATCTCGAGGAGCGAGACCTCGGTCGTCAAGATCTCCCTCGGTGGCGCCAAGGGAGGTGAGGCGCTCGACTTTGAGTCACTCGAACTTGTCACGGACATGACGCGAGTCATCGCGATCGCGGAGGCAACCGGCCCCGCCGCCTCTGGCGAACGCTGGGAACAAGTGATCGTATTTCCCAACACCACCCCGGCGGAGGGAGAGGCATTCGCGATGACTCTCAACGTGAAGGGAGAATTCGATCGAACTCTTCAGGTCGAAATCCGCGCGCGAGATGGCGAAACTAGCTCCTTCGAGCTAGGCAAAGTCTTGCCGCAAGCGTTGATCATGTTGCCCTTGAGCTCACTAGCGGGCCGCCCGCTCGCGGACGTGACGATTTCAAGCCACGGCAAACCGCCCGAACAGGCGGCATCGTTCGCCGCCGTGATCGCTCGCTGAGGCCAAGTGTTAGCGGCGGTCTTCTGAATTCCTCATCCTTGACTCCAATCGCGACAGCATCCCTGGTGCCTACGCATTCGTTGATGGCTCAGATGCGTTCGGGCCCTCCAGTCCGGCAGGTATTTTGCCCTACGAAATGCCCTCGTATGGCGATTGCAGGATTGAAGTTTCCGCGCTGGGATTCTCCGCGGTCCAAGTCGCCCGACTGGGCGACACCCAGTCGATCCCCTACGAAATCACCCTGCGTCCCACGGCGACGATCATCATCTCCGGGCTTGAGACGGGAGAGTCCATCACCATGAGTTGCAGCAAGGGTGCCCTTTTCGCCAACACCGATGGCGGCCTCTCCAATCTTCAACTGACGTTCGGCGCGGACCGCCCTAGTTTTGCCATGACGAGCCTGAAGAACACCCGCGTCAGCTACAAAAGCCACGGAAGGGACATCGTCGTCGCGGGAGTTCGATATCCCTGTGAGATCGAGGTCACCTTCGAGAGTGAACGGTCCACTGGCGACTTCAAACCGACGATCCTCAAGATCGCACGCGCGGAAACCTACACCTTAGATGCCAAGAAAGCGGCGGCCGACACCAACTCCCATCAGGTCACCTTGGTCATCCTCGACGAGAGTAAAAAGCCCATCGCTGGCGCCCACGTCATGGTCTTGAGGAAAGACAAGACTCGGGGAAACCGCGCCTTCCGCGCCGACGCCAAAGGCCAAGCAAAACTTAGCGTCGCCAACGGAAAGAACTTCAAAGTTCTCATCCAAGCTCCCGACTTCAAACGCCAAGAATTCGAAATCAAAGACACATTCGGCGGCATGGCTGCTATGGAATTGATTTTGGGACGGACAGAAAAGAACTAACCGTCAATCCCTGGACGCTAGAAAAACAGGCCCCGATCCAAAGGAACGGGACCCGAGCAGGATTCTTGAGAACCTGTCGCTTAGTGAACTAGGGCAACGGGGTTTGGACCCGGAACTCTTGGGCGTCGGCGAAGCTCAAGCCGAAGGGCATGGGCGCGTCGGCGGCGAGGCAGTTGACGAAGACCGAGAGGTCCAATCCGTCGAGGGCCGGGGGCAAGGTCGCCGAGAGGGTGAAGCTACCCAGCACCGGGTTAAACAGATCAAGCGGGTTGCTCAATCCGTCGACCAAAACGAATACCGGAACGCTTGCGTCAAAAAAGACTCCCAAAACCGCTTCGGGCAGGGGCGGGGCCACCGTGGGGAAGAGCTGAGCGATGACCAAGAAGGGGGTTCCGGTGAGCGTCCCGCCGGGGGACGTGAAGGTCATGGTGAAACTGTCCGCGGTGAAGACGTCGTGGACACCCATGACCGGGGAACTCGTCGCTCCGTTGACGGTCACTTCGATCGCGACGTCGCCGCCGTTGCCGGGGTAGGTCGGGACCGGAGGTGCCGGCAAAGTCGCCGGAGGGAACTTGCAAAGCCCGTCTTGGCTGAGGCCAGCACTATGAAACAGGCCCAGCGAGGAACTTAAAGTGTGCAGACCAAAAGCCATGCCCGCTTGCTCGGAGGCGCGAACTACAGACTCGCCGTTGCCATCGCCCGCCGAACCACTGGCGTAAGTGGTGCTGTCGACGGTCGCGGCTGATCCATCCAACAAGGTGATGGTATCGCCATTGTTGTTCAGGCCCAAAGAGCTCGAGGAAGCGAGGACGCCCGCGCATCCTTTGACGTTATTGAAAGTCGTCACGTCGCCGCCGCCGAACACGACGATGCAACCGAAGGGAGGCAGGATCG
>JAZGFI010000047.1:0-6528 GCA_036479435.1 Planctomycetota bacterium | reverse complement strand
TCGAACGCCTTCGAACGCCTTCGAACGCCTTCGGACGCAATTCGGGTGATCTTGGCGACACCGACGGCGACGGCGTCCACGACATCGAGATTAGCGACAACTTGGTGTTTCGGGTGTACTCCGGCGCTTCGGGTCTGCTGATTAGGTCCCTTACCTTCCAGCTCGAGGGGAGCCTACCCCGCAACAACTTCGCGGGTTTAGGTGATGTCAACGGCGACGGCTTCGGCGACTTCGCTATCAATGCCGAAAACCTCGAGCTCATTCGAATCTTTTCGGGCCGGACCGGGTGCCGCCAATGCCCGGACCGTCGCTGGCGGCCACGATGTAGACGGCGATGGCTTCCCGGATATGATCGCCGGATTCGTCAACACCCAGACCGGCGATTGGTTTGTTCGCGTTCTGAGCCTCGGCGGCGCGCTGCCCTACGGCCAAGACGTCGCGCATGATTTGGACCTGCGGGCGTCTAAGTTCTCGCCGCCGCAACTCGGCGGTATCAACATCAACGTCGACGGGGCTTCAGCGATGGCCGCGGGTATTGCGGCCGCGAGTCTTTCGCCTGACAACACCACCTTCGCCAGCATTCCGATCCTGGTGGACATCAGCGACGATCTGTTCCTCCTCGAAAACTTCAACTTCGACGGCACGGGCAGTGCCCACTTCCACTTAAACCTGAGCGACCCACGCCTCGTGGGGACGACGGCTTACCTGCAGATGTTCGGCGTCGGCAATCAGAAGATTCTCGCCTCGAACGGACTGGAGATCCTCTTTTTGGATTGGGGTCTGGAGCTAAGCGGAATTACTCCTTTGGTCGCGCAAGCGGGAGACACCTCGACGATCACCGGAACGGCCATCAGCCCGATGGCAGAGGTCTTGGTCAACGGAGTGCCGGTGACACCGACTTCAGTCAGCGAAACCGAGATCGATTTCACCGCCCCTTCCAACCTTTTGGGTTGCGGCGACAAGGTGACGGTCCGCAATGCTCCGGGTTTTGAGCAGCCGCTCGAACTCAATCCACAGCCGGTTATCAGTACCCTATCGACGACATCGGGCCTGGCCTCCGGTGGCAACACTCTGGTCATCGGCGGCGGTGTCTTTCCGCCCGGCACCGTCGTGACCTTCGGTTTCAGTCCAGCGACGATCATCCTCAGCACCGGCACGACGATCTTAGTAACGGTGCCAGCTGGTGATGTCGGCCCCGTCGATTTGACGGTGTTTACGCCTTCGGGTTGCTTCGCAACGACCAGCTACACCTACCAATAGCGGGCTCAGCGCTGGCCTGACGCGGCGGCCGAAGTACGCCAATTTGACAGCACCTTGGGCTGGCCTCATGACGCGCCGCACGGCGAGCATCAGGCCAGCCCTTTCCCTAGTCCGCCCATCTAAACAACTCGCCTCCAAGGACTTAACGGTCACCCCCGGCGGAAGGTGGTGGCCCGAGACCTCCTTATGGGCCTGGATTGGCCCGCCATTCGCTTTTCTTAGAGCCTGGCCGCGATGCCCGGCAAGAGCCGATGTGCAGCCGCCATAGGAGGTCCAACATGAATCCCAACATCCTCACTCAAAAGTCGCAGGAAGCGATGGCCGCGGCGCAGGCAATTGCGGTCGCCAAGAACCACCAAGAAGTCAGTACTGAGCACTTGCTTTTGGCCTTGGTACGACAAGAAGACGGACTTATTCCTCGGCTTCTAGATCGACTCAAAGTCGATGTCGATGCTCTCGGTAGCGAGATCGAAGGCGAGCTGGATCGACGTCCCAAAGTCCACGGGGCCGCCGTTGAGGCCGGTAAGGTCTACGTCGCTCAGAGTCTCGGTCAGCTCTTCGTCGCCGCTGAAAAACAAGCCAAGCAGATGAAAGATGCTTACGTCTCCGTCGAGCATCTGTTCATGATGATCCTTCGCGATGGCAAAAAGTCTGCGGCCGGCACCGCCCTATTGAATCAGGGAATCGACGATCGCTCTTTCCTTAAAGTACTCACGGCCATTCGCGGCAACCAAAGGGTGGAGAGCGCAACTCCGGAAGATAGTTACGAGGCCCTGGACCGCTACGGTCGCGATTTGGTGCAGATGGCCCGCGAGGGCAAGCTGGACCCGGTCATTGGTCGCGACGAAGAAATCCGGCGCGTCATCCGCATCTTGTCACGAAAGACCAAAAACAACCCAGTGCTGATCGGCGAGCCGGGGGTCGGTAAGACTGCTATCGCCGAGGGCCTCGCCCACCGCATCGTTCGTGGCGATGTGCCGGAAGGCCTCAAAGACCGCGTCTTATTCTCGCTTGATTTGGGATCGCTCATCGCGGGGGCCAAGTACCGCGGCGAGTTTGAAGAACGCCTGAAAGCCGTCCTCACCGAGATCAAAAAGAGCGAAGGCCGCATCATTTTATTCATCGACGAGCTGCACACCGTCGTGGGTGCCGGTGCGAGTGAAGGTGCCATGGATGCCGGCAACATGCTGAAGCCGATGCTGGCCCGCGGCGAGCTGCACTGCATCGGCGCTACCACCATCGATGAGTATCGAAAGTACATCGAAAAGGACGCCGCGCTTGAGCGACGCTTCCAACCCGTGGTCGTCGACCAACCCACGGTCGAAGACACCATTTCGATCCTTCGAGGCCTACGCGAGCGCTTTGAGGTTCACCACGGCGTCCGCATCAAAGACAGCGCTTTGGTCGACGCGGCCACGCTTTCGCACCGCTACATTGCCGACCGCTTTTTGCCGGACAAGGCCATCGACCTCATCGACGAGGCTTGCGCTTTGATCCGCACGGAGATCGACTCCATGCCCACCGAGCTCGACGCGGCGACCAGAAAGGTCATGCAACTCGAGATCGAAGAAGCGGCTTTGGCGAAGGAGAAAGACAAGGCCAGCAAACAGCGGCTGAAGGCTCTTCGCAAAGAACTCGCCGATCATCGCACCGAAGCCGACACCCTACGGGCACGCTACGAGCGGGAAAAAGAGGAGATCACCAAGGCGAAAAACCTTCGCGAAGCCATCGAGGTTGTCCGCCGCGAAATTGAGGAAGCCGAGCGGGAGTACGACTTGAACCGCGCGGCGGAACTCAAGCACGGGCGACTGCCCGCGCTTGAGTCCGAGCTCAAAGCGGAGGAAAAACGTCTCCTCGCCGCGCGTCAAGACGGCAAAAACCTTCTGCGCGAAGAAGTCACCGAGGACGAAATCGCCGACATCGTTAGCAACTGGAGCGGCATCCCGGTTTCGCGTTTGATCGAAGGTGAGCGGGAAAAACTGCTGAAGCTCGACAAGATCCTTCACGAGCGCGTCATCGGACAAGACGAAGCCGTCCAGCTAGTCGCCGACGCCGTTATTCGCGCTCGCGCGGGTATCAAAGATCCACGTCGCCCCGTGGGTAGCTTCATCTTCCTCGGCCCGACAGGCGTCGGGAAAACGGAGCTGGCCAAGACCCTCGCCGAAACCTTGTTTGATTCGGAAGAGAGCATCATTCGAATCGACATGTCGGAGTACATGGAAAAACACGCGGTGTCGCGCCTCATCGGTGCCCCTCCAGGCTACGTCGGTTTTGAAGAAGGCGGCCAACTGACAGAAGCCGTGCGCCGCAAGCCCTACTCGGTCATCCTCTTCGACGAGATCGAAAAGGCCCACCCCGATGTGTTCAACGTCTTGCTTCAGGTGCTTGACGATGGCCACGTCACAGATAGCAAGGGTCGAAACGTCAGTTTTAGAAACACGGTCATCATCATGACCAGCAACATTGGATCGCATTTTCTGCTCGACGCGATCACCAGCAGCGGGACGATCGATGATCAAACTCGCAATCAGGTCATGGCCGAGCTACGCGGGCATTTCAGGCCGGAGTTCTTAAACCGAGTCGATGAAACCATCTTGTTCAAGCCTCTAACGCTCAAAGAGATCGAACGCATCGTCGACTTGCTGGTGGAAGACCTCCGCCAACGGCTGAGCGGGCGGCAACTGAAGCTTGAGGTCAGCGAAGAAGCGCGAGCCTTCATTGCTCGCGAAGGCTACGACCCGGTTTACGGTGCTCGCCCCTTGAAGCGCTTTTTGCAACGCGAACTTGAAACCAAGATCGGCCGCGAGCTCATTGCCGGCGACGTCCTCGACGGAGCTACGCTGAGGGTCAGCTTTGAAGACGATGCGCTGCGCATCGTCTTTGAGAATCCGCCAGTCACTCCTGATGCCGATGCTGGCGACGCCGATGGTGTGAAATCAGAAACTGAAGCGGACTCGCAAGAAGTTGCCTAGATAGAGGGCTTAGAAGCCCGACCTGTGAATGCGGGTCGGGCTACTTGAGTTTCGATTTCTCGGCGGCTCTTTTCTTGGCGCGTTCTATGACGGCCTTTTGCTTCTGCTCAAGAATCTTGGCGTCTCTTTTCTTTTTGGCCGCGGCCCGAGCGGCTTCGCGTTCGGGCTGTCCAAGTTTGATGAGGCGTCGCCGAAGATCACGTTTGGCCGCGGCGCGCTGTTTCTTGGCGCGGGCCTCAAGCAGAGGGGCTTCAAGCGCGTCGAGAGTTTTCGCGAACCAATGATTGTCGGGGTAGACATGCCCCACGGCGGGTATCTCAATCCAGGCGACGTTGTTAAACCGTTCGTTGCGTTTCATGTCCCGGTAGATTCCCAAAGACTGCGCTCGATTCGGATCGGTCGCGCCACACACAAAAACGTGCCGGCTCCGAGTGCGGACAAGGCCCGTGGCTCGGCCACGCGGGCGCGGAAATCGCTTGGGCCAATAAGCTCGATCGGCAGCCGGCCGCGGAATGCGTTTGAAGTAATTGCAACCGCCGTTGTAGATGCCGCCGTGAAAGATGCCTGGATAGTGCATCGCCACGCGGCTGGCAACGCGCCCACCGCCGGAATAGCCCGCGACGTAAACGCGCTCGTCATCAATGCTGTAGGATTTTTTGAGGTTAAAGGCCGCGTCAATGGCGAGCGCCACGCGGTACCAGATCAAACGGTCGTTGCCGGAGCGATTTGCCGAGATGCCGATGAGATTCCTTTTCTCAAGCACCTTGATCCATTCACTGGGAAAGCCACCCTCGACGCCCACCGGCACCCAGACCATTATTCCGGCCGGGTTTTTGGCGTCGTAGCTCTTGGGGACGTAGGCGACATAGCTGCACTCTTTGATCGCATGCTTAGCGACGGGATCGTTCTTGCGAATGAAAGACATTGTCCAGCCCATACGATGGGCAATCCTTCGAATGTCGCTATTGGGATGGCTAGCTGGAAACTGCAAGCGGATGACACCACGGCGGCCATCATCTTTGGGGATTGGAACCTTCGCACCCCCAGTCGCTTCGGCCTGCGCCGTGAGAGATCGAACTCCCAAGGCCAACAACAGCAGCAGCAAGATCCCGGCCCGGCCCATCGGAGCTAAGACCCGTCCTGCACGTCGAGCTGCTGGACCATGCCACGGACCCTCTCGATCTCGCTGGGGATGCCGGTCACATAAAGAACATTGGCCCGCTCATCAGCCACCACCTCAGGCACCTGCGGATTGGCGAGCAAGGCCCGCAAGTCTATCGCCACATCGGCGGCGCGAGCATTCTCCAACACGATGGTCTCCGTCACCGAAGTTTCGGCGGCAACCGCCTCGGCCAGCTCTTCCTCCTCCGAGGAAGCACAGCCAAGACAAAGTCCCAGCAAGAGCAAAGCGGTCAAAAACGTCATCCAAAAAGCAGTGGCGCGCATCAGGTACGTCCTTTCTCTGATTTTCCGCCCCCATAGTACCGAACCCGCGCCCCAAACCGCGTCTTTCAGCCCGGAAACCCTGTTCATTTGGGTCAGACCAAAGTCACCACCCTTCAATCGATCCGCCCAAAAGAAGAAAATAGCTCTACTTTTTGGGCCAGATCGGATTGCCGAAAGGAGCCGATCTGGCCATCACCGTTTTGGCCAGAAGCCTTTTTTTGTTGACGTCACCCAACGTAGCCACTGGGTCCGGAGGCCACCCGAGAAATGCGTCTTGGCGCAGTCAGGCTGGCCCTATTCGATCCCGAAACTTCGACATCATTCGGCGGGATCTGGGGATCGAAGGGGGTTAGATTGGGGCTGGTTCGCTTTGTTTGGTCCTCGTGGGAGTCTCTGACACCGTGTCCAACAAGACCCTGTTTTTTTCGATCATGGCGGTTTTCGCCGCGTTGGCTGCACTTGGCTGCTGGCTCCTTGTCTTGCCTTTGCAAACCGAATCCTATGTACCGTCGGCCAAGGTGATCGCCGGCAAAGGGGCGCTGCGGCCTTTTTTGGTTGAGGTCGAGGACTTGGAGGGGGTCTTTGGTGGGATGGAGATCAGTTCCTTGGTCTTTCGCTACCGCAGCGGGGCTCCCAATCAGTCTGACTGGAAAAAGCGCATCGAAGCGGGGGCGCGGGAAGCCGGTTGGAAATTGAAAGGGGATGCGGATTCCGAATTGATCTTTGAACGCCTGCTCCAAACCCAACCGACGCACCGCCGCAAAGCTACCAGCGAAGAGTGCCGTTTGTTTTTTGATCGCGAAACGAGACGCGTGACCGGCGCTTGGATTCTCGTCGATAACGATCGCCG
>JAZGFI010000046.1:0-18747 GCA_036479435.1 Planctomycetota bacterium | reverse complement strand
GATCAAGCATCGTTCCCCCATGGGGGAAGCCGCCTACGGCGGCGAAGGAAGAGCCCTGCAAAGAGCTTCGCTCTTCACCGGGGCCCACCGACCTTAGATCAGGGACAACTATTCTGACACCGGGGGGCCGGTCACTGAGAGCGTGGGATTCCGCCGAAATCTTAAGTTGCAATGAAAATCGCCACGACGGTGAGACATGGCATTGGGTCGGCGACGTCGTCAAGGCCGCAGCCCGCCGATAAGACCCGAAACCGGCTTCGGCCTCTTTCTCAGAGATAAAAGCCGCGTTCGCGGAGGACGGAGGCGAGGCCGGAGGCGGCGGGGTCTTCGTTGAGTTCTAAGACGGTTTCGCCGAGGCGTCTTGAGACGAGTTTCTTTAGTTCGGGGGTCGCTGCGAGGCGCGTGGCGGTGGCGGCGTCGGGGGCTTCCAACAAGTAGACGCGGGTGGTCTTGAGGCGCACGGTTTTGCGGCACCATTCTTTGATCGAGTAGACGACGTTCTTTGGCACGCCGTGCGAGGCGTGGCTTTCGAGGAGTTTGAGGATTTCGTCTTCGCCAAATCCGGCGGCGGCGGCGGCCTGGACGGATTCGCGGGTGAGCACAAAGTGAATGGCGTAGTCCGCCTTCACGCGTTCGGCGAAGCGGCCGACTTCTTGGATCACTTCGAAGCCCGCGTTCTCGGGAAAAAGGATGATCTCGTAGTCTGAGTTCAGCACCAGACCTGCCCCGCCCGCGGGGCGGTCTTTGACTTTCAATCCCAACAGTTTCGCGCCGAAGCGGCTGAGGCGCACCGCGAAGGGGCGCTTTTCGCCGTCGCGGTAGGCGAGTTCGACGATGCCTAAGCGAGCGGGGGTTGCGACAATCCAGGGCTCGATGGCGCGGCGCATGTCATCGGGCGATGCGAGCGGCGGAAACGGCAGGCGCTTGTGGCGGTCTTGGTACTTCAGGACGTGCTCGGGTCGCACGCATTCTCGCAGGTACTCGTTGCGCGCGATGAAAGTCACCCGCTCGATGGGGAGCCAAGTCTCGAAGCCGCTGCGCTTTAGATAGTTGAAGAAATTGCGCCGCAAGATGCTGATGTGCAGGGACGAAATGGGTTCTTTGCCGCGCCGCCGACAAAAAGAAAGCAAGTCTTCGCCACGCTCAACGGCGGTTTGTTTTTGCCAACTGCGCCAGTTCGCGGTGAGTTCAAGTTGTGCCGCGGGGGTCACCTTCACGAACTCGAGCCGCTGCATCAGGTTGAGATAAAAGAGTAGGTCTTCTTCTTCGCCGTGCGGACGCGCGGCGGGAGATAGGGCCTCTTTGGCCACGCGCTTGACCGCGTTTTTGTAGTAGTCGCCGTTCTTTTTGATCTTGAAGGGGGTCTCTTCTAAGGAGCGAGCAATGCCGCGCAAATCCGCGAAACCATCGGCGCCGGTACGCATCCCCTCTTCGGCGAGCCCCTCGTCGACGCTGAGCTCCTCAAGCAGTTCGTCGGCGACCTCTCGAAAGAGCAAAAGCCAACCGTCACCGACTTGGACGCCTTGATTGGCGAGTTGACTCGCTTCAAAAGAACCGAGCAAAGCTTCTTCGAGCATGACTCCGAAAGCTCGACACTCATCGGCAGAAAAATCGTGGCCCAGTCGCTTGCGCGTTGAACTGTCCAAGACCCCGCCGTGATCGTCGACGGCGGCGATGAGCTCGGCGAACTCTTGGTCTGCTAGCCCATCCAAGCGCGCACGGATCGAGACCGGTTTCAGCAGTTCCTCGCGCAACTCGGCGCGGGGGCGGCCTCGATAGCTTTCGAGGCCTAAGGCGGAGAGTCGAGTTTGAACGGTCTGACGGTCGAGGCTTCGCAAGTAAAGAGTGAGCGAAAGCGAGGCCTCGGCCGGGCGACGACCGAGCTCAAATACCGCGCACAAAGCCTCAGCGAGTTCGCTGGGAATGGAGAAAGCGGTGGGCTTGCGCGCGCCTCGCAAGCGCCGCGGCAAAAAGTATCCGCGATCAATGAGAGCCTGGGTAACCGGAGCGATTTCGAAGGCCTCGATCGGCATCTCAGTGGGGTCCACTGTGTCCAGGTCGAAGGGCTTTCTCCAGTCGAAGACGTCGATGGAGAACCGTAGAAGATCGCGAAGCCGAGCCGGGAGCTCCTCGAGTTTATCCTCGACGACCTTCTGATCTTGCATGCGCACAATGAGGGCTTCGCGGCGCGCGCCGTCCCCCAAAGGCCACTCGTGGCGGTTCTCCAACCAGAACTCCATGACGGATTCCAGTTCCTTGCCTTCCCAGTGGGTCAATGCCAAGTCAATCTTCACCGACTTTTCTCTCCTGCGCCGAACTTTGCTCGTGCCTTTTCGATCGCGGAATCAAACTCTTCTTCGATCCCCGCTCGTTCCAAGTCGTTGCTGTCCGCCCAGTCGAGTTCTGCGAACTCGCGGCGGGCCTCGACAATCTCGTAATCATAGCCCTGTTCGGTCAAAAAGAGGCGACGGTTCTCAGCGAATCGTATTTCCGTCGTGTCTTCGGTAACGAGGGTGTAGAAAACTGTCTCGCGATTGTGGCTTTTAGGCCGCAACACGCGGCCTAAGCGTTGGGCTTCTTCTTGCCGGGAACCAAATGTTCCCGAGACTTGGATCGCGATGTTCGCATCGGGCAGATCCACCGCGAAGTTGGCGACTTTCGACACAATCAAGGTTGTGATGCGCCCCTCGCGGAAGTCCGCATAAAGGCGCTCGCGATCTTCTTGGGCGGTACGGCTGGTGATGATCTCCGCCCCGATGAGAGCACGAATCCTCGCGAGCTGCCGCAGATACATCCCAATGATCAAGATGCGGTCGCCACGGTGCCGAGCCAAAAGCGCCCTCAGGGCGCGCAGCTTCAAGCCGTTTTCAGCCGCGATTCGATACTGCTCGCGCCTCCCTACCAGTTCGTAGGTGTCGGCGATGGAACCCGATAGCGGCACCCGCATCTCGACAATCTTGGCCTCGGCGATGTAGCCGCCTTTTTCTAACCGGCGCCAAGGCATGTCGAAGCGTTTGGGTCCGATTAGAGAAAAGACCTCGTCTTCGCGACCGTCCTCGCGAATGAGCGTGGCCGTCAAGCCGAGGCGCCGGCGCGCTTGCAACTCGGCGGTCATGCGAAACACTGGGGCGGGTAAAAGGTGAACTTCGTCGTAAACCACCAAGCCCCAGTTCACGGCCATGAAGGCATCGAAATGCGGAAAGCCCTCCGTCTTGCTGTGACGGTAGGTGATCATTTGATAAGTCGAAACAGTGACGGGCGCGATCGACTTCGACTCCGACGAATACTCGGCGACGTCACTAGCTTTTAGATCTGTCTTTTCCAAGAGCTCGCGCACCCACTGGCGTACCGCTGTGGTGCTGTTCGTTAAGATGAGGGTCTTGGTTTGATAAAGCTCCATCACCGCCATCGCGGTAAGAGTTTTCCCAGCCCCGCAGGGTAAGACCACGACTCCGCTGCCGCCCCGGCTATCGCCATCTTGGTAAAAGGCCTCGGACGCGGCGCGCTGGTAGGGCCGAAGGCTGAACGCGCCCGCTTCGCCGATGTTGTCCGTGGTCAATAGGGCCAAAGCGAGATGGTCGCCCTCAACAAATCCCGCCATATCTTCGACGGGGTAGCCCATACGAGTGAGCGCGCGCTTGATCTCTCCGCGAGCCCCTTCGCCGATGACAAGTTCGCGATTCTCGTCGTCGAACTCGTCGACCAGGTCTTTGATCGACGCCAAGGCGCAGACGTCGTCCCACAAATCTTCCGATACCACGACGACGAGGTGTTCACCGCGGCGTCGCATGATGAGCCGGCCGAATCGATCCATGATCGAAGAGATCTCGGCCTTGATGGCCTTGGAGATCGGATTGCGCGCGTAGTTTTCCAAAATATCGAGCACATCACGGCAACTCATGCCCGAACTCGCCGCGTTCCACAGCGAAAGCGAAGAGATACGATAGGTGTGCATGTGATCGGGAGTCTTCAACAATTCCGCAAACGATCCCAGACCCTCGCGCACCGCTTCGGCACCGGGGTGGTGAACGTCGAGAAGAACCGTCTTGTCGCCTTGGACGATCAGCGGGCCGTCACGCCGGGATCCCATCTTCCGCTCCTTTTTCCTTAGAACTCAAGCCGCGCTTTTTCTTCGCGACTTTTCCTCGGCCAGATCGCCGCCGCTGAGCTGCGGCCAAATAGCGCCCCGTATGAGAGGCCTTGCTCGACATCAACTCTTCAGGGGTTCCGGCGACGAGGACTTGGCCCCCGGCCTCCCCGCCCTCCGGACCCAAGTCGATGACATGGTCACTGGCACCTACAACCTCGAGATTATGCTCGATGACAACGACGCTGTGTCCGGCATCCACAAGCCGGTGCAACACCGCGGTCAATTTCGCCACATCGTCGAAGTGCAATCCGGTGGTCGGCTCGTCGAGTAGGTAGAGGACTTCGCCGCGGGGCTTTCGCGATAATTCGCGCGCCAGCTTGATGCGTTGCGCCTCGCCCCCAGAAAGGGTGTTGCTCGGTTGACCAAGTTTTAGGTACCCCAAACCCACGTCTTCTAAGGTCGAAAGCACGGCGACGATCCGCCGGTGATTCCCAAAGAATTCCAAGGCTTCGCTCACTTCCATTTCGAGGACGTCAGCGATACTTTTGCCTCGCCAGGTCGCGCGCAGAGTCTCGCGGTCATAGCGGCGGCCACGGCAGACGTCACACTCAATCCAGACGTCGGCGAGAAAGTTCATCTCGATCTTAATGGACCCCCGGCCCGAGCAGGCCTCGCAGCGCCCCCCGGGAGCATTGAAGCTAAAGCGCCCCGGCTTGTAGCCGCGGAGTTTCGCCTGGGGACTCTTCGCGAAGACGGCGCGAATGATGTCGAAAACTCCAGTGTACGTCGCCGGGTTCGATTTGGGGGTGCGACCAATTGACGCTTGGTCGATGACCACAATGTCCGAGACATGCCGGGCGCCGAGGAGCTTTTTGTAGGCGGCGCGGTTGCGGCCCGATTCTTTGCGGTTGAAGGTCTTTTCTAAGGCTGGCACCAAGGTCTCCACCACGAGACTGCTCTTGCCACTGCCACTAACTCCCGTCACGCAGGTAAAACAACCGAGCGGAAAGCCTACCGAGATGCCCTTCAAGTTATTGGTGGTGACCCCGTCGATACGAAGCTCTTTGCCATTGCCGGAGCGACGCTTCGGCGGCATCTCGACGCGGGCACGCCCGGTCAAGTAAGCCGCGGTCAAAGACGTTGGATGATCCAAAATCTGAGGCCGAGGCCCTTGGAAGACGACCTCGCCCCCGTGGTGTCCAGCACCCGGCCCGATGTCGACAATCCAATCCGCGGCCTCGATCGTTTCTTCATCGTGTTCGACAACGATCACCGTGTTCCCGAGTTTGACGAGTTCGTGCAAAGTTGTGAGCAAGTTCGCGACATCGCGCTGGTGCAGGCCAATGCTCGGCTCGTCCAAGACGTAGATAACGCCCGACAGCCGGCTGCCGATTTGCGTCGCCAGCCTAATGCGTTGTGACTCACCGCCAGACAAAGTCCCGGCGCTGCGATCTAGGGTGAGGTACTCCAATCCCACTTTGTTCAAAAAACTCAGGCGGTCCTGAACTTCCTTCAACAAACGCTCGGCAATTTTTTTGTCGGACGCTTTCAACTTGAGCCCCGCAAAAAATCTCGTCGCGGCCTCGATCGTCATCGACGTCACATCTGAGATGCTCTTTTTTGCCAGCGTCACGGCAAGCGCCACCGGCTTCAGACGTTTGCCCTGGCAAGCGCCGCAGTCGTCATCGCGCATAACTTCGGTGATGGCTTCTCGCCAGTTTTCAGATTCGGTCTCATGGAACCACTTCTCAAGGTACCCGCGCAGTCCCGGCCAGGTGACATTCATCTCCCATTGGCTGCTGCGGCCCTTGCGCCGGCTGGTGTGCTTGAAGGGGACTTTCTCGCTTGAGCCGTCGAGAATCAGGGTCTTGGCTGTGGCCGACAATTCGCCAAAAGGCGCGTTCAAATCAAAATCGCCTTGTTTCGATAGGCCTTTCAGCGCCTTGCGAAAGTAAGAACGGCGGTTGAAGAAGCCACCGACCTTTTTGTTCATCGCTCCTTTGAGGAGAGCCCGTTCTGGCCGGTCGATCAACAGATCGGGATCACAACGCCGCACGCGCCCGACCCCGAGGCAAGTCGGGCAGGAGCCCAAAAGGCTGTTGAATGAGAACATGCGCGGCGGAAGATCACGCTCAATCTCGGTGCCGTGCTCGACGCAAAGGCGCTCGCGGGTAAACCACTCGACTTTAGCCGCGTCATCGCTGCCCGCGGGCAACCAAGCGCAGATGCCGCGGCCCGCGGCGTATGCGCTTTCCACCGCTTCCAACACCCGCGCTCGAACCTTGGGAGCGATCGCGATGCGATCAATGACCAGATCGACGCTCTTGATCTTCGACAAGGCCGGGAGCTTCCCGCCGCTGCCGTCCAAACGAAACTCCTCGCCATCCAATAGCACACGAACCCAGCCGTCTTCGCGCAACTCGCGCACTACGGTCTTTAGTTCCGTGGGCTTGGCGAGGCGCAAGGGCGTGCCAAACTCGCGACGGAACAAGGGGGCGACCAAACGGCCTTTTTCACCCTCGCGTTTTCTCAGTTTCTTCCAGACATCCGCGGGAGCAAACGACAACAACTCGCGATCACACTGCGGGCAGTGCGGTTTGCCAACTCGGGCGAAAAGCAAACGCAGGTAGTCATAGATTTCAGTCGTTGTGGCGACGGTTGACCGCGGATTGCGAGACGCGTTTTTTTGATTGATCGCAATCGCCGGGCCTAAACCCTCAATCGCATCGGCGGGTGCTTTATCAAGTCGACCCAAAAACTGGCGCGCGTAAGACGACAAGGACTCTACAAAGCGACGTTGCCCTTCGGCAAAAATCGTGTCGAAAGCCAAGGACGACTTTCCAGAACCTGAAGGACCCGTCACCACGGTGAACTGGCCCGAGGGGATCTCAACGTCAACGCTCTTAAGATTGTGGGTCCGCGCGCCTTTGATCACGATCTTGCCTTCGGCCGAAAGATCCTCGATGGCCTTTGGCTTGGCCGTGGATTTCTTTCGTTTCCGCGGGCTCAAAAGCTCGACGAGTGCCACCCCGGTAGCGGATTTCTTCTTCTTTAAGATCCCGTCGAAAGGCCCGGCGTAGATCACCTCGCCACCGCCCGAGCCACCCTTCGGGCCCAAATCAACAATCCAGTCGGCGACTTTCACGACATCGAGATTGTGCTCAATAACGACGACGGTGTTGCCGGAATCGACCAAGCCGTTCAAAGCCGCAATCAAACGCTCAATGTCCTCAAAGTGCAAGCCCGTTGTCGGCTCGTCCAACAAGTACAGAGTTTTGCCGGTCGCCGGGCGCCGCAACTCCGAGGCAAGCTTGACGCGCTGGGCTTCACCGCCCGACAAGGTCGTCGCGGGTTGCCCGAGTCGCACGTAGCCCAAACCAACGTCGTTGAGCGCATTCAGAATGCGCGCGATCTTCGGGTGGTTGGCGAAGAACTCCCCCGCCTCTTCAAAAGTCATCGCCAAAACGTCGTAGATGCTTTTTTCGCGGTAGAGAATCTCTAGGGTCTCGCCGTTAAAACGCCGCCCGTTGCAATCGTCGCAAGTCACCGCGACATCGGGCAAAAACTGCATCGAGACGATCTTCACGCCCGCCCCTTGACAGGTTTCGCAGCGACCGCCCGTAACGTTGAAGGAAAAGCGACCCTTTTTGTAACCTCGCGCCTTGGCGTCGGGGACCAAGGCAAAAAGGTCGCGGATAAGGTCGAAGACCTTGGTGTAGGTCGCGGGGTTCGACCGCGGCGTTCGCCCGATGGGGCTTTGGTCGATCTCGATGACTTTGTCGATGTGCTGCAAGCCATTGATGCGGCGATGTTTTCCGGGGCGACTCAATGCTCCGTGAAAATGTTGGGCCAAAGCCTTCTTCAAAATGCTGTCGATCAGAGTGCTCTTGCCAGAACCTGAAACCCCCGTCACCGCGCTGAGGCAGGCAAGCGGAAAGGCGACGTCGATGTTGCGTAGGTTGTTTTCGCAAGCGCCTTTGACTTCGATGTAGTCTTGGCTGGCGTTCCGGCGCTTAGTGGGCACCGCGATCGCCCGGCCACCCGAAAGGTAAGCTCCGGTTTTGGATTCCGGCGCGGACATGAGATCCGCGACCCGTCCTTCTCCGACGATGCGCCCCCCGTGAACCCCCGCGCCAGGGCCAATGTCGATAACGTGATCGGAGCACTCCATCATCTCTTGGTCGTGCTCGACGACTAATACGGTGTTGCCGAGATCGCGCAGACCCTTAAGCGTTTCGATTAGACGCAAGTTATCGCGATGATGCAGGCCGATACTCGGCTCATCCAAAACGTAGAGGATACCCTTCAATCGCGAGCCGACTTGGGTCGCGAGGCGGATTCTCTGCGATTCGCCTCCGGATAAAGTCGCAGCGCTGCGATCGAGCTGGATGTACCCCAATCCCACCGCAGTTAGGAACTCGAGCCGCGCGTGGATTTCTTTGAAGATCGGCTCGCCGATCGCAATTTCCTTCTTGGAGAGCTTGACCTTGCCGAAAAACTCGCACAGATCATCAATGGCCAACTGCGCGAGGTCGGCAATGCTCTTATTGCGAAAACTAACCGAGCGGGCGAGCTTCCCGACGCGTGAGCCTTCGCAATCGCGACATTGATGGTCCGTAAAAAAGTGTGCCATGTGGCTGGGGGCACGCTCTTCCCAGGACTTCCGCATGCCCGCGATCATCCCCGCCAAAGTGCGCAGGCGCTTCGACTTCATCTTCCAGCTCTTGCCCTCGTAGGAGGTAGCAACTTCCAACTTGGTCTCGCCGCTGCCGTAGAGGATGGCGTCTTTGAACTTTTTGGGTAGTGACTTCCAGGGTTTGTCGAGGTCGACTTTGAAGTGCTTGGCAATACTCGGCAGAGACAAAGTAGAGATGCCGCCGTAGTCCCGAAGCTTGGACTTACCCAGCGGATCTAGGCAGCCCTCATTGGGGCTTTTGTTCGGATCGGAAACGATGAGGTTTTCGTCGACGTCACCAAGGATGCCGATGCCGCCACAGGGTTTGCAGGCGCCGTGCGGGGAGTTGAAGGAAAAAGTCCGCGGCTCAATCTCGGGAAAGCCCGCGCCGCAGCTTTTGCAGGCAAATCGAGACGAAAAGGAAATGTGTTCGTCGCCGTCCAGAACGTTGACGACACCGTCGCCGAGTTTAAGCCCTTGCTCGAGCGATTCCACCAGCCGCCCCGCCTTTTCCGGCGTGGCCTTGATCCGGTCTAGTACGATCTCGATGGTGTGACGGACGTAGCGCTTCAGCTCAATGTCTTCGTCAAGCCTTCTGAGTTCCCCGTCGATACGGGCGCGGGCGTAACCTTGAAGCCGAAGGTCTTCGAGCTCCTTGCGATACTCGCCCTTTCGATCCTTAACGATCGGCGCCATGACGATGAGGTTGTGGCCCTTGCGCTCGGTAAGCAGAGCGTCGCGGATCTCATCCACCGTTTGGGGACGGATCTCCTCTCCGCAGTCGGGACAAGACGGTTGGCCCAAGCGGGCAAAAAGGAGCCGCATGAAGTCGTAGACTTCAGTGACCGTGCCCACCGTCGACCGCGGATTGCGGTTAACGGTCTTTTGGTCAATGGAAACTGTCGGCGACAGACCTTCAATGTGATCGACGTCGGGTTTTTCGATCTGACCCAAAAACTGACGCGCGTAGGACGACAGAGACTCCAAAAACCGCCGCTGGCCTTCGTTGTGAATCGTGTCGAACGCGAGCGACGATTTTCCGGACCCGGACACGCCGGTAATGGTGGTCAACGAGCCGCGGGGAATCCGCACCCCGACATTGTCGAGGTTGTGGGTCCGCGCCCCACTGACGACGATGTCCTTTTGCCCCATCCCGGTCTCCGGCCCTCGCAGCGGTCCCTCGAAAACCGTTTCCGGTGGACAGTTGCGAATCCAGAATTATAAGCCCTGGAGGGACGCTGAGAACCCGACAAATTTGGAAAAGAATAGAGACTGGCGAGGTGGATTCCCCTGGCATCGCTACTCGCTGAACAAAGAGAGCGGCATCACATCGTCGATGTCGTAGATCTCGGTGCCACCTTTCAAAGGCTGATCGAGGATCTCCTCGAACAGCTTTATTTTGAGTTCCGCCGGCGTCCTCAAGTTTCCGCGCCTCAACTCATCGTGGATAAGCGCTTTGTAGAGCCAAAGCCCACCGGGTTCGACCACCGTGATCGTTTCTGCCGGCGTCACCACCATGGTTTTCGACAAGAGCTGCCGCGTCACATCCCGATCCGCCTTCGACCCCATCTGCAGCCGGGAGATGAGCTTTCCGTGAGCATCCCCCACTTTCTGCGCCGCAAGCTTCGGCACTAGCCCGCGCGTTTTCTTCAAATTGCTGAGAGCGCGTAAGTGATACTGAATGACGCGCGCCTGCATCCTCTTTGTCGATGTCTCGCCAGGAAGCGTACGCGCCTGTTTTTCGTAGATGCCTCGCGCCTCGACAATCGCGCGATAGGTAACCGCCGGCGACTGCAAAGCTGGCAGGATGTCATAAACCAAGCCGTCGTGGCGGCAAAAAGACAAGGCGATCTCGCCGCCCACGGTGCCCTTTACTTCCTTGCCATCGCCAAGCTTAAACACCGCGACGCGCACCGGCGAGACCGTCTCCCAAACCGGAATAAAGTTCTGCTCCACAAAAGCAATAATACGGCGATCCGAGAACGTCACGGTTCTCGCGAGCTTGCCGTTCGCTCAGCAAAACTCCTCGTCAAAGCGTCCGAACAGCTGAAGCAACATGATCGGCAAGCCGGACTTTTCGGCATCCACCTTCGCCTCCGCCATCGAGCGCCGCCACTTCAACCCCTCATCCCAACCCCACTGCCCCGTGATCTTCGCCAGCGCTTCCCGGCAAGCTCGCCGCACTTTGGCATTTTCGTCCTCAAGGCCTTCCTTCAAAGACGGTATGGCCGCCTCGCCCTTCGACACCCAGCCCGCCACAGCTTCCCGAGTGGTCTCCGCGTTCCCCCGGAACTCGGGAAGAACTAGACCTAGGGCCTGTTCACCATTTGGGTTTGCCGGCTGCTTGCCATCGTGTTCCGCGCAAACGCGACACTCGCAGGCCACCAAGGTCAAAAGAAGAACAGACAAAGCCAAAGCCCCGAAACCGGGACCATAAACTCGAACGATCTGCATGAAATCACCTCCACTGGTCATAAACCACTATGACCGCAAACAGCAGATGATTGAGTAACGGCCTTGTCACAATGCTCGCCGACGCCGCTTTGGCTCCCTCAGGGTCGTCAAGGTCGGGAAAGAAACAGGTCGCCAACCTCTAGAGCGCCTTCGAGGATCTCACGCGCGCGCCCGCGGCGCTCCTCGGCCCGATCCAGATACTGTCTCGCTTCGATTGGATCACCGATCTCCAGGAGGCGATTGGCTGCCCACTGGTCGTTGTACATCGTTAGCGGCTTCGGAGAGGAAAGCGCTCTTCTAAGAAAACGAAGTACCGGGGTACGCTGGGTCGGATCTGGCCACAGGTATCGAGCGGCGGCGACAAGGGCTTGCGGGTCGCCGAGGTCCGGCTCGGCGAACTTCTTCGCCATGCTCCGTCGCTTTGCCGACAAACGTTGGACGGCCTCAAGATCACCTCGATCCACAGCATCGTCCAGGAGAAATCTGAGCCGCGCAGCCCCAAGTCCTTGTGCTCGCGACTCGATGGACTGCAGCATCAAAGTAAGCTCCACATTGAGGCGCGCCGCTTCGCTCCCACGTTTCTGCAAGATGGCCAATTGAATGAGCTTCTCCAAGCCTACGAGAATTCCATCACGGTATTCCTTCCGCTCTGGGTCGAGTTCATGCCTTCTCTTGAAAAAGACGAGACGCGTCGAAATAGCGAGACGCGCCGCTTCAAAGTTGCCCTGCGTTTGCTCGAATATCGCCAGCGATAGCTCGAAAGCCCAAGCTCGCCTCATGATCCTGTCCTTCGACGCACCACTCTCTCGCAGCTCTTTTAGAAACTGTGCCGTCTGTTCGAAAAGCCTCGACCGTAGTTCATGCTTTGATTCACACTGGTGAAGAAACTTGTTGATCTGAAGATTACTGATCACGAGGTTGTCTAGAGAAGCCGAGCGTTTGGGATCGATCCGGTAAAGCGCTCGTGCGGATGCGTGGTGGTCTAGCGCCAACTCGATCGCTTCCAATTCGCGACCCGCATTCCAATGAAAATCGCTGAGGCGAAGAAGGCTGCGGCTCAGGTTGTCGAGTGCTTCCACATCCTTGGGGAAGTCCTCCGCTAGCTGTCGATCAATCTCCATCGAGAGGCGGTAGCGCTCAAATCCTGCCTTTCTGTCGCCGAGACGACGCAGCGCATCGCCCACCAAAACCGAAGCGATCGAATAGTCGATGCGGGTCCGCAAATCTCGACGGCCATGCAGCGCCTCTTTCCGCAATGCGAGCTCACGAACTCTAAAGCCATAGGCATCGGGCCAAAGGCCCCTTCGATGCGCAATGTTCCCGCGCTCTCGCAGGACCCGGGCCCGTAGATCCAGGCTGTAAACGCCTTCGGCATCGCCAAACTCGAGCGCCTCGATTCCGGCATCCAACTGTTCAACATAGCGCTGAATTTTCGGCGTCGGTGCCGCCGATCCCTTGACTTCATCGTATAGCTCAAGCGCCGTCGTCGAAATCTGCAAGGCGGCACTCAGCGTACCCGCGGCTTGCTCGGTGGCGCGCTCGGCACGATTGGCTTGGCGCGAGATCGAAACAACAGCGAGCGTGGCAAGGGTGCTGATCAAACACACGAATCCCAAAGTAATGGCATGTTGGCGCGCCCATCGGCCAAGCCTCACGGAGAACGCAAACTCACGTGCCAGGATCGACTCCCCGCGCCTCAAACGTTCAAGATCATCCGCTAAATCGCGAACGGATCGATAGCGGTCGCGCAGATCTGGCATCAGGGCTTTGCGAATGAGATTGCGCTCGGAGCCTCGGCCCGGCATTGCACAGATCTCATCAGAGAAAAGTCGATCGCCCAAGACAGCGTCGATGACTTCGTTTTCAGAACGCCCATGGAACGGCAAGCAGCCGAAAACCGCTTGATGCAAGACGACGCCGAGCGACCACAAATCATCTTGCGACGATGTCTGGTGCCGCAGCGCTAGCCTTTCTGGAGAAACGAAGGGATGGGTCCCAACGACGTAAGCACCCTGGGTTAATTTCTCGGACTGTGCTTCAAGGATGATCGCGATTCCAAAATCGACGATAACCGGAGACCCATTGGCCCGAAGCATGATGTTAGCGGGCTTGAGATCCCGATGTACGACACCAGCGGTGTGGGCAGCGACCATTGCTTCGCAGCAACTTGCGACAACGGCCATGCGCTCGCGAAGTTCCGCCTCAGATTGGGGAGGTTTCGCGACGACGGATTCAAAACTGACTCCTTCGATGTACTCGATCGCTAACCAAGGCTGCTCCCCGTCGAGGTTCACCTCCACGAACTTCGCGATGCTTGAGTTATCAAGACCCGCAAGAACGTCCGCTTCGCGTCGCAACCGCGAGCGAGCGAGGTCTAAGATCCGGCGCAAATGCAGAACCTTGAGGGCGACCCGCATCCCACTTTCTTGATGTTCAGCGAGGTAGACTCGTGATTGGCCGCCCTCGCCTAAGAGACTTAAGCAGCGGTAGGGACCGACACGAAGGTCCTCCGTTACAGGCCCGCTGTCATCACGCTCGGCCGATTCATCGCCAGCCGCAAACACCGAAATCAACATGCCTTCCAGGACTCTTCGGTCGGCGTCAGAGATTGGCATGCTAGCCACTTTGACTCGCGCTTCCGCCAAACTGAGATCGATGAGCCCGTCGAGAATACCGGCCTGCGCAATCGGGTCTAGACTCGGAGAGTTTTTCTCGGGGCTACTCATCCAGCAGTCCCTTCAGAGTCGCTTTCCCGATCTGTAGGCGCTTCTCGACCGAGCTGAGTGACAGGCCGAGTACTTTCGCTACCTCGCTCACCGTTAACTCGCCGAGATAGCGCAGGCTCAAGACTTCCGACAGCTGAGCATGTCCACGACTATCGAGTTCTCGAAATGCATCGTCCAGTTGCACCCGTCGTTCCCAATCCCCGGTGGCCAGAGGATCATGGAATTCGACACGCTTAAGGTCGCCTCCTCTTTTGAGGCGCCGGCGGGACCGCGCTCGATCGATGACCACCCGAGTCACCAACATCTTCGTGAAGGCACGAGTCCTTAGATCTGAGAGTCCTCGGCCAGAGTGGAGCAGGCCCAACACGACTTCGTTGGCGACGTCGGTTGGGGTCCAGGTCCAGCCTGAGTTTTCGCCACTCATGCACTGAACCGCGATGTCCCGGAGTTCGCCATAACTGAACTCGGTGTTCTTCATGCCCTACTCCGCCATCAAAAAAAGCGCTGGGAATTTCTTACGGGGTTCGCCACCCCTTGTCGCTTGGAAGCTTGAACGGCGCCGCGGCGTCCGTCCCTCTCGATGAGACCGAACTCGTCGAGCGCATACAAGCCTCTCGACAGGAGACAGGAAATGAACGGCCTTGGCAAGATTTGTGGACTCATTTTGGCGCTGGCGCTCGGTTTCGGGGCGTCGCCTTTGCTCGCTCAGCAAACACTCAACCTCAATCCCAAAGACACACTAACCCAAACAACAGGTACCTTTACGATCAGCCCTGATCCGAGGTTTAACGTCGTAGCGATCGCACGAGCTGCAGGTTCAACGACCGACGTAACGATGACCATGGGGGCCGCCAGCTCCACTGCTGGTGTCACCCGCACTGAGTTTGTGGTCGCTAACGGGGCTTTGGGCCCCATTGCACCACTCAATGGCACTGCTTCAAAAACAACGAGCGGCGGTAACGCACTAGTCAAGCACGCCAATATCACAACATTCATGGACGCTACGGGTGGGCCGACCAGCCCCGGAAACACACCACCCTATTCAGGCGCCTTCTCTTGGTCTCCATGTTCCGTCGCCCGCGGGTTTGAGATGCACTTCCCGGTCGCGGGGACCTACCAGCTCACCATGACCGTCACCTCCGCTGCAACTACAGCGCTGCGTTTTCGCCTTTTCGATCCGGGCTCAAACTCGAACTGGCGTACCCGCAGCCAGAGCGCTCCAGGTGCAAACGGGTTGTTCTCATCCGGCGCAATCAGTTTCAACGTTACAACTCCTGGCTGGTATTGCGTCGTAGTTTTTAAGGACAATCAGCCGATCACACCGCCCAATGTGTTCTACAACCTCGACCTTCAAGTCCTGAGTGCGCCCCCTCTGGCGAACACACCGCCCGCTGCTCCCTGGTCGCCAAATCCATCCGTCGTCCATTTCACTGGCATAGGCCTTTGGGCGGGTACGAGCGTGATGGATTCGAGCGGCCAGATTCTCACTTCGACTCCTTCGGCTAGTGGCGGTCTCAATGTCACGATTCCTGGAAGTCCAGTATCGACCTGCGGCGGGCCAATCTCGCTCACTTTCACCAACAACTTGGCTGGCGCTCAATCCTGCATCGTCCCTTTGGCAATCGATCCCCAGGGCCCGGCTTCCATCGTTTCGTTTAGCCCGAGCACACTCACTGCCGGTGCCCCCGCAACGGCTATTCAGGTTCTGGGGACAGGCTTCTGCCCGAACTCGGTCGTACAGGTCGACAATAACCCCTATACGACGACTTTCGTCGGGCCAACAGCGCTCGGCGTCACTCTGCTGGCTTCGGATCTCGCTTCCCCAACGACGATACAAATCACCGTCATGACGCCGGGGGCCGGGACTTCTCAATCCTTGGCATTCAACGTTGTCCCGGTTCTTCCCAGCGTGGCCTACCCGGGAACCGGCGAGGACTTCCGTATGGATGTGGGCATCAACTCTGCGCCGATGACTCCAAGCATCTCAGGTTTTTCCACGGTTCAGGCAGGCGACATCTTGAACCTGAACTTTCTCTCGCCAAACGGGACGATAAACAACTCGCCGTTCTTCATTTTTGCTCGCGCCTATCTGACCGGAACGCCCACGCCCATGCACGCCATGTATCCCAACTTTATCTACATCGATAGCGCTGGCGTCATCATTCAAGACGATAACTCTCTTTTTGGAGTTCCCGTCCTGCTGCCAGCCAGCAACCTGCGTTCCTTCCTTTTGCCATCACTACCAGCCGGCGTCAGCGTAATGCTGCAATCCGTCGCCGTTAGGAACTGTCATCTCCAATGTCATGGCTTCTGACGGCCACGAACTCCGTTTCTAAACCCAAAAAAGGACAATGAATCATGATCCGCGTTCTCATTTACTCAATGGCCTTCTCAGCATTTTTGATCTTCCCCGCAGTGTCGCAGACTTTTCCGGGCAATGGGCCTGAGCTTCAATTGTCGACTGGCGTCAACGGCGTCGCGACGCTCTTCCCGGATACGAAACCGATTTCCGGCGGCGATTTGCTCACCGTCGAAATTGACCATCTCAACCTGAACCCGATCGGTTTCGCCTTCTTTTTGGTCGCGGAGCTCCGATTCAACACGCCAACCAGCGCCATGGGACCTGCCCCGGGAGCCTGGGTCGCCAGCGGGTCCGGTTCGACGATTGCCATTTTTGACAGCACCGTGCTCCTCGGTCCGCCCACCCTTCCCTTAGGCGGGATAACTTTTGCTTGGCAACTTCCGCCGTCAATCATCTCGGGCCTTCATGTCATTCTCCAAGCGGTCGTCGTGGCTCCCAACGCCCCAAACTTCGTCTACCTTTCGAACGCTCAAGAGCTTCTGTTCTGAGAATCAGATGGCGCGTAGCGTGAGACCTCGGTTTCGCGCTACGCGCCTGTCGTTGAGGATGCAACGACGCACCAAGCTGCTACGATTCACAGAACCTTCGTTCTGATAGGAATGGTCAACAGATGAGAATCGCGAGCGCATTGGCCTTGGGCTTCGTGTTGAGCATCCCGCTCATGGCGGTGGCACAGCAAGATAGAAGTTCTTGGCACAAGAGCCTTGCCAGCGCGAAGGCGGAGGCGAAGAAGAGCGGCAAGCCAATTCTGCTCGAGTTTCGCTGAATTCCCTGAAAACCTTGCCAGGCTTTTGACGACCAGTTGGTTGCTCATCCCACTCCTGCCATAGGCAGCGATTCCGCATCGAGAAAAAGTGACTGAGGCGAACCTCCCGTAACCCTCATTTCGAGGCCGTTTTCAACGACTTTTGTTTTGTCGTAGACAAAAAGCAAATTCGCATCCACTTTGATCTAGATTTTCCATACAGTTCTTGTAAGAAAGTATATATGAATGCAAGAACAAGAGGCAATATGCCCCGGGCTTCGATGTCCGCACAGGAACGCGAGCTTCGCTCGCGTATTAAACAACTCGTCACAGGGTCTGGTCTTTTGCGAGGCTCGCCGCTCGTTCGCCGCAACCGATGCGGCAACAAGGGCTGCAAGTGCTGGGTCAAAGACGAGCGCCATGAATCGCTTGCGATTCAAGTCAGCGTGGACGGCCGATCTCAACAATTCCATGTCCCCAAAGCGATGCGTGAAGAGGTGTTGGCTTGGGTCGACAATTACCAAGAGCTTCGCAAGCTTCTTGACGAGATTGGGCTGCTTTACCTGGACCGAGTTAACGCTCGATAGCCCCAGGTCGGATCATCCTCCCTCGGCTTTTTTCATCGTTGGAAAAGCTTTGGTGTTTAAGCGGTCACTTCGATCTCATGACGGAGCACCGCAAAGGCCCGAGCTTTCCGATGGGTCGCGTCGTCCGCAGCGCATTTTTGATGCTGCAGACGCGCTTGGGGAGTCTGCATGCTTTTGAGCAAAGCAAACTAAGCGCCCCAGCTCTCCGCTGGCTTGGCGGCGAGCCACCGAGTGCCGACACGATCGCTAGAGTCATGTCCGGTGTAGACGCCGATGAATTACGAGGCATTTTGCAGTCGGTGTTTCTCAAGCTGAAGCGCAACAAGGGTTTTTTGCCTTTGTCGCAGAATCGAGTGGCCTTGGTCATTGACGGCCATGAAAGCCACACAAGCTATCTGCGCTGCTGCAAGGGCTGTTTGAAACGGCAGGTGGAAACCAAGTCGGGGCCACGGACCCAGTACTATCATCGCTACGTCGCCGCTCACCTTGTCGGCCGCGACTTTACTTTCATGGTGGACATCGAGCCTCAACGACAAAGCGACGGGGAGATCACCGCAGCCCTCGTGCTCTACGAACGGGTACACAAAAATTTCTCTCGGGCCTACGAAGTCGTTTTAGGTGACGCGCTCTATAGCTGCCAAAGCTTTTGGAAATCCGTGCTTGCCAAGGGCAAGCAGGTCATCACCGTGCTCAAGGAAAACTGCCCGACGCTACTCCATGAAGCCAAGCTGCTGATGGATGTGCAGGGGACGGTGGCTCATCGGCCAATCAAGCAGGGATATCAACAGATCCGCGACCTAGCTGGCTGCTCAAGCTGGTGGGATCATGAAGTCAAAGTGCGGGTCGTATCCTGCCTAGAAACGAAAACCATCAAACGTCAATTAGACGGCAAGACGGAACAAGTCGAAGGCCTCAACTGGTTTTGGGTCAGCTCATTTTCGGCTGAGGATATCGAAGTGGCAGCCTTTGTCGATCTTGCCCGTAAGCGCTGGACGATTGAGAACGAAGGCTTCAACAACCTCGTCACCAACTGGCATGCGGACCATGTCTACCGCCACGAAGACAAAGCCTCCGAGAACTTTTTGCTGCTCACCATTCTCGCGGCGAA
>JAZGFI010000045.1:0-6101 GCA_036479435.1 Planctomycetota bacterium | reverse complement strand
CCTCGAACAAGCGCGCATTTTGACTTTGGGGTCGTGACGAGAAGGATTGCCGTCGAGGCGTACCGCGTCTGCAGTACGTTGAAATCGGTCGGGTTCCATTGATCACGTTTTTCACCTTGCAGTACGCTGCGGCTGACCGGGACATCCGTATCCCGGCATCGTGTGTCGCAGTTAGCAGGTCAGGGGACGGGTGAGGGCCGCGATGGTCCTAAAGAAGTCTGCTTGCCATGGGGTCCAACTCAACAGCTTGTAGACCAACCGCCGGCCGGTCGAGACAATCTGGGCTGGCATCAGAATGATGCGATTGACGAATGTGCGAAAGCTCATCCGAAGGAATTTCGACTTGGTTGCGAGGTGCCGGTCCTGCCACCTTGGCGAGACCGGCATCAACAGTGCGAACCACGCCTTCAACGACCACGCGATCGAGACCATGACCATGTAGGCCCAGTTACTGATCAGATTGTCGACGGGAGTCCGAAGCGACCGAACCTCGTTTTTGAGTTCATCGAAGATCTTCTCTTGGTCGCATCGTTTGTTCGAATGGTAGACGATCTCATGAGCCGATGCGGCACGATCGTTGGTGATGTAGAAGAAGTATCGGATATCGTCGAACAGAGCGAACTCGCCTTTTTCGATCGTCAGGTTTTTGCGCAGGACAATGAGGCGGTAGGTGTTCTTTCACTTGGAGGGAGAGTATTCGAATTCGGCAACAAATCGGCCTTTGCGACCAGATTCGAGCGTGCGTCGTATCCGAACACGAACCGCACCTCATCGCCGTCCCAGCGGTCAAGATGCTCGGTCTGGCTGAAGTCCGTGTCGCCGCGAAGGCGAACCCTCCGAAAGCCGGCTCGCCGCACGAGTTCCACGGCTCGATTGAGATATTCGGCTGCGCCTTCACTCGACGGACGATTGCCACTTCGATTCGAAAGAAAAAGCGGTTCGAGAGTGTTGGCGAGCGAGATCATCAGTGGGTGATAGCCCCAACTTCCCTTGTAGTCGATGTCCATCCCCTCCTTGCATTCACCGGTGGTCCCGACCAGCGTGCCGTCGGCGTCAATGATCGCCTCCTCGAAGAAAGCGGCCGGCTGTTGTTTCCAGACTCTGAGGCGCGCTTCGTTGATCGCCGCCGTCAGCGCGTCGATCGAAGCTTCGTCGAAGCGACGACAGAAGTCGCCAGCCGTCGTCGAGTCCGGAATGCTGACAGCGCCAAGCGCGTCAAGAAACGCCTCGTCATTTCGCCGCAACTCGATGTCCTCAAGACACTGGCCACCGCAAAGCACGTTGAGAGCCAGGTTCATAACGTGGTCCGACTCCTGATAAGGAGCGTGGATTTTCAACAACTCGACCCGCTTGTCGATCTCGCTGATCAGTCCAGAACGCCTCGCCACAGTTTGCATGGCTCCAATGCCACCCGCCGCAATCGCCCGTGTACGGCTTGCAGGCTCGTAGTGGCACGTCGCCGAGCCGAGTACGGGGCGCTCGCGCGACGTCCTCATTTGTCGTCGCGACAGCCGCGCACGAATCCGCCTCTGTCCACGAGCAAGATGATTGTGTATCCTCTTCTTCACTTGAACGCCCTCCCCAGTGCGCTTTGTGTTGGCTTTGAACATCAACATCTACGCGCGCGGAGAGGGCTTTCTTCGTGTTTTTGCGATTACACTTTCGCAATCCACGCTTGTTCGAGGACTAGCCGCCGATGACGACGTATTGGCCGCCGGTGCCGTCGGCTATGCGTTTTAGGAAGTTGGCGTTGCCCTGGTCGAAGGTCAGGGTGTGGAAGACGATCTTGGCGCGCTTGTTGACTTCTAAGACGTATTCGACGAGCTCGTTGGGATCGGTGATGAGGCCGATTTCGGGCATGCCGTCGGTCATGAAGAAGACGGTGTCACCTTCGACTTTGTGGTTTTTGGAGGGCTTTTTTTGGGGCTTGTCTTTGAGGCCCAAGGCCAGGTTGAGGGCTCCGAAAGTGTTGGTGCCGCCGTGGCCCGCGTTGGTGTTTGCGGCGATCCAGTCAGGGGTGATGCGAGAGAGCATCTTGAGGGCTGAGTTGCGGTTGCCGGAGTTGGCCGAGACGAGGTTGCTCTTCCAGGGCTTGATGACTGAACTGAAGAGGATGATGTTGAACTTGACGTGCGGTTCGAGCGTGGCGACGTAACGGATGAGTTCTTCGCGGGCGAGTTCGACCTTGGTGTTGTAGCCGCCGTAACGAAGTTTGAAGGCCTCGGCTTTGCGGGGATCTTTGGTCGACATCACGACCTTGTCGACCATGCTAAAGGACACGTCGAGCAAAAAGAGCATCCGCTTCGACTTGGTGTTGATACCGTGGAAGGGGGGCTTGTCCGTAGCGCCGCTGGCGTAGGCGGCCATGGACGATTTTTGTTTTTTGCGCCGCGCGGTCATCTCGGCCAGGGTGGGGACTTTGAAGTGCTTTTGGTTGTTCTTCCACCATTTGCGCCAGCGCGTGGGGCGGGGGCGATAGGCCTCCCCCGTGATCTCCAATAGGGCGCGGTAGGTGTCGTCGAAGAGGCGGCCCTTTTCGGTTTCAAAGACGCGGATGAGGGGTTCGATGGTGCGTTTTTCGCGAAAGGGTGGGATCGCGGCGATGGCGGAGGCTTTGACGCGCCAGTCCTTTTCAGTCTTGAACAGGCCCAAGCAGATGTCGACCAACTTGGTGTGCTGGAGCTTCACCAAAGCGTCGATGGCGATGAGGCGGATCTGGGGGTTGGCGTCGCTCAGCATCTCGAGCAACAAGCCCGCGCTCTTTTTGACCTCAGCCGGATAAAGACCGAGGAGCTCAGCTGCGACGACTCTGGAGGCAAACTTCTTATTTCCGGCGATCTTCAAGATGGTCGAAAACGCCACTTTGGGACGCGTGACTCGAAAGACCTCCATGATGGCGATCTGCGCTTCGACTTTCCTCTGTTTGGCGAGCTCTCGATTCAAAAAGTGGGAGGCGGCCGGCGTCGCTTGTTTGCGAAGAGCCGGAATCACGACCGAGCGCACTTCGTCTGACTTGTCGGAGAGTGCGGCCAGTAGAGGTTTGGCGCAAAGGGCGTGGTTGCATTCGCCGAGATCTTCGACCGCCGCTTTGCGGACGTACTCGTTGGAGTTCCCGAAGAACTTTTTGAACTCTTTGATTTTGGCCTGAGCCGTCTTGACGTCGACGCCGTCTTGGTCTTTCTGGGCTGACGCCAACGGAGCCAAGCTGAAGGTCGCGGCGAAGCCGAACACCAAGACGAAAGTGCGGTACCAAGACCATGTGCGAAAGGCGTTGACTGCTCTCATAGCGTTAAGGTAACAGTTTAATGGCGTTCCTTCCGCCAACGATCCCATTCCGGGCAGAGCCAAAAGTCCTCTAGCCCGCCCATAGAGCGGAGGCCCTCAAAGTCCCGAAAGCCCTGTTGAAACCAGGATTCGGCTACTTGGACCGCAATACCCCAGTTCTTTTTGCGAGTCTGTTGGATCAGGTCGAGCAAATAGGCGTCCCCTTGGCGAGGGTTCAGAAGACGGGCTTGCCGAAGGCTGATACGCACTAGGCGATCGTTTCCGGCTTTAAAATGATCGTAGGCATAAAGGACCTTGGTGCGTGAAAGCGCACGCTGGCGTTCGGATTCGAGATCGTCTCGGATTGAGCCCCGTGCTTTCGACATGAGGTCTTTGAGGACGCCTTGGAGGGCGTCCAGGGCGGCGACGTTTTCAGGGTGCCGTCCGAGCTGGGCGAGGAGCTCAACGCGGCGTGCGTGGGGCTTAAGCCCCCTTGAGCTGTCGGCCTTAAGAGAAAAGGCTCGTTGCTCATGGTCGCTGGCTTGGTGATCGCGAAAGCGTCCCAAGCTGCTAGGGGTTTCACCGTAGTGCAAGGCGATGGCTCCGGCGACGGCCCAGCGCTGGGGGCTTTCGCCTAAGGCACTATTCCATCTCGCCACCGCGACCACGGCTTCCTCGAGTTTTCGCTGGGCTCCCAAGCACTCCGCTAAACCGCGCCAGGATGAATCGCTTTCGGGGGCAGTGGGGTAGTGATCGACTTCGGCGCGGTAGTGCTCGGCGGCCTGGGCGTAGAGCTGCACTTTTTCGTCGCGGAAGGGAACCGCGAGGAGGGGGCGGAGTAAAGGCACATCCGAGTTGCGCGCGAGTATGTCTTCGAGCCGACCGATGGCCTCGGGTTTTCGGCTCATCCTGAGTTCCGTCTCGGCGAGGAGCTGTAGAGTCCCGATGTGACCCGGTGCGCGGGCATGGGCTTTTTCCAAAGCCGCAAGGACGGCGGTTTGCCGGGGCAGGGCAGAAGAGGCCAGGCCGATTGCGGCGGTGGTTCTGCGGTTGGCTTCTGCGCTTCCCGTCAATCTTCGCGCCGCGTACTCCAAGCGTTGGCGCTCCTCCGAGATATCCGCGAGGGCCAAGAGTAAACGGTAGCGAACTGGCGTGGACAAGCGCCAATCGTCCAGGCGGGGGAAGATGGATTGAGCCTCTAGACCCAAACGGCGGATGGCCTCCGTTGGCAGCGGGCCCTGGTTTTTCGCGCGCTCGCGAATCTCGGCCTTGATCGCCTCCAATTCATCGCGACTCGACGTCGCTTTTAGGTCGGCAAGCCCGACCGCTAAGCCCACGCTGGCACTCGCTATCATGAGGAGGCTCATCGCGACTCGGAGCCTGGTGTCACCGGCCTTGGCGAGGCCTTCGGCTTGGTTACGCCCAAGACCGAGGCCGATCGCGATGGCCGCCAAGGCCAAGGAGCTAGGAACCTGGAAGGAGAACCAAAAAAGACCCGTGCAAGAAATGCCGAGGAGAGCCGCGATCCCCGCCCGAGCTCTCGCGCGGCGGTCTTCATCGCCAGCGCGTAGACCTTTGAGGAGCGCCTTCAACAAAAAGAACAGTCCCGCCATTACCGCGAGCGCAGCAATCAAGCCATATTCGGTCAAGACTCGTAGCGGTTCGCAGTGCGGCGCCAACACTTGGCTTCGAAGGCCGGAGGTCGACCATTCCGGGGCCGAGCGATAAAAGCCGTGGTGGTTGACGAAGGAGGCCCCGCCCACACCAAACCAAGGATGGTCTTTGAACATCTCGACGGAATCTTTGGCGAGTTCCACGCGCACCAAGTTGGTGCCACGGTCGAGATGGGCGAGACTCGACAGGCGCTTCAGCGGCGAAGCTGGAGCCTCTGGCGTTTGCTGCAAAAAAATCAGGGTCGCGCCGATCGAGAGCAAGAGACCCGCAAGTCCCAAGGCCAACCAGGGCTTGGTGAGGCCCGTTGTTGTTGAGTTCGTGCCGGGGCTAGCTCGGCGGCGGGTCATGAGCAAAAACGCCGTGACCAAAACCGCGGCCACCATTGCCGCGCGGGATTCGGACATCCATATCACCGCGAGGATTCCCGCGAGACTGCCCGCGATGGTCAGGGCGCGAGCCCGGCTCGCTGCGATTTGTCGCGGCAACAAGGACAAAAAGGGGATGGCTAGAACGGCGAGTTCACCCGCGAAGCCAGAGTTGCCCAAAGTCGAGCTAAAGACACCGCTGCGGTGCGGCAGACCCAGGGGATTGATGCCGAGATCGAGCAGGGCTTGAGCCAACAAGATGGCCAGGGGCGCGAAGGCACCGGCGAAGATCAGAAAAGATGGTGACGAGCTGAAAGTGGCCCGGTCGCTTTTAGTCAGGGGTACTCGTGAGGCCATAAAGGCCAAGCCAAAGGCGAGGCCGAGGCCGCCGAGGTCCCGAAGGCCATCAAAGGCCAAGCCGCCCGAATGAGCGGAGCCCAGCATCGAGGCGAAAAACAGTAGGCCTCCGATCGCGAGGCCTGCCGCCCAGACTTCCCGCGCCGCTATCGCGCAACGGCGATCCGGCCCCCAGAGCCAGATGAGGCCGACAAGGGAGAGGATCGCGAATACGATGAGTTTCGGCGGGTTGAAATCCGAAAAAGCGGGACTCGCCGCCAGGGGAATAAAGACGGCAGCGGCGGCCAAAATCCGAATCATCCGTCAGGGCTCCATGGGAGTTCTCAATACAGGCCAAAAACACGGGCTCTAAATGGGGCCCAAGCCTCGATCGGCTTATTCGAACAGCGCTTCGACGAAGGCTTCGGCGCGGAATTCCTCGATGTCTTCAGGTTTTTCACC
>JAZGFI010000044.1:0-6602 GCA_036479435.1 Planctomycetota bacterium | reverse complement strand
TTTGGCGAGTGCATTCGGCTGAAGTCACCGCGACTTTTGTCTTTTTTGGAGGGCTCTTCGGTTTCTGGACGTTCTCGCAGTGTGGATAGTTGCTTCGTGCTTGCCGATTGAGCGGGATTCCTGCAGAATCCCGCCGTAACTGGGTAACCGAGAGCAGCGCCAGATGAAGTCAGAGGAGTCCATCGACGGGATTTTGTTGAGAATCAACGGTGGCGAAGAGGAGGCCCGAAGTGAGCTTTTTGAGGCCCTTTATTCCACATTGCATCGTCGTGCGGCGAATGTTCTGAAAGATCAGGCTCCCGGGCAGTCCTTGCAACCTACTGCGTTGGTTAGTGAATTTTACCTGAGACTGAGGCGTTGGCGGAATGAATCTTGGAATGGCCGAAGCCACTTTCTCGCGACGGCAGCGAAGGCGATGCGCCAGATACTCGTTGATCACGCGCGGGCAAGGTCTTGTCGGGGCGGAGCGGCTCCCGCCGACGGATTGGCAGGAGTCGTGGTGATCTTTCAGGAGAAGTCTGCTGACATGATGGCCTTGAATGAAGCCATGCAACGGCTCGCAAGCTTTGATTCTCAGATGGCGACTGCCGTTGAACTCCGTTTCTTTGGTGGCCTAAGCGCCGTGGAAACGGCGCGCCTCTTGGCAATTCCAATGGGCACTTTCGAAAAACACTACCGGCATGCAAAGACATGGCTACAAGCCGAACTCCGCTGAGTGCGTCGGAGTGGAATCGAGCTCGTGGTGTTTACCTTGCGGCAATCGATCAGGCACCCCAAGAACGTAGCGAGTGGTTAGCCGATACCTGCCGGGGAGATGACAGCCTGCTCTCCGAAGTTCAGCGGCTGCTCGCGATTGAATTTGAAGGTGATTTTCTGGAACCGCCGGATTTGAGCGACTTGAGCGAACTCGAAAGTGGACAGACTTTCGACGGGCTTAAGATCGTGAGAAAGCTCGGGCAGGGCGGATACGGAGTTGTCTACCTAGCACACGACATAGAACTTGGTCGCGATGTCGCGGTCAAGTTGATGCGAGGGCCTTTTCTCGGGGATCAGGCCAAAAGGGCTTTCCTTGAAGAAGCACGGTGCGCGGCAAGGGTAGAACACCCCAACGTCGCACGAGTTCACCGGGTCGGTGTTGTTTTCGGCGCGCCCTATATTGTCATGTCTTTCGTAGCACCCGGCCGAACGTTGGCGTATGTGCTGTCCGAGTGTCGGAGCCGGAGGGAACCCTCGGATGTCCAAGGAATTAGGCAGGTTGGAGAATCACATTGGTCGGCTTGTGCGCGCGTGACTTGCGAAGTAGCGGGGGCTTTGCACGCTTGTCACGAAGCTGGTCTTTTACATCGGGACGTAAAGCCGAGCAACATTCTTATCAATGAGAACGGGGGCGCTGTTCTCGTCGATTTTGGAATTTCTCGTGAGATCGATCGAACTGAGGTTTCCGCGGACCTGCGGGGAACTCCTCACTATATGAGCCCCGAGCAAGCTCGTGTTCTTCCGGGGCGGATGGACGCTCGTTCGGACGTCTATTCTCTCGGGGTGGTCCTATTCGAGCTTCTGACTTTGAAACGACCCTTTGACGGAGAGTCATTCTCAGCGATCGCACTCGCCATCCGCGACCAAGAACACCCGCGTGTTCGAAAAGTCGAGCCAGGCGTGCATCCTGATCTGGAGATAATCTGTCATGCGGCGATAAGAAGAGCTCCTGACCAAAGATATCCAGATTGCTGCGCTTTGGAAGTCGACCTCAGACGTTTTCTCGACCACGAAGCCCCGCTGGTTCGGCGTGAGACGCGCGCCGACCGAGTGCTGTCAACCGTCCGCCGCCATCGTACTGCAACGAGAGTTGCTGGGGTTGCGCTCCTTACGTCCGTTGTTGTGGCTTTCGCTGTTTTCAGAATGATGAATAGCGCTCGAGTTGAGGAGGCGATGGAGAGCATCGGCGATTCTCAGCGAGCCCTGTCAACGGATGACTTGGCGCGACCCGGTATGGTTGCTGAGCGAGTCAAGGATCTCAGGGACAAACTGTCTGGCATTGAGCGTGCCAAGACACTTTCGTTAACCGACACTCAAGTATTGCTCCTTACGAACAAGGAAACGGAGCTACGAGAAGAGGCTTCGTTCCTGGCAAGAGAGCTTACAAGGCAGTTGTCAGCATCGTCGATGGGCCACGTCACTGACCCCTCTTTGCCCCCACGAATCGCAGGTGTCCTTGAGCAAGCGCAAGAGCTTCTACCCGCATCCGATCGGTCACAGTTCGTCGGCGCATACGAGGCATTCTGGCCCAAAGTTACGATCCGGTCAGTTCCTAGCCATGCGCAGGTTTTTGCGACTCGGCTCGACGAACACACGGAACTACCCGCATCGGGATCGCGAACACTCTTGCTCGGCCAAACGGACCTCATTTCGTGCCCGCTGGAACCTGGCCTCTATCAACTCGACGTGATTTCGGCTGAGGGCAAGAGCGGGCAGATTCACGTGCTGTTGTCACGATCTGAGGAGCTGGTTTGCCCCCGGCTCTTTCTTCGAGATCTTCAAGACCACGTGGGAATGCAGGAAGTAGCCGCCGGAAACTATCGTATCCATGTGTTGAAAGGCCACTTGAGCGTAGGGCGCCGCCTGCCAAGCCAAGTTTGGATGCATGCCTTACGGGTCGACACTCTTGAGACGACAAACAAGGATTATCGCGTCTTCTGTGAGGAAACAGGTAGGCGTGGCTCCCGCTACTGGCCCAAAACATGGCGCGCAAACTGGGATACATCTTGGGATCACTTTCCGGTGTTTGGCGTCACGTTTCACGATGCTGAAGCCTATGCGGCCTGGGCGGGAAAACGGCTCCTTACGGCTTTGGAGTGGGAGCGGATGGCATGCGGCCCCTTGCGGCCCGAGATGCCGATTCCGGTTGCAGTGCCTCTGAGCAAGGTTGGCGTTCGTACTCTGTGCGAGCGCTGTCTACTCGGGCCGCCTCAGAGGCCCTACGTCCGTGGCGAAGAGTCTTTTTGGGTCTACGCAATGAACCATCTCGATTCGGTAGGAAGCCACGCGAGTGATTGCTCGGTTGAAGGAGTTCACGATGTGGTGGGAAGCCTCAAAGAATGGACTAGCACCATCGCATTCGGGCTTGTTTCTGCGAATAAGTGGAGGCTTCAACCGGGGCAGCGCGTTGTCAAAGGGAACTCATGGAGAGGACAACCCAGGTCCCTCATGATTCACAATAATGTTGATTCGTGGTCGCCCGGTGACGCGATCGGAATTAGGTGTTGCCGAAGTTCGGCAAGAAGGTGAGTTGCGGTTGTTCAGATCGTTCATTGTATCGGAGGAAATCATGGCTGATATTGAGTTCGAAGTGCAAGCAGAGTTTTACTTGGACGTAAACATTGAGCCCACTCAGGAAGTTGCCCAAAGGGTCCAGATTCGTGATGCCTGTCATGGCGCCGTCGCGGCAATGAGATCGCTTCTTGGACCGAAGGTCCCCTTTGTCGGCCCTGGAGGTGCCGGATTCAATCCAGACCAACCGATCATGACGCTGACAGTCGCCGAGGCTGTCAAGGATGGGGCGACGCTCCCAGGCGTCATCATGAAGGCTGATGTGGAGGAGCAACTTCAGCAAGGGTTGAAGCAGTTCGAGCTGAGTGCCACCGACGTTGGAGGTGCTGTCAAGGACAACTGGCCAGCCGGCGTCGAGACAAACTTGTCGATTACTGGAAACATGGGCCTACAGTTCATGCTAAGCCCGGACGACCTTCCGCCCGCATTGCTCGGCGAGCGATATTGCAATGTCAAACCCTATTGCTACCGGTACGCGAGAGTCGGGTTTCTCCAACCGGCTCCTCCGGGGGGAAGCTCAACACCGGTCAGCCTCACGCTAAGATCATCGGACCTCAATGTAGAGGCCTACTGGCAAATGCGCTTTCACATGCGGCCAGCCTGAGCAAACTCACGACGGGCTCTCAGATTCGAATGGGCCCGTCATGCATCCTCGAAGACGTCGTCGTCGGTCATAGGCATTTCGGCGACTTTGAGGAACGACAAGAGGTCGAAGTGCAAGCCTCCGAATCCCAGGTGTGGATGCCAACTTGGGTTTTCGGCGAGAAAAGATGTGGGGTCGCTTTCCAAAATGCCTACGAAAACCTCGATCATGATGCGCGCCCCGACAGGGCCCAAACGCCGCCCTCCATTTCCGTTGAATTTGGCTTCCTCCAAGATGTAGTACCACAAATTGTCCTGGTAGCTGGAATTCCAAATCGTCGAGACATTCAACCTTCTCGCAATCGCTTGCCCGGAGGGCAACGCGAGAGCCAAGGAACGTTCGATGTCGCGTTTTGCCAGCGAGCCAATTCCATGTGGCAGGTTTGAAAGAGTCTTCGACATGTGAGGCCCAATCGGGTGGCTCAACTGAGTTAGTGGGTTGTCGCGCGATTGCAGGAACCAGTTCCAAGCAACGGAATGCCAGCGCCTGATTTCTCTTCCGCCTTGCATGCTCGGGCCCGACTCAGCAATTTGTGGCATCGCGGGCAGGTAGCCATTCAGTTGACTTCGAACTCTCGCGGTACTGTGCCCGAATCGAAAGACAGCAGCTGAAAATTCAATCGGCAGAAATGGGCTCTTTTTGTACTGGTAGAGCCGAGGCGTCATTCCCCAGTCTCTTAGTTGCGCTCGATATTTTTCTGGTTCAATAGTCTGGATGGCGGGCCCCAGTTTGCCCTTCGATGTCTTCGTTCCTGCCGTCAATCTCCCAAGGTAGTCGCGGAGCACAACCCACTGGTAATGCCATCGCGTAATCCGGCGGGCGTTTTCGAATGCCGCCCAACCCGTCTGTTGATGGGCGAGAGAGTAGTCCATCGCTTTGTTGTGGAACTTGATTATCGCTAGATGCAGTTGAGAGATGATCACATCAGCATCGTTGCGAGGGTCGGGGATCGACGCAATCCCATACTGATTCCGAGGAAGATCGGCCTCTTTCAGGTTTGCTTTTGGCCCAAATTTCTTGATCACCGATTCAGGGTCGTTCGCCTCGACGGTCCGGTGGCGAAATTCATAGTCCAAGTAAAACCCGCGGCTGTCGACTCCTCCTCGTTTGAGCGAATCGCTGAAACTGTAAAGGTGTGGCTCAACGGCAGGGCCTCGGCCGTAGACGCAATCGAGGTCGAATCGAGGCGTGCGAAAATTACGAGTACGATCTGGGTCTAGCCCTCGCTGGTTAATCGTCGTTGGATCGAAGGTCAGGTCGTGGGCCACAAGCTGACCAAAGGAAATATAGGCGGCGGGCATCGTCTCGGCAGACTTCGTCGCCTCATCGTCCTTGAGAATCTTGATTTTCTCTACGAGGTCCTCAACCGTCTTGCCATTGTCTAAATCGTATGGCGGCAAGGAACGAAAGAGACGTCCATAGTCGCCCTCGTGAGAGATCGAACGAGATGGGGAGACCTTGCCAAAAAACGCTGGTACCGGATGGCTGCCAAGGCCCCGGGTATTGGAGTGGAATGGTTGATTTTTCATTTTTTCGCTCCTCGAATTCTCAAGATAGGCCGCACCTAATAGATAGAGCGGGGGACTTTTGCATTGAGTCTGTTCAGGCGACTGCCAATGGATTCGACTACCCGCTTTCCCGTCCGTGGGCTACATCAGCAACGCATGCGCCGTCGACTTTCCGCCTAAATTCTGGGGGATTTCTGCCCAGTATCGAGAACTTTGTGCTTCGGTAATTCCTATCGTTGGCGTCCGAGTCAGAAAGGAGGGTATTGTGTTCCTTGCTCGCGATTTTCAAAGGCAGCAGAGCGCGAGGGCCCTGCTCACGTGCAGCTCGCCGCCACTATCTGGATAGCACAAGCTGCGACATAAGAGCCGGCGCCAAGAAAACGAGGCCGACCACCTGCGGTGGCCGACATCTATGCGCGATCCTCGAAAGAAAGTTTTGGACGCCTTAGGGGCAGATCTTCAGCTTGCCACCGAGGTTGCCGGCGAATTCCCATCCAGGCAAGGTCATGAAGATCAATCGAATGCGGAAGTCGCCGTTGGCCAGATGCGAGCAGCTGGTGGACATGAACATGTGGCCAGCGGTTTGAGTCATCACGGTGTTCTTGTAGCCCTCGAGCACGGCGTCAAGGCAATCGCAGATGACGCCGGAGGTGGAGTTGTTGCCGTGAGTCCAGGTGTCGAAGTGAATGCTTGAAGGGTTGCCGGAGTCATGACCAAAAGTTGTGTTTCGGACACCGGAGGCCACTGACTTGCCAAGCTGACTCCAAACGGCGCGCTTTGGAATGGGTCCATCGTGACAGATCGTTCGTACTCATTGCTGACCTCCTTCGTCGGGGGCGTGGATCCTCTGGTGAGCAAATCTTCTGTATTCTGATCGGATCCATACCGGGATCTATGTGCGGCGTACCGAGAGCACAAACAGCCGGGAATCGGTGTAGAAGTGCCGTATTCTTGGTTTGAGGCTAGAAACAAGGAGCGACTCTTGGTAACCAGGAGGTGTAAGCCCAAACCTGATCGGAGCCGCTCCTTGAAGACGCCAATCGTGATCAAAGTAGACGCAGCACTCAAGCCCCTAGCCGAAGCATTCCAGAGCCTGCTCGCTGCGGTGAAGGAGTCGCAATCCA
>JAZGFI010000043.1:0-3125 GCA_036479435.1 Planctomycetota bacterium | reverse complement strand
GGCTCATCGTGGGGGTTCTTTTTGTCGGTATCCCGATAGCTGGCGAGTCGCTGGTTCGCTTTCTCTATGGGCATGATTATGCTGGTGCGGGAATCATCGCCGCTTGGCTTGCCGCCGTATATGGACTTAGGTTTATCACGAATTGTTCTGGCCTCGCGGTCATGGCCCGCGGAGATACCACTGCGTCACTACTGACTTCGTTGTGCCGATCTTCCGGTCCGGCACTGGCGGCAGTGGTGGTGGTTTTCACCAAAGCGGAGCTCGTTCACATTGCTGCTGCGGGTATCGTGGGGGAGATTTTCGCCTACATCTACTCTTGCCGCCGCCTAAATGTCAGGCATGGCATGCCGTTGGCCCTTATTCTGAGGCCAGGCGCCATTGGCCTGAGCTTGCTCTTGTTGGTGACCCTCGGTTTCCAAGGGATCGGCGAGGCTGAGAGTTTTGTTGTTTCGATTGGACTCGCCGCAACGGCTATCGCAATCTATGCTGTATCGACAATCTTGTCGATGGGAAGGATCCGGGCAGGTGTCATGGATCGTTGGCCCAAAAAGGCGCTGAGTATGGAGAACAGATTACCATGATGTGTTGCCCAGCATGAATCGGCCCCCCCCCAATCGGGAAGCTCTAGGTGCCCATCGGCTATTCGTGCAGCCAGCGAATAGGCTGCCTCCGCCGAAACGACAGCGCTTGCGCCGCGGGCTCAAGCACGCCGCTCAGGTAGCGCTCTATTGGAGTGGAGTTGCCGCGGCATCAAGGCAAATCCGAAGCCCAGTTGGGTCGCCGACCATCTTGCTCTATCACAGCGTTTCCGATCGACGAAATGCCTTATCCACGGACCCCTCCAACTGGTTCGACCGGAGCGGCTTCGAGTCGCAGATGCGATTTCTTTCGCGACATCGAAGTGTAATCACGGTTGATGAACTGGCCGAGGCGGTTGCGAATCGTCGACCGATTTCTGGTAACTCCGTCATCCTGACATTTGATGACGGGTATCTCGACAATCTAACCGTCGTCGCTCCCATCCTTGCCAAGTACGGACTTCCAGCGATCTTGTATCTGTGCACCGGCTATGTGGCTCGAGGCGAGAACCAGTGGTCAGATCGCCTGTACACCGCACTGCGGAATAGGACTATCGATCATGTCAGTCTTCCCGGCCTACCCGTGGTCGATCTTCGTGACGCGCAACAAAGGGGCTTTTTCAACCGAAGCTTGGGGGAGCATTTGATCCGCAATGCAGGAGATCGGAGCGACCTGCTGTCAGAAGTGGAAAGACAACTTGCACCGAAGAACGAGCGCCGGCGATTGACTCTTCAATGGGATGAGGTCCGGCAGCTTAAGTCTCAGTTTCCCCAATTCGAACTTGGTATCCACACGTCCGATCATGTCGATCTAACTGCTGTTGAAGAGAGCTGCGCTCTGGAGGAGATTTCGAAATCTGCATCAGAGTTTAAAGCAGAATTGGGCTACGCTCCTCGACATTTTTCATATCCCTACGGTCGCCGAACGGAATCTGTCACGCGCCGGCTTGGGGAACTAGGCGTCGTTTCTGCTGTAGGCGAGTCCGGTGTGGTCTCAATCGAATCGAGCGACCCCTTCGCCTTACCCCGATTGTTGGCGCCGCGATCTAAGGCTCTGTTTCGCCTCTGGACGAGCTCAGCTCATCCCGACACTTCGCTGGCCTTCTTAGGCCGAGCCTGACGATCATGGGTGCTTCGGGCAATGTTGCACTCATGGCGCTCCTCGGCTGGCCCCTGATTACGATGGGGATTTTCTCGGCGATGTCGCCGCGAAGGGCGGTGTTGACCTCGGTGATCCTCGGCTGGCTTTTCCTGCCCGAGGTGGCGACCTTGAGCATTAAGGGCATCCCGGATTACGACAAGTCAGCCGCGATAGCCCTTGCCGTGTTGTTGTCGACGGCGCTTTTTGATCCACGACGCATCGCCAGTTTCAAGGCCAACATCTACGATCTCCCGATGATCCTCTGGATTCTTGGTCCCTTCGCGACATCGATCAGCAACGGTCTTGGGGCCTACGATGGGGTTTCGGCTTGCATAGTAGAGGCCTTGAGCTGGGGAATTCCATACTTCATGGGCCGTGTCTACTTTAGCGACCAACGCGCCGCCCATGACCTTGCCGTTGCGTTCTTCCTCGCGGGTCTGTTGTACGTCCCGTTTTGTTTGTGGGAAGTGAAGATGCATCCTCACCTTCATAAGTCGCTGTACGGCTTTCGTCAACAGGGTCTGAACCAAACCCTTCGGCTTGGTGGATACCGTCCCACTGTCTTTCTTCCCCACGGAATTGCCGTCGGGATGCTCATGACTAGTTCAGCCCTTTGCGGCTATTGGTTATGGATTTCGGGCGGATTCAAGAAGCTATTTGGGGTCTCAGTTGGATGGATGGTCGTCGGCGTGGCGATCACGGCAGTGCTCTGCAAGTCGACCGGCGCAATTGCTCTGCTGATTGTCGGAGCTGTTGCCCTTGCGTGGAGTCATAAGAGCAAATCTTCGCTGCTCATTGTGTGCATGATCTTTGCTGCTCCATCCTACATTACTGCGCGAGCTCTCATCGGATGGGATGGTGTGGAGATCATTGAGCTAAGTCGAATTATTGTCAACGACGAGCGTGCAGCATCGCTCAAGTGGAGAATAGATGCTGAGGACTTACTCGTTGAAAGGGCAGAGATGCGTGCCGTCCTTGGGTGGGGCCGCTGGAGGCGTTGGCGTGTTTATGACGAGAGAGGTCGGAGTCTCGCCGTGTCAGATGGGTTTTGGATCATCGCGTACGGACAGCGAGGACTCGTGGGCTTGGTCCTCATCGTGGTAGTGTCGTTATTGCCCATAGTTTTGGTCTTGCGATTTCACGCCGTCCGATTCTGGCGGGGGCCAGGGGCAGCCGGGATCGAGGTTTTATCCATAGTCCAAGCGCTCTACATGATCGACTATCTATTTAACTTCATGCTAAACCCGATCGTCGTCGTTAGCCTAGGGGCGGTGATATCTAACGTTTGTGCCGCGCGAATGCGTGCCCCAACCACTTGACTCCCATAGGTGCTCGGTGAGGTCAATCAGGAACTCTGACCAACTTCGCTCTCGCGGTAGCCATCAGTGATGCGTGTCCTTTCGGTG
>JAZGFI010000042.1:0-45183 GCA_036479435.1 Planctomycetota bacterium | reverse complement strand
GCCAGCCAACGCCGCCCTCATCTCAACTTCTACGCTCTTCATTGCGATCACTCCTCAGGAACAAAAGAGGAGGTATCTTGTGCTCTGTCAGCGCGACAAAAAGATGGGGTTCACCGGACAGTTACAGTTGTCCGCACCCGAGAATATAGAAGCGCTACCACCGCCGGGAAAAACGAGATTCGTCGCTCGGGATGACAAGACGTAGTCGTCGAATCCGTCACCATTGATGTCACCGACATCAGCCATGCCGTCGCCCCGTAAGAACGTAGATCCGACTTGAGAGATGAGTGCACCTGTAGCACCGCTGAGGCACTCGAACCTAAAGATCTGCGGATTCGGTGCGAACTCAGTATTCCAAAAATACTCCGACGTCCTTGATCCCGTCACCATCGACATCGCCCAAAGGGCGCACCTCTTTGCCTTGGCAAATTTGCCCGGTGTAGGCGACTTGCCACAGCAGAACTCGAGGGAAACCGGAATAAACAGACAGCGTTGTATTGAGTAATCCCGGCGCGGGAACCGTCACGATGAGGTCGGCGTACTCACTGATACCATTGCCGTCTATATCTCGAAGGGCAAAAAACCGTTGCCCGAGCTCCGGCCCAAAGGGCGCAAACCCTCCAACAAAGGGAGCGCTGTCGAGGTCAACACCGGTTGCACCCGAAACGACCGCGTTTCGAATTTGGAGAAAGCCGACGGTTTACTCAAAAACCGACTCAATGAAATCGGCGCGGCCATCTCCGTCGATGTCTCCAGCTGGTTCATGCCGCGCCGCGCCAGCATCACCGAATTGCGCCGGCCCCAAGCGAACGAAAGTCTCAGGGAGGCTTTGCGCGCCAGCCACTACACTGAAGCCGGCGACAATCAAAAAACAACAGGTTGCAGATACTATGACTATGTAGTTCATTTGTTTCCCCGAAAACCCCAAGTACTGCGACAGATCAACGCAGCATTTCAGCTCGAAAGCCGAAAAACTGTTCCGGTGATCTCGTGCCATCATCGAGTTTCGACTAAGAACTCAAAACCCAAAGAACTAAGCAAGCGCATGAAAAGTTAGGGCCATTCCGGGCCCGGATGTAATAGGAAATCTCTGACGTTTCGTTTGCGTTGGAGACCTTAGGCGATAGTCCAATGAAGCCCCATGCTACAGATTTTGCGAATTCTGACCAACAGTCGTGTATTTGAATCTGACGTCAGGCGCCGCTCTAAATTCAAAGCCGGCATCAATGGCGCCGGAATGAAGTGCAACACTCAAGCGGCAACTACCTTGGAACTCATCTGATCAACGCCGCAAGTGTCCTCAAGTGCCAAGAAGGTGCTTTTGGATGGCGTTCCATTTTAGTTGTTGGAGGTGGCGGCGGAGGGCGGGTTCGCGGACTCCGTGGCGTTGTTTGGGGTAGACCATGAAGTCGAATTGTTTGCCGGCTTTTTGGAGTTCGAAGATGAACTGGATGGAGTTTTGGAGGTGGACGTTGTCGTCCATAGTACCGTGCATCATGACCAAGTGACCGTGGAGGTCTTTGGCGAATGTCATGGGTGAGGCGTTCTTGTAGCCTTCGGGGTTGAGTTGCGGCGTGCTCATGTAGCGTTCGGTGTAGATGGTGTCGTAAAGACGCCAACTGTAGACGCCGGCGCCCGCTAAACCGAGGGCGAAGGACTTGGAACGGCACAAAGCGTAGGCCGCCATGAAGCCCCCGTAACTCCAGCCGGAGATGCCGACGCGGTCGGCGTCGGCCCAGCTGTTTTTGCAGAGCCAAGAGACGGCGTCGAGAAGGTCATTGAGTTCTTGTTCGCCGAAGTTTTTGTAGCAGGTCTCGGTGGAAACTTGGCCTTTTTGCGAAGAGCTACGGTTGTTGACTTGGAGGACGATGATGCCCTCTTGGGCCAAGAACTGGTGCCAGACGCTGCCGTTCCAATCGTCGCCTACGCTGGGAGCGTTGGGACCGGAGTAGGTGAGTAACATGACCGGGTACTTCTTCGAGGCGTCGAAGGCGTGCGGCATGATGACGGTGGCGTCCATCTCGAAACCGTCACGAGTCTTGATGGTGTGCGATTGCGGCATCTCGTAGTGGTGGGAGGCCTCGAGCTCGACACTGCCAAGATCCCGGACGATCTTGCCATCGAGGTCGCGAAGGACGACGCGGGGTGGCGCGGCGAGGGAGCTGAAGTGGTCGATGAGATGCGTGTGATCGGCGTTGAGTTTGACGCGGTGTTTGCCGCGGTCGGGGGTGAGGCGGACTAGGTCTTTGCCGTCTGCGTCCCAGTTCAAACCAACACGGTAGGCATCGACGGCGATAGCCGATTCGCGGCTGCCGGTGAAGAAGAGGCGGCGGCTTTTCTCGTCGACAGCGAGGATGTCTTTGACTTCCCAGGGGCCAGAAGTCAGCGCGCGCTTTAGCTTGCCGTCGCCTTGGTAGTGATAGACGTGCTTGTAGCCGCTGCGCTCACTGAGCCACAAAAAGCTACCGTCGTCGAGCCAGTGCGGGTCGCCGAGGACGTTGACCCAGGCTTTTGACTCTTCGTGAATGAGGCGCGTGACGGTTCCGGTGGCGGGGTCGGCGTAGTTGAGGTCAAGCTTGTTCTGGATGCGGTTCTGCATCTGGAAAACGACCTTGGAGCTGTCGGGAGTCCAGCCGACTTTGACGACGAGAGGCTCTTGGCCTTCGTAGTGGCTTAGGTCGCACCAGATTGTCTTTTTGGTTTCGAGATCGTAGATACCAAGCTCGGCGCGGGGATTGGGATAACCGGCCTTGGGATAGTTGGTGATCTCGGTTTTTAAGGTGACCGGGATGTGGTCGACGACGGTGAATTCGCCAACGGGTTCTTCGTCGATCTTTAGGAAAGCGATTTTTTTGGAGTCGGGGCTCCACCAGTGACCGCGGAAGTCGTGACGACCGTAGACTTCTTCTTGGTAGACCCAATCCAAAATGCCGTAGAGGAGTTCTTTGTTGCCATCGGAACTGATGGCGACTCGTTCAGCGGCGGCCATTTCAGTGGAAGTGACGAAGAGATTCCAATCGCGGACTTCAGAGCGCCACTTTTTGTCGGGGCTGAAAAAGACGAGAGCGGCGGCCGAGTTGGTCTCGGCGAATTTGTCGATCGGTTTGCTTTTTTGGGGATCGGGCGCTTTGATCTTTTTGCCGGTCTCAAGATCGAACCAAGCGCCGCGGAAGGAGTAAGCCTTGCCGTCCTTGGACCATTTTCCTGACGGTCCTCGGCTGGTGGGAAAAAGCCGCCAACCCAAAGTGTCGTCGAAACTGATCCGCTGCATTTCCTGTCCCTTTGAAGGACCCGCAGAAGGCTCTTGAGCCGTCGCGATGGTCGTCAAGATCAGTACGGAGGCCACGGTCATGGTTGCCGTTGCGGCGGCACCCCATCTACAATTGGAAATCCTGGCAATCGTCGACACTGCGTTTCTCCTTCGATCGATTGAGTCGAGTCGGGCAAAATCTTAACAGACCGCCGCTAGCACCGGAGCCTCCGTGGCTTGGCTTTCGAGATGAGACGCAGCCGATGGGTTCTTCTTTCCACCAAGTGCCAATCTCGCCCGCAATTTCGGCCTCGATTCGGCAAAAGGCCCCTCTCCCACGTTTAGAGCGCCTCGAAAGGCCTCAGTTTGGGGGTTATAAGCCTTGCCGTTATCAGAATCGGAGTTCCTAAGCATGCGCATCACCGTCTTGGCTGGCACCAATCGCAAGGGATCGCTGTCGCACCGGCTCGCCGAGGTGATGGCCGACCACTACCGGGCCCTCGACTGCGAAGTTGACTATCTCGACCTTCGCGAGATGGGGCCGGAGTTTTTGGATCCCGAGGCCTACAAAAGCCCCGCTGCTTCCGTCAGCGCGATGGTGGATCGCTTTTTGGCAAGTGACGGCGTGGTCATCATCGTTCCAGAATACAACGGCAGCTACCCGGGCGCCTTGAAGCTCTTTCTCGACATGCTGCCCGACCCCGAGGGCTTCGCCGATCGCCCCGTTGCTTTTGTGGGCCTCGCTGCGGGACGTTTTCAGGGACTTCGCGCCGTCGAACATCTTCAGGGTGTCGCCGGCTACCGCAACGCCTACATCTACCCGCGCCGCATTTTCATCGGTGACAGCTACAAACAATTTGACTTTGAGACCGGGGCGCTCAAAGACGCCGAACTCGGCCAACGTTTGAAAGACCAGGCGAAGGGGTTTTTGGCCTTCGTCCGTCGTTTCGAAAGCTAAGTGGCTAAAAGACCCCTAAGTCTGATTTACGAAGACGACGACATGCTCGCCGTCGATAAGCCCGCCCGCATGATGAGCGTGCCGGCACCGAAGGGCTCCAAAGACCTCGGGCTTTCGGTATGGGAGCGACTGCGTGCCGATCGACGTAAGGCCATCGCGGTGCACCGGCTCGACTATGAGACCTCAGGGGTCTTGGTGTTCGCAAAGAACCAAAAAGCCGCCGACCGTTTGATCGAGGCTTTTCGCTCCCGCCGGGTTGAAAAAACTTACCTTTGTTTAGTCCAGGGCTGGCCCTCGCCGCCGCGTGGCAAGCTCATCTTTCCCATCAAAGACCTCGGCGCTTCCGCAGTCATTTCGAAGGCCGGAAAACCTGCTGAAACCTTCTACGAAGTCATTCGCAGGGTCGGGCGCTGCGCGCTGGTTGAAGCCCGCATCCAAACGGGTCGCCACAACCAGATTCGGCTGCACTTCGCCCAAGTGGGCCACGCCATCGTTGGTGAACGAAAGTTCGCCCGCGGTCGCGATGCCATCGTGAAGCACAAACGCGCTCTCCTCCACGCTCTGGCCTTGGACTTCATCCCTCCCGATTTGCCGCAAGCTCTGCGCATCGAGAGCCCCCTGCCGCCAGATTTTGAACTCGGCCTGAAAAAAGCCGCGGCGGCCAAAAGCACACAGGATTCCCATTTTGATGACGGCCCCTCACCTAAGGGACGGCTCTCCTCTCGTCAACGCCACGCCCGTGGTCGCAAAAGTCGCCGCCGCTAAGCCAAATCGAGCCTCGAAGACGGCATCGGACTCCGATATGCTGTCGGCATGCCGAAAAAGGACATCCAATTTGAGCTTTTGAAGACGGACCAAAGCGGGGCGCGACGCGGTCGCTTCACCACCGAGCACGGTACCGTTCAAACCCCCACCTTCATGCCGGTGGGCACGCAGGGCGCCGTCAAAGGGCTCACGCCACATCAGGTCTTGGATACGGGGGCCGAAGTCGTCCTCGCCAACACCTACCACCTCTCTTACGACGGTAGGCGTGAACTCGTCGCTCGCCACGGTGGACTTCATAAGTTCATGAGTTGGCCCAAGACGATCCTCACCGATTCCGGGGGATTTCAGGTCTTTTCGCTTCCGAACAGAAAGATCGACGACAACGGCGTCACCTTCCAAGAAGAGAAGTCCTCGAAGACGATTTTTCTGGACCCCGAAACGTCGATGTTGACCCAAAAAGACTTGGGTGCCGACATCGTAATGGCCTTTGACGAATGCGTCGAATACCCAGCCCCTAAGAAATACGTCGAAAGCTCTTTGGAGCGCACTGCGCGATGGGCCGCACGCTGTCGCAAGGTTGAACTCGGGTCGCACCAGTTTCTCTTTGGCATTGTCCAGGGCGGAACGCACGAGGACCTTCGTAAGCGGAGCGCCAAGCAGATTACCGCGATCGACTTTGACGGCTTTGCGGTCGGTGGCGTGAGCGTTGGCGAAGGCCACGATCTCATGCGAGATGTCACCGCCTGGACGACTCCCTTGCTGCCGAAGAACCTGCCGCGCTATCTCATGGGAGTGGGAACACCGGAGGATATCTTGGAAGCAGTCGAGCACGGCATCGACATGTTCGATTGCGTGATTCCCACGCGCTACGCCCGCGGCGGCACCCTGTTCACACGCACCGGCCGCATTAGGATCGGCGACAAGAAGTTTCGCAAGGACAAGTATCCCATCGACACGAAGTGCAAGTGCTACGCCTGTGAACACTACACGCGCGCCATCTTGCGCCACCTTCACTACGCGGGCGAGCCGCTTTACAACACGCTCGCCTCGATCCACAACATTCACTACTACGAAGACTTGATGCGCGACATTCGCGGGGCGATTGAGAGCGGACATTACGCGTCCTACAAGCGTGGAACCTTGGGACGACTTGAGCGCCCCAAGGCCCAAGGCCGTGGAACCAAGATGTCGCGATGAACTACCGCCTTCTCGATTCCGGCGGTGGCCGCAAGCTCGAAGAAGTCGCCGGCCAGCGCCTCGATCGACAAGCTCCGGCCGCGGTGTGGCGCCCGAGTTTGCCGCGCAAAGAATGGGAACGCGCAAACGGCGTCCACATCCGTAGCGAGCGCGGCGGCGGCCACTGGAATTGGAAGGGGCCAGCGCCAAAGTCCTGGACAGTTGACTACGGCGGGCTAAATCTCGAGTTGAAAGCCACGCCCTTCGGCCACCTTGGCCTGTTTGCCGAGCAAGCCGCGCAGTGGGCGTTCTTGCGAAGCGCCGTGGAGGCTTTTCAAAAAGAGCAGGCGCGCGCGCCTAAATTGCTCAACCTATTTGCCTACACCGGCGGCAGCACCCTGGCCGCGGCGCAGGCCGGAGCCGCGGTCACGCACGTTGATGCCGCCAAGGGCGTCGTAGATTGGGCCCGGCGCAACGCCGATCTCAACGGCCTGGCCGATCGGCCAGTGCGCTGGATCGTCGAAGATGTGATTCGCTTCGCCCAAAGGGCCAAGCGACGCGAAGACCATTACGATGGTGTCATCCTCGATCCTCCGAGTTTTGGTCGCGGAAGCGGCGGCGAGTTGTGGAAGATCGAAGAACGCTTGGCTGAACTTCTAGACCTTTGCTCCGGGTTGGTGAAGAATCGCCCCGCCATCGTGCTGCTCTCCGCCCACTCGCCGGGCTATGGCGCCCTATCGCTCGAAAACCTCCTTCACGACCATTTTGATCTCGAGGGCAAAATCCTCAGCTCGGGCGAAATGACGGTGCCGGAGGCCAGTGGTCGCCCCCTCCCCTCGGGGAGCTACGCCCGCTACGGATCGGGTCTCAGCTAGAAAGCTCCTGGCGACCGCGCTCCGCCTCAGCCTTTTTGATAATCGCTATCCTTGGCCACCTGAATACCTGCTGGGAGAAGTCGTTTGAAAGTTCATTGGAAAATCCTCGCCTGGCTCATCGCGGGCGTGATTGTCGGAGGAGGCTTTCAGGCCTTCCTCAGCGGCTCCGCCATTTCGGGCCTCGTCGTTGCGGATTCCGCAAACGAAGGTGCCGCCGTCATGAAGGCGGGCCCGAAGAGCAAAGCCAAAGCTGGCGATGTGATTTCTGCGATCATCAAAAATCGCGGCCGTAGTAACGAGCAACGTATCGTTATCTCAGACGCCAAGATCTATCGTGAGACCATCGCGAGTTCGAAAAACGGCGACATCGTCTGGCACGAACTCGGCGAAAGCCGGATCGTCCCGGTAAATCTCAGCCTCGATCCGAACTCCCAGCGTGCGGCTTGGATCAAGCCCTTCGCGTTCTTGGCGGACATGTTCATCCGCCTTTTGAAGTTGCTCATCGTGCCGATCATTTTGACCTCGATCATCGTCGGGGTTATCGGCGTTGGCAACGGAGCGAATCTTCGTCGCCTTGGATTTAAGACTTTCGCCTACTACATCTCCACCAGCATGTTGGCGATTTTTACGGGCCTCGCCCTGGTCAACCTCATTCGCCCCGGCGAAGGTGCGGCTCTAGGCCTGGCGGCGGACGACAGTTTTTCGAACGTCACCGAGACCTCTTTCGCCGACGTCTTGTTGCGCATGATTCCCGAGAACGTCTTTGCAGCGTTCGGGGCAAACCTGAACATGCTGCAGGTCATCTTCTTCGCCCTGCTCTTTGGCTACTTCGTGTTGAAAACCGCGAAGAAACACCGAGAAGTGATGAGCGACTTCTTCGAGAGCGCCTTCGAAGTCATGATGAAGATGGCGGCGGGAATCTTATCGCTGATCCCTTACGGGGTCTTTTGCCTGCTGGTGAAAGTCGTAGGCAGTACGGGCTATGAGGTCTTCAAGCCTCTCGGTGTCTACATGATCACCGTTACTTCAGCGCTCTTGATTCACTGCCTAATCACGCTTCCTTTGATCTTGAAGTTCGTCGCGAAGATAAGCCCGATTCGCTGGGCCAAGGCTGTGAGCCCCGCGTTGTTGACCGCGTTTTCGACTTCCTCATCGTCGATGACCCTTCCCGTCAGTCTTGAGACCGTCGAGGACCGCGGCAAAGTCTCAAACCGCGTCGTCTCATTCGTTCAGCCCTTGGGCGCGACCATCAACATGGACGGCACCGCACTTTACGAGTGTATCGGCGTCATCTTTTTGGCGCAGTACTACCAGGGAGTCAGCGGCTACGAGTTGACTTTCGGCGCCCAAATCATGATCGTCTTCATGGCCCTGATGGCCTCGATCGGGGCCGCGGGCATTCCTTCCGCTGGACTCATCATGATGGTGACGATCTTGTCGGCACTAAAGCTCCCGGTGGAAGGTGCCGCCCTCTTGCTCGCGGTGGATCGCCCGCTGGACATGCTTCGCACCGTCACCAACGTCTTTAGCGACACCTGTGGTTCTGCCGTCGTCGCGATCAGCGAAGGCGAAACCGGCCCGCGGGAGGCGGGGGCATGAAACTCAGCGATGGCGCGGAGTGGAGAGACTTAACTAGGCACCGTAAACGCTTCGAGGGCATCCAGCTGCGGTCTCTGTTCGCTGTGGACGCGAATCGCGCGGAGCGGTTTTCCCTCCAAATTGAAGACATCTACTTCGATTACTCAAAAAACCTCATCGACGATAAGGTCATGACGAGCCTGCTGGCCTTAGCCGCGGCTCGGGGCCTTCCCGACCGCATCGAGGCCATGTTTCGCGGCGACAAGATCAATGTCACCGAGGGTCGCGCTGTGCTGCACACCGCCCTTCGCAATCGCAGCGACCGCCCGGTTTTCTCCGATGGCGAAGACGTCATGCCCGGCATCCACCGAGTCCTTCGCAAGATGCGTGAGTTTAGCGAGGCCGTCCGCAGCAAGGCCTGGCGCGGATTCCGCGGCGACGCGATTAGGCGCGTCATTAACATCGGCATCGGCGGCTCCGACCTGGGCCCCTTGATGGTCGTCGAGGCCTTGAAGTCACGGGCATCCGAAGACTTGAAGGTCAGCTACGTTTCCAACGTTGACGGAACTCATCTCGCGGAAACCCTCAAAGGCGTCGACGCTGCGACGACGATGTTCGTCATCGCGTCCAAGACTTTCACCACCCAAGAGACCATGACCAACGCTCACAGCGCGCGGCAGTGGTTCCTCGATCAAGGTGCCTTGCCAGCTGACGTTGCCAAGCATTTCGTCGCTCTTTCAACGAACGCCGAAGGCGTCAAAGAGTTCGGCATCGACCCCGAGAACATGTTCGAGTTTTGGGATTGGGTGGGTGGTCGCTACTCGCTTTGGTCCGCCGTGGGACTTTCCATCGCGCTTAGCGTCGGCATGGATGCCTTCGAGGAGTTACTCGACGGTGCCCATGCTCTCGACGAGCACTTTAGGTCGGCTCCGCTTGCCGAGAACCTGCCGGTGATCGCGGGACTCTTGGGGCTTTGGTACACCGACTTCTTCGGCGCGGAAAGCCACGCCGTGTTGCCCTACGATCAGTACTTGCATCGCTTCCCGGCGTTTTTGCAACAGCTGGACATGGAGAGCAACGGCAAGCGCGTCACCATGAGTGGCGATGAATCCGACGTCGCCACTGGCCCGGTGATCTGGGGCGAACCCGGTACGAACGGGCAGCACGCTTTTTACCAGCTCATCCATCAAGGCACGCGACTGGTCCCCTGCGATTTCATCGCTCCGGCACGCAGCCAAAACCCAATCGGACAACACCACGACATCTTGCTATCGAACTTTTTTGCCCAACCTGAAGCGCTGATGAACGGCAAAAGCGAAGCTGCCGTGTGCGCCGAACTCGTCGCCTCGGGTTTGACGGGCGAAGCTCTGGAGAAACTAGTGCCGCACAAGGTTTTTCCCGGCAACCGGCCCAGCAACTCAATCTTGGTGCGCGAATTCGATCCCCGAACTCTGGGAAGCCTCATTGCGTTCTATGAGCAACGCGTTTTCGTCCAGGGGCTGCTTTGGGATCTCAGCTCTTTTGACCAATGGGGCGTGGAGTTGGGCAAGCAACTCGCCAAGAGCATCTTCCCTGAGTTGGAGCGCGGAGACCCGGTTTCGAGTCACGACAGCTCAACCAACGCTCTCATGAACCGTTACCTCGACTGGCGTTAAACCCAAAGGCGATCGAGTCAAAAGTTCCTCGCTCTCGAAAAACTCCGTAACAAGGCATAGTTAGGCCAAAGTCAGATGAGTGAGAATCTTTTCAAGGGGGTGTAGATGGGACCCTTGGGGCCTTGGTCACTCATGTAGAGCTCAACACCGGTCACCGAGAGCATGCCAAATCGACGATTTAGACTCTTGGCAAGCCTGGTCTTCAATTCGTCAAGATGGCGATCACCGCGGACACGGCCCAAGGTTACGTGTGCCGCGAAGATTTTCTTGTCGGCCCGGATTCCGAGGCTGCGGAAGCGACCTTTGAGATCTCGCTGGAGGTTCTTGAATTTGTCGAGATCGCCATCGAAGCCCGCTGCAATGACGCGGGGCCTATCTAGGTCGGGAAGAGCGGCGACGCCACGGACCATCATCTTCATCCGCGCGACTCCCTGAGCCGCTTCTTCCAATTGCTCCTCGACGTCGATGAGCAGCTCGGGCTCAAGATCGCCGAGGAAACTCACGGTCAAATGAAAACTGTCGCGCGGGACCCACTTCACGTCGGCACCGGCCAGCTGAAAGTATCCGATCTCACGTTCGAGGCGCCGCGAGATTGCGGCGTCAATCGTCACCGCGACAAAACAGCGAATCCGTTCCGACATCAGTCGTGGAGATCAAGAAAGATGACGAACTCTTCGTAGCGACTTTGGACGTCGCCGAAGGTCAAGGTCCGCAAGCGGTCGAGGCCGAAGCCCTCGACGTTGTAGGACGCCACGACCGTACCGTAGGCCATCGCCAACTTCAGGTCGCGAAAGGACACCTCGCCTTTTCCGGCGAGGTAACCCATGACGCCCGCCGCAAAGGTGTCACCCGCGCCGGTGGGATCAACCACGGTCTCCAGCGGGTAGGCTGGCAAGGCGAAACCACGGTCTTTGGACAAGATGATGGCTCCGTGCTCGCCCTTTTTCACCAGGACGGTTTCGGGACCGAGTTTTTGGATGTTCTTCATGGCGCGAATGAGGTTCGATGAACCTCCGAGCACACGCGCTTCTTCGTCGTTGCAGATGATGGCGTTCACCACGCCCAGGACTTCCTTGACGCCGTCACGAAAATGATCAATCCAAAGATTCATCGTGTCCATCATGACGAAGCGCGCGCTCTTCATCTGCTTCGCGACGTGAAGTTGATTCTCCGGGTTGTCGTTTGCCAACAAGACAAACTCAGTATCGAGAAATTGCTCGGGAACTTCCGGGCGACAATCGCCAAGGACGTTCAGCTGCGTGTCAAGCGTTTCCGCGACATCCATGCGGCCTTCATATTTGCCTTTCCAGCGAAAGGTCTTTCCGCCCTCGATCTTTCGCAAACCGGCGAGATCGATGTCCCGAGTCTTGAAAAACTCGACGTGCTCCGGAGGAAAATCCTCGCCGATAACGCCGACTAAGCGCACCGGCGTAAAGAGCGATGCTCCCACGGAGAAGTAAGAGGCCGCACCACCGAGGATGTTCTCGTGAGTGCCGTGCGGGGTTTCAATGCTGTCGAGCGCAATCGAGCCAACGACGAGAAGCGACATGAGAGTGTTGTCCCTGTGAAACTTTTGGAGTGAAGGGTTAGGTACCAAGCGTTGGTGGAGTTTCCGAGGCGGCGGCCTCGAATTCCGAAGGTTGATCACCACGGCCGCGGCCAACGAAAAGGAACACGCCTCCTAGAAGGCTCCAGATCATCGTCGAGAAGCCAAGAAGGACGCTCAAAATGACAATCTGGCTTTTTTGCTCCTCGGGAACGCCAACGGCGGCGAAGGCAAACAAAAAGGCGGTCTCACGCACCCCCCAACCGCCGGGAAACAGCGGAATCGAAGCGGTAATGAGGATAAGAGGCACGGTGGCGAAATACGTCAGCCAGCCAGCATTGATGTTCAGATCGTTGCCGAAAGCAATCACCGATCCGATGTTGCAACAATGGGCGGCGAACGACAAGGCAACCGCCAAGACCAGAGTGCCCGGGTGAGAGCGGTACAGCCGAAAAGCCTTGTCCAACTTCATGAGCATTTCGCTCAGCGGCAAAGCCTTCAGTAGTTGGTCAATCCGCAAGGCGCGTCGAACTCGTCGCGAAAAGATGGCAACCGCCCCCATGGCCAAGGCCGCGAGTACGCCAAAAATCACGAAGCCGGTATCTTTGAACTTGTCGAAGTTGCAGAGGATCGCGGCGGCGGAGATCAAGGCCAGCACGGCCAAACCAATCAGGCGATCAACAATGACGGTCGCCACGGCCTCGCTACGCCGGCCAGGACTCTCTTTTGCGATCAACACGGCCTTGGCGACATCGCCTCCCGTCAAACCGGGAACGAAGTTGTTCCAGAAAAATCCCATGAAGGTCAGGCGAAAAGCCCGGCCATAGCTAGCTTCGAGCCCTTGTGCGCGCAAAAGGTAGCGCCACCGTTGGACGCCCAAGCAATACATCGCAAAGATCAAGGCCATGCCGAGTGCATACCACCCAAGGCTCAGAGACTGGTAGGTACTCTTGATACCGAGGGACTTGCCCCCTTTTTTCCAGCTGCCCTTGACCAGCGTTTCCCTTTTGCCGTCCGTCGTCTCGATCACGACAACTTGGGCGTCGGGGTCGCTGCCTTCAATGATCTTGCCCCGCAGCACATCACCGCCATTGCTTGCAACGCGGTCGTACCAGTCGACTTGCGTCGACACGACGAAGAAAGCCGCGCCGAGCAAAGCGATCTTGAGAAGGGTCTTGAGCCAGCCAAGACCCTTTTTGCCCTCAGTGCTCAAGTGACAGGCCTCACTTTGGTGCTGGCCTTGGCCATGGCTTCAACTTCGTTCGCGAATCGATCGAGCAAGGCGGCCGCGAATTCTGAGGCATCAATTCCGAAGTCGCTCAAGGCGGCGGTGCGAACGGGCGTCCCTTCGTTAGTGATGTTGATTCCGAAGTGGATGAGCGCGCTCACCGCTGAGACCGTGGCGATGGACACCGAGATCTTGCCTTCACCCGCGTAGAAGTCGTCGCCGCGGCGGGCTAGATCGGGAACGTCATGTTCCTCAAGGATCTCCCGTGCCAACAAGACCAAGATACGCTGCATCAAGACGGCTTGGTCGAGTCCAGCGCCAAACACCTCCACCAAGATGTGAAGCATGGCGTCGGCTTTGATGACCAGGTGATCGCGCCGATCGGCAAGGTCGACGAGATGTTCCTCGAGGACTTCCGCCGGCCCCATGAAGGCGACGGCGGCGTCGCCTTGAATCTCGAAATTCTCGAAGATCCAATGGGGTCGCAGCTGCGTGCCGTCGTATTGTTGCTCTGCGTCCGAGACGAGGGTCTGGGGACGGACTAAGGCCACTGTTTCAGCCCTTCTTTTTCCCACCAGGTGAGCCAGTCTTCGATCTGACCGCCATGATCTTCGCCAGTAATCGTGCGAAGAGTGTCAACGGCGTTGAGGTCGACCTGGGGGTCTTCCGCCAACATCGCATTGAAGACCGCGACGATCGAACGACGCCCGGGATAAAAGCGCAGGGCTCGCACCATTTTGGCGGCGGCGTCCGGATCGCGTTCGCGAGTTAACTGTTCGACGAGAACCTCTCCAAACTGCGGGTCGCGGATCTTCCCCATGGCTTCGGCGATGTCGGCGCGCACTGCGCCAGTTTTCGCTCGCTTCAAGGAATCCCGTAGGGACAAAACCGCGGTTTGCCGAGCCACTCGCATGGTGGCGGCCAAAGCCTCTTCGGATAGTTCGGCGTCGCTGGTGTGCTGCAACCAAAAGGCGAGAACCCGAAGGACGGCACGTGCTTCGGAAGGCCTTGCAAACTCAAGTTGCCCCAGAATGCGGAGCGGCTCCCGCGCATTGAGAATATAATCACGATCTCGCTGGTCTTTGACTGAGGTCCACCACTTGTTCCAAGCGGCGACATCCAGTCCAAAGTCCTCCCCGGTTTTTTGCTTCAAGTCCTCGTAGGCGTTCTGTTTGGCAATCTCGTCGGGCGAATCCATTGAGGCGATGATGAACGGAATCGTCAAGCTGCCGCTGGCCGCCAGCAGATCAACCGCCGCCTTCTCGACTCTCTCCGCGATCTTGTCGCGATACTCCAGAGGCTGCGTGATAGCGGGAATTGGCAACCGAGTCGTGATTTCGGCAATCAATACGGCACCGTCCGATTGCAACAGTGAGTTTTCTTTGGCTAGCTGCAGATAATTACTGCCGTGGTACAGCGCCTGCATGGCCTGCCAGAAGGTCATTTCTTCCGCGGTCGCCAAGCCCGTGAGCCCCTCGTGACTCAACTGGCCCGCGTCAAAGACAACGCTCGTCGTCGCAAACGACGGGCGTTTCGTCTCCGGATCCAGGGTGTCGAGATCGATCAAGTAGTCGTCAACACCCTTGCAGCCGCTAAGGCCTAAAAAGGCCAGCAGCGCGGTCAATAGAAGCCGTTGCATGATCCCTGGATCTCCTCCGTCGCAATGGCTCAGAGTCTACCAAGGCGCTTAGACACATCAACGAAGCCCTTACCAGCCTTGAAGTTACAGGCCCGGCCCCCTTGTAAGCACGACATTGCGAAATATGGACGCAGTCGACGGTCCGCGTTTGTCGAAGGATGAGCCCTGGTGCTAAAGTGCGGCGACTCCCGACCTTCAATCCGAGAGACCCGATGATCAGGATTTTCGAACCCCACAGCCACATGTTCTCGCGCGTCACAGACGATTACGAGAACATGGCCGCCGCCGGCGTCCGCGTTGTTCTAGAGCCCGCATTTTGGCTGGGGCAGCCTCGAACGCATGTCGGCACCTTCATTGACTATTTCGACACGATTATCGGCTGGGAACGCCATCGCGCCGAGCAGTTCGGTATCCACCACGTCTGCACCATGGGTCTGAACCCCCGGGAAGCCAACGACGACCGTGTGAATGACGCCGTGATGGAAGTGCTCCCGCGCTATCTCGAGAAAAACTCCGTGGTCGGCGTCGGCGAGATCGGCCTCGATGACATGACGACGGCCGAAGAGAAATTTTTCGCAGCTCAGATCCAACTCGCCATCGAGCACAACTTGCCGATCTTGATCCACACGCCACACCGCGACAAAAAGCGCGGCTTCGAGCGCTGCGTCGACATCGTCAGAGACTCTGGCATTGCGCCCTCGCGCGTGCTCATCGACCACGGCAATGAAGAGACGATCAAGATCACCCGCGAGACCGGCTACTTGCAGGGATTTTCGATCTACCCGCACACGAAAATGTCGCCGGAGCGGATGGTGAAAATCATCCTCGAGTTCGGCGTGGCGGACATTGTGATCAACTCGGCTTGTGACTGGGGCGTCAGCGATCCCCTCTCCGTTCCCAAAACCGTCGCCTTGTTGCAGCAAGCTGGAATCAGCGACGCTGATATTGACACTCTGGTTTGGAAAAACCCCGTCAAATTCTTTGGCCGCGACGGACGCGGGAGCGAAGAGGAATGGATGGCCAAACCGACTTTGGATTGGACCGACACCTTCGACGGCAACTCGGTTTTGCGCGGCCAAGTCTCCGACACCATGGACAAAAACCCCGAAGCCCGCTAACCATGACCCCTTCGCCATCGCTCACGTTCGCTCTCGCAAGTTCGCTCTTCGAGGCTCAGCTTCCCGCCGACCGCCAGCCAACTTGGGCCGACTTTCGGGCCAAAGCTGTGGACGGCGGCCTGGGCTGGCTCGAAGTTCACTTTGCGGCTACATTGCGGAAGATCGGCAGAGAGGCCCTTACCGGCGGCCTGATCCAAAACGATCAAGCCGCCATCATCGCCGAGTCTTTTCGCCTCTGTGATCTCGCAGCTCCTCTTCTTTTTGATGCCGCCGGTATCGCAAACGATGGCGACGCCATCTTCAGACTTTACGAGCGGGGCGACCACGAAGAGCGCCGCATGATCTTGAAGGCGCTCACCCTATTGCCGGTCATGCCGGTCAGCATTCGCCTTTTGCAAGAAGCGCATCGAACGAACGACGGCAACATCTTTATCGCCGCCTTCGCCGATACTGATCTGCCGGCGCGCGCCTTAGATGATGACGACTTCGCGCGCGGAATCCTTAAGGCCGCGTTCACCGACCTCAGCCTCGATCGCATCCTCGGCGCCTCCAAGCGCGCTACTCCCGAACTGTCACGCATGCTGCTGGACTTCATGAGCGAACGCGAAGCCGCCCACCGCCCGGTGTGGGCCGGATCGATAGAGCTCGCCGCCTTCGCTCCCTGCCCCGGCGTCCTCGCCAAAGTCACCGGCGATCTATGGTCCGGTGTCGACGCCCGCCGTCTCGCCGCGATCCGTGCCGCCAAAACCCTGAATGACCCCCGCTTCGAATCCGAGTTCGAAGCCCGCCGCCAAATCGAACCGCACCTCCCCATCCGCAAAGCCCTCAACTGACATATGCGGTGCCAGGCACCCCGCCGTCACTCTCCAGTACCACCCTCCCTGTGAAGACTAACTCCTGTCCGCCCGCAAATTCTCACGAATTGCGGTCGGAGACTAGGCGCCTTCCCGCTTCATCCCAGTGAGGAATAGGATCCGTCGTACGCCAATCCGCCCCAATTCGGAGCCGGATCCATAGGCCGTGCCGGGACGGTCACAGGGCGAACTTCATGGCAAACTTTCAAGATCTCACGCTCAAGTTGCTCAAGCAGATCGACATGGCGGCGGAGACTCTCAACAACCTCAGTGCCGAGGCGGATCAGTATCGCCCGGTCCTTCTTCAGGTCGCGCGCGGTGACCTCCCATTGGCCGACCGCTACATGCGCAAAAACGCGATTTCATTGCTCGGCATCGTCGCCGATGAATCCTGTATCGATGATCTTGGCGATCTCCTCCACCACGAACGTATTGATTACCGAGCGAACGCCATCCGCAGTCTGGGGCAGATCAACAGTCCCCGTGCCGCGCAGAGACTCAATCAACAACTGAATAACGCCAACACTTCGCTCACCGAGGGAAAACTAATCGTCGAGTCTTTGGTCAACATTGACGCCGTCAACAGCGCGGAAGAGGTCCGCAGATTCCGTGGCCGCCTACACCGCGCCAAGCGCAAAGGCCCAGAATTGACTCGTGAGCTCCAAAAAATTGACCGGGCGGTCAGATCCATGGAGCAAAGAGACTAAGCTTCGCGCACATACGGTGCCAAGCACCGTATGTGCAGTTAGTCGGAGGATGGGTTTGGGTCGCGCGGTCGCCATTTCGTTATTCGTGTTGGCACTCGTTGGCGGTGTGTTCCTCTATCTCTCCGAATCCGAGTCCGACAATCAAGTCGACGCCATTGAGCAGAAACTAGATGCCCGGCCCAATCAGGCAGCAAGAGCTGCGGGCGCCGCGGCGAAAGTCTTTACTTCAGGCTCTGAGGCGGCGGGTGACAACTCAGATTCAACCTTGACTGGCGCTCCGGGGACGAAGATATTCAAAGGATTGGTCCTCGCCCTTAGCAACAGGCAGCCAGCCATCGGCGGGAAAGCTACCTTCGAGTACGAAACCAACGGCAGCGGAGTTCCCGATCGAACGGCACTGGCTTCGATCGACAGCCAAGGTTCGTTCACTCTTTTTCTCGACAAAAAAGCGACGCTGCACAACTACACCATCCGACCCAAGTTTATCGTCAACGGTCATGCCGGCGCGTCCCAGATAACCGGAGACTACGGCCCGGACTTCGTCTTTGAGACTCAAGACGGTTTCAATAACTCCGGTCCCGCCGTCTTTTTTGCGAGCTTGTCGCCCGCCTTGTCGAGCCGAGTGTTTTCCAAAGTAGATGGCCGCGGGATCGCCGGCGTTTCATTGAAGCTTGATTTCAGCGGCTACAAAGTTGGCATGACGACGGACGAACTCGGCCGGTTCAGCGGCATTGGATTGAGAGACCCCGAAGAAGAGATCGACTTCAATTCCATGGTGCTTGCGGTCGAGAAATCGGGGTGGATCAGCAGACAGATCACGGTTGCCTACGATCCTCTCCGTCCCGCTAAATGGAACCTGAAGATTGGATTGAGCCCAAGTTGCCGACTTTCCGGGCGGTTGAGACTGGCCAACGGTGAGCCTGTCTCCGGAACATTGCGTTTTTCAGTGTTTGAAGAGAAAGGAAGGACCGGCTCTGTAGCCCCGCTCTCGTTTACGACCAAAATCGACACCGACCGCGACGGTCGCTGCCTGTTTAAGACCGTGCCCCATACGGACACCGGGGTCATCACCATCATCCCGCGGCTAGGTCTGGCCCAACGAATTCAACAGATTCGAACGCGGCCAGAACAACCGCCCCTCGACATCGTCATCCAACCGGGGGTCCCGGTCGAAGTCAACGTCCGCCTGCCCGGTGATGACCAGCCACTGCGGCATGATTGGAGCCTGTTGGTCAACGACGAAACGCTCGGATTTCGGGCGGTCCAAGACCCCTGGAAGGAGGATTCATTGTTCTTCGTCGGAATCCCGGGAAGTCGTCTTCAGCTAGTCGTTAGTTGCTTCAATCATAGGGCGCTCGGCAAGAGTTTCCACGCCAAGAAGACAGTCTTCCTTGGGACCGCGAAGTCTATTCACACCATCGACCTGCTGCCTGATCCCTTGGCCGCCGCGGCGTGGCGATGGAACTTCAACGGCTCTTTCAGTCCCTGGGCAGTTCGCTGCAAAATCCGTTTTCGCAACGAGAGAGGCGAGATATTCGTGCCCAGCGCTCTGATTTCGTTCTCGGTGGACGACGAGGATGGGGTAGCCGATTTGCTCGAACCCGAGGGAGCGTATGCATGCGACCTGCCGCCCGGCCGCCGCACCCTTCATTTCCGATTCCCCGACTACGATTGGTGTGGAGCCGAGGTCAAAGGCAAACCAGGCGAAACAATCGAGTTCATCTTGGACCTAAATCGGCAATAATAGACTCAGTGAGGTAAGTCCTCTTCGGCGCCTTTAGTCGCACCCCAAAGCATGACAGCCGCTCCGACCCCAATACGACATGATTAGATACAAGAAAATTCTGCTGATCCTCGCTTTAGCGCTAGCGTTCTCCAGTTGCGCCAGGAGCCAACACAGCCGTCCTAGCTCCCGGCCCAATCCAAAGCCGAAGCCTAAGCTCTTCTCCTTCCCTGATGAGTGGGAACGACACGAAGGCACGATCATGATTTTTCCGGCGCAACACGCTTACCGCCAGCAGGCTAAAGCGATACAGGCCGAAGTTGCCATCTTGGCCAACGCGATCGCCAAGAATGAACCGGTTCACATGTTCGTTTTTCCCGACGACCTGGCGCAGGCCACGAAACTCCTCAGTTCGACGATCAAGGTCACGGTCGGTGAGGCTTACAGCGTCGACTGGGCCCGCGACACCGCGCCTTTGATCATCCGCAACGCGGATGGCGAACGCCGCGCCGTCTGCTTTAGATTCAATGGTTGGGGTCAAAAGTATCGAGGCTGGAAACAAGACACAAAAGTGGGCGTGACCATCGCTAAGGCACTCAAGTTGCCGATCGTGTCGTCTGCGTTCGTGATGGAAGGCGGTGCCATCGAGATTGGCGCCAGTGCCAAAGGCAAGACGGGGATCTTGACCGCGAGTTGCGTCCTCAACGCCAACCGCAACGGCAACGGCAATAGCTGGCCACGGGCAAAAGTCGAGCAAGAACTCAAATCGAATCTCGGGATTGAGCGCATCCTATGGCTCGACAAAGGTCTCGTGCCCGACCCCATCACCGATGGGCACGTCGATGGTCTTTTGAAGTTTGTGAAGAAGAACACGGTCCTTCTGCATACGACGGATGACAAGAAAGATCCGAACTACGCAATCTGCAAGGACGCCAAAAAACGCCTCGTCGCCGCCGGATTGAAAGTTATTGATTTGCCGCTCGCCGATGACATCGTGCACATGAACTTCTACATTGGATCGGGCGCAAAGCACATCTATGTGCCTATCTGCGGCGATCCGAAACAGGACCAGCCCGCCCTCAAGATCCTGCGCAAGCTCTTTGCATCGGTGATTGCAATTCCCGCGAAAGCCATCACGGAAGCTGGCGGGGGCCTTCACTGCGTCACGCAGCAAATCCCCCAACATTGACGAAGAGAGCCCGCCTCACTCCCAGCAAACACTGAACACTTGGGTCAGACCAAAGTCACCACCCTTTAGGCCGAGACTTCCTCAGCTTCCATCTTCTCGATCTCTTCGATGAGGGCGTCGACCATTTCGTCTTCTTGCAGTTTGCGAATCATGACGCCCTTTTTGAAGAGCATGCCGAAGCCGCGACCGGCGGCGATGCCGATGTCAGCCTCACGGGCTTCACCCGGACCGTTCACAACACAGCCTAAGACGGAAACAACGATGGGGAGTTTTGATTTGTTGAGGCGTACTTTGACTTCGGCCACGATTTTCTCGAGGTCGATCTCGATCCGGCCGCAAGAGGGGCACGCGACGATCTCGGGATTTTGGATGCGCCGGCCGGTGGCCTTCAAGATGTCGTAAGCGACGGGGATCTCGATGGTGGGATCGCCGAGGAGAGAGATGCGCATCGTGTCGCCGATGCCATCGACAAGTAGCGGGCCGAGGCCCGCGGCTGATTTGATCGCGCCGTACTCGGGGTCGCCCGCCTCGGTAATACCGATGTGCAAAGGAATGTCGTTTCTTGAAGCGAAGAGACGGTAGGCTTTTACCGACATCGGCACACTTGAGCTTTTGAGCGAAACTAGAAAGTCGGTGTAACCTTCGTCTTCGCACACCTCGATGTGCCGTTCAGCAGAATCGACGAGTGCTTCCGCAGTTGGAAAGCCGTAGCGGTCGATGAGATCCATTTCGAGCGAGCCAGCGTTGACGCCGATGCGAGACGGCATGCCGCTGTCGCGCAAGGCGCGGATGACCTCGCGAAAGCGTGTCTCGCCACCGATGTTGCCGGGGTTAATGCGAACCTTGTCGACGCCCTGATTGATGGCTTCAAGCGCGTGCTTGTAATTGAAGTGAATGTCGGCGATAAGCGGGATGTCGATCTGAGCTTTGATCTTCCCGAGGCATTCGGCGGCGGCGTTGTCAACAACGGCGACCCGAGCCATCTCGCAACCGACTTCCTCAAGTCGTTTGATCTGGGCAACCGTCGCATCGATATCGCGAGTATCAGTCGTCGTCATCGACTGAACGACAATGGGGTTGTTGCCCCCGATCTTAAGCTCGCCTACTTGAAGCGTGCGGGCTAGGCGGCGGCCTTCTTGTTCATTCTGCACTTGTCGTTCTCCGATGACGGCGTCCGCCGGATCTTAGCCCGACATTGTCCAGGATGCGAGCCAGGAGCGCTTTGAACGCCCCTGACGCGACAATCTACTTAAGATGTGAGGTTCCTGAGGTACTGGACCAAAAGGCGGACCCCGAACCCAGTTGCCCCGGAGCCACGGTTGTAGGGCCGATGCGAGTCATCCCAGGAAACACCCGCAATGTCGAGGTGGGCCCAACGGGCGTTGTCCGTGAAGTTCTCAAGAAAAGCCCCAGCCGTAAGCGCGCCGCCGAAACGGCCCCCGAGGTTTTTGAGATCACTGGAATCACCCTTCATCTCGTCTGAGTACTCATCCCAGAGCGGCAAGCGCCAAGCTCTTTCGTGGGCACCCTCGCCAGCGTGAACCAGCTCTCGAGCGAGATCGTCATGGCGCGTCATGAGCCCGCAACAATGCTGGCCCAAGGCGACCATGCAAGCTCCGGTCAAAGTAGCGAGATCGACGATGGCGTCGGGCTTAAACTTTTGGGCGTAGACCAAGGCGTCCGCGAGGATCAACCGGCCTTCGGCATCGGTGTTCAAGATCTGAATGGTCTTGCCATTCGAAGCCTTCACGATATCGCCGGGTTTGTTGGCGTTCTCGCCGGGCATGTTTTCCGACGACGGCACAATGCCCACGACGTGCAAAGGTAGATTCAGTTCGGCCACCGCGAGCATGGTTCCCAATACCGTGCAGCCGCCGCACTTGTCGTAGCGCATTTTGTCCATGTCGCCCGAGGGCTTGATCGAAATGCCGCCGGAGTCAAAGGTCAGACCCTTACCGACCAGGCAAATCGTCGGCAGGTTCTTTTTGCCTTTGTTGTGCTCAAGAACGATGAGCTTCGCTTCTTCTTTGCTGCCGAGCGCCACCGACAATAGCGATCCCATGCCCGCCTTTTCCATCTCGGACTTGCCAAGGACCTTGGCGGAGAGGCCAACCTTCTTGGCCATCTTCTTCGCTTCTGCCGCCAAGACTCGAGGCTGACCGAAATTGCCGGGAAGGTTGCCGAGGTCGCGGGCAAAAGCGTTGCCGGCGGCCGTCGCGTTACCGACTTTTACGCCGTTGCGAAGATTGGACGCGAGCGCGTCTTTTTCGGAGACGAGCGCCAAGCGATCTGGCCCCGGTTTTTTCTTGTCCATGAAGCGGTCAAAACGATAGCGGGCGAGCTGCGCGCCTTCAATCAAGGCCTGGGCGTAGCCCGCGGCCGACTTAGCCGTTGCCCCAAGATCGTCGGCAACGATGGCGATCTTTTTGATCTTGTCGCCAGAATTCTTCACCATCACCGCCGCCGCGCGGCGAAGGTTCTCGGGCGTCCCGTCGCCTTTGTCGCCAAGACCCAAGAGCGCGACGCGCTTGGCTTTCAACTTGGCGGATGTATTCGGAACCATAAGGCAGCTATCGCGGTCGCCCTTGAAGTCGCCCCCGGCAACGAGCTGTGACAAGACACCACCCATCATCTTGTCGATCGCCGCCGCGACACCCTTCAAAGAGCCTTTGTCGCCGAGCTTGTAGACCGGCAAGGCCAATAGATCAGCGACTTCCGCAGCGGCTGATCCCTTTTTGAAACTAACTTTCATCGGTCTGCTCCCCTGTCATCCAGTCGTATGGAATCCGCGATTTCGATTCTGCCACCCTGTTCCTTCAAGGAAGCGGCGTCGCAAATCGGGTCGTGTTCAAAGAAAACCAAAAGGTCGTGATCGAGGCAGTCGCGCAAGGCGGTGGCTTTCTCTTCGATCAAGAGCCCCGGATTAATGTCGTAGCCCATCGTGTAAGGCAGGCGCACATGCGAACGAGTCGGAATGAGGTCCGCCCCGTAAACCAGTCCGTTGCGCCCGTCCTTGTCGGCCAGCCGAACCAACTGCATCCCACGCGTGTGGCCATGAACCGGGCGCACGCTCAGACCGGGATAAAGCTCCACGGTGCCCACCGTCAATTCGTGATTGCCTTCGACCACGGGCTGCCAGTTCTCGGGCAAGTAGCTGGCGCGTTCACGCAAGCCTGGCTTCTGAGCGTTCTCAAGGTTGTCGCGCTGAACCCAGTGCTTGGCCCGCGGAAAAGTCAGGACGAGCTCACCTTTTTCATTGAGCTCGCTAACGCCACCGGCGTGGTCAAAATGAAGGTGGGTTAAAATAACGTCGGTGACGGATTCGGGATCAACGCCTTGAGCACGAATGGCATCGCGGAGTGAGTCAATGGGATTGTGGAGCCGAAAGATGTCACGCAGCTTGTCGCTCCACTTGTCGCCGCAGCCGGTGTCAACGACGATCGTTCGGCCGTGCCCGCGAATAAGAAGGCAGCGCAATGCGAGGCAAATGCGGTTCTGTTCGTCCACTGGGTGCTCGCGTTCCCAAAGCGTCTTCGGCACGCTGCCGAACATCGCTCCGCCGTCTAGCCAACACTCGCCGGTTTCAAGACTGTCTACTTGCCAGTCGCCCACGAGCATGAGGAACTCAGGTCCGAGCGGGACGTGCTTTCACCGCCCCGAAGCTATCGCGAACTCTCTGCAAGACAGTTTCGAATGCGACATCGAAGCCCATCTTCTCGACGGTAAATCCTGCCGCATAGCGATGGCCGCCACCGCCAAAACCCTGCGCGATCTTGCAGACGTCATGAGCGCCGGTCGCCCTTAGACTGAACTTCGTGCGGTCGCTGCCGATTTGAAGGCCAAGGACGCCGACTTCGACGCCTTTGATCGTCAAAAAGTGATTGACGACTTCGAAAGCGTCGCGAACTTCGCCATCTTGCTTCTTCAAGAAATCGAGGTCCACCTTACAAGTCGCCAGACGCCCCTCGTTCTCAAGACGAATGCGGGCGATGTTCTCACCCATAAGCCGCACGCGACGGTAGGGCTTTTGGCAGTTCAGCTTTTTCCAGATGCGGTAGGGGTTGACCCCAGCGTCAACGAATTCAGCCGCGATCAGGTGAGTTCGAGCCGACGTGGAGTTGTAGTTGAAGGAACCGGTGTCCTGCACCAAACCGACGTAAAGAGGTTCGGCGACGTCGGCAGAAATAGTACCACCGAGTTTCTTGATGACGTCATAGGTGATCTCCGCGCTGGACGAAGCTTTGATCGCGATGTGCGCGAGGTCAAAAAGCTCTCCGTCGTAAACGTGGTGATCGATCAGGATCTTTTCCGCATCAGAGCCGCGCACTGGCAACTCCATTCGTCCCAGCCGTCCAGCTCCGCCGAGATCGAAGGCCACAATGTGTTTGGCCTTCTTCACGTCATCTGCGTGCTTGTCTTTATGGAAGGTGACAACCTCTCCTGGCTTCGTCAAAAAGCGCAAGTCTTCGGGGACACCGGAGCAATTCAGAATGCGGACGGACTTCCCCTTCCTCTTCAAGACGCGGAGAAGGGCGAGCTGGCTGCCGAGCCCATCTCCATCCGGCGTCATGTGAGTCGTGAAAAGAAAGTCGTCGCGTTCCTGAAAAAGAGCGGCGAGCTCTTTAATCGTGACGGAGCGAGCTCGGCTCGGATCGTTCAACTGTCGAGTAGCCCCTCGATCTTAGCGGCGAGAGTCGCCTTGGGCTGGTTGCCCATCAAGGTGTCGACCTTTTCCCCATCTTTGAAGAAAATGATCGTCGGCACGCTCATGATGCCGAACTTCGAGGCGAGGTCGGACGCTTCGTCCACATCGCACTTGCCAATCTTGACGCCCTTGTCGGCGTACTCGGCGGCGAGTTCATCGATGATCGGGGCGAGGGCCTTGCAGGGGCCACACCAGGTCGCGCCAAAATCCACGACGCTGACACCACTGCTGCCGATGATTTCGGACTCAAAGTTGTCTGACTTAATTTCGATTGCGTTTCCCATCGGGCGCTCCTTTTCCAAGCAGAGTGAATGCTGGCCCGCAGTTGAGTGCAGGCCGACGGAAGTCTAAGAACTGCGACTCTTTTGATCCAGTCGCAGCGAAAGTGGTGTTAGGGCCGATTTGGCTCATCTAATCCAGGAGTGAGGCGGTGACCCCGCGGGTTTTGGGCCGCTCGGCCTTGAATACCGTCGGCTGGGTGTCCACACTCAGCCAGTATTCAGGAGTTTGACATGCCCGAAGTCGCGAAAATTCTGCAAGACCTGGACTGTGGTTCCCGCCTGAGCGTGGATGATGCCGTGCGACTGCACGAACACGCCGCCACCGAGGATCTGCGCGAGCGTGCAGACAAAAAGCGCCAAAGCGTCGCCGATCCGCTGGTTGTGACCTACCTCGTCGATCGCAACGTCAATTACACCAACGTTTGCATCACGGATTGCAAATTCTGTGAATTCTACCGACGTCCTGGTCATGACGAGAGCTACGTCCTCACTAAGTCCTCTTTGAGCCAAAAAATCCAGGAGACCTGTGACCTTGGCGGCACGCGCATCTTGCTCCAAGGCGGGCACAATCCCGACCTCGGCTTGGACTACTACGTGGACCTTCTTCAGTTCATCAAATCTGAATTCCCCACGATTGAGCTAAATTCTTTTTCGCCCTCCGAGATTGACCACATCGCGACCAAAGAGGGAATGGAGATTGAAGCGGTCTTGAGAACCCTCCAGCGAGCCGGAATGGACGGGCTCCCTGGCGGCGGCGGAGAAATCCTCCAGGATGAGATACGCCACCAAGTCTCTCCCAAAAAGCAAAAGACCGCTGACTGGATCCACTGCATGCGGATCGCTCAGAAGCTGGGCATGGTTACCAGCGCATCGCAAGTGATCGGATTCGGCGAGTCTGCTTGGCACCGCTTTGAGTCGCTACGAGAAATTCGCGATCTTCAAGACGAGAGCGTGGCGGCCCATGGCAATGGTTTTTTGAGCTTCGTCATGTGGCCGCTGCAATACGAAAGCCGTTTTGGCTTTGTCTTTGGCGAGAAAAAAGGCATGGAACTCGGCGCTACTCGCGAGCAATACTTGCGGCACATCGCGTTGGCGCGATTGTTTTTGGACAACGTCCCCAACGTCGGAGCGTCTTGGCCCACGATGGGTCCAGAAATCGCACAGGAAGCGTTGGCCTACGGCGCCAACGATTTCGGTTCTACGATGCTCGAAGAAAACGTTGTTTCCAGCGCCGGCTCAACTTACAGCTGCATGACCGAAGATCGCATCCGCAGCTTCATCGAATCCGCTGGATTCAAAGCCCAAAAACGCGATTCCAACTACCGACCGCTTGCCGCCGGCAAGGCGAGTTAATCCGCTCGAATTCGACTCCGGAGCTGGCGACTGGAGTGATCGCTGTCGACCGAGATGACCTGAGTCCCACCGCCCCACTCTTCGAGAGCCTTGGCGCTTTTTAGCTCGCCCGCTGCATAGTCGCCGCCTTTGATGTAGAAGTCCGGGCGGTAGAGTTCAAGCAGGCGAAGCGGACGGTCGTCGGGCATCATGACCACAGCATCGACCCAGCGTAGATCGGCAAGAATCTCCGCTCGCTCCAAACCCGGCACCAAAGGCAAGGGAGCACCCTTGTGACGTCGAGCCGACGCATCGTCGTTGAGGGCCACAATCAAAAAGTCACAGAGTTTTTTGGCCGCGCGAAGATAGCGAACATGTCCAGGGTGAATCAGATCAAAAACGCCGCAAGTAAAACCGATCTTCTTCGACTCCTTGCGAAGTTGATCGACGCGAAGACCCAGTTCGTGTTCACTAAGTAACGGCATCGAAGGCCACCCAGCTACTGCAAGTCGCGAGCAATTCCCGGCATGAGAGCGCGCGTGATTTGACTTTTGAGGGCGAAGTTACTGCCTTCGCCAACTCGCGTCACGAAGAGGTCGCCTTGATGCCGAATCAACCCGAACTCATCAAGACAGGCCACGCCGCCACAGATCTCCATCGCCTTGGTGACGAGATCTGAAGCCTGCCGCGAGCACGCGATCTTGACTTTCGCCGCCGTTTCACGATCGAGACGATCCTCAATGAAGAGCTTCGTCGCGTGCATCAAGTAAGAGATGTTTTGTTGCAGCGCGATGTCCATGTCCAAGATGACGTCTTGAACGCGTTGGAAGCGGCCGATGGGCATTTCGTTGAACTGCAGCCGTTCTTGGGCGTAGGCACAGCACTTGTCGAGAGCAAAGGCCAAAGACCCGAGCGCCAAACTGCCAATGAAGAGCCGGCCACCGTTCAGGGTCTTGGCCATGACTTTGAAGCCGCCCTTTAGTTCACCAAGAATGTCGTCTTCGCCGATTTCGACGTTGTCAAAGACGATCGAGCCGGTGCTGGACTGTTCCCAGACCTTTTTGCCGCTCATCTCTTGGTAGTGAACACCCGGATGATTCATGGGCACGATGAAGCAGGTCGAACGCCGACCGTTTTTTTCATCGGGATGTGTCAGAGCGTGAACGACAACGTGACTCGACCATGCCGCATTCGTCGACCAGCACTTTTCGCCGCGGATGACCCAACCCGATTCCGTCTTGGTCGCGACAACTTCGGGGTTCGCAGCGTCGGAGCCTCGAGCCGGCTCTGTGAGCCCGAACACAAACATGCGCCGGCCGGCCGCGAGGTCGGGAAGGTGAGCGTTTTTTTGCTCCTCGCTACCGAAGAGCATCAAGGGTTTCGCCCCGAGACTAATCGCCGCACCCGGCGTGATCGCCGCCGAGTGGGAATGATAGCTAAGCGCCAAACCCATCAGGACCAGGTCGAGATGGTCGCCGCCCTGCCCACCGTAGGCTTCATCAATGGGGACCCCAAAAAGCCCCATCTCCCCCATCGCCGCAATCGTCTCGTCGGGAATGAGTACATGGTCGCGTTCCCACTGGAGAACTTTCGGAGCGATTTCGTTATCCGAGAACTCAGCAACAGCGTTGTAGAAGTCGAGGCGGTCCTCGTCGATCAAATCCTTCAGATAGGTATCGATCCGTCTAGCCATGGCGGCAAGAACTCCTAGTACCGGGACGTTGGGGACATTTGAGCGCTATCGTGGCAAAAACCGCGAACGCCGCATCCTACGCGTGGCCGCTGGCAGCGACAAGCTAGGGCGAATGCCCTGGAGCTTTGAGATTTAGCGATTCTTCGCCAACCGGGTGGCCGAAAGAGTAAAAAGGGGCGGGGAGTTCAATGCGTCAAACGCACATCAGTATCTTGGGCACATTCGACGGCGAGTACGACGGCCATGTCGCAACACGCGACGCGATCATTCATGCCGAACGAGCGCTGGGGGTTGTCATCAACACGCGCTGGATCACGCCCGACGAGCTCAGCAACCCCGCCGAATCCCTGGCCGACTCCTGTGGAGTCCTTATCGCCTGCCGGAATCCCAAACATCTGCGACGTCTGATGCCCGATGTTTTGGCGTCACTCACGTTCGCCCGTGAAAAGCAATTGCCCACGCTCGGCATTGAGGGTGGATTCCAGCACATGCTCATCGAGTACGCACGCGTTGTGGCGGGCCACCCCGAGGCCAACAGTACCGCCTACGATGAAGACAGCTTTTACCCGCTTTTGACTCGCCTGGCCCCTGATCTCGTCGGAGAAAAGCCCCGAGAAGAGCCCTGCGCGATCAAGCTCAGCGCGGGTTCGCGCCTTCGTGAGTTCTATGACGGCCAGGAACAGATCACCGAATCTTACCGCAGCCACTACGGACTCAACGCCGACTACATGGCAGAATTAGAGGCTGCCGGCCTCGCCTTCAGCGCCGAGGGTGAAGCCTTCGACCGCCGATTCGTGGCCGGATTCGAGTTACCTTCGCTAGCCTTCTTCGTGGGCGTAGCATTTCTGCCGCAACACGGCTCTAAAAAAGAACACGGCCACCCGCTATTCCGCGCCTTCGTCGAATCCGCCCTCAAACGACGATAGCCGCCTAAGTTTTCGGCGGTCTCTTGCCGGTTGGCAGAGAATCGGCTTCAATGATCCCGCTCAGCTGAACCAGCAGCAGCTAATCCACCCCGCGGAAGTGTCATCGACGATTCCGACGAAGGGAATTGAGGGGAATTCATGTCCATTGAAATGACCGAAGTTCTTCAAAGTGTCGCCGACACCTGCGAGGGCTTTGTCGAATTGCGCTACGTCAAAAAAACGACCCGGCAAATTGCGGTCGAAAGCGGCCGCGTCGAGCAAGCCAACGTCAAACGCCGCAACGGCGTCGGCGTGCGGGTCCTTGAGGACGGTTCCTGGGGATTTTCCAGCACCGGCTCCAGCGACGCCGCCTCGATCAAGCGCGCGGTCGATCGCGCACGCGACGCCGCGAGAGTCAGCGCCGACCGCAAAAAGGACAAAGCTCCTCCGCTTGGGAAGACCGTCCTGGCTCGCGGCCACTTCGCCAATGATGCCGCCGCGGCGGTCGCCGCCATCCCCCTCGAAAGAAAAGTCGAGCTCGCGCTCGAAACCGAAGCCGAGGCGCGCGGCAAAAGCCATCTCATCAAGAGCGCCACTTGCGTCTACAACGAAATCGACGAGGAAAAAGCCCTCGTTACGACCGATGGCGCGGCGGCGAACTTTCGCCTCGTCCGGCCAGAGTTTCGCATCCAGTCCGTAGCCGAGCGTGACGGGGTGATGTCATCGGCCAACGAAAGCGTCGGCGTCACCGGAAACTGGGACTGCCTTTTTGAACGGCGCAGCCGGGAAGCGCTCGTAGAAAGTTCCGCGCGCTTCGCAGTCGATCTTTTGGATGCCCAACTCCCGCAAGGCGGCCGCCACACGGTCATCCTCGCTCCATCCATCGTGGGCCTTTTAGTCCACGAGGCGATCGGCCACACGGTTGAGGCCGACTTCGTGCTCTCCGGGTCCGTAGCCCAGGGGAAAATCGGCCAACGCGTGGCAAGCGACTTGGTGACTTTGTGCGACAGTGGATTTTCGGAGTTCCATCCCGGTGCTGGCGGCACGCTGCCCGTCGATGACGAAGGCGTACCCACACAAAAGACCACGATCATTCGCGATGGCATCCTTGAGTCTTACCTCCACAATCGCGAAAGCGCGGCGCGCTTCGGCGTCGAGCCCACCGGCAACGCTCGAGCCTGGGACTACTCCGACCAACCCTTGATTCGCATGCGCAACACCTACCTTTGCCCCGGCGAACAAACTCTTGAGGAGATCATCGCGAGTACCGAAGACGGCTACTTATTGGACGGCCCTCGCAACGGCCAAGCCGACGCCACGGGCGAATTCATGTTTGCGGTCCAAAACGCCGTGCGCATTAAAAACGGCAAACTTGCTGAGCTCGTCAAGGGCGTCACGATTTCCGGTGTCGCCTTTGAAGTCATGCAGACGGTTGACGCAGTCTCCAAAGAGTTTCGATGGGACCTGGGCTCGGGATACTGCGGCAAGGGTCAGCCCGCCAAAGTCGATGCCGGCGGCCCCTACATTCGATGCCGCGCCCTGCTCGGGGGTGCGCAGTAATGAGCGAGAGCATGACTGAATCCAAACTTTTGGCCCAGTGCCGCCGCGCCGTCGACTTGGCCTTAGAAGCCGGTGCCGATGAAGCCGAAGTTTGCGCCGGCTTTGGCGGTGGCAGCAGCGTCTCTTTTGAAAACAACGACATTCAGATCGCGATGTCCGACGAAGAGGTCACCTTCGGACTCCGCGTTATCGCCGATTCGAAGCAGGGTTTCGCGGCCACCAACGACCCCGAAACACTGGCCGAGAGTGCGCGCGACGCCTTGGCGATCGCCAAGAGTTCAGTCGTGGACGAACACCTGGGCCTCGCTGAGCCCGTCGAAGTGACGCCCATTCAAGGCCTTTACGACGACGCCATTGCCGGTCTCAGTGTCAGCGAGGTTACCGGCTTGGGCGTCCACCTATTGGATGCCGTCCGTAGCCATGATCCTCGACCCAGCGTCGATTCTGGCTCGGTAACCGGCGCGCGCTCCGTGCGAGCGATCGCGTCTTCAACCGGCATCAACCTCAGCGAGTCGACGAGTTATCTCGGCGGCAGCCTCTTCGGCATGGCCGTTGATGGTGACGAAGTCGGCAGTTTCGTTTCCGAGGGGCGCTATTCCCGGAGTCGCGCCGATTTCGAAGCAGCGCTGACGGAGGCAGGGACGACTTTCTCGAAAAAGGCTATCGGCGCCCTGCACCCTGGTAAGGGCGTCAGTTTCAAAGGCCAGGTTCTGTTTTCGCCAGAGGCCGTGGCATCACTTTTGGTCAGCAATCTCGTGACCATGGTCGCAGCACCCTCGATCCGAAAGGGCAAAAGCCCGCTAGCGAATAAGTTCGCGGAGAAGATCGCGAGCACGAGTTTCCAGCTTTACGACGATGGCACGATCCCCGGCGCCGTGGGATCTTCCAGTTTCGATCGCGAGGGCATGCCCCACCGCCGCGTTGAAATCATCAAGGACGGCATCTTTTCTTCCAGCTTGTTCAATCACTACGAAGCCCGAGCCGCCAAACATGCCGCGAGCAGCACCGGGCACGCGAGCGGAGGTGCCAACGCAATCCCCGGTGTGAGCACCAGCCAACTTGAAGTGGCGGCTGGCGAGTACGACCTTGAGGCTTTGTTGCGCGACACACCGCGCACAGTTTTGGTCAATCGCTTCAGCGGCAGCACGAATGCTGTGACCGGCGAGTTCTCGGGGGTGGTCAAGTCGGGCTACCTCATTGAACGCGGCGAGCGCCGCCCCATCACCGAGACTTTGATCTCTGGCAACCTTCTCGATCTCTACCGCAATATCACCGCGATTACCGCCGACAGGGTCAAAGTCCACGGACTTTACATGATGCCCTACATCCTTGCGGACGGGATCTCCGTCACCGCCGGATAGATCGGGTGCGGACGGAGCGGCAACAGAATCTTGGACTGGCCAGCGTGGTCGTGGTGTTGGCCGCGTGCATCGCGGCTGGCTTGATAACTTGTGGCCCCGAGACTTCTGCCATCTCCGACGGGGAAAACTCGCAAACTCGCAGCTTCCCGGATGCTCCGCGACCTTCGCGTCGCGTGCTCCCCAAGGCAGTCAAGCCGCTAAACTCAGCCGCGCTCATCGAAACGCGGGATCGATCCGGTCAGGTTCGCATCCTAGCCGGCGGCCACCTCTACGGCCGACAGGGCCAAGGCATGCCTCGCCCGGCCAGTTCTTTTGAGAATGCAATCCCCAGTCTTTCGGATCGAGACCCCGACTTCATGTTGGCTTTGGGCGACACTTTCTTCGACTCGTTGCCAGCGACGCTCTTGCACACCCAGCGGGTGCTCAAACGCCTCCCCTTTCCAGTGCTGGGTGTCTTGGGAAACCACGACAACTTGCCGCGAGGTCGCTTTGAAATTCACTTCGGCCCGCTTTGGTACGGCTTTCAATTCAGATCTGTGCAAGTGTTGGTGTTGGACTCTGAGCACCCTGAGTTTGTGATCCAAGGCGCGCAACTTCTCTGGCTTCAAAAAGAGCTTCGCGCCGTTCAGCAACAAGACCACATTCGAGCCGTCATCATTTGTTGCCACCGCGTGATATGGGGCGACTCAGCGAGTTTGGCCGTTGCGGCTTTGTCCAGCAATGACGGGCCGATGTTGTTGTCCATGGTGGAAAAACTTGGCGAGGTTCACCCTTTCCGCCGCGACATCAGACCCCATCTCGAATCTTTGGCCAAGAGCAAAGCCGTCCTGTGCCTCGCAGGTGACGCGGGCGCTTTTCCGGGGCGCAGCCACAACGTGTTTCACGAGCAGGAAAAAGACAGCGAAATTCACTTTGTGAGTCTCGGATGTGGCGACCGAGGGAACGACTGGATGCTCCAGATCGACGTCAACCCTAAACGCGACCGTCCCGCCGAGCTATCGTTCTTCAATCTCAAAGCGAGCGCGCCAAAGGCAGTACCGCGTCCGGAGATGCCGCGGCCCGACTTCAGCGCAAAAACTTGGCGGAAACGACTTTTCCCCCGAGGGCTCCCCGCCGCCTACCTCGCTTGGATCGAGGGCTAAGCAAACAGGACCAAATTTGTCCTTTTTCCGTTTTGATCGCTTGCAGGCGGTTCCGCTGCGACTATCATGGGCCATAGAAGACCTTTTAGGTCCATTTTGTCGCAGGGCGGTGAAAAGTCCCCCTTTGACTGATCTAAGCTGCTTTTGACCAACGACTTGAGGCCCCACATGCTGCGCATAACCAAGCAGAGCGACTACGGAATCGTGCTCCTTGGCCAATTCGTTGGCCTGAAATCGGGCGATGTCTTGAGCGCCAAGGAATCAAGCTCCCAAACCGGCATCCCCTTGCCCATGGTCAGCAAAATCCTGAAAGGGCTCTCTCACGAGGGACTTCTAGATTCTCAGCGTGGTCCCACGGGTGGGTATCAACTAGCTCGGCCAGCGGATCAGATTCGCCTGGTGGAGATCATCGAGGCCATCGAAGGCCCCATCGCGATGACAAGTTGCTGCGGCCCAGAAGAGGCAGCTAGCTGCAACATCGCTGAGAACTGCCGGGTGCGGGTCAACTGGCAACGCATCAACCATAAGATCCACGAGGCACTCAGCGACATGTCTTTGGCGGATATGACGGACCAAGTTCCCTGTCACGACGATACGAAAGCTCGATAGCTCATGAGTCCGAACGAAAACAGCCCCGTACCCGCCGACGCCAAAAATCGCGCCGAAGAAAACGCCGAGATCGCGGCATTGGCCAACCGCGACTACGAGTGGGGCTTTGTTACTGACATTGAACAAGAGGACTTCCCAAAGGGTCTGAACACGGACATCGTCCGCCGGATTTCGGCGAAGAAAAACGAACCCGCGTTCATGCTCGAGTATCGGCTCAAGGCCTACGCCCACTGGCTGACTTTGGAAGAACCGAAATGGCCCAAAGTCCACTATCCAAAGATCGACTTCCAAGACGTCTACTACTACGCCGCCCCCAAGGGTGAAGCGCCCAAAAGCCTCGACGACGTCGATCCAGAGCTGCTAGCGACTTACGAGAAACTCGGCGTGCCTTTGCACGAGCGCGCCGCTTTGGCTGGCGTCGCCGTTGACGCGGTCTTCGATAGTGTTTCGGTCGCGACGACCTATAAAGAGAAACTGGGCGAACTCGGCATCATCTTTGGCTCGTTCTCTGACGCCCTTCAAGAGCACCCCGAACTTCTAAGAAAGTACCTCGGCACCGTGGTGCCCTACACCGACAACTATTACGCTGCGCTCAACGCTGCGGTCTTCAGTGACGGTTCCTTCGTCTACATCCCCAAGGGTGTGCGCTGCCCTATGGAGCTTTCGACTTACTTCCGCATCAACGCGGAGGAAAGTGGTCAATTCGAACGCACCTTGATCATCGCGGACAAAGGCAGCTACGTCAGCTACCTTGAGGGTTGCACCGCCCCGATGCGCGACCGGACTCAGCTCCACGCTGCCGTCGTCGAACTCATCGCCCACGAAGAAGCCGAGATCAAGTACTCGACGGTGCAAAACTGGTACCCCGGCGACATCAACGGCAAGGGCGGCATCTTCAACTTCGTCACCAAACGCGGCCTTTGCGAAGGCAGGGCTTCCAAGATCTCTTGGACTCAAGTCGAAACCGGATCGGCAATCACTTGGAAGTACCCGAGCTGCATCTTGAAGGGCGACGATTCTGTCGGTGAGTTTTACTCGGTGGCTTTGACCAGTAAGCGTCAACAAGCCGACACCGGTACCAAGATGATCCACCTGGGCCGGAACACCAAGAGCACGATCGTTTCGAAGGGGATCTCGGCTCAGTTCGGGCAAAACACCTACCGCGGCCTGGTCAAGATCGGGCCGCGAGCTGAAGGTGCGCGCAACTACTCGGTTTGCGACTCGCTGCTGATGGGTTCGGACTGTGGCGCCCACACTTATCCCTACCTCGAAGTCAAAAACCCTAGCGCCCAGGTCGAACATGAGGCGTCAACCTCAAAGATCGGCGAAGACCAGATCTTTTACTGCAAACAACGCGGTCTTACCGAAGAAGCCGCGATATCCCTCATCGTCAATGGCTTTTGCAAAGAGGTCTTCAAGGAGCTCCCGATGGAGTTCGCCGTTGAAGCCCAGAAGTTGCTGGAAGTCAGCCTCGAAGGAGCCGTGGGCTAGGGCCCCCGGGACAAAAACGAAAGTCAATCATGCTTGAGATCAAAGACCTCAGCGCCAGCGTCGACGGCAAGGAAATCCTCAAGGGGATCAACCTCTCCGTTAAGCCCGGACAAGTACACGCCATCATGGGTCCAAACGGATCGGGGAAAAGCACGCTTTCTTACGTGCTCGCCGGCCGCGATGGCTACGACGTCACCAAAGGATCCGTCCTTTTTGAGGGCAAGAACCTGTTGGAGATGGAACCCGAAGAACGCGCCTGCGCGGGCATTTTCTTAGCTTTTCAATATCCGGTTGCCATTCCCGGCGTCAACAACATGTACTTTTTGAAAGCGGTCTTGAACGCCCAGCGCAAAGCCCGCGGCGAAGACGAACTCGACGCCATGGATTTCATGGCCTTGGTCGACGAAAAACTGAAGCTCGTATCCCTCAAAAAAGACCTGTTGAAGCGCCCCGTCAACGTCGGCTTTTCCGGCGGCGAGAAAAAACGCAACGAAGTGTTTCAGATGGCCTTGCTCGAACCCAAGCTCGCCATTCTCGATGAGACCGACTCCGGGCTCGACATCGACGCCCTAAAAGCCGTTGCCGATGGCGTCAACGCGCTGCGCAGCGATGGTCGGTCGTTCGTCATCATCACGCACTACCAACGCCTCCTCGACCATGTCGTTCCCGACTTCGTTCATGTCTTAAGCAACGGTCGCATCGTGAAGACCGGCGACAAAAACCTCGCGCTCGAACTTGAGGCCAAAGGCTACGGATGGATTGAGGAGCAAGTCGTTTGACGACTCCGACCTTAGTTGATGATGGCAGCAGGGTCTTCAGCCGCGACTACGCGTCTAGCCAAGGACCGTTGTTCGGCGATGCTCAGTGGAACGCGCTGCGCGAACGCGCCTTACTCAGTTTTGAAGGCATGGGCCTTCCGACTCGCAAGCTTGAAAACTGGAAGTACAGCGACTCACGGTTTTTGGCTAAAACTCCTTGGCAAGCACCGCACCCAAAGGCCATGGAGGGCGTGCTCGAAGAAGATCTTGAGCGCTTTTTCTACGGGGAAATAAGCGGCGCGAGATTGGTCTTCATCGATGGTCACTATTGCGACCGCCTATCCCGAATTGGCGACCTTCAAGACGGCATCAGCGTGGCCCCCCTGTCCGAGGTTCACGACGACGAGCTGCGCGAGCTGATCGATTCTCAAGTCGCTTCGTCGATCGAGGCGGGCAAAGCGCACTCAAATGCCTTCGCCCTTTTGAACGCTGCGCAGTGTGAAGATGGCGCGGTCATCCGTGTCAGCCCGAAGACGGAAGTCGATGGCTTCATCAACTTGCTTTTTCTCACGACGATCACCGAAGGTCCGACCCTCGCGCAGCCGCGCAATTTCATCATCCTTGGCGAGCGCAGCCAAGTACACGTTGTGGAACGCCATATTGGGCTCGCTGAAGACACCCAGCCTTCTGAATACTTCAACAACGTTGTGACCCAAGTACGGCTCGGCCCCGAAGCCATCTTAAACTACGACCGCGTCCAACGAGAAGATGCCGGGGCGATTCACCTAGGATCGATTGAGGTTCATCAGGATCGCGGCAGTCAGTTCAAGGCGAGTTCGGTCGCCTTCGGCGCCTCGTTTGGTCGTATCGAGTTCGCCATTGAGCAACGTGGCGCTGGAGCCGAAACCGACGTGAGCGGGCTCTACTTCGGTCGCAACCGTCAACATCACGACAATCAAATCATCGTGAAGCACATGGCTTCACAGGGGCGCAGCAAGCAGCTTTTTAAGGGCATTTTGGACGGCCACTCACAAGGCATCTTTAACGGCAGGATCGTCGTACCCGAAAACATCGTCGGAACCGAAGCTGAGCAGACCAACGCTAACCTTTTGCTTTCGGCGGACGCCTCAGTGAACACCAAGCCGCAACTTGAGATCTACGCCGAAGACGTGAAGTGCTCGCACGGCGCCACCATCGGGGCATTGGACGCCGATCAGTTGTTTTTTCTGCGGAGCCGAGGCATGACAAAAAAGAGCGCGCAGTCGCTGCTGACCGCAGCTTTTGCCAGCGACGTCATCGACGCCATTCAATTCGCGCCCATGCGAGAACGCTGGCGCGAACGGTTGGGAAAAACCTTGACTGGAGGCAGCCCCAGCGCTGATCAGGAGATCAAAGGGTGAACGAGAAAACTCTGGATTCACAAACGCAGTCCTCGATACCAGCTTCGGGAGCTTGCCCCCTGGACGTCGACGCTCTGCGCGCCGAGTTCTCGGCGCTTGGTCAGCTGGTTAATGGCAAGCCCTTGGTCTATCTCGACAGTGGCGCCACTAGTCAGAAACCGCAGTCCGTAGTCGATGCCATCAACAGTTTCTACCTCGAAGATTGCGCCAACGTTCATCGCGCCGCCCACACTCTGAGTGCGCGCGCAACCGTCCGCTACGAAGAAGCGCGCGCGAAGGTCGCGAGATTTTTTGGTGCCGACGAAAAAGAAGTCATCTTTGTTCGCGGCACGACTGAAGGCATCAACCTCGTCGCCCAATCTTGGGGACGCTCGGAACTAAAGCCCGGCGATGAGATCTTGATTTCGGAGATGGAGCACCACTCCAATATCGTGCCTTGGCAAATCGTCGCCGAACAGACCGGCGCGGTGGTCAAAGCGGTGGCAGTCCTCGATGACGGCCAGCTCGACCTTGAGTCATTCGAGAGCCTGCTCAACCCACGCACGAAGATGGTGGCCTTGATCCACATTTCGAATGTCTTGGGCACCGTCCTTCCTGTTCGCGAAATCATTAAGAAGGCTCATGCCGTCGGTGCCAAAGTGCTCTTGGATGGCGCGCAAGCCGTGCCGCACATGCGCGTCGATTGGAAAGCACTCGACTGCGACTTTTACACCTTCTCTGCCCACAAGGCATTCGGCCCCACAGGTATCGGCGTCCTTTACGGTCGCCGCGAGTTACTGGAAGCCATGCCACCCTGGCAAGGCGGTGGCGACATGATCGATAACGTGACGATCGCCAAGACCACTTGGAACGACCTGCCCTACAAGTTCGAGGCTGGCACGCCAAATATCGCTGGCGTCTTTGGCCTGGGTGCGGCCATCGACTTCATAGAGCGGGTAGGACCCGAGAACATCGCAGCGGCCGAGGAAGATCTCCTCGCATACGCCGACAAGCGACTATGCGAGATACCTGGCCTTCGGATGATCGGTCAAGCGCCGGGCAAAGCAAGCGTTTGCTCTTTCGTCATCGACGACATCCACGCCCACGACCTCGCCACCATCATTGACAAAGAAGGTGTGGCCATTCGCGCCGGTCACCACTGCGCACAACCACTCATGGAACGCTTTGGCGTCAGCGCCACGGCGAGAGCTTCATTCGCATTTTACAACACCAAGGACGAGATTGACGTCTTGATCAACGCGATCAATAAATGCCGTCGTCTCTTCGGATTGTCATGAACCACGAAGACAAAAACCCGGACGAATCCCAGCCAGTTCCGCAATCAGATCCCACGGTGGAACGTCTCGCAGAACTGCGGAATGAGGGCAGCAAACAGCCCGAGAAACCCATGGCCGAAAAAGGCGTGTCTCGGATGACGGACACTTGGGGGACGCCGGCGGCGTCCGAGCCTGCACCGCCGCCAACGACTAAAACCGACGAAGAGCCTTTTCTTTGCGAAGATGCCGGAACCGAAAATTCTGAGCGTATTAAGAAACTCGTCGTCAACGTCTTGAAGACGGTGTTCGATCCAGAGATCCCGGTCAACATCTATGCCTTGGGCATGATCTACAAAGTTGACGTGGACGAAGACAACCGGTCTTTGGTGACGATGACCCTCACCTCTCCCTCCTGCCCGGTGGCGGGTACGCTTCCCGGCGAGGTCGAGCAAAAAGTCAAGGATGCCCCTGGCATTGAAGACGCAAAAGTCATCATTGTTTGGGACCCGCCGTGGACGCCCGACATGATGTCGGAGGCGGCAAAACTCGAATTGAACATGATGTAGTCCGAGTATTCGCGCAACGAGACCACACATGTTTGACGACCTAGCGAAAGGCATGGGCTTTTTTTGGCAAGGCATGCCGCTTATTTGGGGCAAACGCGTCCGCGTGTTTGCTTTTGCTCCCATTGGGCTCACGGTGTTGATGTTCATCGCCTTCGTCTTGGTCGGCGCCGACTACTTTTCAGATTTCATGATTTGGACCGAATCGAAAACTCCCAGCTGGCTGTCTTGGATTGACTGGCTGGGTTGGGTGGTGTTCGGCAGCCTTTGGACTCTTGCACTGTTCTTCGGCTTTATCGCCGCCGCCAACCTGGTTGCTTCGCCCTTCAACGGCCTGTTGGCAGAGGCCGTTGAACAAAAACTCCGCCCGCCGGGGCCACCGGCAACCACTTGGGCTCAACTTGTCAAACGTATGCCGACAATCTTGATCCAAGAGACCAAGAAGATCGTCTACTTCGTGATCTTGTCGATTCCGTTTTTGCTTTTGGCCTGTTTTTTTGGCCCCTTTGGCGCGCTGGCCTGGGCCACTTTTTCGGCTTGGATGCTGACCTTGCAATTCGTTGACTACGCCATGGACAACAACGGACTTCCCTTTCGCGAGATGCGACGCCGCATCCGGAAAAAGCCCTGGATCGCCCTCGGCTTTGGCGGCATGACTCTGCTCGCTTTTGCGACTCCCTTCGTCAATTTGGTGGCGATGCCGACCGCGGTCGCCGGCGGCACCATATTTTGGAACGAAGAGCTCCGGACCATGAGTTCATGAAGCGAGGCCCACTCGCTCGCGTCCTCACCCTGCTTTGTATCCTCCTCGTGAGCACGACTCTCACGGCGCTCTATCGGGGTTACTTCGCCGAGGAAGCACAGGCTCCAAGTGCCAACAAGGGCGCTGCCATCGTCGCCCCGGCCCTGACTCAACGCCTCCTGATTATCCTCGGCGACAGCGTTCGCAAAGCTCCCATGATGGATGCCGAGATCGCGCCCTATTTTCAGGAGGTCGCAGCCAAGGGCATTAGCGGTGACCTCATGGTCCCCGGCCCGAGCCTCACTGGCGTCTCGGTGACCTGCTTCGGCACCGGCATTACCCCTCCCCTTAAGACCGCCATGACCAACTTCGTAGTGCCGCCTTGGCCCGGCGAAGATCTCTTCGACCTTTATGCCGAGCGCGAACTCGCCGTTGGCTTTTTTGGCGACTCCACTTGGTACTCAGCCTTCGATCGCGACTGTAAATGGAAATGCGTCTACCCCTTCACTGGGTTTCAAGTGGAGATTGAAGACAACTGGTACAAGCGCGACCTTAAGGTCATCAAGCAGATCGACGAGCTCATCGACGATCCCGACTGGAATGTACTCGTCGTTCACTTCTCGACGCCGGACAAGCTTTCTCACAAGTTCGGGGCCGGACTCCGAGACGAAAATGGTGAGCTCACGCCCTACTCTCGATCCATTCACAACATTGACAAGTTGACGCGAGAATGGCACCAACGCGCTGGTGCCAACACGACACTTTTTTCCATTTCAGATCACGGCTGTACCGAATCCGGAACTCACGGTGGATTCAGCGACATCAGTCGCCGAACTCGCTACGCCGCTTGTGGGCCCGGCATCCGACAAGTCGAGGGTGACCAAAACCTCGAGGGCATCGAACTGTGCCCCCTGTTGGCAGGGCTCTTCGGCCTCCGCAGCCCGCGCGGCGCTGAAGCTCCCTTGCGCCATGAGTTGTTGACGCACGGCGCGCGAGACGCCGCCACCTTGCAAGCCGCTAGTCTATGCGCCCGCCTGGAGCAAACCCGCAAGGCCTACCCTGAGTTTGCCATCGACGCCGAAGAGCGCATTCTGGCCGCCGCCAACTTGAATCTCGCCGACGCCAACTTCTCTGAAGACCGTGCAGTAAGGCTTGCGAATGGGCTCAAAGAATCCAGCTCGGCTCTCAATCGGTCCTTGGTCGCCGAGGCCAAGGCCCAAGGCCGCAGCCAACGGCTGTGGTCGGGACTCATCGTCTTGGTCTTAGCGCTGTTGGCATGCGCGTTGTTTTTTCACCTCAGCACTTCCTCGCTGACGATCGACTGGCGCATCACCTGCGCCTTCGCGGCAGCGTTTTGCGGCCTCTTTGTTTTCCTTCAGGTTTTTCGAAACTTCTGGGCCTACTATCTGATGGGCCTGTTCCGCGATCTCTTTCGTCTTGATGACTTCCTCGCCATCGTCCTGTGGTTTGGAAGCGGTTTCGCGTTGCGACACTTTTGGGCGCGCTGGCGCCGCAGCAAGTTCGGCCCGCGTTTGAACAAGAGTTGGAATAACAGCCGCGAGTGGATCTGGGTGTTTTTCTTCACTTTGACGAGCTACCTCACGGTCGCCTGGGCTTTCGGCCCGAAAGTCGAGACCTACCTTGCGCTCTATGTCATCGCGGTTGGGGCCTTAGCTGCTTCGAGATCAGCCACAACATCCGGTCGCTATGCCGCGGGTCTTGCGTTAATTGGCGTCTTGTTCTTGTCGGCCTACAGCATTCATTTGCTCGGAGGAAAGGTCGAAGTGGCCTACCGTGTCCCAGACTTCAAAGCGATCTGGGTCATCAACCTCATCACCTTGGTGTTCACGGTGTCGGCGGCGGGCGTCTTGGTCGGACGCATCGCGCCCGGGTCGCAACGTCGTCTCGTCCTATCATCTGCCTTTGGCGCCATCGTTTTCACCTGTGCCTATTTCGCGCGAACTTGGGATTCCATCAGTCTCGGCTGGGCGGCCCTTGGGGTTTTTGTCGTGGGCATGTTTTTCCTTCCCCGCCTTGAGCCCAAATCAACCTATCCCCTGGCTCCACGCAGCTTCGGAGTCGCGGTGCTCTTCCTTGGCCTTTATCGTTTGTTCATTGTCGAAGGCAACCTCATGTTTGGCCTCGCCTTTTTCGGCGGAGCCATCTTGCTCGCCGTAGCCTTAGCGCGCTTGAAATCACCGGGCCTCTTCGCGTTGACCACGGTCTTTTTGTACGAGATGTTTTACTGGTTTGCGCAGGGCTACCGCTACAAGTTGTCGACCTTTGACATGAACTCCGCCTTTGCTTTCGCCGATGGCAAAGTCAACTTAAACCTCGCCCTTGTGGCCATCTTGCTGCAACACACCGCGCCCTTGGCAATCGCCCTGGCGGCCTATGCCGCATCACGCCCACGAGCTGAACTAAACACCGCGCCCAGCGTCGCCGCCGTCGCCTTTCTCTATGCAGTTCGCATCGCCCTTTCGTTTCTGGTTCTTCTCTTCTTCGAAAACGAAGGCTGGTACTTCTTGCGATCGGCTCATTTCCAGTTCTTCGAAAGCATCGAAATGTTGAGTGCCATCACCGTCATGGCCGTTCTACTCACCTGCCCGCGGTCTCAAGCTTCCTCACCGTCTCACTGAAGGCGATTGCCTTGACTTCGGATACCGGCAAAAGGCATGATTGGGCCACCAGGACGCGCCAAGCCCTGGCTGGCTCTCGCACATTCAGCAGAAGTTGGAGAATCACCCATGAACTTTCGCTCGACGAAACCGGTACTTTTTTTGATCGCGGCAATCATGATGACTTGGGCTCCGGCCCAAGCCCAGCTCGACGAGATCTGGACCCACAGCAACACCATGCCCATCAATGCCACGGCACGGGTCGGGCAGGAGACTCAGGATTGGGACGGCGATGGTGCGAATGACTTGTTGGTGGTTCATGCCAACATGGGAGTGGAGCAGATCCAATTCGTGTCCGGCCGCGATGGCGCCTTGCTGGCGAATGCCAATGTCACTTTCGTAGCGCCTCCGAGCCCCGGAGTCATTTTCTGGGAAATCGAGACTTTCAACTTTGTGGGCGACGTAACTGGCGATGGAATTGTCGACTTCGCCATTCTTAGACGCCCGGCATTCTTTTTTGGGTTCGGCCCGGATATCTCGCTTGAGGTGTACGACGGCGTCAGTTTCGCAACGGTGTATTCCAATTTCTATCTGAATGCAGCCGACTCGTTCAATGTGGCTTCGATTCATGGGGCCGGGGATGTCAACGGTGACGGCATTCAGGATGTCGCCATTGCGCTTCCCTTCACGATTAACGGGACAAACCTCGGTCGCGGTCGCGTCCGCATCATCGACATCGTCGCCAGCAGCGAGATCTTGAGCGTCTTCGAAACCAATCCGAGCTCGTGGGCATTCGGCGAGACCTTCGCCCGACTCGGAGACGTCGACAACGACGGCTTCGATGATTTTGCTTGCGGCGGCCCTGGCACCCTCGTCTCATCTCCATTTGGATCGTTCTCTGGTAACGGAGGCTACCTTCGTGCCGTGTCGGGTGCCACTGGTGCCTCGCTTTGGTCCACTGTCTATGTGTATGGAACCCTGGGTACCGGACTTCTCAATGATTGCGGCGTTATCGGCCACGCCTGCCGAGACGGATTTGGCGGCTTTGATGCCGACCAAGACGGAATCGGCGACATCATGATTCCCCTGAGCACCGGCGTTACCATCGCCGTCGACGCGGTGGGAGCTTGGTCACTGGTCTCCGGCGCAACTGGCGTCGAGATTCGACGTTTCTGTGATATTGCCTTCACCCCAGGTTTGGACAACATCCGTGCCGCGGGAGACGTCAACGGCGACTCAACCCCGGATTTTTCCTCCAAGGTCGGGTCCGCTACTAGGTTGGTCTCAGGAACCAACGGCAGCATACTCGCTCAATACTCGCAATTGGCATTCGACACGGCCCTCGGCGACACCAATGGCGACGGCTTTGACGACTTTGTTCTCTCCTTTGATGGTCCCGCCCTTCCGGGGACTCCCTTGACCATCGCACGCTCGATGATGGGGACCAGAAAGTACGGCGCCGTGGGCACGCCCCTCGACCTCGACTACGAAACTAGCCCGACTGCACCGCGTCTCGCCCTCACCGGAGCGACACCTTTCTCCCTACTCTTCGTCGGCCTCGCCACGGCGCCGGACAATACCACCGTCTTTGGCATCCCGGTCTTTATCGACCTCAGTACCACGGACCTGGCCACAGAAATGACCGACGCCATGGGTGAGTGGCGTCTTTTCGTTTCGCTCTTTCAACCGGCTCTCGCCGGTTCCACGGTCTACCTTCAAGCCGTTGAGCAAGGTAATGGAGCTCACTCAAACGGACTTGAGGTCCTTCTCGGCGGATAAGACAGATATATCATCTCGATCGTTGCTGGGGCTCGCGTGCGCGTTGTGGCTTGCCTCCGCAACGGTTCAGTCTCCAGCTCGACGAGCTGTGGACGCACGACAACACCATGCCTCGCCGCTTTCAGCCCTCATCGTCGGCTTTTGCCCCGCGACCGACAACACCAGCGTTTTCGGCGACCCCATAAATCGGCAGGACAAGACGAAGAGACCCGCCTTCAACTTGGTTCCTTGTCCAACTCACCGTCACTCGGCGCGGCCATGAGTTTTGCCTTCCATGATCCGAAGGTGGTGCTGATCACCAGGGTTGAGATCATTCCAAGGCCACAGGCGGCCATGCAAAGCAGAAAGACAAGGCGTGACTCCTCGGGCGGTATTACGTGGCCACGGTCATGAGTACCACGGATGATGGCAAGCACCGCAAGGGGTGACATGAACGCCCACATGAAAAACATGATCAGCCACACGAGTTGCGCGTTGAAGCTGTAACCCCCCGGTGTCAGAGTAGTTGCCGCTTGAGTTAGGGCCCCGCCGAAGAGCGTAGCTCTTTGGTGGGTTCTTCCCAGTCCGCCGCAGGCGGGCCGCCCTCATGAGGGCGAAAATTTGCGAATCTGGATAGGGGGCGGCGGAGAACGAGTTTTGCCGTCTTACAACCAAGGATTTCGAGAGCGGATGATTCAGCGCATGGCTGGCCCCGAAGGCATCAGTGGAAGCGCGTTGTCGCAGGAGG
>JAZGFI010000041.1:0-6867 GCA_036479435.1 Planctomycetota bacterium | reverse complement strand
CTCGGAAGCCTTCGGGCTAAGAGGCTCACGACGAGGGAACTCGGCGTGGGCCTCACTTACTTGAAGGCCAACAGCGGCCTCAAATAGCGCGATGCTGGGGACCTCAAGATGCGTGGGTGCTTACAGTAGGGAACCCATGCGAACTCCCAAACAACGGTGGTCGGAAAAGTGTCGGCGCTGCTTCGACATGATTGTCACGTCCCGTTTTCCCGATGGTCTTCTTCATCGACTTGAAGTAGTGAGGCGTGGCCTCGCTTTCCAAAACTGGAGCGCGAGCGCGGCAAGATCTTTCTTTGCCTTAACATCCGATTGTCGAGCCGGGCCTTGGCCCCGGGCGGAGGCAAGGAGCACCGAAAACGACAAGAGCAGAGGAATCATTGACCGCATGAAGAGACTTCTCGGACCATCACCAGAGCAATTCAGAGCAACGCAATGCAGCCCATAGCGGGGAGGACACACTCCTGGACGCCGTCCAGGAGGCCGTCAGGATTCCGATCATCACCCGGGACAGGGAGGAAGTCCAAACGCGTTGGCTTTCTTGCCCCGGGTTCTAAGCACCGTTTGGCGAGTCATGAGAACACTATAGGCCTCTCATGGCTCAAGTCTTGCGAATCACCCTCTTTCGAGCCCTTTGAACTGACGATAGAGTTGGGGAGCCCGTAGACTCGGGTACCGTGATGCCAAGAACGCAGGGAACAGCATGAGCAACCTCGACCAAATCTACGCCGAGGCCTTCAAAGACTTTGAGGTCGGTGATTTTCCGGCCGGCCTCGGCGTCGAAGTCACCAACCATTGCAACCTGCGTTGTCCAATGTGCCCCCGCGAAATCGCTAATCGCGGGTACGGCAACCTCGATTGGGATCTCTTCAAAAAGATCGCCGACGAGGCCGCTGGCAGACCAAAAACCATCTTCTTGCCCCAGGGCTTTGGCGAGTCCCTGATCCACCCCGAATTCACGCGGATGTTGTCCTACCTTGGCGAGGTCGGAGTCGAACTCACCATGATCGTGAGCAACGGCACTTATCTCAACGAAAAGAACTGCTCGGAGATCATTGACTCCGGCATTGCCTTTATCAACATCTCGCTCGACGGCACCGACAAAGAGACCTACGAGAAGATACGCGTCAAGGCGAACTACGAAGAAGTCGTAGAAAACGTCGAGCGCTTCTTCCGCATCCGCACGGAAAAGGGCGCCAAGCTTCCGCGCGTCATCCTGCGCATGATCAAGATGACCGAGACCGCGGACGACGTCGAAAACTACAAGGCGCGCTGGCAGCCCTTTCTCGAAGAGGGTGACGAGATCGCTTTCTCGACCTACCAGACCTGGAGTTCCTCGGTCGAAGACAAACGGGTCGATGCCGAAGTCGATGCGGCAACCGCGGTCATCAAAGACATCGCCAAAGAAGAGCGCAAACCCTGCCGCATGCTTTTCAAAACCATGCAGGTTTACTACGACGGGCGGTCAACGCCGTGCTGCTACGACTACGATTGTGAAATGGACATCGGCAACGCGAACGACCAAACGATCTCGGAGATCTGGACCGGCGACAAGGCCCAGCACTTTCGCAAGCTGCACGAAGACGGTCGCGCTGACGAGATCTCCATTTGCGCGACCTGCCGCGAGTTCATTCCCTAACACTCGATCCTGCGGCTTCTTCATTGCGGCCGTCGCGACATTTGCTTCCCTGGCTCACTAATCGGCGCAGCAATCGCAATCTACAGTCATCGCAATCAGTCAAATATCTGCGTCGAAGAACACTATCTCCGGCGCTGCCGTCATAGGCTTGCCGTTTCTCAGGCCATAAACAGTCCAAGCGAGTCGCTCTCCCTGACTTACTTCTTTCAATGCTGCGGCTGAGATAGGTAGCCGAGCTACCCACATGGCTTGATCCCCACTCCGACGATAGTGCAAATTCACCTCAGGAATAATGTGCTCGATCATCACGCCCTTTGCATCCAAGACAATGAGTTTCCATTGCAGCCCCTCGGCCCGCCGAGATGTGCTGAACCTAAACTCGATCTCCCGACCTCCGTCTGCGGTCTTGCGAAATACGAGGCGCCCGCGACTCTTCGGTTGGATCAAGACTGGCTCCGGAGCCAACGGTTCATTGACAATAGGCCTCAAAAGGCGAAAACTCTGGGTGCCTTCATCGCCGCGGTGCGCGACAAAAAACACACGCTTGGCCATAGATCTCACATCGAACTGGCGCCAATCGGCCAAGGGCCCCCCTCGAACCCCATCTTTGGGTCCCAGTACAAATTCAACGTCGAAACTGCGCTCGGTAAATGGTGGCCTCAAACAGTATGGGAGGCTCACCAGTAAAGCGACGACACCCCCGTAGTATTTCTCTTGGCGAACGCCATGCAGCACGGCCACGGTCTTTTCTGAGGGCAGTAATCTCACCTGGCTTCGAAGGGATTCGGCGCTGCGCGTCACGGCCCTAGAACTCTCGACATAGCGATATCCAACCACGGTTACCAACATCAAGCAGGCAACAATGGCCAACACAACTGAGAGCGTCACGGGCCATTTTCGGACGGACAAGGCCCGAGCCAACATCAGAGAAATCGCCGCCACCGGGGTATAGAGAGCACGCGAGTTACGCAGATCCGAGTTGATTGGGTTCGCCATCACGCCGATCATGAAGGGCAAGAACAACAACGCTAATACCATCACGACCCAGCGCCACTCCCGGGCCCGCCATGCCGCCACAACACCGAAAACGGCGGCGCACAAAACCGCGGCCCAAACCAGATGAATCGCAAGCCCAAGAGTAGACCTTGGGTCCACAAGGTCCGGTGGGAGCGGAAGCAATCCGTTTTTGGCTGAATCCCAAATTCGCATTATGGGGTCTGGCCCCATACGGTCTAAGAGGGACTCTCTCATGGCGTACCTAAGCCCAAGCCCGCCAAAGACGATCAAACGTAGGGCAAGATAGGTGATCCCCGCAGCCGCAAGACCGATGGCTCGGCGCAAGCGGAGGGTAAATCTCTCTCTCAAATCTCCCGGCCTTGAATCGGGCCAGAGTGTGAGGACCAGCAACAGCCATCCAAAAACGACAGCAGATTCCTTACATAGAACGGACAAGAGCAACAAAACTGAAGAGCCCCATACTTCGCGGGGACTTCTTAGCTTCATGTGGAGGGCGACCGCACCGAAACACCAGCTCATTGACTCGGTACGCGCTGCAATCCAAGCGATAGACTCAACTTGTCCGGGAAAAGTCAAGAAATACAGCGCGGCTCCCGCGGCAATGATTGGCGAGTCTCCTGGGCGAAGGCGGCGGACGAGTCCAAAGAGCAGCGCGCCCCCGGCCAAATGGAAGACAAGATTTGTGATGTGATAGCCGACGGGGTTCGACCCATAAAGTTGCCAGTCCCACCAGTAGGCAACGCCGATAATCGGTCGGTAGATATCTTGTCGGCTCTCGAAAGGCACAAGAAAATGGCGCCATGGGTTGAGACTCGGGGCCAAGGGGTTCGAACCCACTGCGAGTTTCGAGAGGATATACCAGTCATCAATGAGGAATCCACCAGCTGCAAAAGGCGCGATGCAAGCGCCCGCGAGCAACAGGACTACGCTCGCGAAGATCGGGCTTCGCCGTCGACCGCTCATCAATTTCCTCATCTTCAGCATCGCAGCCTTAGCTATGCGGGCCAACTATCAAAGACATCGCGACCGAGTCTGACAACAAGGCTCAAGCCCTTCCATCCTCGCAAAAGGCGACCACAACGACAGACTCTTGCTTGCCGTTAGCAGGTGCGAAGAGAAGTGGCCTCAAACACATTGCGAAGATGCACGCACGATCGTCTGGGCCCTGGCTGCAAAGGACTCGACCGGAAAAGTCACGCGACATCCAAGCTCGTCATTCATAACAGCCCGCGAAACGGAAAGCCCGCACGACCGCCCCTGGTTACCTTCTCTTACAACAGCACGAGATGCCAAGCATCCGATGCCAAAAAGAACCCGTTGGCAGCGTTGGCGGAAGAGACGATGGCTTGAAGGTGAAGATGGGTCCCGGAGAGCCCCGGCATGACGGGAACATTGAGGGTGGTGCCGTTCGTAAAGACGCCGAACACTCCGAGGCTAACCGCGCCGAACTGGTTGACGTGAAGCTCGGGAAAAGCGAGCGGTGATGCGGGCGGGACGCCCACCGGGAAAGCCTGACCCAACAAAGTGGTAACCGATCCAACTTCGCTTCCGCCAGGGCTCAGAAAAGTCAAGGCGAGCGTTTGGCCCGGCGCGGCGTAGGCGGCGCAGGCCGCTGGAGGCCGCAGCCCATCCACTCGAAGTTCGAAGTCGAAATCCTCATTGGAACCGGGCAACATGACTTCCGCCATGGTGGCGAGCGCTTCATCGGCGGTGATCACATGCGCGACTGCGGAGGGATGAAGATCATCCGAAAACAACGAAATCGCGGGGCTGGCACCCGGCGAGCCCGCAAATCCAGCAAAGATCGGCGTCGTCCCATTGGTCAAACCGTAAGTCGCCCCACCCTGATTCAGCGCATCGTCGAAGATATCCTGCGTCAAACCGTAGAAGTCCAACTCGACAATGCAGACGTCCTCTGTCGCGCGGATCACATCGAGGTGAAGGGAAAGCTCCACTTGGAAATGATCGGAAAGAACCGTTGCGAGCGCCGCATTGTTGTTGACGATCAAGGACTCCGGGGTAATCCCGATGTCGGGTGAATTGGCCACCAAAACATAGCGGGCTCCACCATCTACTAAGTCCTGGACTCCGGACGCGAGTTCCTCAGCGACGAAGGCAACATGTTGCAGTTGAGTCAAGCCGCCCAAGGCGAAGCCGGGATTGAGAGCATCGCGAATGTCGTTCCCCCCGCCACTGACGACGTAGAGAGTCTCGGCACCGGGCGGCGCTGCGACCGCGGCCAAGTAGGAACTTATCTGGAGTCTTACGCTCGGTATCGAAAAGAAGAACAGGTTCTGAGTACGCTCAACTCGGGCCGACGCAAAAGCGTGGTTGTTGCCGTTCAAAACCGAAAAATCGGCACCGTTCGCCATAGTGGCGAGCCCTAAACCGGCCGCGACGGTCTCGACCCAAACCGGCCCATCTGAAAATCGCCCGTTGAAGTAGGGAGCGCCCGGAATCAGCCCAAGTGTCGCGGCAGAAAGATCGCCCTGGTCAGAGAGGCTATCGCCAAAAACAACGATGTCGTTGAAATCGCCAGAATTCTGCGCCGCCAGCGGCGGCGTTGCCCAGAGCAGCGAAACGACAATAGCGACCAAGATTCGAGACATCCCTTGTCCTCCGGAAAAGGCCCATCAACGTGCAGCCATTGATTTTAGATTGGCTGCGTTCGAACCCGATCCTACCCGAGCACCAAGATGAAACCTTCTATCGTCTTTTCTTATCGCATCACGACCCGCTGACAAGTCAAAGCTTCGACGCAACGAGCCAAGCACGCATCGCGTTCGCCTCCTCATCGTCTAAATCGGGACTTCCTTGAGCCGCTTGATCTCGTTCGGGGAGCGAACGACGTACGGTGATTCACAGGCCGCGCTCTTGACGAGCGGCATAGTGGGCCCTCAAGCAAGTTCGTGCCATATGAACATGAATTGGGTCGCATTGCGGCCTGTCGCCGGATCTCTTCAGGCCGTGGAGTTTTCATTGACGGTCCGCACTTTGCACCCTTGGGCCTCGAAATTTCCTTCGGCACGGTAGGCACCACGCTCCCAATCCACCGCAGAACATTCTGCGCAGCATTGTCGATAAACTTCGTGATGACGGTACTAAACCACTACCATGACGGCAGAATGTTCGGCTCCAACCATCGCTCACGAGGTGTACCATTGAGACTCATACGCGTTCTGTTCATTTTCGGATTGGCTTCAGTGGCTTGTGCGGGCTTGTCCCGAAGTCAGGGCCTGCCAGTCCGATCGACAATTCCGCAGGCCAACTCCGGCCCTGGTTTCGGCGGTGTCATCGCTTTTTTGGGCGACGTCGACAACGACGGTGTCGAAGATTTCGGAACGACGGATCGATTCACCGGACCCGGCTCATTGGTGCCAGGCGGAGGACGAGTCAAGGTCTATTCTGGCGAAAGCGGAGTGGTGATTCATGACATCCCCTCGCCCGGTATCGGAGAGACTTTCGGAGCCGTCTTGGCACCGCTCCGTGGCGACATCAATCAAGATGGCTGTGATGACTTCGTTGTGTCTTCGCCAAACTACGGGTCGAATGAAGGCAGAGTGCGTATCTATTCGGGCGCCGACTCAACGGTGCTGCTGGTCTTGGATGGTGCCCCCCAAGAATTCTTCGGTGTGTCTCTCGACGGTCTCGGCGATGTCAACGGCGATGGCATTCCGGACTTGGCAATTGGTTCAGGTTCACTGGCTGTTGGCACCGGAAAAATTCGCGCCTACTCCGGAAGCAACGGCCTACTCCTCTACACGATTACGCAGGGTCCCAATAATAGTCTCGGAAGATCCGCTAAATCGGTTCATGATCAAAACTCCGATGGAGTGCGGGATATCGCAGCTCGAGTCGGATTGCTCGGTGCAGGCCTCATGAGCTCAGTTATTGATCTCTACTCAGGTGTCGATGGCAGTCTAATTCGAACCTTGCTGACTCCAATTCCACCAGTTTTTGGGCAGACTCAATTTGGCGACAATTTCTTCGATGTTGGAGACATTGACGGCGACGGACTTCCCGATTTGGGCGTTACCGAGCAAGGGAACATCCTCTATTTGTATTCGAGCGTAACCGGGACCTTAGTTGTAAGCACCCACGCATCTTGAGGCTCCCAGCATCGCGCTATTTGAGGCCGCTGTTGGCCTTCAAGTAAGTGAGGCCCACGCCGAGTTCCCTCGTCGTGAGCCTCTTTGCCCGAAGGCTTCCGAGTC
>JAZGFI010000040.1:0-5979 GCA_036479435.1 Planctomycetota bacterium | reverse complement strand
ACCAAGGCCGCCTGCGCCTCAACCCAACGCCAACTGAAAACTCGGTGCCCAGTTAACGCGGACCATAAACGCGGCGGTCATGCGCGCAAAGCGCCATCTATGCGCAGGTATCAACCGCCGTCTACAGATGACCGCGTTCTTCAGAATCCCCATTCGGCATCTTCAGATGCCGAGCTTCTTTTTTGGCCTGGGCCTTGCCCTGGTGGCCCTGGGCCCCTTGCACTCAGCTTGCCCCGCCCAAGAACAACAGGACGAACTCTCGAAAAAACACTGCTCCTACAAAACCCCGCAGGCTCCAGATCTCCCCCAACCCAAAAACCTCACCTGGGCCCAGAACACCATCGATTTGTTCGTGTTGGACCGCTTAGAGACTGAGGGCTTAGCGCCCGCTCCTGCCGCCGACCGCGCCACGCTCATCCGCCGACTTGCACTCGACCTCATCGGTCTGCCGCCGTCGCCTCAACAAGTCAAAGACTTTGTCGCCGACCCTTCGCCTTGGGCCTACGAAAAACTGGTCGACCGCTTGTTGGCGTCACCGCACTATGGCGAGCGGCAAGCTAGGCCTTGGCTCGATCTGGCACGCTATGCCGACACCAACGGCTTCGAAAAAGACCATCGCCGTGTGATGTGGCGTTACCGTGACTGGGTCATTGCGGCCTTCAACGACGACATGGGATTCGATCGATTTACGATCGAACAGTTGGCGGGAGATCTGCTCCCCAACCCCGACGAGGAACAACTCATCGCGACCGGTTTTCATCGCAACACGATGATCAACGCCGAAGGTGGGATTGACCCCGAGGAAGCGCGGGTGGCCGCCGTTGTCGACCGCACCAACACCACCGCCACGGTGTGGTTGGGCCTCACGATGGCTTGCGCTCAGTGCCACACGCACAAGTTCGACTCGATAACGCACGAAGACTACTTCAAGTTCTTCGCCTATTTCAATTCCACGACCGACATCGGCCCTTCCTACGAACCTCAGATTTCGGTGCCCTCTCCCAAAGAAGTCGAGCAGGAACGAAAAGATAAACTTGAGCTGGCCGCGATCGAGACCACGCTTTCGACCTGGACCGAGCCACTCGCTTCGGAGTTTGCAGACCTCGCGGTCGAGCAGCGAACTGAATCAGAAAGTTGGCAGACCCTGCATCCGGTTCAGGCGAGCGCCGAAAAAGGCACGACACTCAAGATCTTAGAAGACGGCTCCATTTTAGCTAGCGGTAAGGTGCCCAGCGCCGACACCTACTTCGTTGAGTTGAAGTTGCCGAAAGGAAAACTGAAGCGACTGCGGCTCGACGTCTTGACCCACAAAAGCCTTCCCGGGGGCGGGTCCGCGCGCAGCCAGCACCAAAACTTTGTGCTTAACGAACTTGAAATCGAAGCCGTCGCGGCGACTTCCGCATCACCCCCTCGAAAGCTGAGCCTGAAACGCGCCAGCGCCGACTTTTTCCAAACCGGCAAGCCCGGGTGGCCACCGTAAGGGGCGATTGACGGCAACCCCAAGACCGGATGGGCCATCGGTACGGGCGTTGGGCTGGACCACCGTCTTGTCGTTGAGCTCGCCGAGACCCTCGACAGCAACAAGTACCCCGTCATTCGCTTGAAGCTCGCCCAGCTCTACGGGACCACTCATCTGATCGGCCACTTTCGAGTTTCCGTCTCATCTCAAGGCGCAGAGTAATTGTCCGGTGAACCCCATCTTTTTGTCGCGCTACCATGGCACAAGATACCTCCTCTTTTGTTCCTGAGGAGTGATCGCAATGAAGAGCGTGGAAGTTGAGATGCGGGCGGCGTTGGCTGGTTTCGATCCGAAAGTTGAATCCCTGAGGGCGTACGCCTCAAGGACTGAAGTTGGCTACTCGCGGCTGATCTACTGGCGCAATCGATTGTCCGTCAAGCCTGCTAGGTCAAAGCCAAAAACTAAGGGCTCACCTTTTGTTGCGGTGAAGTTAGACGCCGCGGATCTGCGTGGTGGCGGCGCGGGGTCAGTGTTCAAGATTGAGTTGGAGGGATCGCTTCAACTTAGCGTGAGCAACGGCTTTGATCCCAAGGAACTTTCTCGCTTGCTTGGGGTCTTACGGTCATGATGAATCTTCCACCGTCAGTCCGGATCTTTGTAGGAGTTATGACCAAAAGTTGTGTTTCGGACCGGCTGTACGAAAGGCGGCGTATCCTCTCGGTTAGTTGAAAACCGAAACGCCCAAAGTGGGCTGAAAGGACACGCCGTGCTTGAAGAAACCGTAGCAGAGGTCGCTGACTTCCGCAGCCAGTTAGATGAGATCGCCCGTGAGGGCGCCCAGAGGATGCTCCAAACGATGCTTGAATCGGAGGTGGACGAGTTCGTCATTCGGTACCAAGGTGTCGTCGATGGCGACGGGCATCGCCAGGTCGTTCGCAATGGCCGCCTGCCCTGTCGCAAGGTCACGACCGGGGCCGGGCAGCTTGAGGTCCAGCAACCCCGAGTCAGGGACCGTCGGGGAAAAGAAGCCGAAGACTCTGTCGTTTTCAACTCCAAGATTTTGCCGCCGTACTTGAGGCGATCGAAAAACATCGAGGAGCTGTTGCCCTGGCTTTACCTTAAGGGGGTATCGACTGGTGGCTTCCAAGAGGCCTTGCAAGCCATTCTCGGTTCGGACCGCCGGGGCAACGCTAACACGCTTGGTTTCGGTTTGGGCCGACGAGCACGATACCTGGAGCAAACGAGACCTTTCGGAGCAAGAGTACGTCTACATCTGGGCGGATGGCATCCATTTCAACATCCGGCTCGAAGAGGAAAGGCAGTGTATCTTGGTGCTGATGGGCGCTACGGCCGATGGTAAAAAGGAACTGATCGGCATCACTGATGGCTACCGCGAGAGCGAGAAAAGCTGGTCAGAGCTCTTAATTGAGTTGAAACACCGAGGGCTGAAGACATCGCCAAAGATCTGTGTGGGAGTCGGCGCTTTGGGTTTCTGGGCCGCGGTGAGAAAGGTATTCCCCGAGGCTCGCGAGCAACGATGCTGGGTGCACAAAATGGCAAATGTCCTCAACAAGCTGCCGAAATCCGTGCAGAAGAAAGCGAAAGCGGACCTCCACGAAATTTGGATGGCAGAGAACAAGGCCGATGCCGACAGAGCCTTCGATCACTTCTTGGCGAAGTAAAAGGCCAAGTATCCCAAGGCGACGGAATGCCTGGCCAAAGATCGGGATGTGCTCCTGGCTTTCTACGACTTCCCAGCTGAGCACTGGCTGCACCTGAGGACCACGAACCCAATCGAGTCAACTTTCGCCACGGTCAGATTGCGGCATCGACGCACCAAGGGATCTGGCTCACGAAAAGCCTGCCTCAGCATGGTCTTCAAGCTCGCATTGAGCGCTGAAAAAAGATGGAGGCGACTGAACGGACATGAGATGATCGCCAAGCTCATCGATGGATTCAAACTCGTCGATGGTGAAATTCAGGAGAAGGACGCCGCCTGACGTCAGATTCTGAAACACAACTCTTGGCAATAACTCGGTTGAGCTTGCCGCTACGGTCAGTTTCAGTCTTCCACATGCCGTGAAGTTTTTGCTAAGTAATAGTTAAGGCGAGCGTCGATTGGCCGGAGTTGTAGGCATAGTCTCATGTCTCAGGCCTCCTCGCTAAAGCCTGAGGAAGTGTAATTATTTGCTGGACAACATTGCGGTTGGCGCATATCGTTGCGGACCACTCGGTGTACAGCATCACCTACTTTTGAATATAGGAAAAACACAGATGAACCGCATTGCGTTGTTAGCAATCTTGGTTGCGGCAATATCAGCCAGCGTTTTTGGCCAAGGGCAGTCTTTTTTGACTCTCGATTCGAATTTCACACAAGAAGTTTTTGGGTCCGCTTCCGGTTTCATGGGCGGTGTGGCTTTTGCCCCTGATGGCGATGTCTGGGTTACGAACTGCGCATTCGCAAATGGCAACCTCAGGCGATTCGACTTGCAGGCAACATCAATAGTCTCGGGCAGCACGGTCCACACTCTAGTGGGGACAACCGGAAGCAACACGGGCTGTGGGTTGACCAATAACCCTGATGGCAACATGTATTCAAACACCAACCAAGGTGTGACCCGTCAAGATGCATCGACTGGATTGCCCGCGGGAGGGCCATTCGGCCCGGGCGGCAATGCTCTGGGCATCGCGACTCACCCCGTGACGGGAAATCTGTTTTACGTCGGAAGTGGCGGCGACATCAACGAGGTCGACGCGGCGTTCACTACTTCATCTGTTTTCTCAACTGCGATACAGGGTGCCTTCATCGATGGGATCTTTTTTGATCCCACGGGCAACTTCCTTTTTTGCGCCAATCGCACTATAGATGCAGTTTCCATCATCGACTCGTCCGGCGCACTTGTGCAAAATATCGCTTTAGGCCACGAACCCGATGGCATCGCCTTTCGCGCGGCATCCCCGCAGTTCGTGGTCACCATCAACTTAGATGGCACCATGTCTCGACTGGATTTTCCGACGAACGACTTCACGCAGGCTCCAAGCGTCAGTGAATTTGCCTCCGGTGGATTTCGGGGTGACCTCAGTCAAGTGGGTCCCGACGGATGCCTTTACCTCACCCAAGACAGCACCCGATTCGCTGACGGTACGGTGAGTTTCAACAACAGCATTGTGCGCATTTGCTCCGGTTTTGCTCCGCCTTCAGGCGTGGGCAACATCTCATTGGGACCGATTTCTTCGACCTGCCCGACCGGTCAGTCTCACTCCGTGACCGCAACCGTTACGCAAACACCTGGACCGGTCCCTGTGGTTGGCACCACGGTGACCTTCACGGTCTTGACGGGCCCGAACACGGGTGTCACCGGCATGGTGACGACAGACTCCAACGGAATGGCGACTTTCTCCTACGCCGGTTCGATGGCCGGGGTCGACACCATCCAAGCCAGTTTTGTTGACGGTTCCTCGGGAATGCCATCGGTCTCTAACGTCGTTTCAAAAACTTGGACCGTGCCGGTTACGCCGACCTGCGTTGCGCCTACTCCTTCGTTGGAGCTGAACAATGGCACCCAAACGGTCATGATTGGAAGCCCAATTTCACATCCCGTCATCGCTCAAGCCAGCCACGGAGGCGTGGGCCAAACGGTCACTATTACGGGAGTGACCGTGGAAAGAACACCTTCGCAAACGACTTGCGCCGCGGCATTCTCCGCTACGACGTTCCCCAGCAATGCGACGCTCAACAGCCCGATTCCGGTCACGGGTCAACCAGCTTCTTTGACCTTCGACTGGACGCCGGACAACTCGCAAATCAGCTGCTGGCGCTTCACCTACGAACTGGTTGATGACCTTGGCGTCACCGGAAGTTGCACGATTGAGATCGAAGTCGTGGAGTGTTTTTTGATCATCGGGCTTGAAGCCGCCATGACTCCTATCGGAGGCGACATGCTTTTGGTCAATCCACTCTTGGTGAAGCCCATGACGCTCGCAAACCTTCCGACCCTTGAGATCCCTAACATTCAAGCTCTGGTCGGGTACAGGGTTTTTGTTCAAGCTGCCCTCTACAACCCGGAAGTCTTCCCCAACGACTATCTCAAGTTTTCCCATGGACTCGAGTTTGAGATCGGGGGCGGAGTTGACAGCTACGGATCTGCGAGCGGCCTTACTGTGTCAGCTATCGGCAATGGAGTCGGCCCCGGCGATACACTTAGTGTGAATTTCGGAATCGCGGGCTTCTAAGCTCCAACTCAAGAATTGACTTTGCGGTGAATCCGCGAGTCTTCTTGCCTCAAGCTGCGGCCGCACGACGTTACGACGTTGCGCGGCCGTTTTTTTGAGTTGCTTAGGTTGATTTTTGGGTCTTAAGGAACTTGTGCAGTAGTTTGTGCGAGGCCTTGAGTGTAAGCACCCACGCATCTTGAGGCTCCCAGCATCGCGCTATTTGAGGCCGCTGTTGGCCTTCAAGTAAGTGAGGCCCACGCCGAGTTCCCTCGTCGTGAGCCTCTTTGCCCGAAGGCTTCCGAGTC